>JBOFGV010000082.1:0-91558 GCA_051649305.1 Beijerinckiaceae bacterium
CATTCTTTGCCACAACCGGCGTTATCCTTTCAGCCTGCTACGCACTCTGGCTGTTTGCCCGCGTTGTATTTGGCGAAATCAAGCGACCGGTGTTCGAGACAATTCCTGATCTCGACCGCCGCGAAATGGCGATGCTGGCCCCGCTCGTGGTGCTGACGATCTATTACGGTGTTCAGCCCGGTCCAATCCTTGATGCCTCGGCAGCGTCAATCGATCAAATGCTGAAGACCTACAACGCGGCTATCGCTGCCGCTTCCAAGACCGCGATGCTGGCGCAGTGAGACAAAGATCATGATCACCACCCCCATCTTTGCTGTTCCTGCCTTCGGCCCCGCCCTTCCGGAAATCCTGCTGGCCGCCGGTGCCTTGGTCATGATCCTGATTGGCGCCATTCGTGGCCAAAAGGCTCAGCGTCTGATTGATCTCCTGACAATTGCTTTGATGCTTGGCGCATTGGTACTTGTGGCAACACAGGACAACGCCCGCGTTGTGACCTTCGAAGGCTCGTTCGTCAGCGATGGCTTTGCCCGCTTCATGAAGGTGCTCACTCTTGGCGGCGCGATTATCGCCGTACTTTTGAGCATGGATTACATGCGCCGCCACGCTATCGAGAAGTTCGAGTATCCGATCCTCGTAACGCTCGCCACGCTTGGTATGCTGATGATGATTTCTGCCAATGATCTCATGGCGCTTTATCTCGGCCTCGAACTGCAGTCACTTTCGCTCTACGTCGTGGCATCTATCCACCGCGATGATGCGAAATCCTCGGAAGCAGGCCTGAAGTATTTCGTGCTGGGCGCACTCTCTTCCGGCATGCTGCTTTACGGTGCGTCACTCATTTACGGCTTCACCGGCAACGTGAACTTCGAGACCATCGCCAAGGTTCTGCAGGGCAAGGCCGCCACGGGCGCTGTGTTCGGTCTGGTGTTCGTGCTCGCAGGCCTTGCCTTCAAGGTGTCTGCTGTGCCGTTCCACATGTGGACGCCTGATGTCTATGAAGGCTCGCCGACGCCCGTGACAGCCTTCTTCGCGGGCGCTCCCAAGATGGCGGCCATGGCGCTTTTCACCCGCATCATGATTGACGCCTTCCCAGGCATTACAATGCAGTGGCAGCAGATCGTGGCATTCCTCGCCATCGCTTCCATGGTGCTTGGCGCTTTTGCTGCCATTGGCCAGCAGAACCTCAAACGCCTGATGGCTTATTCGTCGATCAGCAACATGGGCTATGCGCTTACATCTCTGGCATCAGGCACGGAAATCGGCGTGCAGGGCGTGGCCATCTTCATGGCGGTTTATCTCATGATGACCGCCGGCGTCTTCGCCTGCCTGCTGGCCCTGCGCACATCCACAGCTGGTGGAAAGCTTGGCCACGCTGAAACGATCAGCGATCTCGCGGGCCTGTCCCGCACGCGACCCGGTATCGCGTTCATCCTGGCAATGCTGATGTTCTCGCTGATCGGCATTCCGCCACTCGCTGGCTTTTTCGGCAAGTTCTATGCCTTCGCTGCTGCCATCAACGCCAAATTGTTTGTGCTCGCAGTCATCGGCATCGTTTCCAGCGTTGTCTCGGCATTCTACTATCTGCGCATCGTCAAGGTGATGTACTTTGATGAAAGCACGCAGACATACGAAGATGGTGCTGCTGAAGTGAAGGCTGTTATTGCCATCACTTTCGGTTTCGTCTTTCTGTTCGCGCTCTTTGCCGGCCCCTTCGTCTCGGCTGCAGGTGTTGCGGCGAAAAGCTTGTTCTGAGCGTAAGCTGCGGACCTGATGCAGCTTCCATCGGAACTACAGACAACAGGTGACCGACTGCTCCATTTTGACAGCGTCGATTCCACCATGGAAGAGGCGCGCCGCCAAAGCGCGGAGCTGTTAACCGGTCGACTCTGGATCACAGCGAACCAACAAACCGCCGGACGTGGCAGACAGGGCAGGGCTTGGTCCAGCCCGGTTGGCAACCTCTCGATGACATTGCTGTTGCCAGCGCCGTGTGCCCTGAAGGATCAACCCAAGCTCGGCTTTGTTGCAGGCGTTGCACTCGCAAACGCGGCAACTCGCTGTCTTGGAGCAGATGCAGCCCTTGGTTTGAAATGGCCAAATGACCTGTTGCTATCAGGCGCAAAAGCCTCAGGCCTCCTGCTTGAAGGCCTGAACAAAGGCGCAGCTGTCGCCGTTGGCATCGGCGTCAATGTCGCGTCTCATCCCGATGATACGCCTTATGCCGCGACACATCTAAAAACAGCAGCGCCTGATCTGACTGTCGAAACTCTCTTTCAAAAGCTCTCATCAGAAATCGTGCGGCAACTCGCAGATTTTGGCGACGGCAGCGGATTTCCGCTCATTCGTGCCCGTTGGCTGGCACTGGCTGCGCATCTCGGGCAACGCATCAGCGTTCGCTCTTCACAAGGGGCAGTAACAGGCGTGTTTAAAGACATTGATCCTGATGGTCGATTGCTGCTGGAAACAAGAACAGGCCTGCTGCGGATTGATGCAGGAGATGTCTTTCCGCTCGACAAGTGAGCGGCATAAGCTCATGAGCAATACCAAAATCTGCATTCCCTCCTTGAAAGCCCTTGATCCACTCTATGACAACATCAACTGATCTCTATTTTGTTCCCCTCGGTGGCCTTGGCGAAATTGGCATGAACGCCGCGCTTTATGGTCTTGGTCGTGGCAAGAACGGCCAATGGCTGATGGTGGATGTTGGCGTGTCCTTCGGCGGGCCAGATATTCCGGGCGTCGATCTTGTTTTGCCAGACACACGCTTCATTGAAAAAGAGCGCAAGAACCTCGCAGGCATCGTCATCACCCACGCGCATGAGGATCACTTCGGTGCGCTCGCGACCTTGTGGCCAAGGCTTGGCTGCCCGGTATACATGACGCAGTTTGCCGCCGATCTTCTTGAAGTACGCCGCCTGTCAGAACCCGGCGCGCCGAAGATCCCGGTCATTATTGTCAAGCAAGGCAGCCGCCACAAGATCGGCGCGTTTGATGTCGAGTTCATCCCGGTTGCACACTCAGTGCCGGAATCCTGCGCTCTTGCCATCCGCACAACGGCGGGCACTGTCATACACACAGGTGACTGGAAGACAGATCCAACACCGGTTGTTGGCCTGCCAACAGACGAAAAACGCCTGCGCGAAATTGGCGACGAAGGCGTGCTCGCAATGGTGGCTGATTCTACCAACATCTTCCGCGATGGTATTTCACCGTCAGAAGCAGATGTGTCGAAAGCACTCAAGGATCTGATTGCCAATTCGCCGGGCCGTGTGGCTGTCACCACTTTTGCCTCAAATGTGGCCCGCCTGCGCTCTGCAGCTGAAGCCGCCTATGCCTGCGGCCGCGAGGTCATTTGCGTTGGCCGTGCCATGGACCGCGTGGTCGGGGTGGCGCGGGATATGGGCATGCTCGATGGTCTGCCAGAATTCCGCAGTGCAGATGCCTATGGCTACCTGCCGCCAGACAAGGTGGTGGCGTTGCTGACAGGCAGCCAGGGCGAGCCACGTGCGGCGCTGGCACGCATTGCACGCGATGAGCATCCCGATGTGACATTGTCAAAGGGCGACCGCGTGATCTTCTCGTCCCGCACCATTCCGGGCAACGAGAAGGAAGTCGGCAACATCATCAATGGCCTTTACAAGCAGGGCATCGAAGTCATCACCGATCGCACGCATCTCGTGCATGTCTCCGGCCACCCGCGCCGGGATGAGGTGAAACAGCTCTATCAATGGGTTCGGCCAAGACTGGCTATTCCCGCCCATGGTGAAGCGTCGCATCTGACGGAGCACGCGGCTTTCGCCAAGGCGCAGGGCGTGCCTTTTGTTGTGCGGGCCTTCAACGGCGATGTGGTTCAATTGTCCGGAGAGCCTGGCGTTGTGGATCAGGTCCATGTCGGCCGTATTTTCAAAGACGGCAATCTGCTTGTGCAGGCCACGGACCGCACCGTGCCTGAGCGCAAAAAGCTTTCCTTTGCAGGCGTCGTTTCCGTCGCTATCGCCATGGATGTTGATGGCACACTGATGAGCGATGCCGAAGTGATGACGGCTGGTTTCCCGATAACAACCGGCGATGGCACAGATTTCGATGCCTTTGTTCTGGAGACTGCAGAAGACCTGCTGGAAAACCTGCCAAAAGCCAAACGCCGTGACCCGCAAGCTGTCAAACAGGCGCTTGAACGTGGCTTGCGCAACGCCATTTCGCAGGAATGGAACAAAAAGCCGATTTGCCACGTGCTGGTAACACTGGTGTAAAGCCGCAGGAGCGCATCATGCTAGGGCGATTGAACCACGTTGCCATTGCTGTAAAAGACATCAAAGCAGCTTCAGCTGTTTATCGCGACACCTTGGGTGCTACGCTTTCACCGCCCCAAACCCTGCCAGAACATGGTGTGACTGTTGTGTTCGTGGAACTGCCCAACACCAAGATTGAATTGCTGGAACCTTTGGGCACAGACAGCCCGATTGCAAAATTTCTGGAGAAAAACGCCGACGGCGGTATTCACCACATTTGCTACGAGGTAGCGGATATCATTGCAGCGCGCGATCATCTGACAGGGCAGGGCGCGCGCGTGCTCGGCACAGGCGAACCGCGCATTGGTGCCCATGGCAAGCCGGTGCTGTTTCTGCACCCCAAGGACTTCTGCGGCACGCTTGTTGAACTGGAACAGGTCTGAACCATGGCTGTCACATCTGCCCTCGCTGTCTTCTTTATCATCTGGTGGGTCACACTTTTTGCCGTCTTGCCCTTTGGTATTCGCTCACAGATTGATGCGGGAGAGGTCGTTGCAGGCTCGGAACCTGGCGCACCGATGGCCACACGCGGTTTGCGCGTTTTTGTCATCACGACAGGCATATCTGTTGTTTTGTTCTGCTTGTTCTGGGCCGTCTACGTTCTTAATGTTTTTGACATCGCAATCATCAACGAAATTGGCCGACGCTGACCAAAAGAAAAAGGCGAAGCTTTCGCTTCGCCTTTGAGTGTTATGCCGTTTGTGAAACTCCTGCGCCCCATTCCCCCGGCGCATTTGGTCGTCTCACATTTGACTTGTCTTCCTCCAAAGACCCGAGCCGCCCTCGCAGAACTTTGCCGCGTTGGGCTTTAAAGCCATCTAACATTTTTAAATTTAATTCAAGCGGGCCAAACAACAATTCGATGCTGCAATGCAGCATAAAGTGCCGTTATACTGCTGAAGCAAAGGTGCTTTTCCTCAATTCATGGGCAGTAAACGCCATTTATGATTGACCGTCGCTTTCAGGCGTCGCAAGCAGACTTGATAACTTTAAGTCTAGGGCGAGGGCAAAATGAGCGATGTTTCACAGGATCTGAAATCCGGCGCATTGTTTTACCATCGCAACCCGCGTCCGGGAAAACTGGAGATTCAGGCGACAAAACCTTTGGGTAACCAGCGTGACCTTGCGCTGGCCTACTCGCCTGGTGTTGCTGCTGCCTGTGAAGCCATCAAGGAAAATCCTGCTGAGGCGGCTGAATTGACGATTCGCCAGAATCTCGTGGCGGTCATTACCAATGGAACAGCAGTTCTCGGCCTTGGTGATATCGGCCCATTGGCCTCAAAGCCTGTGATGGAGGGCAAGGCCGTCCTCTTCAAAAAATTCGCAGGCATTGATTGTTTCGACATCGAGGTTGACCAAAAGGACGTCAGCAAACTGGTTGATGTGGTTGTGGCACTGGAGCCAACATTTGGCGGCATCAATCTTGAGGATATCAAAGCACCGGAGTGCTTCGAGGTTGAGGCGCAGTGCCGCGAGCGCATGAACATTCCAGTGTTCCACGACGATCAGCACGGCACAGCCATCATTGTGGCGGCGGCTGTCCTCAACGCCATGGAACTCGCGGGTAAGAACCTGAAGGACGTCAAGCTCGTGACATCAGGCGCGGGTGCGGCTGCTCTGGCCTGCCTCAACTTGCTAGTGGAACTCGGCATTCCGCGCAAAAACATCACGGTTACAGACCTTGAGGGCGTGGTTTACGCCGGCCGTGAAAAGCTCATGGACCGCTGGAAGTCTGTCTTCGCACAGGAGACCAAGGCCCGCACTTTGGCGGATATCATCGAAGGTGCTGATATTTTCCTTGGTCTTTCGGCAGCAGGTGTTTTGAAGCCTGAATTGTTGAAGAAAATGGCCCCGAAGCCACTGGTCATGGCGCTTGCCAACCCGAATCCTGAAATCATGCCAGCAGAAGCGATGGCCATTCGCCCGGATGCGATGATGTGCACGGGTCGATCCGATTATCCCAATCAGGTCAACAACGTCCTGTGTTTTCCTTATATGTTCCGTGGTGCGCTGGATGTGCATGCCACAACCATCAACGAACCCATGAAACTGGCAGCTGTTCGCGCCATTGCGCAGCTTGCGCGTGAAGCTCCGTCTGATGTCGTTGCCAAGGCTTACGGTGGTGAAACGCGGACATTCGGCAAGGACTCGCTGATTCCAAGCCCGTTTGATCCACGCCTGATCCTTCGCATTGCACCGGCTGTGGCACGCGCTGCGATGGAAACCGGTGTCGCCAAGAAACCAATTGCTGATTTTGACGCCTACGATGAGCAACTCTCGCGCTTCGTGTTCCGCTCAGGCTTTATCATGAAGCCGTTGATTCAGGCGGCCAAAGCCAATCCAAAGCGCGTTATCTACGCCGAAGGCGAGGATGAACGCGTGTTGCGGGCTGTGCAGTCTGTGGTTGAAGATGGCATTGCCGTGCCAATCCTCATTGGCCGCCCGTCAGTCATCGAAACACGTCTTGAGCGTTTTGGCCTTTCCATTCGCCCCGGCAAGGACTTTGAACTGGTCAATCCTGAGGATGATCCCCGCTACCGGGACTATGTCACCACCTATCAGGAGGTTGCCGGTCGCAAGGGCATCACGCCCGGTGCCGCCCGCACACTCGTGCGCACCAACAGCACGGTGATTGCGGCTCTTGCCGTGCACCGAGGTGATGCTGATGCCATGCTCTGCGGCGTGGAAGGCCGTTTCACGTCCCGCTTGCGCTACATCAAGGACATCATTGGTTTGGCACCCGGTGTTGAGGACTTTGCAGCCCTATCGCTGATGGTGACATCCAAGGGAGCCTACTTCATGGCGGACACCCATGTGCGCTGGAATCCGACAGCACGTGAAATCGCCGATATGGCCATTATGGCAGACCAGCATGTGCGCCGCTTTGGCATGACACCAAAAACTGCGTTGCTGTCTCACTCTGACTTCGGCTCCAGCGATTCGCCCGATGCGCGCAAGATGCGCGAAGCACTGGCCATGATTATCCAGCGTAATCCAGATATGCAGGTGGATGGTGAAATGCAGGCGGATACTGCCTTGTCGGAAATGATCCGCGAGCGGGTCAATTCCAACTCGCGCTTCAAGGGCGAAGCCAACATCCTGATCATGCCCAACCTTGATGCCGCCAACATCGCCTATCAATTGACCAAGATCCTGATGGATGCCCTGCCAGTTGGGCCGATTCTGATGGGCGTTGCCAAGCCAGCACATGTGTTGACGCCGTCAGTCACAGCGCGCGGCATTGTCAACATGACAGCTCTGGCTGTGGCCGAGGCGCAGTCACGCAAAGTTTGAGTCAGTTACTGCGCCAGCGCAGCGCGAATAACCTCCGCCTGCGCTTTCAACTGCTCTTGCGGAGCCATAGTTTGTGTGTGCGGGCGCAGGCTTACGCCATCAAAGCGCGGAATGACGTGGAAGTGGATATGAAACACGACCTGTCCACCAGCGGCTTCATTGAACTGCTGGATGGTAACGCCGTCCGCTTTCATCGCTGATTTCACGCCTTTTGCCACTTTCTGCACAGCTTTGATCAAAACTGCGAGCTTGTCAGCGTCAATATCGAGGATATTGCGCGCTTCTGTCTTGGGAATAACCAATGTGTGGCCATCACCACGCGGCATGATGTCCATCAAGGCCAATACATCATTGTCTTCATAGACCTTGTAAGCGGGCAAAGCCCCACGCAGGATTTTGGCAAAGACATTGTCTGGATCATAGATGGTCATTGCATCATCCTTCGCAGTTGGTCTGTGCCATCAAGTCACAATAAAAACCCTCCCCGATCAAGGGGAGGGCGATAAATGCACGTCAATTAAACCAGATTATCTCAGAAGAAATAAACCGGGCGGCGATAGACCGGACGGTAGTACCGTGGCCGGTAATAGACACGGCGGCGGTAAATGGGACGACGGTAATAGACGCGGCGACGATAGCGTGGGCGACGGTAGAAGCGACGGCGGTAAACACGGCGGCGGTAGTAATACTGCGCTTTGGTGGTTGTCGGCGCGCCGTCAACGTCCGGGCGGTAATCACCCTGTGTTCTCTCAGCCTCGGAAACAGGTGTTTCCGGTGGCATGGCTGGCATAGGTGCTGCCTCAGCCGTTTCCGGCATCATCACACCTGCAGCCGCTGCTGCTGCTGCAACCCCCAGCAATCCTCTAGTAAAAAACCTACGATCCATCGAAGCCTCCTTCGGACTTGAATGCCGCCCCGTTGACGAAGCTGCATGCATTCTGATGAAGCAGAGATGAATGTCCAATCCGTAATGTTACGTAGCTACAGCTTGGCGCTGTCGTCCTGCCCGATTTTACGAAACGGGCCTTCCGCCGCAAGGGCAGTTTGCACCATGGCAACATGCTCTTTTTCGCGGTCGAGATAATCCGCCACAGCACGCCGGAGGCTCTTGTTGGCGATATCATGAGCAGAATAGGTGGTGCTTGGCATGTATCCGCGCGCCAGTTTATGCTCACCTTGCGCACCAGCTTCCACGCGCAACATTTTGTTCTGAATGGCAAAATCGATGGCTTGATAGTAGCAAACCTCAAAGTGCAGGAAGGGATGATCCTCACTGCAACCCCAATTGCGCCCGTAAAGCGCGTCATTGCCAATCAGGTTGAGAGCGCCAGCGATATAACCTCCATCACGCACAGCCATGATCAGCAGAATTTGCTCCCCCATGGCTTCACTGATTTCACTGAAAAAAGCACGGTTGAGGTATGGCCGCCCCCATTTGCGGGCACCGGTGTCCTCATAGAAAGCAAAAAACGCATCCCAGTGTTTTTCCTGAAGGTTTTTGCCGGTCAACCATTCGATGGTGATTCCATTGGCGAGCGCATCCCGGCGCTCACGGCGGATCATCTTGCGCTTGCGGGAAGACAGGTTTTCAAGAAACGCATCAAAGGAGGCGTATCCACTGTTTTGCCAATGGAACTGCTGGTCGATTCGCTGCAGAAAACCATCGGCTCCCAACGCTTCCCAGTCTTCCTGCGTCGTGAATGTGATGTGGATTGAGGATGAATCGGTTTGATCCCGAAGGGCGCGCAGACCCTGCACGAGCGCCTTGCGTGCTTCTTCAGCGTGCTCCCCTGCTTTCACCAAAAGGCGCGGCCCCGGCACTGGCGAGAAGGGCGCTGAAACCTGCACTTTGGGATAGTATTGGCCACCAGCGCGCTCAAAGGCATCGGCCCAGCCGTGGTCAAACACATATTCGCCCTGGCTGTGCGTTTTCAGATAGCACGGCGCCGCTGCCACCAATTCTCCGGCTGCGGTTTCCACAAGCACATGCGCCGGGTTCCAGCCAGTGCGTGCGCCGGTGCATCCCGATTTTTCGAGCGCAAGCAAGAAGGCGTGGCTAACGAAAGGATTGGGCTTTGCGTGTCCTGAAGCACCAACAGCGCAGGCGTCCCAGTCTTCAGCGGCAATTTTTGTGAGCGATGGCTGAAAGCGGATGGTGTATTTCGTCTCACTCATGCCTCTTGCTGCCCATCGAACCCTGCGCTTGCCATTTCCGCAAAGATATCACGCAAAAGCGGCTTTGACAGGGATGGATAGTCGCACCTTGGCAGAGCTCAAACCTTGGGCCTGAGATCAATCACACGCCGCGCCTTGCCCATAGATCGTTCGATGCCCTCGGGTGGAAGTACAGTCACTTTGGCTGAAATCCCGATCGTTTCCTTAATGCGCATCGCAAGCGTTTGCCCCATGGCTTGACCAACTCCACTGTCAGCATCTCTGGCCTCAACCTTGATTTCCATTTCGTCCATGCGGCCATCACGGGTCAGCACGATCTGGTAATGAGCAGAGAGGCCTTCGAGTGTTAGAAGTTTCTCCTCAATCTGGGTCGGGAAAACATTGACGCCGCGAATGATCATCATGTCATCGCTGCGGCCTGTTACCTTTTCCATCCTGCGCATGGAGCGCGCCGTGCCGGGCAACAGGCGAGTCAGATCCCGTGTGCGATATCGGATGATTGGCATCGCTTCCTTGGTAAGCGACGTAAAAACCAACTCGCCTTTGCTGCCATCGGGCAGAACAGCGCCGGTTTCCGGATCGATGATTTCCGGATAGAAGTGGTCTTCCCAAATGTGCAGGCCGTCCTTTGTTTCCACGCATTCATTGGCAACTCCGGGGCCGATGACCTCGGACAAGCCGTAGATATCAACGGCATGCATGTTGAAAGCCTGCTCGATTTCACCGCGCATGGCGTTGGTCCAGGGCTCGGCACCAAAAATGCCCACTTTCAGAGAGGTCTTTGAAGGATCAAGACCCTGCTTGTTAAACTCGTCCAGAATGGCAAGGCTGTAGCTTGGCGTGACCATGATGATCTCAGGTTTGAAATCCTGAATGAGCTGCACCTGCCGCTCGGTCATGCCGCCGGAAACAGGAATGACCATGCAGCCCAGCCGCTCTGCACCGTAATGCGCGCCAAGGCCACCTGTGAACAGGCCGTAGCCGTAGGCGATGTGGCAAATCATGCCTTTACGGCCACCCGAAGCGCGGATCGAGCGCGCCATGACACTGGCCCACATATCGATGTCGTTCTGCGTGTACCCTACAACCGTCGGCTTGCCGGTTGTGCCTGATGAAGCATGGACGCGGGCCAATTGTTCTCGCGGAACGGCAAACATGCCGAAGGGATAATTGTCTCTGAGATCTGCTTTGGTGGTGAAGGGAAACTTCGCGAGATCAGCAAGTGTGCGGCAGTCGTCTGGATGAACACCCGCCTTTTTGAAGGCCTTGTGGTAATGTGGCACGTTTTCATAGGCGTGCCTGAGCGTCGTTTTTAGGCGTTGCAACTGCAAGTCGGCAATCTCGTCACGCGAGGCAATTTCAATGGAATCAAGGGAGGCGCGGGGAGGGGTAAGATCAATCATGAGGTTTAAGCGCTCGGAAGCAATGAACCGGGGACGGTGCGCGAGTTGCCGCGAAACTCTGCAATAACGGTCCCATCCTCACTGCGGATGGTCACATCGGAAATACCCGAGCGTTCACCGCGCTGGCGCTCGACAGCTTCAGCCGTGAGCCGCATGCCCAATCGTCCGGGAGACAGGAACGTGATGCTGCAATGCTGGGCCACAACCCTCGGGCCATAACTGTTGCATGCGAATGCAAAGGCGCTGTCAGCCAATGTGAATAGGAAGCCGCCATGGCAGGTGCCGTGCCCGTTGGTCATGGCTTTGGTCACGGTCATCGCCATGATGGCGTGGCCTGGACCAACAGAGACGATTTCAATTCCCAGGCTTTGCGTTGCATGGTCGTCTGCCATCATGACGGCGGCGCAATGGCGCGCGATCTCTTCCTTTGACATCGCTGTCATGTGTCAGGCCTCATCATTGAAAACGGGCGAGCGCTTTTCCATGAACGCTGCAACACCCTCGGCATAATCATCGGCAAAGCCAAGTTTCCGCTGCCCTGCCAGTTCAACCGCAAGCTGTTGATCCAGTGTGTTTGTTGCTGCGGCATGGATGGACTGCTTGATGGTAGCCAGTGCTACGGAGGGCAGGGCAGCCAGCTGCTGTGCTGTTCGCATGGCTTCTGCCATCAAGTCTGCGTCGTCCACTGCTTTCCAGATGAGGCCCCAGCTGGCCGCAAGCTCTGCCGTCAAAGGCTCTGCCAGCATGGTCAGCGCTTTGGCGCGTGCTTCTCCTACGAGATGCGTGAGGCTCCATGTGCCGCCAGAATCCGGCATCAGGCCAATCTTGACAAAGGATTGCACGAATTTAGCGGACTTTGCCGCGAGCACAATATCGCCGTGCAGCGCGAGATTGGCGCCTGCACCGGCTGCAACGCCGTTGACAGCAACCACAATCGGTTTCGCCAGATTGCGCATGCGACGCACCAGTGGATTGTAGCGCAGTTCAAGGCTCTCACCGAGATCGCGCCGCTCGGCTGAAGGCGCAACTGCCCTGTCGAACAGATCTTGCCCTGCGCAAAATCCGCGCCCGGCACCAGTCAGCAAAACGGCTTTGCAGGTCTTGTCCGTTGCCACAGCGTCGAAAGCAGCTGCAAGCTCGGCATGCATGTCGATTGTGAAGCTGTTCAGTTTGTCGGGGCGGTTGAGGGTCAGCACCGTCACGGTATCAACATGGTCCACAAGAACGGTCCTGCTCACGTCAACGCATCTCCCGAACGTTTTCTTTGATTGTGTGACAGCCTTGCATTCACCAACCGTGTGGTCAATGAATAACACTCTCGTTGATGTGAGCAACCGCGGAGGCACAGATGAGTCCTTTTCTCGAAAAGCACAAAGCCTTGCTGGACCGCGCCTTGCTCGCCATTGATGAGCGCACCTACTGGAGCGCCTATCCGGAAAATCCGTCGCCCAAAGTTTACGGCGAAACCGCCAAGGATGAGCAGGAAGCGGCCTTCAAGGCGCTGCTGGGAAAACCTTTTGAGCTTGTCGGGCATCCTGCTGATGGTCCTGCACTGGGCGGAGAGGTCTCGCCTTTTGGCCCCAAACTGGGCGTCAGTTACCCCACAGCCAAAGTGGCCACACTGATTTCATCTTCAATGGATTCGTCAGAAGGCTGGGAAGATGCAACGCCGGATGATCGGGCAGGCGTGTTGCTGGAAATCATCGAGCGCCTGAACAAGCAGTCTTTCCTTATCGCAAACGCGGTTTCCATGACCTCTGGACAGGCCTTCATGATGGCTTTTCAGGCTGGTGGCCCGCACGCACAAGACCGCGCGCTGGAGGCAGTTGCCTATGCGCTTGCCGAGCAGCGGCGTGTTCCAAAGCCGGTTCAGTGGGAAAAGCCACAAGGGAAGGGGGATCCCATCCGCCTCGACAAACAGTGGAAGATTGTTCCCCGCGGTGTGGCGCTGATTATTGGCTGCGCAACGTTCCCTACGTGGAACACCTATCCCGGCATGTTTGCCTCATTGGCCACAGGCAACAGTGTCATCATCAAGCCGCACCCAGCGGCCATTTTGCCGGCTGCCATTTCAGTGCGCATCGCGCGCGAAGTCTTGGCAGAGGCAGGTTTTGATCCCAACCTTGTTTTGTTGGCAGCTGATACGGCTGAAAAGCCTGTCACCAAAAAACTGATTGAAAGGCAGGAAGTCGAGATTGTCGACTACACCGGCTCATCGCAGTTTGGTCAGTGGCTGCGTGAAACCCAACCGCACAAGCAGATTTATTCCGAGGAGGCTGGCGTAAACGCCATTGCCATCACAGGCACATCCAATTTCAAGGGGATGTGTGACAACATCGCGTTTTCGCTGTCACTCTACTCCGGCCAGATGTGCACTGCTCCGCAGAACATATTTGTGCCCAAGAAGGGCATTGAGACGGATGAGGGGCCAAAGTCCTTCGATGACGTTGGCGCTGGCATTGCCTCGGCCATTGATCGCCTGCTGGCGGATCCCGCACGCGCAAAAGGGGTATTGGGTGCAATCCAGAATCCGGCAACACTCAAGCGCATTACGGCGGCCCGCAAGCTTGGCAAGATTGTTCGCGATTCAACGACTGTTGAGGATGCCGCTGAAGCGCGGATGGCCACGCCTTTGCTTGTTTCTGTCAACATGAAGGACGAGCACATTTATTGCGAAGAGCGCTTTGGGCCTATCGCCTTCATCGTTGCATGCCCGGATGCGCACGAAGCCGTGCTGCAGGCATCCATGACAGTGTTCACCTACGGGGCGATCACAGCAGCGCTTTATGCTACGGATGATGCGATGATAGCTTTTGCGCAAAAAGCCTTCGGGCGAGCAGGTGCCAACCTCTCTGTGAACCTGGTTGGCAACATTTTCGTCAATCAATCCGCGGCTTTCTCGGATTTTCATGCAACGGGCGCCAATCCAGCATCCAATGCCACAATCTCTGATCCTGCATTCATTGCAGGCAGGTTCAAAGTGATTGCGACGCGGAGGCTTTTGTGAATTAACAAAATATACGTGTTTTTCCTTATAAATGTTGATTATGGAATTAAATCGGTTAGACGGATAACCAGTGGTTGCAATTGCTTTGCAACGAGAGTGGCTGATATGGACAAATCCAGAAATGCCTTGAGCGACTTTACAGCCGACAAAGCATCTGCACTCGATGTTCACAAGGCAGTTTGCCAGGACATTGTTGATCACGTGGGGTCTACGAGAGCCAGCATCTGGTATGTCAACGAAACTGCCGACGTTATTACAAGTGCCTGTAGCCTGGATACGCGTACCGGGGTTTTCGATGTCACCAACACCGCATTGCGGGCGACTGATTGCCCTATCTATTTTGAGGAAATTCTCTCTCGTGGTGTCATAAAAGCCGAAAACGCCACAGAGCATCCGGCAACAAGTGCAATGAAAGAGCGCTACATTGCACCTCTAAACATTGTTTCGATGTTTGACTTCGCCATCAAGATTGGAGCACGCACTGTTGCAGTGCTTTGCTGCGAGCAATGCGAAAAACCAAGAGCATGGACAGCAGCGGACGAAAACTATCTTTCTGGCATGGCAGTGCTGTTGCGTATTTCATTTCTGGTTGAGCAGCGCAGCCCAAGGCGGTGATTGGGTAAAACTTCGCTCTATGCGAAATGAACCTGCCCTTTGGTCAGCATCGCCAGGGCTTCAGGATAAATCCGGTGCTCTTGAACGAGCACCCGTGCAGCGAGCGAGACTTCCGTATCATCCGCCAGAACCGGCACTTTAGCCTGAAGAATAACAGGCCCGTCATCCAGCTCCGGTGTGACAAAATGCACCGTACAGCCATGCTCCGTGACACCCGCCTCCAACGCACGCCTATGCGTATCCAGTCCTTTGAACGCAGGCAAAAGTGATGGGTGAATGTTGATCATACGGCCTCGCCATTGGCTGCAAAACGCTTCTGAAAGCAGGCGCATGTATCCGGCAAGGCAAACCAGTTCAATGCCAGCAGATTGCAATTTTTCTGACACTTTTAAATCGAACTCTTCGCGCGAATTGAATGCTTTATGCGAAAGAGTGAATGTTTCAATGCCACTCTTCTGAGCATATTCCAATCCGGCGGCATCGCTTTTGTTGCTAACCACAAGAACGATCTCGGCTGGATAGTCCGGCGCTTTCGCAGCCTCGATCAAGGCGGCCATATTGGACCCGCGACCTGAAATCAGGATCGCAACACGCTTGCGCTTGCCGGATGTTTTTCCAGAACTCACGACAGCTTCAATGCTCCGGAGGTCACAACCTGCGGATCGCCTTTGGATACAGGTATGGTCTTGCCAATCACATAGCCTGTTTCTTGACGTGCCTGCAAAGCGGCAAGCACCAAGGGAGCTTTCGCAGCGTCCACAATCAGCGCCATTCCAATGCCGCAGTTGAAGGTACGCAGCATTTCAAATTCGCCCAACCCGCCGGATTTGGCCAACCAACCAAAAACCGGAGGAACGGCAAAAGCATTGAGATCAATAGCAACACCGATGTCATCAGGCAAAACACGCGGAATGTTATCGATGAAACCGCCGCCTGTGATGTGAACAAGCCCTTTGATACCGCCCACTGTATGGATGAGATCCAGCACTGTTTTCACGTAGATGCGCGTTGGCGTCAGCAAGGCCTCTGCCAGCGTTTTACCCTTTGCAAACGGGGCATTGTCGCTCCAGTTCAGGCCCTCGCGCTCCACAATCTTGCGGACCAGCGAATAGCCGTTGGAATGCACGCCGGATGAGGGCAGGCCGATGACAACCTGTTCAGCAGCAACACCAGCTGGCAAAACCTCGCCGCGCTCAACAGCGCCAACTGAAAACCCGGCAAGGTCATAGTCTTCACCGGCGTACATGCCCGGCATCTCAGCGGTTTCGCCGCCAATCAAAGCGCAACCCGCCTGTTTGCAGCCCTCGGCAATGCCGCGCACGATATCAACGCCCACCTGCGGAACGAGCTTTCCAGTGGCGTAATAGTCGAGGAAAAACAGCGGCTCGGCACCCTGCACAATCAAATCGTTCACGCACATCGCGACAAGATCAATGCCAACTGTGTGGTGAATGCCGCTTTCAATCGCGATTTTCACTTTCGTGCCCACACCATCATTGGCTGCCACCAGAATGGGATCCTTGAAACCCGCAGCCTTGAGATCAAACAGACCGCCAAAGCCACCAATTTCAGCATCGGCTCCGGGGCGTCTTGTGGAGCGGACAAGAGGCTTGATTTGCTCAACCATCGCATTGCCAGCATCAATATCCACGCCTGCATCGGCATAGGTCAGTCCGTGGGCACCGGGCTTCTTGCTCATGGTTTCCTCGCTGGCGCGTTTCGTGAGAAGCGGGTAGGGCGTAGATGACGGCTTGGCAAGCGCCTGAAGATCGTTATCGTGCTTTAAACATGCAAACCTCGGCTCTCAACCCTGCCAACTTGCTGACACTGCTGCGCTTCTGTCTGGTGCCAGTTGTCATCGTGGCCATTGTCAACAAGCAATGGACGCTGGCCTTTGTGTTGTTCGTGACTGCAGGCATTACAGACGCTGTAGATGGTTTCATCGCCCGCCACTTTGACATGCGCACTGAACTCGGTGCTTATCTTGATCCGCTGGCGGACAAGGCGTTGCTTGTTTCCATCTACATAACACTTGCCGCTGGCAACATCCTGCCAACTTGGCTCGCAGTGCTTGTTGTCTCACGCGATATCATGATTGTGGGTGCAGTGATTGTCTCCTGGATCATGGACAACCCTGTCGAGATCAATCCCCTCAAACTGAGCAAGGCCAATACGGCGGCGCAAATCAGCTTTGCCGCCCTTATGCTTTCTGTGCTCGCTTTCAATCTCGATATTCCAGCCATCGTCTCTGGCGGAATTACAGTTGTCATGATCTTGACGCTGGCCTCATTGATTGCCTATTTCGCGACATGGTTCCGGCATATGGCGGACTGACGCCATGCCGCATTGGAAAACCGCATAATGACACTTCAACGCAAGATTGGCTTCTGGCTCATTGCCTTCGCGGTTTTCGTGGCGCTTGTCTATGTGCTGCGCGATGTCATGATGCCGTTTGTAGCAGGGCTTGTTCTGGCCTACCTGCTTGACCCATTAGCTGACAAACTTGAGAAACTGGGCATCGGACGCCTTGGCGCGACATTGCTGATCCTGATCATTTTTGTCGCCATTTTTGTTACTGTTCTGGTTGTGGCCATTCCCTTGTTTGCCACGCAAATGATGGCCTTTATCGAAAAAGTGCCAAGCTACGTCACGCGCATCCAGTTGCTGATCACCGAGCAGGGCGGGCCTCTGCTGCAAAGACTGGGCGGCGATAAAGTTCTGGCCGATCTGCAGAAATCACTTGGCGATGTCGTAGGGCAGGGGATGTCCTGGCTCGGCCGGTTTTTGACGTCGCTTTGGTCCGGCGGACAGGCCTTGCTGAGCATTGTTTCGCTGCTCGTTATCACACCAGTTGTCGCCTTCTACCTGTTGCTTGACTGGGACCACATGGTCGAAAAGATGGACAGCTGGGTGCCCGTCGATCAGCGTGAAACGGTGCGGGCCCTTGCCCACGACATTGATTCCGCCATTTCAGGCTTCCTGCGTGGCCAGACACTGGTTTGCCTTTTGCTGGGTGGAATCTACGCTTGCGGCCTGTTCGCTTTGGGCCTGAACTTCGGCGTGCTGATCGGTATTTCTGCCGGCATTCTCAGCTTTATTCCCTATGTTGGATCGCTTCTTGGGTTGCTGGTGGCAGTGTCCGTTGCCATTGCGCAGTTCTGGCCGGACTACACGATGATTGGTCTCGTGCTGCTGGTTTTTGTGGTTGGACAGTTCATCGAAGGAAATATTCTGGCTCCCAAATTGGTGGGAGAAACTGTTGGCCTGCATCCTGTCTGGCTGATGTTTGCATTGCTGGCTGGCGGATCATTGTTTGGCTTTCTGGGCCTTTTGCTGGCAGTGCCTGTTGCTGCCGCCATTGGCGTGCTGATGCGGTTCGCAATGGCGCAATATCTCGCAAGTCCGTTGCATCAAGGCGCACCAAGTTCTGACGCCAATGGTTGAACAGCGTCAATTGCCACTGGAACTGGCGCTGGAGCCCCGGTTTGGCGAAGAGGATTTTTTGATCAGCCAATCAAATGCTGATGCCTATGGCATGGTCGAGATATGGCCGGACTGGCCGGGCAGGGAGCTTGCTGTCACAGGCCCTGCAGCTTCGGGCAAGTCGCATCTTGCTGCCATCTGGGCTTTGCGCGCTAATGCAAGGGTGCTTTCTGCCACCGCGCTTGCCCGTATGGACATTCCAGACATTGTCTCAACCAAAGCCATTGTGGTTGAGGATGTCGACAAAGGCGAACTGCCTGAAGCAGCGCTTTTTCATCTGATCAATCTGGCGAGGGAGAAAGATGCCTTCCTGATGATGACCGGCGCAGATGAGCCTGCCCAGTGGCCAATCAGCACGCCTGATCTTGCATCCCGCATCAGGCGGCTTCCTGTTGCCCGCATCGCTTCTCCTGACGACGCCCTTATCCGTGCCTTGTTTGTAAAACTCTTTGTCGACAGGCAGCTCGTGGTTGATACGGCGCTGGTTGAATATCTCAGCATCCGAACCGAACGCTCTTTCGCCGCTGTGCGGGCGACAGTTGAAGTGCTGGACCGCGAATCCATGGTGCGCGGAAAACGCCTGACGCGCGCAGCTGCGTCGCGTATTCTTGGCTACACATGACCAATTGTCATCATTTTGTTACAGTCTAATCTGCTATCAGAGATATGATCGTAGACTGGAGTTCACCAATGCCCACCCGCCGCCGCGCCAGTGCACTCAAGACCGAAGTGGAAGGCATTGATCTCAGGCATTCGCCCGCGCGTTACATCAACCGTGAATTGTCCTGGCTGGAGTTCAATGCGCGCGTTTTGGAAGAGGCTTCGAACCAGCAGCATCCGTTGCTCGAACAGCTGCGGTTCCTGTCAATCTCAGCCAACAATCTCGATGAGTTTTTCATGGTGCGCGTCTCGGGCCTAACCGAGCAGGTTGTGGCTGGTGTAACGGTACCTTCTGAGGATGGGTTGTCGCCCGCCGAGCAATTGGCTCGCATTTCAGAACGGGTCAATCGGCTCACAAATGACCAGCAAACGCGCTGGCGCTCGTTGCGACAGGATTTGCGCCTGGCTGGCATTTTTCTCTGTGACACGCACGAGCTTTCAACCCACGACATGCAATGGCTGGAAGACTATTTCCTGCATGCCATTTTCCCGGTTCTGACCCCTCTGGCGATCGATCCGGCGCATCCGTTTCCGTTCATTCCTAACCTTGGTTTTTCGATGGCGCTGTCCTTGCAGCGCGCCTCTGATGGTCGCCAGCTGCGCGCGTTGATGCGTATGCCACAGAAGATTGAGCGCTTCATCAAATTGCCGGATTTGACCGAAAGCGGCATACACCGCTGCATTATCCTTGAGCAGGTCATTAGCCTGTTCATTGGCAAGCTCTTTCCCGGATACGAATTGCGCGGTGTTGGATCTTTCCGTGTGGTCCGCGATTCAGACGTGGAAATCGAGGAAGAAGCCGAAGATCTCGTACGCGTTTTCGAGACCATGCTGAAGCAGCGCAAGCGCGGCGTTGTCATTCGTCTGGAAATTGAATCAACGATGCCCGAAGGACTGCAGGCTTTTGTGGTGCGGGAACTGAAAGCCAAACCTTCAGAAGTTGTGGTTGTTGATGGTATTCTGGCGTTGAACGACCTGTCACAGCTGGTTTCGCTCGAGCGGCCCGATCTCAA
This sequence comes from Beijerinckiaceae bacterium, assembly GCA_051649305.1. Taxonomy (GTDB): domain Bacteria; phylum Pseudomonadota; class Alphaproteobacteria; order Rhizobiales; family Beijerinckiaceae; genus JADCCX01. Next base: position 19,940 of record JBOFGV010000082.1, read on the forward strand.
GTTCACACCCTACAACGCGCGCTTCCCCGAGCGCATCCGCGAGCATGGCGGCAATTGCTTCACTGCTATCCGTCAAAAAGATCTGATCGTTCACCACCCGTACGAATCCTTTGATGTCGTTGTGCAGTATTTGCAGCAGGCGGCACGCGATCCGAATGTCGTTGCCATCAAGCAGACGTTATATCGCACCTCGAACGACTCGCCGATTGTGAAAGCCTTGGCTGAAGCTGCCGAGGCCGGAAAGTCGGTTACAGCGCTGGTGGAACTGAAGGCTCGTTTTGACGAGGAAGCCAATATCCGCTGGGCCCGCGATCTTGAAAAAGCAGGTGTTCAGGTGGTTTTCGGCTTCATTGAATTGAAAACGCACTCCAAACTGTCTCTGGTAGTCCGCCGCGAGAATGGCAATCTTGTATCTTATTGCCATGTTGGCACAGGCAACTACCATCCAATTACCGCAAAAGTTTATACCGACTTGTCGCTGTTCACCGCTGATCCGGCGATTGGTCGCGATGTAGCGCGTATTTTCAACTTCATTACGGGTTATGCCGAGCCGCAGGGTCTTGAACACATCGCCATCTCACCAATCAATTGCAAAACAAGATTGCTCGATCACATCGCTCAGGAAATTGAATTCGCCAAGGCCGGGAAGCCTGCCGCTATCTGGGGCAAGTGCAATTCTTTGGTTGATCCGGCGATTATCGATGCGTTGTATGATGCCAGCCAGGCCGGTGTGCAGGTCGACTTCGTCATTCGCGGGATATGCTGCCTGCGGCCAGGAGTGCCCGGCTTGTCCGAGAACATCAGGGTCAAATCAATTGTCGGCCGCTTCCTTGAGCACACCCGAATCTACGCCTTTGGCAATGGGCATGGTTTGCCGCATCCGAAATCGGTTGTTTACATTGCTTCAGCCGATTTAATGCCGCGCAATCTTGATCGCCGGGTAGAGGTGATGATGCCAATTTTGAATCCAACTGTGCATGAACAGGTTCTGGATCAGGTTATGGCAGCCAATCTTCTCGACAACGAGCAGAGTTGGCGGGTATTGGCAGATGGAACAAGCGTGCGCGTTGGCCCCGATGATCCGGAGCTGACGTTCAACGCCCATCGTTACTTTATGACCAATCCAAGTCTGTCAGGCCGTGGTAAATCACTCAATGAATCCAGTCCCCGAAGCCTTCTCAAGCAAAGAGGGCATCAGTAATCACCAAGGGAACTCCCAGGGGCGCCTTAATCTGGCGCATCCCATCGCTGTTGTTGATATCGGATCAAACTCGGTTCGTCTCGTTGCCTACGAAGGCCTGACCCGCGCACCGACGCCTGTTTTCAACGAAAAGGTCTTGTGCGGCCTGGGTCGTGGTGTCGCAAAAACCGGACTGTTGCCTGAAGACGGCGTGCAGCAGGCATTGCAATCCCTGAGGCGGTTCCGCGCCCTGATTGATTTGATGCAGATCAAAGAGGTCAAGGTACTGGCCACCGCAGCTGCTCGCGATGCCAGCAATGGGCATGCTTTTATCGAACAGGCTGAAGCCGCAATTGGCACTGAGGTTGAACTGATATCCGGCCAAAGGGAAGCGCGCCTGTCCGCTATGGGCGTGCTGTCGGGCTTTTACAAACCGGACGGAATCGTAGGCGATCTGGGCGGCGGAAGTCTTGAATTGATTGATGTTCATGGCGGCAAGCTTGGCAAAGGCAAGAGCGTCAAACTGGGTGGCCTTGCGCTGCAGGATGCCTCTGGCGGATCACTGAAAAAAGCCTCCAAAATCGTGCGCGATGTGCTTGCCGAAGTGAATTTTGAAGGCAAGAAGCGCAACTTCTATGCTGTGGGCGGAACATGGCGGGCGCTGTCCCGCCTGCACATGCGGCAGATCGGGTATCCTCTCAACGTTTCGCACGGCTATTCCATCAGTGCGCGCGAGGCAATTGACTTCTGTCGCATGGCGCAGCGGGTTGCACCTGAAACACTGATGTCTATCGACAGTGTGTCCTCCGCCCGTCGACCGCTTCTGGCCTACGGCGCACTCGTGCTGGAAAACGTGTTGCGCCATACGGAATGCGCCAATGTCGTATTCTCTGTCATGGGTGTGCGCGAAGGACTGCTTTACGAGCTTCTCAATGACCATGATCAACACAAGGATCCACTGATCGCGGCTGCCAGCGAACTCAACATTCTGCGCTCCCGCTCCCCCTTGCACGGAGAACAACTCGCAATCTGGACGGACGCACTGATGGCTTCCAGCGATCTTGACGAAACGGCGGAAGACAGGCGATTGCGCCATACTGCTTGCCTTGTGGCAGACATCGGCTGGCGCGCTCATCCTGATTATCGCGGTGAGCAAAGTCTTAATATCATTTCGCACGCAGCATTTGTCGGGGTTGACCATCCCGGCCGCGCTTTTGTGGCGCTGTCGGTGTTTTACCGCCATGTTGGCCTCTCGGATGATGATCTCAGCCCAAGACTGCGTGAGCTTGCGTCAACCCGCTTGCTTGAGCGCGCCCGTATCCTCGGCGCCGCGATGCGGGTTGCCTACATCATATCGGCAGCCATGCCGGGCGTTTTACCGAAGGTTCCCATGGTGTGCGAAGGCAACAAACTTGTACTCACATTGCCGTCTGAATTCAGCGCATTGAACAGTGACAGATTGTCTAACAGATTGAAGCAATTGGCGAAATTACTTGGGAAAGAGGCAGCTATCTCTATAGTCATCTAAAATTTCTTCATTCACATTTTTGCCTTTGTTTACGAATGACTAACCACAGGAGTGCAATGTCAGGCAGCTAACAAGGATAAAAAAATGCGCCTGACTCGTATCCTCAATTCATTATCTGCAAAAGTTGTTTTGACCTCTGTCGTTATTGTTTCCAGCGCAATTCTTCTGGTCGCTGGCATCGCATGGAAGACACTCGAACAGGAAATTGAAGTCAGTCTTCAGGATAAGACCAAATGGAGCCTGCGCGTAGCAGCCGAAGCTTTCATTGCCTTCTATCCGGACTTTGAATTGTCCTACAATGCAGCGGGCGAGGTTACGAAACTCACGGGTCCAGCCATTCCGGACTTTAAAGATCATGACGCCGTTGACCGTATCACGAAGATCAACAAAGGCACTGCAACCGTCTTTAGGTTGGATAGTGCAAAGAACGATTTTGTTCGCCTGACAACTTCAGTCAAAAAAGATGATGGAACCCGCGCAGTTGGCACCGTGCTTGGCAACACCGGCGTTGTTTTCCCCGTTATCATGAAGGGCGAAATCTATAACGGGATCGCCAAAATCCTCGGCCATCCCTACCAGACCGGCTATATGCCGATTTATGACAAGGCACAGAAAGTCCAGGGCATTCTCTATGTAGGCGTTGGCAAGATTGCTGATCTGCGAACAGTAACTGACGGCCTTTACAAGCAGCTGGCGATCGCCTCCTTCATTATTCTTGTATTGTCAGTGCTTGTGACAGTTTTTGTGTCGCGACGCCTTGTTGCGCCTTTGTCGGCGCTGGCAATAACAACCCGGGATATCGCTGCAGAAAAATCCGATGTCGCGGTTCCATATCAGAGCCGCAATGATGAGTGTGGCGTGCTGGCAAAAGCACTGGCAAGCCTGCAAACCTCCATGATTGAGCGCACTGAAATGCGTGAACGTGACTTTGCTGCCAAGGAGCGTGATGCATCACGGGCCAAACAACTTTCTGAAAATGTGCAGGCATTCAAAGAATCCATCAACGCTTTGACGCATAAAATGGCCGACAGTTCGGGCTCTCTTGATCGCGCATCGTCCAGTCTTGCCAATGTCGTCAATTCAACAGCACAGGCCTCGCAGGGCGCAAAGCGTGCGGTTTCTCAGGCATCTGAAGGCATTGCGATGGTTGCGACATCCGCAAATCAGTTGAATTCCTCCATCCACGAGGTTGCTGGTCGTGCAGAGCAATCTGCCGCATCTGTCGATCAGGCTGTGACTATCGGCAATACCTCGCGCAGTGGCATTTCGACCTTGTCACAAACGGCTGACCGTATTGGAGAGGTCGTCAGCACCATTCAGGCGATTGCCGAACAAACCAATCTCTTGGCACTCAATGCAACAATTGAAGCGGCAAGAGCTGGCGAAGCGGGCAGAGGATTTGCGGTTGTTGCCAGCGAAGTGAAAGCTCTTGCAACACAAACCAGCAATGCAACCAGCGAAATTGCAGGACATGTTGCGCAAATTCAGAGCGCGAGTTCCGATGTGGTGCAGGTGTTTGAGAAGATCATTGTGTCGCTGAATGAGGTCAATCATGCCAGCGGTGCCATTGCTGCAGCTGTCGATGAACAAAGCTCTGCAACAGCAGAAATTGCGCGCAGTGCCAGCCTTGCTGCACAGGGTGCGGAGGAAATGACCCAGAACATGGAAAGCGTAGAAGAAATGTCCTCGCGCGCCCATGAATCTGTTTCATCGCTTGAAGCAACAGCAAAAGGCTTCCGTTCAGATACCGATGAACTGATGGCGACGATTGACAGGTTCCTGCAGAAAGTTGCCGCTTGATCGCGGCAACACGCTTGCAGTTCACACTGCCCTTGTGACGATACGTCCGTTTTCAACAGCCAAAGAAAGCCGCCCGGCTTTGAGTTCAAGGGCGGCATTTCCAAACATCTCACGCCGCCAGCCTTTGAGCGCGGCAACATCAGCCTCATCATCAAGAGCGATTTCTTCGAGATCATCGACAGTTGCAATCATCTTGGCTGCGGTCTGATGCTTTTCAGAAGCGCTTTGCAGAAGCACTTTCAGCAATTGAACGATGGCGCTGGAGCCATTGGTGGGCGCTCTTTCCCGCCCCATTGCGGGCAATGTATCAGGATCACGCGCCACACCACGCTCAACACAGGCCACAATATCCAACCCGGACCGTGAACGCTCGAATCCTTGGGGGATCGTTCTGAGACGTCCTAATGCCTCAACCGAGGTGGGCGCTGACAGAACAACATCAATCAGCGTGTCATCTTTCATGATGCGGGACCGCGGCACATCGCGGGATTGGGCCTCGTTCTCGCGCCATTCTGCCAGTTCCATCAGAACGCCGAGATCGCGCGGTTTGCGCACGCGGTTTTTCAGGCGCAGCCAGGCGTTTTCGGGCTTCTGCTCATAGGTTTCGACAGATGTAAGGAATGCAATTTCCTCTTCAAGCCAAGTGTTGCGACCGGTTTTGACAAGGCGCTCTGACAGTTTTTGATAAACTGTCCGGAGGTGCGTCACATCTGCCAGGGCATAGGTAATCTGTGCCTCAGTGAGTGGCCGGCGCGACCAATCGGTAAAACGTGAGGATTTGTCGATCTTGGCTTTCGCAAGGGTCGTGGCCAGTTGCTCGTAGGACACCTGATCACCGTAGCCGCACACCATGGCGGCCACCTGCGTATCAAACAATGGCTGCGGCGTTGTGCCCGACATCTTCCAGATGATTTCGATGTCCTGTCTCGCAGAGTGGAACACCTTTAGGACATTTTGATTCTGCATGAGAGCGACGAACGGAGATAGATCGATTCCATCAGCCAAAGCGTCGACAGCGAAAGCCTCGTCATCACTGGCGAGCTGCACAACGCAAAGCTTTGGCCAGAAGGTCGTTTCCCGCAGAAATTCTGTGTCAACGGTAACATAAGGTTTGGTTGAAAGCCGGGCGCAAAAATCTGCGAGTTCACCGGACGTTGTAATGAGGCTCATGCATCGCCTTGTGCGGGGCATCTCCTGGAGTGTCCCGGTAGTATGTGCTCGAGCGCTCACACGCTCCAATAGTGGCGGAGAGGGTGGGATTCGAACCCCAATCTTACTGCTGATGGCGCTATGGGCGAAGCCCAACCGCGACATCAGAATAAACCGTGGGTTCGAGCGCTCACACGCTCCAATAGTGGCGGAGAGGGTGGGATTCGAACCCACGGTGGAGTTCCCCCCACGGCGGTTTTCAAGACCGCTGCCTTAAACCACTCGGCCACCTCTCCAGTGGCGCACGCAATGCATGTTTAAGCGGAATTTTGCAAGCCTCGAATTGGATGCTCTTTTGTTTAGATGCCTCAACATAACAGCTGTTGGCTAAAACGTTTGTGATCTGCGGTTGATCGGGCTGCCCTAATCTGGCCGCAGTGGTCCAGGATCAGCGTTTATACGTAGAGAGACACATCAATCCGGGAGGACGATCCTATGAAGCCGCATTCAAACGATTTTACTGGAAAAGCATCTGCTATCGCTCTTTTGGTAGCGGCATCGGCATTTTCTTTGACAACCACAGCATCGGCCGAGCAACTGTCTGGCCCCGAACTGAAAGAACGCATTTCAGGCCGCACGGTTTATCTCGCTGCACCACTGGGCGGAGAGATGCCACTGCGCTATTCACCCAACGGAACAGTGGATGGCAATGGCACCGCCGTTGGTTTGGGACGCCTGTTCGCAGCGCGAGAAACAGGCCGTTGGTTCATGAGAGGCAACATGCTCTGCCAGCAGTTTCCTACATGGTATAAAGGTGAGCGCCTTTGTTTCACAGTCAGGGATCTTGGCAACAACAGGATTCGCTGGAATCGTGACAATGGAGAAACAGGTCTCGCCCGCATTGGTGGCTAATCCGCCCCTTTTCAGCCACAATCTCGCGTTTCCGGGGGCATTTGCGCAGGATTGCTGACAAATTGCGCACTTGCATCGCATTTTAACTCTGCGGTAAACCATATCTGAGATGAAGAGGTTGGATGACTGTGTCCAGCCTTAAACGGCACCTGATGAACAGGGGCGGGAAAGTCTGATCATGATTGTCCGACGGGTTCCCAGTGTTGCGTATCTCCCGGTGAAATCGATGGTGTCGTCATTTTTTCTGCGTGCAGCTGGCGTTTCCGCTGTTGCAATCCTCCTTGCCAATTGTGCCTCGGAGCCAAGCCGTACAGTGCGCGGCCCAATGTCGGCACAAAACGCGCGCGAAATTGGCGCTTTTTCTGACAAACGCAAATATGGCACGGCCAGCCCGCGCGTCGTGAACTATGGATCAACTGTTCCCAAAGGGGGAGGGCGTGATCATATCGGCAGGCCGTACCGTGTTGCCGGCCGCACCTATACACCGCGCGACAATCCCAATTATTCCGCTGTTGGCATGTCATCCTGGTATGGCGACGCGTTTCATGGCCGCAAGACCGCCAATGGCGAAGTCTACGACAAATACGCCTACACCGCAGCGCATCCCACAATGCCATTGCCGAGCTATGCGCGCGTAACCAATCAGTCCAATGGTCGCTCTATCATCGTGCGCGTCAATGATCGCGGTCCTTTCCATGGTGGCCGAATCATCGATGTGTCAGAGCGCGTCGCCAATGCTCTTGAGTTCAAGCATCTCGGAACAGCACGTGTGAAGGTGGACTATGTCCAGCGCGCCTCTGTGTCTGGCAGCGATGATCGCAAGCTGGTCGCCACATTGCGCACAGATGGTGGTGCCGCCAATCTCTCAGGTGGGTCAGCGCCAATTATGGTGGCTGAAAACACCGCTGTTCCCGGTTTGGCAGCGACGCCTGTGCCTGTGATGCGCCCGGTTCCTGTAGCATCGCCTGCGCCAGTTGTAACACCGGTTCAGGCCGCATCTGTTCAGGCTCCACGTCAGGAAGCAGCTGTTGCTGACCGCGAAAACGTCGATTCCGTTCTGACAGAAAGCAAACCAGTGCGCCGCTCTGTGCCGTTGCCGCCGGACCGTCCGTTCGATCTTGATTCCGTGCCTGGGGGAGGGCAGCCCATTGCCCGCGTCAATAACGGCCAACCAACGCCGGTGCGCGCTGTACAGACAAGCAATCGTGTTGCTGGTGACAGGGTCGCCGCTATCTACTTTGCACCTACACAAGGCCTCAATGGCTCGTTTGCAGGCGCAGACCCCATGCGTCGCCTGAAGTCAGGTTCATTTGAAAATACTGCCACCAAGCCCGTTGCTCGCTCTGGATCGGTGTTGCAGGCAGGTTTGTTTCGTGATCGGGCAAATGCCGAGCGGTTGACAGCGGTTCTGCAAAAGCACGGCAATGCACAATCGCAGATTGTTTCCATGAATGGAGCAACATTTTACCGTGTAACCGCCAATGACTTCACGAGCGAGAATACAGCACGCTCAGCATTGGCCGCTGCATTGGCCTCAGGGGCTGCCGGTGCCCGCCTGACAACCAACTAATATGAGCGGTTCAATGGGAACCATGCCGGTTGAACCGATGGCAGATCTGGCCAATCTCAGCCCGCAAAAGGAAATGGTCCGGGTGTTCTACAAGGAACTTTGGGACCATGCAGACAAGACGTTGATACCCAAGATATTCCATGAAGATTTCACCTTCAGGGGTTCGTTGGGCCCTGTGTTGATCGGGTATGCAGGTTTTGCGGGTTACGTTGATTTTGTCACTCAAGCGCTTGGCAACTACACGTCTGACATCCTTGTCATGACCGAGGAAGGACCACGCGTGAGCTGTAAGGTTCGCTTCCATGGCATTCATAGAAAAGAGCTTTTTGGCATTGCACCATGCCACAGGCATGTCTGGTGGCACGGTGCACCCATCTTCACATTCGAAGATGACAAGGTGCGCGATCTGTGGGTGCTGGGTGATATCCATGGTTTGATGGGGCGGCTGCGAGCAGAATCCTAGCTCAGCCTGATCTATTTCAGTTCCATAATATATATTCTGCGAAATCTATGTCCCGGCGTTTGCCACACCTGTGCATGATCCTTGATACCCCCTCACATCGCTGCCGGGCTTTGCTATTGTGCGTGCATGAAACCAACACGCGACATCAACGACCTCTTGTCCATTATGGCAGCCCTCCGCGACAAGCAGTCTGGCTGCCCATGGGACATTGAGCAGACCTTTGCTTCGATTGCGCCTTACACTGTTGAGGAAGCGCATGAGGTCGTTGAAGCGATAACAAGTGGCGACCGCGAGGATTTGCGTGAGGAACTGGGTGACCTGTTGTTGCAGGTGGTGTTCCACGCACAGATGGCCAAGGAAGAAGGGTCATTCGATTTTGGCGGCGTTGTCGAGGCTGTCAACACCAAGATGATCCGGCGGCACCCCCATGTCTTTGGGGAAAAGCGCCAATGGACACCAGCCGAAGTCAAAGCCAGTTGGGCGAGGATCAAGGCTGAGGAGAAAGCCGAACGCGCGATTCGCCGGGGTGAACAAGGCGAGGGAGCATTGACCAGCGTTCTCGACGGGGTATCAACCGCCCTGCCCGCTGCCCAGCGCGCTGTCAAACTTCAGGATAAAGCCGCCAAGGTAGGGTTTGATTGGCCGAATCTGACAGAGGTTCTCGCCAAGGCCGAGGAAGAAATCCGCGAATTGAAGGAGGCTGCAGCCAGCGGCAACATCGACGATATTGCCGAGGAACTGGGTGATCTCTTGTTTGTTCTCGCCAATGTGGCGCGGTGGAAAGCGCTTGATCCTGACATGATCCTGCGTCAGGCAAACGCCAAATTCGAGCGACGGTTTCGCATCGTCGAGCAGTTGCTGCGCGAGCGCGGCAAAGCGCCGGAACACAGTGATCTCGCAGAGATGGATGCGCTCTGGAACGAAGCGAAGAAACGGGAACGGTAAGACGCTGAATTCCTTCTCCCATATATGGGGAGAAGGTGCCCGAAGGGCGGATGAGGGGCGAGGTGAGTTGGCTCAGTGTTTACCACCAGGCCCCTCACCCTAACCCTCTCCCCGCAGGCGGGGAGAGGGAACAACCCTACCCTGCCCTCAAAAGCACATGCTTCTTTTTGCCCATCGATAGCTTGATCGCACCGTCATTCACAGCATCAGCTACAGTGAGAACTGCCTTGGGATCGCTAACAACCTGATCATTCACCCGCAAGCCGCCACCCTGAATCTGCCGCCGCGCTTCGCCGGTTGAAGGGACCAATCCGGCAGTTACAAAGGCAGTCAGGACACCAAGGCCTGCGGATAGATCAGCTGCACTGACAGCGACAGTTGGCAAATCAGCCGCTGTTTGCCCTTGCTCAAAGGTCTGCCGTGCAGTCTCGGCAGCCTGATCCGCAGCAGCACGGCCATGAACCAATGCTGTTGCTTCCGTCGCCAGCACTTTCTTCGCTTCGTTGATTTCCGAACCACCAAGCGCTGCCAGACGGGCAATCTCAGCCATTGGCAGGACCGTGAACAATTTGAAAAACTTCGCGACATCCGCGTCTTCTGCGTTCCGCCAGTACTGCCAGTAGTCGTAGGGCGACAGCAGATCAGCATTGAGCCAGACAGCACCCGCAGCTGTCTTGCCCATCTTGGCGCCAGATGATGTCGTCAACAGCGGCGTGGTCAAGGCATAGAGCTGATGCAGGCCCAGCCTCCGCCCAAGGTCGATGCCGTTGATGATGTTGCCCCACTGGTCAGAGCCGCCCATTTGCAGGTTGCAGCCATGGCGTTTCGCCAGAACCGTGAAATCATAGGCCTGCAGGATCATGTAGTTGAATTCGATGAAGCTGAGGCCGTTCTCGTTGTCGCGATCGAGGCGCAATTTAACCGAATCCATAGACAGCATGCGGTTGACCGAGAAATGCTTGCCGATATCGCGCAGCATCTCGATCCAGTTGAGTGTCGTCAGCCATTCCGCATTGTCGGTCATGATGGCTTCCTTCGGCTTGTCGCCAAACGTCAGGAATTTTGAGAAAACGGATTTGATTCCCATCTTGTTGTTGTTGATGTCTTCAAGCGACAGCATCTTGCGGGATTCGTCCTTGCCGGATGGATCCCCCACCATGGTTGTGCCGCCACCCATCAAGGCAATGGCCTTGTTACCAGTGCGCTGCAGCCAGTGCAGCATCATGATCTGCACAAGTGAGCCTGCATGCAGCGACGGCGCTGTCGCATCAAACCCGATATACCCCGTGACTTCGCCCTTCACGGCCAAGGCATCAAGGCCGGCATAATCCGAGCATTGATGGATGAAGCCACGCTCCTGAAGCGTGTGCAGAAATTCGGATTTGGGTTTGAAATCAGTCATGTCAGGCTCTCTCTTGCCCGCCTTATTCACATTTTCAATGCAGGCGTCAAAGAAATGTGAAGACCATCATCACAGCCAGTCCCCACATGATGGCGCAAATGCCATAGTCCAGCACGCGCCAGGCCATCGGCTTGGCAAACAGCGGGGCCAGCAATCGAGCGCCGTACCCAAGGCCAAAGAACCAGACAAAGGATGCAACTGCAGCACCGGTGCCGAACCACCAGGGGTTTTGATAGGTGGCGGAAAGACTACCCACCAGCACCACCGTATCCAGATAAACATGCGGATTGAGCCAGGTGAAGGCAGCGGCCTGTGCCAAAGCCGCTGATAGTGACAAGGCCGCCTCCCCTTGCATGATCATGGCTTCCGGCCTCATGGCGCGCTTCAAGGCCACGAAACCATACCAGACGAGAAAGAGGGTTGCCCCCAGTCCGGCAACCAGAAAAAGGCCGGGAACCTGCTTCATCAATGCCCCTGCCCCGGCAACGCCTGCAAAAATCAGCAAGGCATCAGAGATCGCGCAAAACAACACCAATGGCAGCACATGCTGGCGCAGCAGGCCCTGACGCAGGACAAAGGCATTCTGCGCGCCAATGGCGACAATCAATGATCCGCCAAGCAGGAAACCTGCCAGAAACGCTTTCAGCATCGGAGTGCTTTAGCCGTTCGGCTCCAGTCGCTTGTCAAGATAGCCGTTGATGGTGCCCATCAACTCATCCATCTTGCCTTCAAAGAAGTGGTTCGCGCCGGGCACGGTTTCATGCTCGATCTTGACGCCCTTCTGAGTCTTTACCTTGTCCATTGCGCTCATGCTTTCGCGCGCTGGCGAAACACGGTCGTTCTCGCCGTGGATGACCAGGCCTGACGAAGGGCAAGGGGCAAGGAAGGGGTAGTCATAGCGGTTTGCCATGGCGGCAATCGACAGGAATCCCTCGATTTCCGGACGGCGCATCAAAAGCTGCATGCCAATCCACGCGCCAAAGGAAACACCGGCAACCCAGCAGGTCTTGGCTTCAGGCGCCATGGCCTGTGCCCAGTCGAGCGCGGATGCCGCGTCTGACAACTCGCCTGCCCCGTGGTCAAACACGCCCTGGCTGCGGCCAATGCCGCGGAAATTGAAGCGCAGAACCGAAAAGCCGCGCTCAAGGAACGAATAATACAGATTGTAGATGATCTGGTTGTTCATCGTGCCGCCAAACTGCGGATGCGGATGCAGCAGCAGCGCGATCGGCGCACCGCGCTTTTTTGACATTTGATAGCGGCCTTCAAGACGCCCTTCAGGACCGTTGAAAATAACTTCTGGCATTGCTTATTCCATCGATTCTGAGGGAAGCGACATATTTGCTGGCCACACCTTGACGTGGCAGCCCTATGCGCCCTACATCCCGCCTGTTAGAATTATTCTAGACTTGGAACGAAAACGGAACATTTGATCCGTCTGCGCCCTGAGTCAGAGTGCTTGGTGGCTATAGCACGTCTGGTACAGCCAATTTCAAGCATTTCGTGCAGATCACGGCATTTAAACGCGAAAGGTGACTTTTGGATATGCCCGCAAAGCGAGCCTATCTTGATCACAATGCCACAACACCGCTGCGCCCGGCAGTGGTGGAAGCCATGACGCGCGCCTTTTCGCTCGTCGGCAATCCTTCATCCATTCACGCCGAGGGACGTGCCGCGCGCGCTGCCATTGATGCCGCCCGCAGCGCTTTGGCCAAAACAGTGGGCGCCGAACCCAAGAACATCATCTTCACTTCTGGCGCTACGGAGGCGCTGAACACCTTGCTTGCCCCCTCGCCTGCTGTTGTGTCGGTGTCAGGAGCAAAGACCACACAGCGCTTGCTTGTTCTGGCAACAGAGCACAGTGCTGCTTTGGCAGGGGGGCGCTTTGCTGCGGACTGCATTGAAACCATACCCGTTGACAGCGACGGCCTTGCTGATCTCGATTGGCTGGAAAAGCGGTTACTGATCTTGAAAGATGCAACTGGATTTGCGCCTGTTACAGTCGCTGTGCAATTGGCCAACAGCGAAACCGGCGTCATTCAACCCATCAAGCAGATTTCAAAGCTCACGGATCAATACGGTGCATTGCTGATGTGCGATGCTGTGGCTGCATTCGGCAAGATCGCGATTGATCTGGCTGATCTCAATGCTGATGCCATTGTTATTTCGGCCCACAAATTTGGCGGCCCCAAAGGCGTTGGCGCAATCATTTTGCATGGCGACAGGCTTCAGATACAGGAACCTTTGCTCCGTGGTGGCGGGCAGGAAATGCGGCAGCGCTCTGGCACAGAAAACGTGGCCGCAATTGTTGGAATGGCTGTAGCAGCAACCGAGGCGACAGCAGATATGCAGTCGGAAAGCGCCCGTTTGTGTGCCTTGCGCGATCAGATGGCAACGGCGTTCAAAGCTTCATCACCTGCAACGCTGGTGTTTGGCGAAAATGCCCCTCGCCTGCCCAACACCTTAAACATATCTACGCCCGGCATGCGTGCTGAAACCGCCGTAATCAATTTTGATTTGGCTGGCGTCGCGGTTTCGTCTGGTTCGGCCTGCTCATCAGGCAAGGTGAAACAGTCGCATGTTCTGGCAGCCATGGGTGTCAGCGAAAGCGCAATGGCAGGCGCTTTGCGCTTTTCTCTCGGCTGGAACACGACGGCAGAAGACATTGAAATGACGATAGCCGCCTTCACAAAACTTGCAAAACCGGCTCAAGAGCGTCAGGGACAGCGGCAGGTTATCGCGGCGTGAAACAAATTTGATCCGTTGGCGCACTTGCTGCGTGAACGGAATGGAAAGACCGGAGGCCCTTGAAGCCTTCGTGATGATGGAGAGACAGTATGGCAGCGGTGCAGGAAACCGTCGAACAGGTGAAGCTGATCGATGTCGACCAGTACAAATACGGCTTTGTCACGGACATTGAATCCGATCTCGCGCCCAAAGGCCTGAGCGAAGACATTGTGCGTTTCATCTCGGCTAAAAAAGGCGAGCCAGAGTGGATGACCGAATGGCGTCTCGATGCCTATCGCCGCTGGCTGACCATGCGCCCGCCGGAGTGGTCACGCGTCGACTATCCCGAGATCGACTATCAGGCACTGCATTATTACGCCGCCCCCAAGGGTGCGAATGATGGTCCGAAGTCATTGGCGGAAGTCGATCCGGAATTGCTGAAAACTTACAACAAGCTTGGCATTTCGCAGGCCGAACAGGAAGTGCTGGCCGGCGTTGCACCTGCCAACCGTGTTGCTGTCGATTTCGTCTTTGACAGCGTGTCTGTCATCACGACGTTCAAAGAGGAACTCGCAAAATCCGGCGTTATCTTCTGCCCGATTTCAGAAGCGATCCGCGAATACCCAGATCTGGTGAAGAAGTATCTGGGCACGGTTGTGCCAACCACCGACAACTACTTCGCCACCTTGAACAGTGCTGTCTTCTCGGACGGCTCGTTTGTCTACATTCCGCCTGGCGTGCGGTGCCCGATGGAATTGTCCACCTATTTCCGCATCAATGAGCAGAACACCGGTCAGTTCGAGCGCACATTGATCATCGCGGATGCGGGCAGCTATGTCAGCTATCTCGAAGGCTGCACAGCACCAAAACGCGATGAAAATCAATTGCATGCGGCAGTTGTTGAACTCGTTACATTGGATGACGCCGAGATCAAGTATTCCACCGTACAGAACTGGTATCCCGGTGATGCTGAGGGCAAAGGCGGAATCTACAATTTCGTCACCAAGCGTGGTGATTGCCGTGGCGACCGCTCGAAGATCTCCTGGACACAGGTGGAAACCGGCTCGGCGATCACCTGGAAATACCCAAGCTGCATCCTGCGCGGAGATAACAGCTCAGGCGAGTTCTACTCGATTGCGGTTTCCAACGGCCGCCAGCAAGTGGATTCCGGCACCAAGATGATCCATCTGGGCAAGAATACGACCTCGAAGATTATCGCCAAGGGTATTTCAGCGGGCAAGTCCGACTCCACCTATCGCGGTCAGGTCTCCATGCACCGCAAGGCCAAGGGTGCACGCAACTTCACCAACTGCGACAGCTTGCTGATCGGCGACACCTGCGGCGCGCACACCATCCCCTACATCGAGTGCAACAACAGCACAGGCATTGTTGAGCATGAAGCGACCACGTCCAAGATCGCTGAGGATCAGCTCTTCTATTGCCAGCAGCGCGGGCTTTCCGAGGAAGAGGCGATTGCGCTGATCGTTAATGGTTTCGTGAAAGAGGTGCTGCAGCAACTGCCGATGGAATTTGCTGTGGAAGCGCAGAAGTTGATCAGCATCAGCCTTGAGGGGAGCGTTGGCTAAATGCCCCTCTCTGCTTCCACACAAGCAACTCGCCCCAACATCGGCCACTACGCCGATGAACAGGCAGCGCTGGATGCTGTTGTGGCGCGCTCCCTTCCCTCCCCCTTGCGGGGAGGGTGGCCCTTCGTCTTAACGAAGGGTCGGGTGGGGGTGCCCCTAATGAAAGCGCCTTACTTTGAATCACCCCCATCCGGTGCGGCCAAGCCGCACCACCTTCCCCGCAAGGGGGAAGGAATGACCGCAAACATTTGTTCAGACACAACACATCTCCAGTGAGACCACCCATGCTCGAAATTAAAAACCTCCACGTCAAGATCGCTGACGAAGACAAGAAAATCCTCAACGGCCTGAACCTCACGGTCGCTGCCGGCGAAGTCGCGGCCATCATGGGGCCGAACGGCTCCGGCAAATCGACGCTCAGCTATGTCATCGCCGGAAAGGAGGACTATGAGGTTCTCGACGGTGAAATCCTTCTCAATGGCGAGAACATCCTTGAGATGGAAGCAGATGCCCGCGCTGCGGCTGGCCTGTTCCTCGCTTTCCAGTATCCCCTGGAAATTCCCGGCGTTGCCACCATGACATTCCTGAAGGCCGCCATGAACGCCCAGCGCAAGGCGCGCGGCGAGGATGAGTTGCAGCCTGCTGCCTTCATCAAGGCCGTCAACGGTGCTGCCGACAAGCTTGGCATTGCCAAGGACATGCTCAAGCGCCCGCTGAACGTCGGCTTCTCTGGCGGTGAAAAGAAGCGCATGGAAATCCTGCAGATGGCGCTGCTTTCTCCCAAGATGTGCATTCTGGATGAGACAGACTCCGGCCTCGATATCGACGCGCTGCGTGTTGTTTCGGAAGGCGTGAACGCATTGCGCGGCAAGGATCGCTCTTTCCTCGTCATCACGCACTACCAGCGCCTGCTGGATCATATCGTGCCAGACACCGTGCATGTCATGGCCAAAGGCCAGATCGTCAAGACAGGCGGCAAGGAACTGGCGCTGGAGCTCGAAAAGAACGGCTACCGCGACTACGCATCGGCGGCCTGATCATGAGCACAGCAGTCACCCCACTGAAAACCGCTGCCGAGACTGAATTGGCGAAGCTCTTCGCCGGAGCAAAGTTCGCAGGCGCAGAAACCACCCGCAATCAGGCTTTTGCCCATGTGGAAAAAGCAGGCTTGCCCCATCGCCGCATCGAGGCCTGGCACTATACAGACCTTCGTTCGCTGATGCGGACGGCTGCACCTATGGCCCCTGCCCCGTCGGCAGAATGGGCATCAAAGCGGCCATGGTCGCTCGTCAAGGACGATGATGTTTTCTCCTTCGTTGATGGCTGGCTGGTCAAGTCGCCGAAGGTTCCCAAAGGTGTGACCGTCACATCATTGGCAGATGACTCCGGTGCCTTCGCATCTGCGCTGAACAAAGGGGTTGATCTCTCCGGCGACATTGTCACGTCGCTCAACACGGCCTTCATGACCGGCGGCTTGCTGATTGAGGTTGCAGCGGGTGTTGCTGTTGCTGATCCGCTTTCGCTGGCTTTCGAAACAACAGGAGCTACGGCTTCACAGGCACGCGTGGTTGTGATGGTTGGCGAAGGCGCATCTATCAGCATCATTGAAACGCATCGTGGAGCAGCGGGCATAGCTGCACAGGAAAACACAGTGGTTGAGTTTGTGCTCGCCAAAAGCGCCACAGTTGATCACGTTCGCATCAATGCGGCGGACAAAACCTCGCAAACCTTGTCCACCGTGGCAGCGTCTGTTGCTGCCGAGGCTTCGTTCAGCACTTTGTCCTTCACAACAGGCGCTTCCCTCTCCCGCCATCAGGTCTTCACGCGCATTCATGGTGATGATGCCAAAATCGGCGTGCGCGGCGTGACTCTGCTGCGCGGTACACAGCATGCCGATACAACACTCGTGTCCGAGCATGACGCGCTGAACGGCGAGGGCCGCAAGCTCTTTAAGACAGTGGTGGACGATGAGGCACGCGGCGTGTTCCAGGGCAAGATCATCGTCAAGCCAAACGCCCAGAAGACCGACGGCAAGATGGCGTCCAACACA
This sequence comes from Beijerinckiaceae bacterium, assembly GCA_051649305.1. GTDB lineage: Bacteria > Pseudomonadota > Alphaproteobacteria > Rhizobiales > Beijerinckiaceae > JADCCX01. The sequence goes on from JBOFGV010000082.1 coordinate 37,252, forward strand.
CTTTTGCTGGGTGAAAACTCATCGATGCATGCCAAGCCGGAACTCGAAATCTTCGCGGATGATGTGGTCTGTGGCCATGGCGCAACCGTTGGCGCGCTGGATGACAACCTGCTGTTCTACCTCATGTCACGCGGCATTCCCCGCAACGAGGCAGAGGGCCTGATGATTCAAGCTTTTGCCGGCGATGCGCTGGAGCATGTGGCGCATGAAGGTTTGCGTGATGTGTTGATGGGCATGACCGTGGACTGGCTGAACGCGCGGAAGTAAAACGCTGTGTTTTCCTTCTCCCCTTGCGGGAGAAGGTGGCCTTTGCGTCAGCAAAGGTCGGATGAGGGGTATAATCCTCTCGTCTGGGTACCCCTCATCCGGTCGGCATCCGCCGACCACCTTCTCCCGCAAGGTGAGAAGGAGGAGACTGAAACGTGACATACCCCATAGACCGTATCCGCGCTGACTTCCCTGCCCTCAGGCTCACACCTTATGGCAAGCCACTGGTCTATCTCGACAACGCTGCCTCTGCGCAAAAGCCGCAATCGGTGCTGGATCGCACCATCCGCGCCTATGAGACGGAATATGCCAATGTGCATCGCGGCCTGCATTATCTCGCCAACGCCGCCACCGAAGCCTACGAGGAAGCCCGCGAGACAGTGCGCGCATTCATCAATGCGCCCTCTTCAGATGAAGTGATTTTCACCAAGAACGCGACCGAAGCCTACAACCTTGTAGCCTCGTCGCTTGGTCGCCATCTCAACATCGCCGAGGGTGATGAGATCATCCTGTCGATTATGGAGCACCACTCCAACATCGTGCCCTGGCATTACTGGCGCGAGCAAAAGGGTGCCGTGATCAAATGGGCACCGGTGGATGACGATGGCAATTTCCTGATGGAGGAATTCGTCAAGCTCATCTCGCCACGCACCAAGGTCATTTCCATGACCATGATGTCGAATGCTTTGGGCACGATTGTGCCGGTGAAAGACATATGCGTGCTGGCCAAACAAAACGGCATCACGACGTTGATCGACGGCGCGCAGGCTGCCGTACATCTCGATGTCGATGTGCAGGATATCGGTTGCGATTTCTTCGTGATGACAGGCCACAAGCTTTATGGCCCCTCAGGCATCGGTGTGCTTTGGGGACGTAAAGCGCTGCTCGACGCCATGCCGCCGTTTCTGGGCGGCGGCGAGATGATCCGCACTGTGACCATGGAGGGCGTGACATACAACGAAGCGCCGCACCGGTTTGAGGCCGGAACACCACCACTGGTGCAGGCCATCGGCTTGGGCGAGGCGCTGAAGTACATCAACGCCATTGGCAAGCCTGCGATCCGCGCGCACGAGGACAGTCTGGTGAAATATGCGCATGAGCGCCTGCGCGAAATCAATTCTGTCCGCATCATTGGCAATGCGAAGCACAAGAGTGCTGTGGTTTCCTTCGCACTCGAAAACGCCCACGCCCATGATGTCGCGACCGTCATTGATCGCCACGGTGTGGCCGTGCGGGCAGGAACACATTGCACCATGCCATTGATGATCCGCTACGGTGTGACATCAACCTGCCGGGCTTCCTTCGCGCTTTACAACACCCATGCAGAGGTGGACGCGCTGGTGGCAGCCTTGCGCAAAGCAGAAGCCTTGTTTGCGTGATCCAGAAGGCCTAGATTAGCGACATGTCCGACACAGCACTGCCCAACGCGCCAACCGTAGCCCCCTCTTCAGCTCTTCCACCGGAAGAGATTGACCGCATGACCGATGACATCATTGCGGCTTTGAAGACCGTCTACGATCCTGAAATTCCCTCAGACATTTATGAGCTCGGCCTGATTTACCGCGTGGCCATCAACGACGAGCGCTTTGTTGATATCGACATGACATTGACAGCCCCGGGTTGCCCTGTGGCTGGCGAAATGCCGGGCTGGGTGGAGAATGCGGTTGGTGCTGTGCAAGGCGTCTCGGGCGTAAAGGTTGCGATGACATTTGATCCGCCATGGGATCAATCCCGCATGTCTGATGAAGCGCGTGTAGCACTCGATATGTGGTGAAGCTCACACGACGGGCTGAAAATCCCGTTGCAACAGGCCCATAATCACATCGTCGATCCATTTGTCGCCGACACGGGCTGCTTCACGCTCCACGCCCTCGCGCACAAAACCAATCTTTTCATAGGCCTTGATAGCGCGCTCGTTGAACGCCAGCACGCGAATGGTCAAACGATGCAGATTGAGTTCTGTAAAGCAGAAGGTTGCAACAGCTGATACAGCCTCTGAGCCAAGGCCTTTGCCCAGTTCACGCGGATCAAGAATGCCAATGGCCAATCCGGCTCTCTGGTCTGCATCAACTGGATTGTTGATCATGATTTCGCCAATGGCCTTGCCGTTGAGATCAATCACCCAGGCGGCCGGGTGGTAGGCAATGCTGTCCACCCAGGAGATAGCATTCTCAAAGGTGAAAGGCGTCAGTTTCGAGATATCTGCCCCAAACATACGATAAACTTCTTCATCGCGGCCCAATGCCAGTCTGTCCTCGACATCGGAGTGCTTCTGTCGGCGCAACAGCAGTCTTGATGTTCTCAATTCAGGCAAGGGATCTGGAAGGCGCATGCAATGTCCGAATCTGCAAAAACTGATAATGTTTAGATCAGTATGCAGCACGCTTTGTAAACATCTGCTGCTTGCATCGGAAATCAATTTGACCGGTCTTTTTCCAGCAACTGTGAAAGGCTTTGGTAATCATGTTTGAACACAATGATCACGTTGTGTTTTGTTGCGTAGCTCTGAACTGTCCAAGAATGTGGAAAGCACGGAGTGACAGGAATCCCGCTCCCGGGTCATTGGTTGGCAGCCCTAAGTGTCTGTGTGAGGTTCAGCTTGAGCCTTGAGCGCCAACCAATTTTTGCTGGGAAGGATACAAGAAACCGCAAGTCATTTTTGCGGCTAAACCCTCGACGTGAGCGTGCAAAGCGCTTACATTAGGACTATACGATCGCGGGCCTTTAACCCGCCGCTCGAAAGGACTGTTCCATGCGCCCAAGAATGCAGGTTATGTCGATTACTGAGGCCGCCGCGAGCCGCGTGCGTGAAACAGTTTCGAATTCCCAAAAGCCCGTTGTCGGCCTGCGCATTGGCATCAAGAACGGCGGCTGCGCCGGCATGTCCTATACCGTGGATTATGCCGAAACTGTTTCACCGCTTGATGAAGTGGTGGAAGACAAGGGCGTTACCATCCTGATTGATCCCAAGGCTGTGCTTTTCCTTTTGGGCACGCAGATGGATGTGAAGACAGACAAGTTCTCGTCTGTTTTTGTTTTCAACAATCCAAACGAGACTTCATCCTGCGGATGTGGCGAAAGCGTCGCCATCAAGCCCGCTGTTTTGCCTGAGGCAATGACTGCTTCTCACTGAATTTACAGAGAAAATTACAGTGCTGTCGCAACTTGCGTTGCCTGTGCTTCTTTTGAACGCTCTCTGGTAGGCGCGCCAAAGCGGTTGATGACTGGACTGCCGGGCGCAAGATGCAACCAAAGCGTCGCCCCAAGAACTGGCAGCATAACAATGCCGAGAACTATGGAAAAACCCGGATTTTCAGGCTGGAGAACGGCGGCACCTGCTAACATTACAGACACAATGCCAACAATGGCTGTCCACATGCAGGCCAGAGCCAGTCCGCCTGGCAACCACCAGCCGCTGTAGTCCATATCATGCAACCGCCGGATAACAGACGTGCTGCAAATCCATATAGTCAGCGCTTTGATGGCATTAATTGGTGAGAGCCATTCTGCTCCCTCCGCCTGCAAGCCAAACATCGTAAAGAGCTCCAGTGCCACAGCAACGCCTGCTGCCAGAAGCAGCGCCTGCCTGTTTGCGCGCCCGCGCGGATCAAACAGCAAACCCAAAACCGGAATCAGTGCGCGCATGTCAGCAGTTCCCCAAACCCGAATGTGATTAGGGATGGGAATATCTAACAAAAAGTTACGAAGAGGTTACAGCAGGTTACATGATCAGCAGGAAACCAGCAGATCACGCAAATTCCATGATCACGGCATCAACACCAAGGCTGTCACCTTCCTTGGCTTTGAGGCTCTTGATGGTTACGTCCTTCTCGGCACGCAGCACGTTTTCCATCTTCATGGCCTCGACAATCGCCAGTGTTTCGCCTGCCTTGACTTCCTGTCCAACAACCACAGAGAGGCTCTTGACAAGGCCAGGCATGGGGCAAAGCAGCACTTTGGAGGTATCAGCAGCCTTCTTGACGGGCATCAGCGCAGCAAGCTCAGCCTCGCGGCGCGTATAAACCCGCGCCTGCGTTTCTGCACCGGCATGAGACAGACGCACGCCGTTGAGAATGCTGCGAACCTGAACAGCGACCATCTCCTTGTCGATATGCCCCTGCCAGACGGGATCGCCCGGTTGCCAATCGGATTGCACAACAGCCGGCTTCTTCTGATCTGGGAATTGCACATGCACGGCGTCATCTGACCCGGTTACAACCACCGAATGATGCTCTGATCCAAGAAGCACAACGCGCTCGCTCTGGAAGTTCACGCCCTTGCGGGTGGGCATTTGCCCGCTGATCTGCCGCTTGCGCGCGTTCATGAGATGGTCAATGGCAGCAGCCACCGCAGCCAGACGTTTGGCAATGATGCCCTTTGGCTCCGGCGCAACAAAGCCTTCAGGAAACTCCTCGGCAATGTAGCCAGTAGACAATTCACCTGATTGCCAGCGCTTCTGGCTCATCAAGGTGGACAGAAACGGAATGTTGTGGCGAATACCGTCAATGGCAAAACCGTCCAACGCCCTCGCCTGCCCAGCAATAGCGTCTGCGCGCGTGGCAGCATGGGTAACAAGCTTGGCAATCATCGGATCGTAGTAGATCGAGATTTCACCACCTTCTTCCACGCCCGTATCGTTGCGCACCGTGACGTTATCAAACACACCTTCTGCAGGCGGGCGATAGGTGGTCAGACGGCCCGTTGAGGGCAGAAAGTTGCGTGTCGGATCTTCAGCATAAATCCGGCTTTCAACAGCCCAGCCGTTGAGCTTCACGTCCGCCTGTTTCATGCGCAGTTTTTCGCCGAAAGCCACGCGGATCATCTCTTCGACGAGATCAACACCGGTGATCATCTCGGTGACAGGATGCTCCACCTGCAACCGCGTGTTCATTTCCAGAAAGAAGAACGAGCGGTCCTGCCCGGCCACAAACTCCACGGTGCCTGCGCTGTCGTAGTTCACTGCCTTTGCAAGGGCCACTGCCTGCTCGCCCATCTTCCTGCGGGTTGCCTCGTCCAGCAGTGGTGACGGTGCTTCCTCAACCACCTTCTGGTTACGGCGCTGCACCGAGCATTCGCGCTCACCAAGATAAATCACGTTGCCGTGCTTGTCGCCCAGCACCTGAATTTCGATGTGGCGTGGATTGACGATGAATTTCTCGACAAACATCCGGTCATCACCAAAGGATGATTTGGCTTCGGATTTCGAGCGGTCAAAGCCTTCCTGCACTTCTGACGCAGACCAGGCGATCCGCATGCCCTTGCCGCCGCCACCGGCAGAAGCTTTCAGCATGACGGGATAACCGATTTCATTGGCAATGGTGGTGGCATGCGCCGCATCCGCAATGACGCCGAGATAGCCGGGAACGGTGGAAACACCGGCGGCAGCGGCGGCTTTTTTCGATTCGATCTTGTCACCCATGGCGGCAATAGCGTGCGGGTTGGGGCCTATGAAGATGATGCCGTTGTCTTTCAATGCCTGCGCAAAAGCCTCGCGCTCGGACAAAAAGCCATAACCGGGGTGCACGGCCTCGGCACCGGTTTGCTTGCAGGCCTCAATGATCCTGTCGATAATCAGATAGCTCTGGGCAGCGGGTGCAGGGCCGATATGCACGGATTCATCGGCCATCGCGACATGCACTGCATCGCGGTCAGCGTCGGAATAGACGGCAACCGTCTTGATGCCCATCTTGCGCGCTGTCTTGATGACACGGCAGGCAATCTCGCCCCGGTTTGCAATCAGGATTTTTTTGAACATTGCCGCCTCAAAAACACGTCACCACCAAGTCACTAGCGGAGGCATGTTTATTCGGCAATGGATGTGCTGTCTTCCCGACCTTGGTCGTAGCTTAAACCAGCAAGCAGCGCCCGACGGCTGCACGCATAACGAGCTCTGACAGGCGAGATGGCGATGCCTCGGCCTCACGCACGACTGCAAAGAGCACAGCGCGGCCAAAGGCTGTTGGCTGGTCACCAACAAGGCCAATCAACCAGTCAGCATCAGCCTCGGTCACATGGCCTGTTGGGCGGCATTCCCAAACAATGAAATCAGCCACAGCCTTCACGGCAAACGGGAACCAGTCAGCTCCGCCCACAAATCCGCAGCGGTCAATGGTGAACAGGAACTCGGCTTCATCGCGGGAGAGCAATCCACGCTCCTGAGCCGCTGAGCGAATGCCCTGAATTGCTGTTGCAGACATGGCATGAATGTCTGTCTTGCTGTCGACAATGCCTTCAAACATCTGGTTCATGATCTTCGCCCCACACTTGGCAATATTGATGCGATTGCCTTGAACGCAGAATGAACCATGGACTCTTGATGCTTCCCTAACGTCAGCGGAAATGCAGATTTCAGCGTTAAGAAAATCTGCCCATGCTTTACAACGCGCGCTCGAAACAGAACTCGCGGGATAGTGAGATATCCCCGCAAGAGCGCGTAAAGCTCGCCTGAGTGTAGCCCAGCTTCCTGTATAGTTGGTGCGCATTGGTGAAGCGCGTATCGGACCAGAGCACCATGCGGCTCGCACCACGAGACCGGCAAAACCCCTCCATACGTCCCGTGAGAAGCTTTGCCAGACCCCTGCCCCGCATATCTGGCCGCACATAAAGCCGGTGCAGTTCAGCGGTTGTGGCATCCGCAAAATCAACGCCGACGCAGGCAGCAACCCGCCCGCGCGCATCCTCAACCACCAGAAACTGGCCTTCTTTTGCGAGTCTTGATTGTGCAGGCCTGATGATATCCGGCATGTCATCATGCGGATCGAAAAAACAGCCAGGGTAATCGGTAAAGCACAGAGTGATCAGACCGATCAGATCTTGTGCGTCATCGTCACGGACGGGGCGCAACATCAGCGATGATGACTTGCCGCTGACTGGCAGCAGCGTCTTGCGCATAGTATTTGCGGGAATACCGCTGTTTCCGCCACCACAGTTTTGTGTCTGGCCAAGCGATGCAAAACCTTGTTTGAGATAAAATGTGACAGCTTTTGTGTTCTGTGGCTCAACTTCCAGATCAACATGTGTGGCATAGGGAAAAGCTTCCAGCGTTGCCGAGAGCAAAGCACTACCGACGCCCTTTGCCTGCACTTCCGGATCAACATAAAGCCTGTCCAGCTTCACAGATCCGCTCAAATCAACTGTCGCTTTGGACGTGCCAAGAAGGACTCCATTGAGTTCAGCCAAAAGAAATAGACTCAAGGGCTTGGCAACCTGTCGAGACAGGCTTGAAGCTGAATGCCAGTTGCTGGTTATTTCCGATACTTTATCAACACCATATATGGAGTCATAAGTGTCGTGCCATGTCCGAACAAGAAGGCCTTGCACAGCCGAAATATCAGAGTCTGTGCAGGGTCGGATCAGCATATTCACCCTTCAATGCCCAACTTCGCCTTGAGCAGATCATTGACTGCACCCGGAGCCGCCTTGCCGCCCGACGCTTTCATAACCTGACCAACGAACCAGCCGAGCATCGATGGCTTTTCCTTCACCTGCGCCACCTTGTCGGGGTTAGCCGCGATGATTTCATCAACAGCCTTCTCGATAGCGCCAGTGTCCGTCACCTGCTTCATGCCGCGCGCTTCGACTATTTGCGCGGGGTCACCGCCTTCGGTCCAGACAATCTCGAACAGGTCCTTGGCGATCTTGCCAGAAATCAAACCCGAGCCAATCAAATCGACAATACCTCCGAGTTGAGCGGCTGATACAGGCGAGGTCGCGATATCCTTGCCTTCCTTATTCAGGCGGCCGAACAGCTCATTGATCACCCAGTTCGCAGCCTGCTTGCCATCACGGCCTTTGGCAACAGTTTCGTAGAAATCAGCACTTTCCTTCTCGGCAATCAGCACGGCAGCGTCATAGGCTGACAGTCCGTAATCCGAGATGAAGCGCGCCTTTTTGGCATCTGGCAATTCCGGCAATACCTTGGCTAGACCAGCCACATAGGCATCGTCAAACTCAAGTGGCAGCAAATCGGGATCGGGGAAATAGCGATAGTCATGCGCTTCTTCCTTCGAGCGCATCGAGCGTGTTTCGCCCTTGCCGGGATCATAAAGCCGGGTTTCCTGATCGATCTTGCCGCCATCCTCGATGATGCCAATCTGGCGGCGCGCTTCCACATCAATCGCCTGACCAATGAAGCGGATGGAATTGACGTTCTTGATTTCGCAGCGCGTACCCAATGGCTCGCCGGGGCGGCGCACGGAGACGTTGACGTCAGCACGCAGATTGCCCTTCTCCATATCGCCATCGCATGTATCGAGATAGCGCAGAATCGTCCTTAACTTCGTGACGTAAGCCTTTGCTTCATCAGCGGTTCTAAGGTCTGGCTTCGAGACAATTTCCATCAAAGCCACGCCGGAACGGTTGAGATCAACGAAGGACGAGCGCGGGTCCTGATCGTGAATGGATTTTCCCGCATCCTGCTCCAGATGCAGGCGCTCGATGCGCACAACGATCGGCTCTGCGTAGCCCGGCACATCAACCGTAACTTCGCCCTCGCCCACGATGGGGAACTGGAACTGAGAGATCTGATATCCTTGCGGCAAATCGGGATAGAAATAGTTCTTGCGGTCAAACACCGAGCGGTTGTTGATTTGCGCCTTCAGGCCAAGGCCGGTGCGGATCGCTTGACGCACGCATTCCTCATTGATGACAGGCAGCATGCCGGGCATGGCCGCATCCACAAGGCTGACATTGGTGTTTGGCTCATTGCCAAACCGCGTGGATGAGCCCGAAAACAGTTTTGCTTCGGAATTCACCTGCGCGTGGATTTCCAGTCCAATGACTGTTTCCCAGTCACCGGTAGCGCCTTTGAGCAGTTTCTTTGGGTTCACGGGAGCATTCATGATGTGAACAGCCTTCCTGATACGATTATTTTGAACTCACCATGCGGCGGATAAGGCGGATTGCCAAAATGCAACCCACGCCGCCTGCGGTGAAAATGCCAGAGATCAGCAGCATCTGCTGAATGGAGATATCGCCGGTGGGGAGAATCCATTGCTTCACCACAGCACCAAAGCTGAGCACAGCCACGAAAAAGCTGAGGCCCGCGAGAACCTGAAAGCAGGCTATGCCCATGGCTGGAGCGAAGATCATGGGATCACCACCATTTTGCCGGATGGAACGATCCGGCTGCGTTCTCGATCACCTGACCGACTGCAAACAGTGTTTCCTCGTCAAACGGACGGCCAATCAATTGCAATCCAAGGGGAAGCCCCTTTGAATCAACGCCCGCTGGCACAGCAATGCCGGGCAGGCCTGCCATGTTGACGGTCACCGTAAAGACGTCGTTGAGATACATCTCGATGGGCGAAGCCACAGACATCGCGCCGATGCCGAAAGCAGCAGACGGCGTAGCCGGTGTCAGAATGGCATCAATACCCTCGGCATAGGCTTTCTCGAAATCGTATTTGATCAAGGTCCGCACCTTTTGGGCACGCACGTAGTAGGCATCGTAATAGCCCGCTGACAGCACGTAAGTGCCAATCATGATGCGGCGCTTCACTTCCTTGCCAAAGCCAGCAGCTCGGGTGTTTTCGTAAAGTGCCGCGATATCCTTGCCAGGTTCCCGCACGCCGTAGCGCACGCCATCATAGCGCGCGAGATTGGACGAGGCTTCAGCTGGTGCCACGATGTAATAGGCTGGAAGCGCATACTTTGTGTGCGGCAACGAGATATCGACCATCGTCGCGCCGGCTTCTTTGAGCCACGCCATGCCCTGCTCCCAGAGCTTGGCAATCTCTTCCGGCATGCCGTCCAGACGATACTCCTTGGGAATGCCGATCTTCAGACCTTTCACGCCGCGGTTGATGGCAGCCTCGAAATCCGGCACCGGCATATCCACTGATGTCGTGTCCTTGGCGTCGTGGCCAGACATCGACTGCAGCATGATCGCACTGTCGCGTACTGTCTTGGCAATCGGACCTGCCTGATCAAGCGACGAGGCGAAGGCCACCGTGCCCCAGCGCGACACACGGCCATAGGTTGGCTTGATGCCAACCGTGCCTGTGAATGCTGCTGGCTGGCGAATGGAACCGCCCGTGTCAGTTGCCGTTGCAGCCAAACACAGATCAGCCGCCACAGCAGCCGCAGAACCGCCGGATGAGCCGCCAGCAACAAGATGCTTGTTATCTCCCTTGGCGCGCCATGGGTTGACCGGAGTTCCGAAGCACGAGGTTTCGTTGGAAGACCCCATAGCAAACTCATCGTTGTTCAATTTGCCCAACATCACTGCACCGTCACGCCAAAGATGAGCAGTCACAGTGGATTCGTATGTCGGCACGAAATTGCCGAGAATTTTGGAGCAGGCCGTCGTGCGTACGCCGTCCGTGCAGAACAAATCCTTGATACCCAGCGGCAAACCTTCCAGCGCGCCGCCCTCACCTTTGGCAATGCGCGCATCGCTGGCAGCTGCCATTTTCAGGGCATGCTCAGGTGTTTCCAGCACGTATGTGTTGAGACCGCGCGCTTTCTCCATATTTGCGAGAAAGGCTTTTGTGAGTTCCGTAGCCGAGAATTTCTTGGCCTTAAGATCGTCGCGCGCCTTGGCGAGGGTCAATCCAGTGATGTCTGATGTTGTCATGGATGTCACTCAACCACCTTGGGAACCACAAAATAACCGTCTTCGCGCACCGGCGCATTTTTCAGCACGCGCTCGGCATCATTGCCGTCATTCACGATGTCCTGACGCTTCTTCATCACCATCGGCGTAACCGATGTCATGGCTTCCACGCCATCAACATTCACTTCCGACAATTGATCCACGAAAGCCAGAATGGCATTCAACTCGCCTTGAAGGTGTGAAACCTCGTTGTCGTTGACGGCGATACGCGCCAGTCGCGCGATGCGTTTGACAGTCGTCTGATCGACGGACATGAGAACTCCGGTATTGTTTGTTCGGTCGGCTATAACACCCTGTACTTTCGCAGTGCAACCAACGATGACGGGATAGCATGAGAACGCTGGTTACACTGCCAGAAATGGCCGACAGATTAACATACGGCTCGCGGTTGCTGGGATTGGATCTCGGCACCAAGACGATTGGATTGGCGATTGGCAGTTTGCCGACGGGAATCGCTACGCCTTTGAAAACCATCCGCAGAACCAAATTCCAGCAGGATGCGCGTGAACTGCTCGCTATCACAGAGAAGGAATCCATTGCAGGGCTTGTGCTGGGCTTGCCGCTGAACATGGATGACACCGAAGGGCCGCGAGCCCAATCAACTCGCGCTTTTGTTCGCAATCTCGGGCTTCTTTCTCCTCTGCCGGTACTGTTGTGGGATGAGCGGTTGTCATCCTTTGAAGCTGAAGACATGATGCGTACTGCGGGCATTGACCACAAACGACGCGCAGAAATGATTGATGCTGCCGCTGCGCAGGTCATCTTGCAGGGCGCGCTTGATGCCCTTCTCGATCATTTCGATCGCATGCCTTCAGATACTCCGGATTGATCCATTGCATTCCAAAATGCTGTTTGGAATTTGCGTCTGCAGCATGCACTACAACAAACAAGAACCATAACACTTTGAAAAGTCCGCATGTCAGCAGTTTTTGAAAGCCTCATCCCTGTCTTGCTCATCATCGCAACAGGTTATGCCACACGCGCAGCAGGCTTTATAAAACAGGAGCAGTGGAACGGCTTTGAAACGGTAACCTATCAAATCCTACTTCCTGCCCTGATTATGACAACGCTGGCAATGTCAGATCTTTCTCAAGTTCCAATCCGGACGCTTGGCATCACTTTGATGGCCCCGCCCGTCATTCTATCTGTTGGATTGCTCCTGCTGCGCACGCCACTTGAGGCGCATTTTGCAATCAATGGGCCAAAATTTACATCCGTTTTCCAGGGCGTCATTCGCTGGAATGCCTTCATAGCCATTGCACTCGCGTCCTCGCTTTATGGCAAACAAGGATTGGCGATTGCTGCAGTTGCGGTGGCCTTTCTGATTCCATACGCCAACCTTACTTCAGCGTGGATCCTTTCAATCCATGGCAGCGACAAACGCCCTTCAAACACCCGCAGTCTGCTGCTTAACCTTATCAAAAATCCGTTTATCTGGTCTACCGCGATAGGAACGATGATTAACCTGTCAGGTATCCCCATCCCTAAAACCATCGCTTCTTATGGTGATATTGTCGGCAGGGCAGCCTTGGCTGCAGGGTTGCTGATGGTTGGTTCCGGCCTTGATCTCAAGACGCTGACTCGCGTCAAGATGGAGCTTGTCCTGCCAACTGTAAGCAGACTGCTGATTGGCCCCGCCCTGACAGGGTTGATTGGAAGCTATATTGGATTGACCGGAATATCTCTGGCGGTGCCCGTTCTCTGCGCAGCTGTTCCCACTGCAGCGGCATCTTACATTTTGGCTCGCCAAAACGGAGGGGATGCCACATTGATGGCCTCCATCATCACCCTACAAACAGTTTTGGCAGCTGTTACGCTGCCAATTATGCTGTCACTGTTTGGCTGATGGCGACAATACCGCCATCAACTTTTGGAGCCGGTATAGACTACTCTACGTAGCTCTGCCCCTGACGCAACTGCATGTGGCTGTTAGGGTTCACGTACCGTGGCGCCACTTGGTACTGAGGCTGCTGATAGTATTGCTGTGGGTATGCCTGACGGTACCGTGGCTGTTGGTATTGCTGCTGCGGATAGTACTGCGGCTGCTGGTAGCCATAGTTTGGCTGCCGATAGCGCTGTGGCTGCTGATAGCCATACTTCTGGTAAACCCTTTGCTCAAGCTGACGCTGTTTGCGCAGGATCTTGGGATTCACATACTGAGGGGCTGGCTGGGCACGATAGCCGTAAGGTGAAGGCTGGTAGTAGTACTGCGCGTCGGCGCTGCCTGCAAAACCAGCGATACCGATGGCGGCGCATCCAGCAATGGCAAGGCGTTGGAAAATCGACATTGTCATACTCCTGTGCCGGAGTTCCATCCGACGTTTCTCAATCTTTAATGTAGCGCATATGAACGTGAGATCAACGCTTTCGTCAACTCTGCATCAATATCAGCTGAAATCCGCTCATTGCACTGGTTTAAAGCGCAACTACAGATATTCGCCCACCAGGAGCGCGTGATAGCCGACCTTCAGTTTCAAGCTCAAAAAGTAGCAGATTCAATTCGCGAATACTCACATTTGCGGCACGCGCAATATCATCTGGCTCGGCAGGCGCAGAGGTCAAAAGGGCTAGAACCCGCTCTCTGGAGTTTTGACCGGCAGCCTCCTCCCAACCGTCATAGGGCGGATCAGCAGGTCCTTTTTCTGCTTCTATGCCCTGTTCAAGCCAGTCTGTTTCATCCCACAAGGGCGCATCCCTGCGCTCCCCGCCGGATTCAAACATTTCACGCTGTTCAAATTCCTTGCCACGCAACACATCAACGGTTTCGAGGATATCTCTGGCATCGCGCGTAAGCGTAGCGCCCTGACGAATAAGATCATTTGGTCCTTCGGATCGAGGATCAAGCGGTGATCCTGGAACTGCAAAAACCTCCCTGCCCTGCTCAAGTGCAAATTTGGCTGTGATCAGTGATCCTGATTTTCTTGCCGCTTCGACAATCACAGTTCCCAGTGAAAGGCCTGATACAATGCGATTTCGCCGTGGAAAATCTCTCCCTCGTGGCTCCCAACCAAAGGGCATTTCGCTCAGCACCGCGCCTTCAGCGCAAAGTCTGTCGAACAACCCACGGTTTTCTTCAGGGTAAAGGCGATCAAGCCCGCCAGCTACAACTGCAACAGCTCCGTGCTTGAGGCTGGCATGGTGCGCCCGTGTATCGATGCCCCGTGCAAGGCCAGAGACAATACCATAGCCTTGCTGGCCGAGATCCGAAGCAATGCGCTCAGCAAGTTTCAAACCTGCCAAAGAAGCGTTGCGTGAGCCCACTATTGAAACCAGTGGCACGCTGGAAATATCAAGCGTTCCAATGATGGCCATCAATGGTGGCGCGGTATCAATCACGGCCAATGCGCGTGGATATTCCGTTTCGCCCCGGGCGATAAACCGTGCTCCAAAGCGCCTTGCCGTTTCCATCTCGCGAGCAATTACGTCTTCGGCGGGAATTTCTGCCGGTTTTCCGTTGCGTTGGCGTGAAAGTGCCGGAAGCGCGCGCAACGCCTCTCCTGCACCACCGTAACGGTTGACGAGGCCAAGAAATGTCTTTGGCCCTACGCCTTCGGTGCGCAGCAACCGCAACCAGTCAAACCGCTGTTGATCGGTGAGCTGTATTCCTTTGGATTCAAAAGCTGTCATTTCAGCTCTTTTGGCCGATCTTGCCTTCTGTGCCCGCGCGCAAACGCTCAATGTTGGCGCGGTGCGCGTTGAAAACCAGGATTGCCATCACAAGAAAGAGCAATGCTACCGTCGGTTTACCAGCCAGATAGAGCGCAACCGGCATTGCGGCACTGGCACTCAATCCGGCGAGACTGGAATAGCGGGTGAGATAAGCGATGCTCAGCCAGATCGCGGCAAATACAAGCACGCCTGGCAACCACAAAGCGATCAGCACGCCGATGTACGTCGCGATACCTTTGCCGCCTCTGAAACCAAGCCACACAGGAAACAAATGGCCGAGGAATGCGCCAAGGCCTGCAACAATGCCGAGCGACAGGCCCCACTGACTAGCCACCCAGACGGCAAATGTGCCTTTGAGAGCGTCGCCCAGCAAAGTCGCTGCTGCAAGACTTTTGCGGCCTGTTCGCAGGACATTTGTTGCGCCAATGCTGCCTGAACCAATGGAACGGATATCATCCGTGCCCGCCAGTCTGGTGACAATCAAGCCAAAGGGGATGGAGCCGCAAAAATAGCCAAACAGAAAGGCCAGCGCATAATACGACGCGGATGAAGACCAGAATGTCGGATCAAACATGAAAAGCCTGCCTTTTGATGCGGCATAGCTTATCAATTCGCCATCCGCTGACTAGCCCCCGATTTATCAAGGGATTGTACCGCGCATGAAAAACGGCGGGACAACACCACAACAGTGGTCTCGCCCGCCCTCATTCAGAATTTTGGGTGATCAGCCGACGATTTCGTTGCCGGAGAAGAACTGCGCCATTTCGATGGCTGCTGTTTCAGGGGCATCTGATCCATGCACGGTGTTTTCGCCAACAGACTTGGCGAAGAGCTTGCGAATAGTGCCTTCTGCAGCGTTGGCTGGGTTTGTTGCACCCATGACATCACGGTAGCGGGCAATGGCATTTTCGCCTTCGAGAATCTGCACGACAACAGGTGCTGACACCATGAAGTCCACCAGTTCGCCAAAGAACGGGCGGGCGCTGTGAACAGCATAGAATGCCTCTGCCTGACCGCGTGTCATGTGGATGCGCTTCTGCGCCACAATCCGCAGGCCAGCCTTTTCAATCACGGCATTGACGGCGCCAGTGAGGTTACGCTCTGTTGCGTCTGGCTTGAGAATGGAGAAAGTCCGCTGCATGGTCATGGGATGTCCTTGATGACTGAAAATGGAAACGCGCCGGTGCTTTACCTGCGCGTTCCGCATGCTGCAAGGCTGTTGATGCGAAATCAGGCTTCAGCGGACAGCATCTTCGAGCGGCACAGGTATCCTGTCACAACAATGCCAAGTGATCACTCTATGCAGCCTTCTGGCATTGACACCCGATCGACAAGCTCCAAATATCAATCTGTATTGGAGAATGGCTGCATAAGCAGCGCCCGCACATGAGCGGCCAAATCTAATCGGAGATCCTTGGCCTCTGTTGAAAAGACCAAAACCGCAACTCAACCATGTCCGTATTGGAGAAAAAATGAACGCCCATGCCAAACCGTCAGCTGGTGGCTGTCCCGTAATGCACGGCAGCAACACTGGTACGAGCAACATGCCGACCAAATGGTGGCCAAGCGCGCTCAACCTATCTATTCTTCATCAGCATGATGCACGGTCTAACCCGATGGACCCTGGCTATGATCATCGCACAGCCGTGAAGACACTCGACTTTAAAGGTGTCTGGAACGATGTGAACGCGCTTTTGACGGACAGCCAGGATTGGTGGCCAGCGGACTGGGGCCATTACGGAGGATTGTTTATCCGTTTGTCATGGCACTCTGCGGGCACCTACCGCATGGGAGATGGTCGCGGCGGCGCGGGCACCGGCAACATTCGTTTTGAGCCTTTGAACTCATGGCCCGACAATGCAAGCCTCGATAAGGCGCGTCGTTTGCTTTGGCCGATCAAGAAGAAGTACGGCAATGCGCTGAGCTGGGCCGACCTCATGGTGCTGGCAGGTACTGTTGCCTACAAGAATATGGGTCTGAAGACCTACGGCTTCGCGTTCGGTCGCGAAGACATTTGGGGACCGGAGCTCGAGATCAATTGGGGCAACGACAGTGCAATCCTGGCACCGACTGATGAGCGTGTGACTGATATTGTTGATGCTAACTCGATGTACAACCCGCTTGCCGCGTCGCATCTTGGTCTGATTTACGTGAACCCCCAGGGTGTGAACGGCAATCCCGACCCGGCACTCACCGCCAAGTATGTGCGGATGACCTTCGCCCGCATGGCGATGAACGATGAGGAAACAGCGGCACTGACGGTTGGCGGCCACACAGTCGGCAAAGCGCATGGCGGCGTCGCGGCAGATAAAGTGGGGGCGGAACCGGCTGCAGGGCCAATCGAAGCCGCTGGTTTCGGCTGGGCCGATCCTGGTTTTGACGGCAACGCCAACACCCTGCATACATCGGGTCTTGAAGGTGCCTGGACCTCGAACCCAACGAAGTG
This sequence comes from Beijerinckiaceae bacterium, assembly GCA_051649305.1. Lineage (GTDB taxonomy): Bacteria > Pseudomonadota > Alphaproteobacteria > Rhizobiales > Beijerinckiaceae > JADCCX01. Next base: position 54,249 of record JBOFGV010000082.1, read on the forward strand.
GGACAACGGTTATCTGCACTTGCTGTTCAAGTACGAGTGGGAGGTGCGCAAGTCGCGCGCGGGTGCCAATCAGTGGGAGCCGATTGGCATATCTGAGGAAGACAAGTTTCCGGATGCGACCAACCCTTCAATCAAGCACAACCCGATTATGACGGACGCCGATATGGCGATGAAGGTTGATCCGATTTATCGCAAAATCTGTGAGCGCTTCTACAAGGACCCAGCCTATCTATCGGAAACATTCGCGCGCGCCTGGTTCAAATTGACCCATCGCGACATGGGTCCCAAGGCAAACTATGTCGGACCGTTTGTGCCTGCCGAAGATCTGATCTGGCAGGACCCGGTCCCGGTTGGCAATGCTACATACGACGTGAAGACCGTTAAAGCCCAGATCGCCAAAAGCGGTCTGTCTGCCGGTGAGATGATCGCAACAGCATGGGACAGCTCACGCACCTTCCGCGCTTCTGACAAGCGCGGCGGAGCCAATGGCGCGCGCATTCGACTGGCCCCGCAGAAGGACTGGGTAGCAAACGAACCGGGACGACTTGCAAAAGTTCTTGGCGTGTTGGAACCAATAGCAAAGCGGGCCGGAGCATCGGTTGCCGATGTCATCGTACTCGCGGGTAACGTCGGTCTGGAGCAGGCAATCAAGGCTGCAGGTCATAAGGTCAAAGTGCCGTTTATACCCGGCCGTGGTGACGCCACCGCAGCCATGACTGAAGTGGACAGCTTTGCCGTTCTGGAGCCTGTCGCTGACGGTTTCCGCAATTGGCAAAAGCAGGAGTTTAGTGTCCGGCCCGAAGAACTGCTGTTGGATCGCGCCCAGCTGATGGGCCTGACTGGAGCCGAAATGACAGTGCTCATTGGTGGACTCCGCGTGATTGGCGGGAACTTTGGTGACATCAAACACGGTGTTTTCACAAAGCGTGAAGGCCAACTCACGAGTGATTTCTTCCAGACAATCACCGATATGGCTTACAAGTGGGTCCCGACCCGCGACGGCACCTACGAACTGCGTGATCGCAAGACAGGCGTGGTCAAATACACCGCAACCAGCACTGACCTCGTCTTTGGATCAAACTCAGTTCTGCGTGCCTATGCAGAAGTCTATGCGCAGGACGACAACGAAGCAAAGTTCGTACGAGACTTTGTCGCGGCTTGGACCAAAGTGATGAACGCAGATCGTTTCGACCTGACGTGATCAAGAAATCACAGTGCCGGTTTATAGCCGGCACTGTTCTTTTACAGTGCGGATTAAAAAGAATTGCCACGCCAACCGTGGGCTTTTGCGCCAGTGTTGAGCTCCCTATACCTGCTGCAAAATTGAGTTATAAAGAACAGGCACTTGGTCGTTGATTCCATGATCAACATCTAACTGAACGGGGAAAGACCATGAAAAAATATATAGCCGAACTCTTTGGCACAGCTGTCCTTGTGTTTTGTGGATGCGGTGCCGTTGCTGCTGTCAACATTCTTGGGGGCGGCCTGACACCTCCGGCGTCTATGGCAGTCTCCGTCCATACGCAGGGCGTACTTGCCATCGCTATGGCGTTTGGCCTCTCGGTTGTCGCCATGGCCTATGCCATCGGGCCAGTGTCTGGCTGCCATATCAACCCTGCCGTAACTCTTGCACTCTGGTCAGCTGGCCGTTTTGAAACCAAAGATGTACCTGGATACATCATCGCTCAATGCATTGGCGGCTTCGTTGGTGCAGGCTTGCTTGCGGTTGTTTTGTCTGGAGCACCCGGCGGCTACACGATCTCTGGCGGCGTCTTTGGCCAGAACACATTTGGCAACTGGTCCGTTACGTCGGCCTTCCTGATCGAGTTCATCGCGACACTGATTTTCACAGCCGTCATCCTTGGCGTGACACAGGAGAAGGCCGGAACGGGTATGGTCGCCGGATTGGTGATCGGCCTCGCGCTGGTTCTTGTCCACATCGTCCTGATCCCCATCACTGGAACCTCTGTCAATCCTGCCCGCACGCTGGCTCCAAACATCTATGCTGGCGGTCAGGCACTCTCGCAGCTCTGGCTGTACCTTATCGCGCCTTCACTGGGCGGACTTGCAGCTGGCTTCCTGTTCAAGTCAAGCGTCCTTTCGATGGACAACAAGTGATCATCTTGTTCTGAAGACAGAAATACAAAGGCCCAGCAACGCGCTGGGCCTTTTTTCGTTAAAGTTACAATGATTGTGTGAACGACATTCTTTCGTTGGTCGCTTCAAAAACGACGCGGCTTGAGATGAACAAACTCAGTTCATTTCTACGACAAGACCGTCTTTCAGGGTCACACGGCGGTCCATACGGTTGGCGAGTTCAACATTGTGCGTTGCAATCAAGGCAGCCAATCCGGATGCTTTGACCAGCGCAACCAATGTGGAAAACACATGCTCTGCTGTGGCCGGATCAAGATTACCTGTCGGCTCATCGGCCAAAAGCAGTCTCGGCGCATTGGCTACAGCGCGCGCAATGGCCACACGCTGCTGTTCACCGCCTGAAAGCTCAGCCGGGCGATGATCCAGACGGGCACCAAGACCAAGAAACGCCAGAAGCTCCTTCGAGCGCTTGTCTGCCTCGCTTTTGGTCAAGCCGCGGATCAGTTGCGGCATGGTGACATTCTCCAGCGCCGAGAACTCCGGCAGGAGATGGTGAAACTGATAGACAAAGCCAATATCGCTGCGGCGCATGGCCGTGCGTCCAGCATCATCGAGCGCTGCCGTAGGCACATTGCCGACAAACACCTCGCCAGTATCGGGCTTTTCCAGCAACCCGGCGAGGTGCAGCAAGGTGGATTTGCCCGCTCCCGAGGGCGCAACAAGCGCCACAGACTGGCCGGGATGAAGAGAAAGACTGGCCCCCTTCAGGATATCAAGGCGGGTTTCACCCTCGCCGTAATGGCGAGTCACGCCGGTGAGCTGCAGGGCGACATCACTCATAGCGCAGCGCCTCGACCGGGTCGAGCTTGGCGGCGCGCCATGCAGGATACAAGCTGGCCAGAATGGACAGCACCAGCGCCAGAACGACCACAGTGATGACCTCGCGCCAGTCGATAACCGACGGCAGCTTGCTCAGGAAATAGAGGGTTGCCGGGAAAAGATCACGGCCTGCCAGCACAGAGAAGAAGTTCTTGATCGCATCAATGTTGCGCGCAACAACAACGCCAATGGCCAAGCCCGCCAATGTGCCTGACACACCGATGCTGGCCCCTGCCATTAGAAACACCCTCAGAATGGAGCCTTGTGTTGCACCCATGGTGCGAAGAATGGCGATATCGCGGGATTTGCTACGCACCAGCATGATCAGGCCAGAGATGATGTTAAGCGCCGCGACCATCACAATCAGCATGAGGATGATGAACATCACATTGCGCTCGACTTCCAGTGCGCCAACGAAGGTCTGGTTGCGCACCTTCCAGTCACTGGTGATGATCGGTCGTCCCGCCACATCAATCGCCAGTTGGGAAATGCGCTCGGATTGCTCGGGATTATCTATCGACAGTTCAATGACGCTGGCCTCGCCTTCACGGTCAAAATAGATCTGCGCTTCGTTCAGCGGCATGTAGACAAAGGCGCTGTCAAACTCGGACATACCGATCAGGAACACCGCAGAGATGTTATAAACCTTGCGGCGCGGTGTGGTGCCAAACGGGCTTGCCGATCCATTGGGGGAGAGAAGTGTCAGTTTGTCCCCTGCCCGCACGCCCAGTTGATCCGCCAGTCGCTGGCCGATGGCAATGCCTTCACCGGCATCAAACCCCTCCAGAGTACCAGCACGGATGTTGGTAGCGATTGTATCCAGCCGCTTGATATCAACCTCGCGCACCCCGCGCACCAATGCGCCGGACGAGGCAAAGGCTGATGACACCAGCACCTGACCGTTGATGACGGGAATGGCCTGCCGTACGCCTTTGATCTGCTCAAGGCGCTTTGCGACGTCCTCATAGTCGGTCAACGGTTGATCCATGGCCTGCACGAACACATGGCCGCTGATGCCGAGAATCTTGGAAATCAACTCCTTGCGAAAGCCGTTCATCACCGACATCACAATGATCAGCGCTGCCACACCCAGCAGAATTCCTGCAAAGGAAAACCCGGCGATGACAGAGATGAACCCATCTTTTCGCCGTGGCCTGAGATAGCGGAACGCCAGCATCCGCTCAAAGCCTGCAAAAGGTTTGGGCGGAGAAGGGGTAAAACTGGTCATGCCGTGAGACCCCTCATCCGACCTGCTTCGCAGGCCACCTTCTCCCGCAAGGGGAGAAGGAAGGGGGACAGATTCATAATCACGCCTTCAGCCTTGCCACGACGTCACCAATGGCAACAGTTTCGCGCGCACCAGACTTCCGCCACTTCAGTTCAACCTTGCCTTCTGCAAGGCTCTTGGGGCCAACGATGACCTGATAGGGCAAGCCGATGAGATCAGCTGTTGCAAACTTCGCACCTGGGCGATCATCACGATCATCATAAAGAACCTCGAGGCCAGCCGCTTCCAGAGCCTTGTAAAGCTGGGCGCAGGCCGCATCCACCGCCGCATCGCCCACCCGCAGGTTGAGAAGCGCCACATGGAAAGGCGCAATCGCTTCTGGCCAGATGATGCCAGCCTCATCGTGATTGGCCTCAATAACCGATGGCACAACACGGGTTGGGCCAATGCCGTAGGAACCCATGTGCACTGGGCGATCAATACCGTCTGGACCTGTGACCTTTGCGTTCATGCTGTCAGAGTATTTCGTGCCGAAGTAGAAAATATGCCCCACTTCAATGCCTCTGGCTGAAACACGGCTCGCTTCCGGAATACCGTCATAGGGCTTGGCATCATGCATTTCCGAGGTCGCAGCATAAAGCGATGTCCACTTGTTGACTGTCGCCTGAAGGCCGGCAACATCATCAAAATCCGTGTCTACAGCGGGAATGTCAAAATTGAGATAGTCACCATGGCAGAACACTTCGCTCTCGCCGGTTGAAGCGAGAATGATGAACTCATGGCTGAGATCACCACCAATGGGGCCGGTGTCAGCACGCATCGGAATCGCCTTCAGGCCCATGCGGTCAAACGTGCGAAGATAGGCCACAAACATGCGGTTGTAGGCGTGGCGGGCTGCGGCTTCGTCCGTGTCGAAGGAATAGGCATCCTTCATCATGAACTCGCGGCTGCGCATAGTGCCAAACCGGGGTCTGATTTCATCGCGAAATTTCCACTGGATGTGATAGAGGTTCAGCGGCAAATCCTTGTAGGATTTGACATAGGAGCGGAACACTTCTGTAATCATTTCCTCATTGGTGGGGCCAAACAGCATCTCGCGGTCCTGACGGTCGGAAATGCGCAGCATTTCTTTGCCGTAGGCGTCGTAGCGGCCGGATTCTCTCCACAGATCAGCGGACTGGATGGTCGGCATCAAGAGCTCGACTGCACCGGAGCGGTTCTGCTCTTCGCGAATGATCGCGTTTACCTTGTTCAGCACACGCAAGCCAAGGGGCAGCCAGGTGTAGATGCCCGCTGACTGCTGCTTGATCATGCCCGCACGCAACATCAGGCGATGCGAAGCAATTTCAGCCTCTTTGGGCGTGTCACGCAAAATGGGGAGAAAATAACGGGAAAGATGCATGATACGGTCCTGAAAGGCAGATTCTGGGTCTTAAACAGTTGTGGCGACCAAACCGCATGCGGAATGGAAACGCAAGGGCATGGCCAAAAGAACAGCGCCTGTATCAGCCCGTTGCATGCACAACCTTGAAGCCACCTGCTTTCAGCGCATGCAAAAAAGCGGGCATCATTGCAGCAGTTTGCTGCTTGATGTCATGAAACAACAAAATGCCTTTGCGCTGTCTGGCAAGCCTGCCCATCACCAAACGCAACTGTGCATCAGGCGTCATCGGGTTCCAGTCTCCGGCCCAGATATCAGCACCCCAGACAACGTTGTTGCGGCGGGAGAGTTCTGCCAGCAATTCTGGTGTATCGGCAAAGCCGGGAAAGCGGAAGAACGGCGCAATCCTTGTTCCAGCGACCTGTTGAATGGCATCCTCTCCTTCGGCAATTTCGCGCACACCGTTTTCAAAACTGCGCTGCCGCATCGTCCAGGGATGGCTCATCGTATGGTTGGCCAAAGTGTGGCCTGCAGCAGCAATGCGCCGCACAATCTGCGGGTTGGCTTTGGCGTTACGACCAATCATGAAAAATGTAGCTTTGACATTTTCACGCCCCAGAGAATCGAGAATAGGATTGGTAGTTGCAGGGAGCGGACCGTCATCAAACGTCAGCACAACCTCACCATCCTGCAGTGGCAAAGTTTGAGGATAGGTTTTCACTCCGTAACGCGGACCACCTTGCCCGGACACAGTCATTGTGCGGTGCGTACCAAGAGGCAAACCACTTTCCCGCGCCATCGCCGCAGTGCTGACAAAGCCCGATGCCAGCATAATGCCAACAGAGCGTCTGTCGAAGACATGATCAGTTTGATGTTTTGACATGCGATGCGCCATAACCTGTTTGCCATCCGCAAGCGAGGTTTCTACAACCATTTCAATCCTGTTTTTGTGATTCCTGCCGGACTGATGCATGGCCGACACCCTTGATCATAGACCCCCCACAACTGATCCCGAACTTTCGTTCCGGGATGACAATGGTGATGTCAATTTCGCCTTCGTAGACCGCGTCGCCGAAGCCATTGCCCGCAGCGATTCGGTGACAGTCACGGCCCTTGGTCTGGAACTTCACGAGGCGGATCTGGGCGCATTGATCGAGCATCTGGAGACAGATGACCGCCCCAAATTCATTTCACTCATGGGGCGCGAGTTCGACTTCGCTGCCCTGACCGAAATGGACGATACAGTCCGCGAGGAAATCCTCGATGAACTGCCCAACGACGCCATTGCTGAAGGCGTGCGGGATCTCGATTCGGACGACGCGGTCTATATTCTGGAAGACCTTGCGGAAGAAGATCAGGAAGAGGTTCTTGCCAAACTTCCGGAAGTTGACCGGGTATCCCTCGGCAAGAGCCTGCATTATCCAGACAACTCCGCCGGTCGCCGCATGCAGACCGAGTTCATTGCCGTTGCGCCGTTCTGGACCGTAGGCAAGACCATCGATTTCATGCGTGACACCGCTGATCTGCCTGACCGGTTCTATAACCTTTATGTGGTCGATCCGTCGCACAAATTGGTGGGCATGGTGGCGCTGGACCGCCTGCTGCGCACAAAGCGGCCAGCCAAAATTGAAGACATCATGGAGGAGTCGGAATACAGCGTTCTGGCAACCGATGATCAGCAAGAACTGGCGCGGCTGTTCCGCACCTACAATCTGGTCTCGATTCCTGTGCTGGATGAGGCCGAGCGCCTTGTCGGCGTGCTGACGTTCGATGACATTGTCGATCTTCTTGATGAGGAAGCGGATGCTGACATCAAGGCACTGGGCGGTGTTAAGCCCGAGGAAGAGATTTCCGATACCGTCTGGACCATCACCAAAAGCCGCTTCACCTGGCTTTTCGTCAATCTGCTGACCGCTATCCTCGCGTCCGGCGTGATCGCGATGTTTGAGAATTCCCTGAAGAATATGGTGGCGCTGGCAGTTCTGATGCCGATTGTCGCCTCCATGGGCGGCAATGCCGGCACGCAGTCCATGACGGTTGCCGTGCGCGCGCTGGCAACCAAGGAAATTGACCGGGCCAATGCCATGCGCGTTGTGCGACGAGAACTGACCGTGGGCCTGCTCAATGGATTGGCTTTCGCCGTTATCATGGCTGTTGTCGCTGTCGCCTGGTACGGCCCGGTGCAGATCGGCTTCGTGATTGGGCTTGCGATCACCGTGACATTGGCGGCAGCTGCCCTTGGCGGGGTGGTCATTCCACTGATGCTCGAGCGCGCTGGCATTGATCCCGCAGTGGCATCAGGGCCGTTGGTAACGACGATCACCGACGTGGTTGGCTTCTTCGCATTCCTCGGGATCGCAACGCTCTGGTTCGGGTTCTAGCACCCTCGTCCTTCTCCCCTTGCGGGAGAAGGAAAGCAGCACACAGCAAAAAGCGCCCTGAGATCAACTCAAGGCGCTTTCAGCAAATTCAGACTGGATTGATCAGACAGCTGGCGCTGGCGAGCGTGGCGCGCCCTGGCCAGGACGGCCGCCGCGTGGCTTGACGATTGGCTTTGGCATCGGCAGCAGGCCTTCGCGCTGCATCTGCTTGCGGGCAGCCTTGCGCGAACGGCGAACAGCTTCAGCCTTTTCGCGTGTCTTGCGCTCGGATGGCTTCTCGAACGATTCCTTCTGGCGCAGTTCGCGGAAGATGCCTTCGCGCTGCATTTTCTTTTTCAGAACGCGCATTGCCTGTTCTACGTTGTTGTCTCTGACCATAACCTGCATGGTGGGGTTCCTTTTAAGTCTGTGATTTGAACGGATTGGGTTGAAAGTTTAAACGCGTCTACGAAGTTCTAGGCAGATGGCTTATCGGGGTTTTTCATGCGCCAAAGCTGGAAACCGGCATCGGCGACACCCTTTTCGGCAGCCTGACGGTTCAGGCCATGGGGAAGCGACCGCGTTGGCAGCACAGTCCCGGTCATACTCCAGGGACCATACTTTGCAGGAAGCGCCTCACCTTTGGCAGTGCCAGCGAAAGCGTAAATTTCGGCATTCACTTCAGAGCGAAAAATGTAGAGTGTTGCTGCGCCCTTGGCGGCAGTCGGCCTTCTGTTGGGGAAGGATGAAATCATCTCCGCCTCGCAGGGGGGCGCTGACCGCGCGCAGCAGGAGGCGGACCTGTGTTCTCGCCCTTGTGGCGATAGACCATACGGCCTTTTTCAAGATCATAAGGTGTCATTTCGACCATAACGCGGTCGCCCACCAAAGTCTTGATACGATTCTTTTTCATGCGGCCAGCGGTGTAAGCCACGATGACATGACCATTGTCGAGTTCGACACGGTAGCGCGCATCAGGCAAAACCTCGCTCACGCGCCCATCAAAGGTCAGTACATCTTCTTTCGCCATTGCATGTCCTTGTTAGAAAAGCAGTGAATGCCCGCCGCAATACCTTATTCAAGGCATACGCCGGGCATAGTCTGGTCGTTTTCAGATCTTCTGCTGTGTCAGCAGCCTTGCGCCGCCTTCACTTCAGGACCTGATCGGTCAATCAGCCTGCAACCTTGAGGTGGTCTGCAGATGACTTGCCGCTGCGGCGATCAGCAACGATTTCGTATGTGATCTTCTGGCCTTCGTTCAGGCCGTAAAGACCAGCACGCTCAACGGCGCTGATGTGAACGAACACGTCCTGCCCGCCTTCATCCGGCTGAATGAAGCCGAAGCCTTTTTGAGAATTGAACCATTTAACTGTGCCTGTCGGCATGGGGGTATCCTTTAACGTTGAAAAAACAGAACGCATGGAGGCGCGTTTCGCGCACAAACGCCCATCGATGTTCTGGAAAAGATGTCTTGGTGGCAACGCAATGTTCTTATGGAAGCGCAGCAAACAAAGTCGTTCGACCGAAACCCGATTTGGCCTCTTTAGACTATTACGCAAAAAACCGCAAGCAAATGGTTGAACAGCCTTTTTGGCTCTGAGATAAACATAAAACAAAAAACCCTGCCACGGATGTGACAGGGTTTTTTAGTTGGTGCGGCCAAATGGACTCGAACCATCACGGGTCTCCCCGCTACCACCTCAAGGTAGTGCGTCTACCAATTCCGCCATGGCCGCGAACAGTAGGTGAGCGCGAGTAGCAAAGGCATCCACGCATGACAAGGGTGAAATGTGATTTTTTGATCACCGAAGATCTTTAACTAACACATCGGAACGCGTGCAATGAGCCGCTTCGTCCTTACAAGGCTATGGAATCTGTCTCATTTCCATTGGAACCAAGTGATGAAAGCCATTGTTGCCCCCTTTTATGGCCCGCCTGAAAGCCTTCAGCTGGTTGCACTGCCCAAACCAGAACCGAAAGCCGACGAACTGCTCGTTCGAATCCAAGCTGCTACAGTGAGTGCTGCTGACATGCGGCTTCGATCCGGCATTTTCCCGCGCGGGTTTGGCTTTCTGGCGAAACTTGCGCTTGGTCTGCGCGGCCCCCGTCAACCTGTCTTGGGTACAGACCTCGCCGGAGAGGTAGAAGCCGTTGGCAGCGATGTGAAAGACTTTTCTCCGGGTGATTCCGTGATTGCATTCTTCGGCGCAAAGCTTGGCTGCCATGCGGAGTATCGGGCTGTTTCGACAAAGTCTGCCATTTGCCACAAGCCAAGAAACCTCACCTGGGAGCAGGCAGCTGCCCTCCCCTTTGGGGCAACCACCGCCCTTTACTTCCTGCAAGACAAAGCAAAGCTCAGGCAAGGTGAGCGCCTGCTGGTGGTTGGTGCATCGGGTGCCGTTGGAACAGCCGCCGTGCAAATTGCAAAGCACATGGGCGCATCTGTCAGCGCAGTCACCAGCACGCCCAATGTCGCACTCGTTCGGTCGCTGGGTGCTGATGACGTTATCGACTATAAACAAACGGACTGGAGCGCTTTGAACCGCCAGTGGGATGTCATTCTTGATACAACAGGCACAGTTGATCAGGCAAAAACACGCCGGTCTTTACCATCAGGTGGACGCCTTGCCTTGGTTGCTGCTGACTTATGGCAAATGCTCAGTGGTCCGTTTGCAAGCGATGTAAAAGTGCTGACTGGCACAGCACCCGAACGGGCAGAGGATTTGCGCTATTTGGCATCACTGGCAGCTGAAGGTGTTTTGACACCCGTTGTCAGCGTCACATTTCCACTAGAAGAGGCGTCAAAGGCGCATGCACTTGCTGAAAGCGGACGCAAGGTCGGCAATGTGGTGTTGAGTATGGCATAACCCGCGACTTTGACGCGGGCTGCTGATTGCAAAATGCCTTACGAGTCCAGTCCGCTCGGGCGCTTGATCAACTCGCGCACTTCAATCGCAATGCGATTGCCCTGCACCACCACGAGGCCACGGGCCACGGGCATATCATTGGCAAGAATTTCGACTTCGTCTTCTTCACCTGATTCCAGTTCGATGACCGCACCACGAGCCATGCGCAGCAATTGATGGATCGGCTTCTAGGCAATTTAATTTGACTGGTTACAATGTGGACATTGCAATTTTTTGTTTATAATTTTGATACTGCCATTGATTGGATCAATTATAGTTTCGGGATGATAGTGGCTTAAAATCCAATGACTTGGTATATTTCTACGAAGGCAAAATCCGAAATCCATTGTTGGAATAAAAATTGGCTTATTCACAGTAATTCTCACCCATTCCAAAATCAATTTTTGCGCTAAGGAATTGCGTTCATACTCAGTTATATCTGAAAGAGGCAATCCAACTTCTAATATAGTTGGTGTACAGTTTTCCTTCATGTAGGACCGATAAGCGGAACCTAGCAATCCTTGCATCCATTCACTTCCATAAAGCACATAATGCCCACACCTTTTTGTAAGACCTTCAGCATCTAAAACGACATAAACACGCCCCTCATCGTGCAAGTTTGCATCATATGATTGTAAAGTTTGATCAATGGATTTTCGGAGATTCACAAACGCATCTTCTTCAGCAACAAGCTTGCGAACTTGATCGACTAAATACGCCCTATTGTGAACCCGAATGCCGTCACTATGGTAAGCCCCCGCATCTTTGGTGCAGCAACCATGAAAGGTTTTTAATCGTGCTCCATAGAGCGCGTTACCCAGCAAAACTGCTGTTTCCTGCAAGCTATGCCTCAAAACGCTGTGTATGATCTCTTCCCAAGTTGGATCGTCAAAACAAAGATCCTTCTCACCCAGATTCTGCAAATTGTGCAAACCTTGATGGATTAGTTTTGGTTTAATCCAAACGCCCAGACGATCGACCCATGTCGACAACAAACGCCATTCAATGAGCCGATCTTTCCAAATTAGATCATTTTGGCTTTCTGCCCTCGAAGGCATACTGCTTACGAATCCAGCCCACTCGGGCGCTTGATCAATTCGCGCACTTCAATCGCGATCCGGTTGCCCTGCACTACCACGAGGCCACGGGCCACGGGCATATCATTGGCAAGAATTTCAACTTCGTCTTCCTCGCCCGATTCCAGTTCAATGACAGCACCACGACCCATGCGCAGCAATTGATGGATCGGCATTTTGGAACGACCGAGAACAACAGACACTTCAACCGAAACTTTATCCAGTGTAGCCACGCTTTCAAAATCCTTCTTATATCTTCAGTTGAATGGGGTGTGCACCTCAATCGATTCTGAGTATCGGTGTTTATGGTCAACGCGGGGTTAACGTGCGCGACGCTTTGAAGAACAAGTTGCAGGCAAAGGCGGGAAGTCCAGCGGTTGAGTGGGTCGTGGCTGCTGAACCCGTGCCGTATCTTGAGGCCGTCGCCACCATGGAGGCGCATGTTGCGCGCATTGCAGCGGGCGAAGCGGCCGAGCGCATTTGGCTGGTCGAGCACCCTCCCCTTTATACCGCAGGCACCAGTGCCAATCCGGTTGATCTCGTGGATCAACGCTTTCCAGTTTTTAAAACGGGACGCGGTGGGCAGTTCACCTACCACGGCCCAGGCCAGCGTGTGGCCTATGTGATGCTGGATCTGGAGCGGCGCGAGAAGGACCTGCGCGTCTTCGTGGCTGCACTCGAACAGTGGATCATCCGCACGCTTGCTGCGTTCAACATCAGTGGTGAGCGGCGGGAGGACCGTGTGGGCGTCTGGGTAAAACGCCCTGACAAGCCGCGCGGCATTGCCGGTGATATGGCGGAAGACAAGATCGCCGCCATCGGCATTCGCGTGCGCCGCTGGGTAACGTTTCACGGCCTGTCCATCAATGTAGAGCCTGACCTCACGCACTTCTCCGGCATTGTGCCTTGCGGCGTGGCGGAACAGCACTTTGGTGTTACAAGCCTTGTTGATCTCGGTCTGCCTGTGGCGATGGAAGATTTGGATGTGGCCATGAAAGCGGCATTCACCGAAGTTTTTGGATAGGTTGCATCCAAACCGAATAGTCGGGAGTACCCCTGATACAACCTTCAGGAGCTTCCCATGATCCGCATTGCCATTGGAATTGCAGCTGCCATCGTTCTTGCCGCTGGCGTCAACGCCGCGCGCGCACAAACCAACTATGAAAGCTGGGCACCCCTCGTGAACCCGTTTGAAAGCACCGGCGGCGGCGGCGTCATGATTGACGGTTACAAGCCTGTTGTCAGCGGCGAAGGGGCTGCCCGCGTTTGCACAACAGACTTCACGGTCAAGGTTCCCAATGAGCCACTTGTGACAAGCGAAATCGTGTTTGACGCTGTCGCTGTGCAAGGCGGCATCCTGTGCACCAAAGGCAAATGGCGCACGAAGGACGGCGGTGCTGAAGGCACAACGCCTTTCGAAGTTTTCATCAAGGACGGGGTGATGAAGCGCTCGCCGTGATCAATCGGATCATCGATTCTGATTTGTTCACTCGCTGAATGGCATGGCAGAAATCCTTCTGAACAGAGGGAAACGCCATGTTGCTGATCGGTCAGTATGACTCGCCATTCGTGCGCCGTGTCGGCATTGCCATGACGTTATACGGAATGCCTTTTGAGCATGAAACCTGGTCCGCTTTTGGTGATGCTGACAAGATCAGGGTTCACAATCCCCTCACCCGCGTTCCAACGCTTGTTCTGGATACAGGTGAAGCCCTGACCGACAGCCATACGATCATCGATTATCTCGATGATTTGATGCCTGAGGAGCGCAGGATGTTTCCTGTCTCCGGACGCACGCGTTATCAGGCTTTGCGCATCGCCGCATTGGCTGCGGGCACGGGCGAAAAGGCTGTCAGCCTTTTCTATGAGAAGCGACTGCACAAAGAGATTTCAGACGTATGGGTGAACCGCTGCACGCAGCAGATCACCGGTACTTTGGCCGTGCTGGAAGCCGATTTCTCCGAACGGACCACTCCATACTGGTTTGGCAACACCATAAGCCATGCCGATATCGTGGTTGCAGCGGTTATACGCTTTATCCCAGAAGCCCATCCGGGACTGGTCCCGATGCAGGATTTTCCGTCGCTGCAATCGCATGCAACCCGCATGGAAGCCTTGCCGGCGTTTCGGGCAATCCAGCAGAAGTTCATTCCTCCGGCCTGAGGATTACGGCGTCCACACCCACTTCTGGGATTTGGCGGCCGTGGCAGGGGCTGCAATCGCCGGCCGCACATCGCCAAACTTGCGCATCTCGGTGATTGTAGCCGCAGGCAATTCAGCCGCCTGTGCCGCCCGAATGACATCCTCAAGATATCCCGGACGCGGCCGCCCTGTTTCAACCGCACGCCCGACATAAACCAGCGCCCGCCTGATGCCTTTCGTGCTGATCACCGGCTGCGTGATCTTCCTGTAAAGCCGTGGCACATCCTCAAACCGGTCGAGCGGTGGCACATCGGACAATGCGAGTTCCCACAACATGCCATGCACATCCCGGCGCGGATCAGGCACCACATTGGCATAGCCATCAGACGATATGATCCAGCGATGGCGTGGCAGGCGCGCCAATCCAACCGGCTTTGATGCAGGACAGCGCTTGGCCATGGATTCCACATCCATATTGGCCCCGTAGGCGAAATAAAGAGGCATCAAACACCCTGCCTGATCATGGCGCGCTCATCATCCTGAATAAAATCCCGCAACAAAGGCACATCATCGCGCCGGTCGCTGATCAGGATCTGGTAAATCATGTTGGAGCCATGCAGGAAGCCCAATTCGCAGGAAATCAGATAGAATTCCCACATGCGGGCGAATTTTTCGTCAAACATGGCAACGACTTCGGGGCGCACCTTCTCGAAGTTTTCACGCCATGCCTTCAATGTCCAATAATAATGCAAGCGCAGGATTTCACAGTCCGCCACCCACAAGCCTGTGCGTTCGGTTGATGCGAAAACCTCGGACATTGCAGGGCAATAGCCGCCGGGGAAAATGTACTTGCGGATAAACGGCGCCGTTGTACCCGGAGGCGACATGCGGCCAATGGCATGCACAAGCCCGAAACCACCGGGCTTCATAAGACTTTTGAGCTTGGCGAAATAAGTGTCGAAATAGCTGATGCCGACATGTTCCATCATCCCGACAGAAACGACGCGATCAAACTGGCTGTCCACTTCGCGATAGTCCTTTTCCAACATAAGGACGCGGTCAGCGACACCCATGTCTTCGGCCCGCTTGCGCCCTATCGCAGCCTGTTCAGCGGCAGGAGTTAGACCTGTGACTTTGACGTCAAAGTGTTTTGCCAAATAGCAAGCCAATGCTCCCCAACCAGCACCAACATCCAATACAGACATGCCGGGCTGCAAACGCAGCTTTGCCGCGATATGGCGCATCTTGTCGTGCTGCGCCTGTTCAAGCGAGTTATCGGGGTGCGTGTAATAGGCACAGGAATAATTCATTGTAGGATCAAGCCACAATTTATAAAATTCCGGTTTGATATCATAGTGATGGCGGACATTCTTCGCAGCAAGTCCAAGAGGATTTTGCTGCTGGAATCGCCGGACAGAACGCCAAGCCGCACGCAATGCTTGCTGCACAGGATGACTGCCAAGCGCTTTTCGGTTGACAGAAAAGAGCATCAAAAGATCACGGATCGTCGAGCCTTCCTCGAAAGCAATCCTGTCGTCCATATAGGCTTCGGGAAACGCGAGTTCCGGATTGCGAAAGATGGCTCCAGCCACCTTCTCATCTTTTATACGGATCGTGACAGACGGCCCGTCCAAGCCGTTGCCAAAGACACTGCGCTGACCATCAAGATCAATGACACTGAGCGCGCCCTTGTCGACAAACCGCTTGAGAAGTCCCGACAGCATCCGCGTTGACATGACGACGTTCCCCAACTGCCACAGATGGAGAGAGAAGCAGGAATTTGTGCAATGCGAAAGTCGAAAAAGCTTTCAGACCAGCACTGCTGTCTTTTCAGTGCAGATTGATCGACCGGGCCTTGAACTGCCCGTCGCAGGTTTGGGTGAAAACCTCGGCAATTTGCGGATGCCGCAGGGGGTCAGTGGACAAATCCGGCAGCAAATTTTGCTCGGAGACATAGGCCACATACTCTGTCTCAGCGTTCTCGGCAAAGAGATGGTAAAACGGCTGGTCGCGGCTGGGGCGCACTTCTTCGGGAATGGCGTTCCACCATTCCTCCGAGTTGTTGAACTCGTGGTCGATATCAAACACAACGCCGCGGAAGGGATAAACCCTGTGCTTGACGATTGTGCCGATCGCATATTTTGCGGTGCGCTGTTTCATGATGACCGTGTTTTGACCTGACGTGAAAATAGCACGCTTTTGCTTTCGCTCAATCCCTAGCCGGAAAAGAATTCATCTGATCACCACCCAAGCACTACGTCCTGGCATCCTGCGGAGATGGCAATCCTTCCATAGCATCATCAAGCACCATGACGCGGGTGACTGCAGCGTACCATTCTGCGAGACGTGTGTAGTTTGAAACCACCCAGTTCAAGGCTGTCTGAACCTGCACAAAGGCCAGCGCTACCTGCATAACAGTACCCAGTGTCACCTCACCTGCAAGATACTTGGGAGCCATCAGCAAGAGCGGAACAACCGGAGCGAGGATGTAGTTTGCTGTTGCAACAGACATCATCAATGAGGTTTGTCGGGCAAGGCGCACCCACGCGCCCACAACACGACCGTAGGTTCCATCGATCTGGCGCTTTTCGACAAAGCTCAGGTATGCCTCTGACCGCAGACCCGCTTCCCCTTTCATGCGCATCAGCTCGCTGCGAAACTTGGCTTCTGCCTCGTTGCGGTCTGTCACACGGCGCACCTGCGGACGCCCGAGCAACCACGTGGCGATCCAGCTAATGCCAACGTAAATCAAAACACAGACAACCATATAGCCAGGCATCACAAAACCACCCAGATTGATGGAGCCACCCAATGTCCAGAGAAATCCGATGAAGGTCAGGCTCGTCAGCACGGCACCGAACAATCCAACAGCAAAGTCGCCAACAGGTTCTGTTGCCATGCGCACATCATCAGCGATGCGGTATTCAGGGTTCGTCGCATCAGGTGCGCTTTTCAGCAATCTCACAATTCGGTTCTTGCCAAGCCAAAGCGTCAGCAGATCTTCCGTAACCCATGCTCGCCAGCGCACCTGCAGAAGCATCCGAAAGAGCAAACCCATCATCGAGAGCGCTATGGCAACAACGGCAAGTGCGACAAACAGCGTGACAGCCGTTGTCATGATTGTTGTGTCTTTCTTCTCAAGCGCGTTGAAAAACCAGCCATTCCAGCGATTAAGCGCAATTTGCACACCAATCTCCGCCAATGCGACTGCAAAAATACCGAAAGTCAGCAACCAGGCAGTCCGCTTCTGATGGCCTGTCCAGAAGCCCTTGGTCAGATCGTAGAACTCTCGCAATGCTGCCTTTGCGGGAACGGCATTAATCACGCCGATCTTTTCATCCGTCATATCCTCAGCTCCCCATACCCTAAACTGAAAAACCTGCCTTGCCCGCATTCAACTATATCCAGCGCATGACAATAGACCCTGTGAGCGCAAGCTGTTAAGCCGCTGCATTGTTCCTCGCACACATGAATCATGGCTGACGTACTCGCACTCGCCCTTCCCTTCTTTGGCCTGATCTTTCTTGGCTTTTTCTGCGGCAAGATCCGCAAATTGCCGGAAGACGGTTTGGCTTGGATGAATTTCTTTGTCGTTTATGTCTCGCTGCCAGCGTTGTTTTACAAACTGATTGCGACGACACCGTTTGAGCAATTATCAAACTGGCCATTTATTCTGTCGACGACACTTTGCACATACATCGCTTTTTCCATCTCCTTTGCCATTGGCATCTGGGTGACATCCGGCGACATCAGGCAGGCGGCCATTCAGGGCGCGCTGGGTGGTTATTCCAATGTTGGCTACATGGGACCGGGCATTACGCTTGCCGCTTTGGGAACAGCGGCTTCCGTGCCAACAGCTTTAATCTTTGTCTTCGATTGTATCCTGTTTTTCACGATTGTGCCGTTTATGATGGGATTGGGCGGCACCGAGAAGGTCAGGTTCTGGGATACGACCAAATATGTGGTCATCAAGGTTGTGACTCACCCTTTCAACATTGCAACAGCCATTGCTGTTGTGGCTGCCTATTTCAAATACCAGCCACCGCAACCCATTGATCAACTGATCACGTTTTTATCCCGCGCCGCTGCCCCTTGCGCGCTGTTCGCTTTGGGCGTGACCGTGGCTTTGCGCCCCTATGAGGGCGTGCCAAAGGAACTGCCGTTCCATCTCTTCACCAAACTGCTGCTGCATCCGCTGCTGGTGTGGGTTGTGCTGTCCATTGTCGGGGATTTTGAGCGCGCCTGGGTCTTTGCAGCTATGCTCATGGCCTCTCTACCACCGGCGGGCAATGTCTTTGTTATGGCAAGACAATACGAGGTCTATGTCCAGCGCGCCTCAGGCGGCGTCTTGATTGGCACGGTGGTTTCTGTGTTCACCGTGACGATGTTCCTGTATCTGATCGCCGGAAATCATATTCCGCACGATCTGTTTCCGTCGCAGTAGGTTTTAGCTACCCAGACCCGAGCGCATGACCGCGCGTCGCAAGGGTGGGATCTGCTTCAGGGCCATCAGGCCAAGACCCCTTGCGGCATTGACCGGCAGGAAATCTGTCAGAAGGGAGCGGTTGAAAAGATCGACCCCTGCTGTGCGCATCCCGGCATCACGCAGGCGATCAGCGTTCCAGTGATCCAGATAATCAGGATCATCCGGTTTGCGCCCGGCATTTATGGCGTTGATCAAGGCATCGGCTAACGTATCCGCATCGCGAAAACCAAGATTGAGCCCTTGCGCGCCAATGGGCGGAAAAGCGTGGGCTGTTTCTCCAATCAAGGCAATGCCAGCATCGGTAAAACGCTCGGCCATCAAGCCCGCCATGGGATAGGCCCCACGTTTGCTGACAAGCTGGAAGCGCCCCAGAATGGACCGGCAGGTCTTTTCCGCCGCAAGAGCAAAACCTGCATCATCCAAAGCCATGAGGCGCTTCGCCTCTTCAGGCGCAGTCATCCAGACGACGGTTGAGACGCCATTTCCTGCTGGAACCAGCGTAAAAGGCCCGTGACTGGTGTGAAACTCTGTTGAGATGTCCTCATGATCGCGCGGATGGGAAACAGCAAACGTCATCGCGACCTGCGGATAGTCCCATCGCCTGACACTGATTCCTGCCGCTTCACGTGCCATGGATTTCTGACCATCGGCTGCGACAAGAAAACAGGCCTGATGTGTTTCACCAGTATCAAGTGTCAGTTGAAAGCCGGTGTCGTCTCTGGTGATAGATGTCACATCCACGCGTTGCACATCGATGTTGGGATAGTGGTCAGCAGCATCGGCCAGCAACTGCACAATCCCGGCAGTGGAAAGGCTGATGCCAAACGCATCCAGACCGGCATCACTGGCGCGAAAGGTGGTGGTTGGTGCGCGCAGCAGTCGACCGGTGACATCGATGATACGGATGGCCGCGAGCGGCGCACCCTTCGCCTGAAAAGCCCTATCCAGATCAAGATCGGCAAGAATCTCGATCGATCGCCCGACAAGCGCCGCCGCACGGCCATCCTCTGCAGGTGTCCGGCGCCCGGCAATCAACCTGATCGAAAGATTGGGATCACGTTTAACCAGAGACAGTGCCGCAAGATAGCCAACCGGCCCGCCACCAATGATCGTGACAGCTGGAGAAGAGGTGTCTTTGCCCTGACGTTTCATGACAACATCTTGCCACTGCGCCATGCTTTGCGCCACTGGCGAAAAGTCGCTGGCCTGAGCGTTCAGTCCTTCCGCACACCGGTCATTTTGCCAACGATGGCAAAATACAGCGGATACGGCAGTAGATTGATCGCTTTCAAAATGTAGGAAAACCGCCGTGGGAAGGTGATCTCAAAGCCACCTTTGGCAAAGCCATCACAAACGCGTTTCGCCGCATCGTCGTTCTTCATCAGGAACGGCATGGGAAAATCGTTCTTGTCGGTAAGCGGCGTTTCAATGAAGCCGGGATTGACCAATTGCATGATCAACCCAAGTTTCTGGCAGTCAAACCGCAGGGATTCGCACATGTTGATAAGCGCTGCCTTTGTTGCGCCGTAAGCTGACGAGCGCGGCAGGCCGCCGTATCCGGCAATCGAGGCATTGACAGACAACTGGCCAAACCCGCGCTCTGCCATCACAGGCATGACAGCCGCAATGCCGTGCACAACACCCATGACGTTGACATCAAAAGCCTGTTTCACGGCCGCAACATCAATGTTTGGGGCAGAGATGTAAGGCGCAATACCGGCGTTAAAGAACGCCAAGGCTACAGGTCCGTGCGCACCTTCAATGTTGGCAAGCGTCATCCGCATGGCTTCGGCATTGGTTACGTCAACGGCATGGGCCACAATACGGCCTTTGAAGCCAGAAGCTTCAAGAGCCAAGGCCTCAAGCTCAGATTCGCGCCGGGCGCTGACGGCCACTGTCCAGCCACGCCGCGCCATTTCAAGCGCCACCCCTCTGCCAATTCCGGAGCTTGCGCCTGTTATCCACGCAACACCGTTTTTTGGCTCAACACGAAGGTTTTTCATCTTCGGCCACCTGTGTTTGATTGAGTTGGAAAAAGTCCGGGTGTCTCAGCGGTTTGACAGCATCTGGAAAAGACGCGCAATTGGGCCTGTCAGTTTCACAGGCCCCTCACTCACTGCAAAGCAGATGCAATCCTCGTCCGAACCGGCAACGGGCTTGTGGTCAACATCGCTGTCAACAACAGACACGTCACCGCGTTCATAGTATCCGGTTTTATCGCTGAACGACCCCTTGAGGACAAGCGTGGCCTCTATACCGGGATGGGTATGCGAAGGCATCGCACGGCCAGCCTTGATCCACAGCATGGAGGCTTCAAGACCAGAACGATCCTCAATCTTGACCTCTTTCAAGCCGGGCAAAACCGCTTTCCAGGGCAAGGCATCGTACTGTGTTGAAAGGTATGATGCGAGCGGCGCAGGAACAAGATCACTCGACGGAGCATGACGTTCTGCAAAGCCATTATCTCCAAAAATCGCATTAAGGCGCGCATCGCGGCTTGCAACGGGTTTGGTCTCTGCCTTGTCGAGCACACCGGAGGCAAGATTTTCAAGAACAGAGACAAACTGACGGTTATCCGCTTTCAAAGCCAGATGAGACGCAATCAGGGCATGCATCGGGCGACTTGATGCCCCAGCGGCGTAAGATGCAAGGAGTGCATCCATCGCACTGCTACGGTCTTGGGAAAACGACATATAATTCACAGTCAGGTAGCCCCAGAGTTCTTAAAACCATTCGATATTGAGCTGTTACGCACGGCTCATTTAGGCGGATCACTCGTTTGTTTAAAAAGTTTAGCTTATTTAATTCTGCTGCGAAATCCCTAAAACACAGTAAGTGTTTTTCGCTACAAAATGCCTGCTGACTTGCTAAATTCAGGCATGTACAGCTCATTCAGTCTGAAATCAGGATTTAAAATGTCAACAAAACTGATCTTTCGCGATGACTGGTATGCGAAGCGAACACCAGCCCGCATTGTCGAAATCACGGAACAAGGGGGAATCATTCTCGATCAAACCGTGTTTTATGCGAATGGCGGTGGACAGCCCGGCGACAGTGGAATCCTTGAAACATCTGACGGATCTAAACACACCATCACCACAGCTGTATGGGCGGATCCCGCCAAAACGATTGTGGCCCATGTTCTCGAAAATCTGGCGCAGCTGCCTGCCATCGGTGACGACGTCCAAATCACATTGAACTGGGATCAGCGTTACAACCGCATGCGCATGCACACTTGCCTGCATCTCCTGTCCGTTGCCCTGCCCTACCCCGTAACTGGCGGTTCTGTGGGTGATGGCGAGGGACGTCTGGATTTCGATATTCCCGATACGATTGAAAAAGAGGAGGTCAACGCCAAGCTGCAGGCTCTTCTGCAAAAGGATGCAGCGGTTTCCGATCGCTGGATCACCGATGCTGAGCTTGATGCCAATCCAGCCCTCGTCAAAACCATGTCGGTACAGCCTCCACGCGGCTCAGGCGTCATCAGACTGGTGGAAATTGCTGGGCTTGATCTCCAGCCGTGTGGCGGCACGCATGTGCGCCAAACAGCCGAGATTGGTGCTGTCGAAGTTTATCAGGTTGAGAAAAAGGGCAAGCAGAACCGGCGGGTACGGGTGCGGTTTGTCTAGACGAAAAAACGCGGCTTACCAGCTGCGCACTGGCCCATCATCCATGTGGAAGAAACCCATCGGATAAATCTTGCGACCGCCCACATTGGGGTGCTCGCGCATGTAGTTATAGACCGTGCGAACAGCCACACCACGCACACGGAAATCAACCGCGCGGCACTGATAATGATACGATCCACGCGCCCCAGTGCCGCGCGGGCGTTTGGCATTGAGAATGGCGACATGGCCAAAACGCTTGGCGATATCCACCAAAGCTTGCTTCAGGCCCATCGGCAGGCACTGGAAAGTGGCATCCGGGGGAGCAAACACGCCTGGCATTCCGGCAACGGGTGTTTCTACATCGCGTAACCCGTAAGGACGGGAGGGATTGGCATCACTGGTTGTGGACCAACGCGGTACTGTCTGTGTCTGGGGCAAAGACGCAAGCCTTGGCGCGGCGGCAGGTACAAAGGTTGAGCCGGGCAATGTGACGCCTGGCGGCAACTGATCATTGCGGTTCGACCAACGCGCAGCGCCAACAGGTGCGACTTCAGCCGCAGTACGCATGGTGTTTCCTGGACGCTGCGGAGGGAGAGCCACACGAACGCGCTTTGGCTCCTCATGCTCGACGAGCAGATCATCATCCTCGTCCTCTTCCTCGGCTTTCTTTCCAGTAGCAGCTGGAAAAGCAGGAGCAGAGACTTTCGGAGGTGTAATTTTCCCGGCAGGAGCAGGCGCTGTTGCGGGTGAAGCAGCAGGAGAAGTAGCTGGCGCATTTCTGGCGGGCTGGGGAATAGCCCCGTGCTTTGGATTGAGCGGAATGATGCTCAGGGGAGCTGGAACAGAAGATTTTCCATCGTCAGAAGGGGCAAAAGAATTACCCTGATTTTTGAAAAGCTCAAAAAAACCCTGCGCCATGGCTGGCGCAGGCAGAACAATCTGGCTGGCAAGCACGGCAACAAATAGATTTTTTTTGATGCACCGCAAATTGTTGATCCTGTTCCCGGACTTGTACGCGAAACTGCGGCTTACATCAGCCGAGTGCCAAAAGGCAATATGCAAGGCTATTTAAGCAGCGACACGACGCATTGCTGCAATGTAAAAACCGTCCGTTCCTGTGCGGTACGGCGTGAGCTGCAGACCATGGCGGGTGCGCAAAACGCCCGTCGCCAAGGTCGGCATGGCTTTGAAAGCAGACGATTCTGTCAAATCCACGACCTGCAAATCTGTGTGGGCAGCAATGAGCTTGGCCACCTGATCATCGTTCTCTTCAGGAAGAATGGAGCAGGTAACGTAAATCAGAATGCCTTCTTCGCGCACAAAGGTATAAGCATTTTCAATAACTTCCCCCTGTTCTCTCATGCGCAACTCAAGACTGGTGGGGCGCAGACGCCACTTCGCATCCGGGTTGCGCCGCCAGGTTCCCGTGCCGGTGCATGGTGCATCAACGAAGACAACATCCATGCGGCCTTTGAGATCTTCGAGCGGCATCACTCCACCACGCGGCGTGCGCACCTGCACATTGCGCACCCCTGCCCGTGTCAAACGCTCGTGGATGGGCGCGAGACGCCGCGCATCTGCATCCGTCGCAAACACCTGCCCCTTGTTGTTGAGCAAAGCGCCAAGCGCCAAGGACTTGCCGCCGCCGCCTGCGCACAGATCAAGCACCTGTTCGCCGGGACCGGGATTGGCAAGGCGGGCCACGATCTGCGATCCCTCGTCCTGAATTTCCACCATGCCCTTGAGAAACAGCGGGTCCACCTGCACCGGCTTGATGCGGCCATCGGCACGCGGCGGGATGCGGATGGAATCAGGCCCGTGCTTTCCGGCAACCGCCTCATATTCGCTGAGCGCAGGCAAAGCCTTTACGCGCATGGTTTTCAGCGTGTTGACCCGTAGGTCCAGCGGTGCACGCTCGGACAAGGCAGCACCTTCAGCGGCTACATCCTTGCCGTAGAGGCTGGCCAACGAAGGAGCCAGCCATTCGGGATAATCCCCGCGAACATGATCTGGCGCATCTGCCAGATTGCGGTTTTCGAGGCAGTTCACCTCGGCTTCCGACAAAGCTTCCGGCGCAAAGCGCGAACCGTCGCACAACGCGCCAATTTCAGCAGCATCCATGCCGCGCGCACTGCGCATCATGCCGAGTGCTGTCGCGCGGGCAGACTCCGATTCCATGATCCAGCGGGCGGAGTTACGCTTGCGCAGGGCATCATGCACCATCGCGCCAATGCCCGCACGGTCGCCTGAGCCCGCAAAGCGCCGCGACAGGGCCCAGTCTTTCAGGGCATCGTTGACTGGGCGTGGTCGCTTGTCGAGATCGTCAAGAACCTCGATAACGGCGGATAATCTGGCTGCTGGTGTCATGGCGCACGCTTTTGCACGAATTCGCGTGCATCGCAATTCAAACAGGCAAAATGACAACTCTCGTATGCGTGACATCGTAAAGTCTTGCTTTTGAACGCATTTCGACGCAAACCAGCGTCGCATCCCAATTCAACACTGATTCAGGAGATACCCCGATGCGTAACATCACCCTTGCAGCCGCCATGGCCCTTATTCTCGCAGCTTGCGCAACAGCGCCACAGCCAGCTCCACAGGCACCACAGGGCCGCGGCCTTGATGCCAAGACACAGCTCGAAACCGGCCGTCGTTAATCGACAGCGGGTTTGAAGTTAGGAAAAGGGTCGCTCGCGCGGCCCTTTTTTTGTTGTTGGGTGAGTAAGCGCTTTTGTCACTCTGAGCGACGCAACAAAACAAAGACAAGTGCAGCAAAGCCAAATGTGCATGCCGAGATAAAGGCAAACGCATTTGTGTAAGCCATTGGATCGCTGCGTTGCAGCAATGCCCCAATCAAGGTGATTCCAAAAACAAAACCAATCTGACGCATTGTCACGCAAATGGCAGAGGCTGTTGCAGCTCTATCAGGGGGCACTGCGGAGACCGCCATTGCAGTGACTTGTGCATTGAACAGTGCGCAACCAGTTCCACTGATCAACAAAGCGGTTACAACAAACCACGGAGCTGTTGGCACATTCAGATCGCGTGCAGCAAATGCAAGAAGAAGATCAGCTCCACCTATGATGGCAAGTCCTCCTGCAAAGTACCAATGTTTTGGCAATTTTTCAGCGAGTTTTGCACCTGTTGAAGGCAGCAAGAACATTGGAACAGTCAAAGCCGTCAGCAAGAGGCCAGTTGCACCTGCGCCAAGCGCCATGGGACCTCTTGCCATTTGTGGCAGATGAACCAGCAGAGACCAAAACCCGACTGAACTGGCTACAGCAACAAGGCACATCGCCGTAAAGCGTGGAGATCCAAACAGAGTAAAGTCAAAAGCTGGTGCCGAGTGCCGACGTTCTGCCCAAACAAACAGCAAAAATGCTGAAGCACTCACAGCCAGAACGAGTGGCATCGAATAAAAACTTGAAGCTGAAGTTCCACGGGCTGCCAATAGCAAAAAGGCAAGCGATCCAACGCAGACAGCAAGAGCGGCAGGCCCTACCCAATCCAATGGCGTATCTGTTGCAAAATAAGCTTGTTCATCTGCAATACGTTTGGTCATGATTATTAACAACGCACAAATCGGCACGTTTGCCCAGAAAACCCACGGCCAGCCCAGATGTGCGGCTATGAGAGCGCCAAGCAGCGGACCAGCAATCATTGAGGCACCAACAACCGTACCCCAAATGCCAAATGCCCAAGACCGACGAGGGCCAGGATAGGCAGAGGCAAGCAAAGCAGATGCAGAAACAGTGAGCATTGCGGCTCCAACTCCATGCATTACCCGCCAAACAAGAAGGGTGGAAAAACTGGCTGTCGTTGCACAAAAACCTGATGCCAAAGCAAACAGACTGATGCCGATTATGAACATGCGACGCCGCCCGAAGCGATCTGCCAACGGGCCTGCGAGCGGCAGCGCAAAGATCATCGCCAGACTATAGATATTGATGATCCAGGCTTGGTCAGATGCTCTCGCATAAAGATTGAATGCTATATCTGGAAGCGCTGCAGAAACGGCGGTGAGGTCAAACTGGAACAAGAAGCCACTCAAACATGCAGCAATGAGAGTTTGTCTGGCACTATCCGCTTTTTGCCTGTCGGGTTCAGATACGTGTGAATTCTGTGAGCTTGAGGGCATTTCGTCCTGTTAAACGGTGAGTGGGCAATCTTATCGCTTCTCATGCATCATCTCGTCTGACACTTGCCAATGATGGTTTCTCAAAACAGCATGAATTGATATCATGGCCTCAAAGGACTTCTGAATGATGAGACGATTGCCGCCGTTTGGACCTCTTGTTGCGTTCGATGCGGTCGTACGCCATCGCTCTTTCACGCGCGCAGCCGATGAACTCGGCGTAACGCAAAGTGCAATCAGTCATCAGGTTCGCCGCCTGGAGAACTTCTTTGGTTTGAAACTTTTAAAACGGCTCAACCCCGGTGTTGAACCAACTGAAAATGGCTCAAAATTACTTGTTGATTTGGCTATCCTTCTTGACGGAATGGCTGGTCTTGAACCAGGTCTACGCCAACGATCAGGCAAGCAGACCCTTCGTCTTGGCGTTGGCTCATCATTGGCCACATGGTGGTTGGTTCGTCGATTGCGTAGTTTTCATGCACTTCATCCGGACATTGAAATTGATTTGGTCCCCACTGAAATCGGCGCAAAAAATGATCCATCGCTCGATGTATCTATAGAGTGGACAACATTGGCCGAGTCTCGCGCTACTTCCCTGCAGACGCCGCTCTTTCGTGAGCATGTATTTCCGGTCTGCTCTCCTTTATTGCTACCCGATGGAAAGCCGTTGTCAGATCCCACTGCGCTTCTCGACTTGCCACTGATCCAGAAAGGGCATTCTGCAACAGGCGAGTGGAGCTGGTCGTTTTGGTTTCGCAAGCTTGGGCTTACGCGCGCTGAACCTCGGGGACTCGTTTTGGGCAATATGGGGCTTTGTCTCACCGCAGCAGCAGAAGGCGGAGGTGTCGCGATTGCACGATCCCTTCTCGTTTCAGATGCGATTTCCGAAAGGCGTCTGATGCCAGCGCTGGCCGGAACCCCGGATGTGCTCTCTACCAAGGTTCATGTCGCACGCTGGAGCGCCAAGCGAACAGGGGATCGCGACACTGAGGTTCTGGTCAGCTGGCTGACACAGGCTGCAACCGAAACAACTCTTGGTTTACTGGAAAAATCGACTGTCCAAGGCTCTGCAGACTAGCAATCCCCACTCACATCCGTGTGGGATAGTTCGGGCTTTCCCTCGTAATCGTCACATCATGCGTATGGCTTTCGCGCAGTCCTGCGCTGGTGATGCGCACGAACTCGGCCTTGTCCTGTAGTTCCTTGATCGTATGCGCGCCTACATAGCCCATGGCGGCTTTGAGGCCGCCTGCGAGCTGGTGGATGACGGCTCCTACCGGTCCCT
Organism: Beijerinckiaceae bacterium; assembly: GCA_051649305.1. Classification (GTDB taxonomy): domain Bacteria; phylum Pseudomonadota; class Alphaproteobacteria; order Rhizobiales; family Beijerinckiaceae; genus JADCCX01. The sequence goes on from JBOFGV010000082.1 coordinate 81,832, forward strand.
TGTAGGGCACCTGCCCTTCCACGCCTTCGGGCACCAGTTTCATGCTGTCCTTGATATCGGCCTGAAAATAGCGATCTGCCGAGCCGCGCGCCATGGCGCCCAGTGATCCCATGCCGCGATAGGACTTGTAGGACCTGCCACCAAAGAGGAACACCTCGCCGGGGCTTTCGTCGGTTCCGGCGAGCAACGAGCCGATCATCACGCAATCAGCACCTGCCGCAATCGCCTTGGCGAGATCACCCGAGAACTTGACGCCACCGTCAGCAATCACCGGGATATCGTTCTTTGCAGCAGCTTCCGCAGTTTCGAGAATGGCCGAGAGCTGCGGCACGCCGACACCTGCCACAATGCGCGTGGTGCAGATGGAACCGGGGCCAATGCCCACCTTGATTGCGTCAGCGCCTGCATCCATCAGAGCCTTTGCACCAGCTGCGGTGGCAATGTTGCCGGCCACCACCTGCACATCGTTGGACAGGCGCTTGATACGCGTCACGGCATCCAGCACCTTTTGCGAATGGCCGTGGGCTGTATCAATCACCACGAGATCAACACCCGCATCAATCAGGCGCTCGGCGCGCTCAAACCCAGCATCACCCGTGGTGGTGGCGGCAGCGACGCGCAGGCGGCCCGCCTCATCCTTGCAGGCGTTGGGGTTGAGAATGGCCTTCTCGATATCCTTCACCGTCAGCAGGCCGACGCAGTGCATGGCATCATCCACCACCATCAGTTTCTCAATGCGGTGGTTATGGAACAACCGACGAGCCTCATCCGGTTTCACAGTTTCGCGCACCGTGATCAGGTTCTTGTGCGTCATCAATTCGCGCACGGGCTGATCAGGATTGTCAGCAAAGCGCACATCCCGGTTGGTCAGAATGCCGACGAGCTTGCCAGGGCGGCCCGCCTCCCCGCCAATCGTTACCGGAACACCTGATATGCCCTTGGCCTTCATCAAGGCGAGCGCTTCACCAAGGGTTGCATCCGGGTGAATCGTGAACGGGTTGTGGACAATGCCGCTTTCAAAGCGCTTCACCTGCCGCACATGGTCCGCCTGTTCCTCAGGCGTCAGGTTGCGGTGAATGACGCCCAATCCGCCCGCCTGCGCCATGGCGATGGCCAGCCGCGCTTCGGTGACGGTGTCCATGGCCGATGAGATGATCGGCAGATTCAGCGAGATGCGCCTGGTGATGCGCGAGCGCAGATTGGTCTCGCTGGGCAACACTTCGGAATGCCCCGGTCGCATCAGCACATCATCAAACGTGAGCGCTTCGGGAATGGAAGAAACTGCGGAAAGACGTGCCATGCCAATGCCCTTGATCTGAAAAGCGGGAACGGGACTCGGGCTAATGCGAAATCCCTGATTGGCGGTTGCGGTTAACACATGGACGCGCGCCGCGTCGAGTGCCTATCGTTCCTTGCTGCCACGAAATCCTGTGGCGAGCACGTAGAGCTCAGAGGAATCCGCCCGGCTCGACAGCGGTTTCACATGCCGCACCGTGGCAAACTGCTGCTTGAGTGTGGTGATGAGATTGTGCGTTTCGCCGCCCTGAAACAGCTTCGCAACGAAATATCCATCCTTGTTAAGCACCTCAGCGGCGAAAGCAGCGGCCATTTCGGCCAATCCCATGATGCGCAGATGGTCTGTCATGCGGTGGCCCGTGGTGTTGCCCGCGAGATCAGACAAAACACCGTCAACGCCGCGCTTGGCGCCTGAAGCTTCAAGCATCGCCAAAAGGCGCTCGGGGGCATCTTCATCAGTGAAATCCATTTCAGCCAGCATGACACCGGGCAAAGGATCAATCGGCAGCAGGTCAATGGCGACAACAATGCCTGCCTCGGCTTTGTCCGATCCCACACGCTTGGCCGCATATTGCGACCAGCCGCCGGGAGCCGCCCCCAGATCAACCACGGTTTGCCCGTGCTTCAGCAGGCGGTATTTCTCGTCAATCTCGATCAATTTGAACGCCGCGCGCGAACGCCAGCCCTGCTCTTTCGCTTTCGCCACATAGGGATCGTTCAACTGGCGTTGCAGCCAGATGATCGACGACAGCGAGCGCTTGTAGGAGGTCTTGACGTTCTGGGCGAAGCGCGGGTCCTTGCTCTTGCCCTCGGCTTTCTTCACGCCGGAGGAATGCCCGCCCGGTGTGCGCTTGGCGACAGCGGTTTTAACAGGCGAAACGATGCCTACTGGTGCTGCCGCAACATCAGGCTTTGCCGCGGCGGGGGCGACATGGCTGACTTTGACGCGCCCCGCTGCTTTGGAAGCCTTGGCCGCATCGTATGTCTTTGTTGCAGCAGGCTTCTTGACCTTCATCGCCTTGAGGGCGCGGGCCTTGTTCTTGCTGATTTTGGGTTTGCTGTCTTTGATGCTCATGCCGGGAAACCTGCTTGCGGCATCCATACACCATTCTGCATCATCAATTGCATCAAAATACCTTCACGCAGGCCACGATCGGCAATCCGCATGCGTTCTGCCGGGAAAGCCTTGGCAACGGCCTCATAGATAGCACAGCCCGCCAGCACCAGATCAGCACGGTCAGCCCCAATGCACGGGTTCTCCGCCCGTCGCTGGAAAGGCGTATCCATCAGATCCTTGATGACCTTGCCGGCATCCGCCGTCTGCATCCACAAACCATCGACCTGTCTGCGATCATAGCGCGGCAGTTTCAGATGCATGGCCGCTACGGTGGTGACAGTGCCGCTGGTGCCAAGCAAATGGAAGTTTCGCCCAAACTGCTTGCGGTCAAGCTGGTCAGCGAAAGGTTGCAACAGCGAAGATACCTCGGCAACCATCTGGTCATAGATGTCTTGATTGACATCAATTCCGCCGTGTTTCTCAGCCAATGTCACTACGCCAACAGGCAGTGAAGTCCATTTGCGGATGCGTTCTTCAATGGTCGTGCCATAGCGGTCTGACATCAGCCAGACCACTTCGGTGGAGCCACCGCCGATATCAAACATGATGACGCATTCAGCGTTGCGCGCCATGAGAACGGCACAGCCTGCAGCGGCCAATTCCGCCTCGGTTTGTCTGTCAACAATTTCAAGCTGTAAACCGGTTTCCCGCTTCACGCGCTGCAGGAACTCTGCGCCATTGCTGGCCGCACGGCAGGCTTCTGTCGCGATGAGACGGACATTACCAACCTGACGTTCATCAAGCCGTTGCCTACAAATCTTCAACGCATCAATGGTGCGCAAAATGGCAGCTTCACCAAGCGCGCCAGTTGTGCCAAGCCCCTCCCCCAAGCGTACGATGCGGGAAAAAGAGTCGACGATGCGAAAGCCGTTGAGGCTGGGGCGCGCAATCAGCAGGCGGCAGTTGTTGGTGCCCAGATCAAGTGCGGCATAAAGATTCGCATCCCGCATCTTGCCAGACGCAGGGGCACGAATCTTGGCCACCGGTTGGGCCGGTGGCTTCCATAGACGCGATTTCACACCAATTCTCCACACGGAAGCGGCGCAAGGCGTTTCGCTGCCGTGAAAATCAACGATAAGTTGGTGTCAGCTTACGATGATCTGCCCCCCGAAGGAAAGCAAAGATTGGCAATCAGGCTTTTTGTGCCGCAGCCAGAACCTCTTCCACATGGCCGGGAACCTTCACCTTGTTCCAGACATGCAGGATTTTGCCATCCTCACCGATCAAAAATGTCGAGCGCTCAATGCCCATGTACTTTTTGCCATACATGCTTTTTTCAACCCAGACACCGTAGGCCTCAAGGGTTGTCTTTGCTTCGTCAGAAGCCAGAGCGAAATCCAGATCATACTTCTTCTTGAACTTGTCATGGCTGACCACGCTGTCAGCTGACAGGCCCACAATTTCCGTATTGGCTTTGGCAAAACTCGCCTTGGCATCATTGAAGTTCTTGGCTTCCAATGTGCAGCCCGATGTGTCGTCCTTTGGATAGAAATACAGCACGACTTTTTTACCACGCATTTTTGCAAGAGACACAGTCTTGCCGCCATCTCCGGGCAAATCAAAAACGGGGGCTGAATCGCCTGCGGCAAGCTGTTTGGTCATGGTGTCCTCGCTGGATTTGATCATGTATCAGCACAGTGTTGTGCAATTTCGAAAGCTGCACTGGTAACACTTGGCTTCTGGTGGCAGAGATGGCGTTGGTAGAAGGATTCGACCAGTGGTCATTTGAATTTTTTTGCCGGAAGAACCGCTGTCAAACTGTCCTTCAGGAAGAGGTTTGATCAAAAAGATAAATCTGCAGGAGGCATAACCGGAAGCAGAATGAGCGACAGATCATCAACCAGCACAGAGAGTGTTGTTGCAGATACTGCTGCCGTAGACGTTCTGTCTTCCCAAACCGTTGCTGCTCAACAAAAAACGCGCCGTAAACGCTCATGGCTGGAGCGTATGACCGTTGCATGTTTTTCTGCTGTCCTCATGCTTGGGCTGGCCTTTGTTGGCCTGTTTGCGCTTCTGTCGCATGGCCCCGTTGAATTGCCTTTCCTGAAAGACCGCATCGCCTCTGCGCTGGAGCAACGCATTGGCGGACAAATCGATGTTCAGGTTGGCAATGTCATTGTTGAAAAATCTTCACAGGGCATGGAGCTGCATATCCGGAACATTGTCTTCAAGGACACCAAAGGCCGCGATATCATCAAGGCCCCAGATTCTGTGGTATCATTTGATGCCCTGCGACTGTTCTCGCTTGATCTGGTTCCGCGCACACTCGCGCTGAAAAACATGTCTGTGCACGCAGAAATCAGCAAGGCTGGCGAGATACGTCTTACTTCCGCCAGCGCGCCTTTGCCTTCGGCCAGCGCCCAGCCCATCCCGGCCACAGACGAAAAGCCAAGATTGCAGGAAGCCATCGGTTTTTTGACCGCCATCATCTTTGACAGTGGCAACAAAGGTTTGCAGTCGATCGCGATTACCGATTCATCCCTGCGGCTTGATGACCTGCGTACGAACCGCAGCACATCCTTTGACCGGTTCAACATTGCTTTTGAAGCGCGTGATGAGCGCGATGGTATAGGAAACCGTATCCCCGCTGCCCGCGTGTCAGGGGATGTCCTGCGCGGCACCCATGCCACGCCGTTTGAAATCAATCTTGCCAAGCACAACACGGGATTGAAACTGGCAGCCATTGTTCGCAACCTTGACTACAACCTTGTCAGCGCTTTGGCAGGCACTTCCCACCTGCCAGTATTTTTCAATGCTGCATTCACAGCCGAAGTAGATGCCAGTCTGACATTGCAGGGTGAACCAGCGTCTGTAGCAGCACGGATCAACGCTGGCCCATCTTTGTTGAAATTTGAAGCTGCAACGCCGGTTGAAATCAGCATTGATCAATTGAAAGCCAGTGGAAACTGGACGGCGGGAACGGACACAGTCAGCAACATTCGGCTGGGCGTTATGGCGCAGGGACACACGATCGAAACCACAGGGACACTGCGCTTGCCTGCAAATGCCCAGTCCGAGTTCAGCTTTGAGGGCACGGGCAAGGACTGGCGGCTGGCTCCTCTCGCAAAGTCAGACCAGACGGTGGTCGCCAATGCCGATATTCTTCTTAAGGCTCCTGCTGCGCTCAACAGCATCCGCATTGAGAAACTGGATGTCTCTGGCCCCCAGACCAACATCAACCTGAAAGGCAATCTTGATCCATCGGGTCACCTCAGGCTTGATCTCAAGGCTGGACGCATGCCTTTGCGCACCGTACTGCGCTGGTGGCCAACCATGATTTCTCCAGAGGCGCATACCTACTTCAACCAGAATGTGGTGGACGGAACATCATCGCAGCTTGGGATCGTGGTGGATATGCCACGCAAGGTGCTGGAGGATGCCCTCGCCCTCAAGCCGTTGCCGGACAAATCCGTTTCGGTCGACAGTGTCTTTGAGAGTGCGACGCTCAAGGTTGTCGACGGTTTGCCACCACTCACAGGATTGGCAGGCAATGCCAAACTGAGCGCACTTCAGGCACAAGGTGTCGCAACACGTGGCCAGATTGAATTCAGAAGTGGGAGGCGTGTTCCGCTCTCAGAAGGCACGTTCCAGATTACAAAACTCGATACCTACACGCCTGATTCAGTGTTCAAGTTCCGCGTTCAGGCCCCGCTTGAAGCCGTGGGGGAATTGCTGAACCAGCCGCCGCTGAAAGGCGCTTTTGCCATCAAGGGCATACCTGCCGAAGCACGCGGACAGCTTGATGGGCGCGTCTCCGTCAGCCTGCCTTTGGCAAAACAGATCAAGGCCGCAGATATTGTCACTGATATTTCGGCCACAATGTCTGGCGTGAGCATAGACAAGGCGATTGGTCAGGAGAAACTGGACAATGCAACGCTTGTGCTTTCCAGCGATAAAACAGGCATGGACATCAAGGGCACCGGTACATGGCAAGGATTGCCCGTCACCATTGCGCTCGAAAACGATGCCAATGACAAAAGCTCGGCTGCGGTCATCGGTTTCAATCTTGATGAAGCAGCACTGAAGCGCAGGGGCATCAATCTGGGCAAGCAGTTGACGGGAACGTTGCCGGTCAAGATCAGGACATTGCAGGAAGTGGGAGAGAGCGTCAAATCCTCGGTCGAGATCGATCTGACCCGAGCAGCGATTGATGGCCTTTTTCCCGGATTCCAGAAACCGGCCGGACGCAATGCACGCATCACCTTTGATGCAATAGAAAAAGGCGCGGGGTATTCCATCCAGAACATCGCTCTCGACAGTGGTGCGTCTTCTTTCAGAGGGCAGGCTGAAGCCCAGGGCGATGGCACCGTAACATCGGCAAAGTTCTCACTGTTCCGTCTTTCGCCGGGTGATAACGTGCGATTGGACTATGAACGCCAGAACGCGGCGGCAAAGATAACGATTAGAGGCAACAACTTCGACGCACGCCCCTTCCTCAAGCCTCTGTCTGATCAAGGGCCGCAGGCTTCCCGGCAGGAAGGTGATCTTGAGCTTGATCTCAAAACCACTTTGCTGTCAGGCCATGGAGGCGAAGTGATGACCAACAGTGATCTCAGGATTGTCCGCCGTCAGGGACAGATCAGGCAATTGAGCATGACTGGAAAGATCAATGGTGAGTCCGTGAAAATCAACGGAAGAAGCACAAACGATTCCCCGCCACCCCTTGCAGTTCAGGTAGATGATGCAGGCGCATTTCTGAGATTCATGGATTTATACAGCCGCATGATTGGCGGTGACATGGTTGGCCAATTGACCCCTGTCGGATCCCGCCGCATGGATGGCAACTTCAATTTCAAAAACTTCACCCTGCGCAATGAACCGGCCATTCGCCGGCTTGTTTCAGCCAACAACCCAGATGGATCTGCACGCATTGGAGGAGATGCAGCCTTCACCAAGATGCGACTGGAGTTCACAAGAACAGGTACTGAGAATACAATCAAAGAAGCCGTGATTTTTGGGCCGCAAATTGGCCTGACCTTCAACGGCATCATTGATTCTGTTCGGGACCGGATAAGTCTGTCGGGCACATTCATTCCGGTCTATGGCCTCAACAACGCACTGGCGCAAATTCCAGTGCTGGGGAACCTTCTCGCGGGTGGGCGGAATGAAGGGTTGCTGGCTATCACCTTCGGAATATCGGGACGCGCAAGCCAGCCTAACGTCACCATAAACCCGCTGTCTGCTGTAGCTCCAGGAATTTTGCGCAAAATCTTTGAATTTCGCAACGAAGCAACCGGCAATCTACCCCAGCCTTCGCCTGCCCCTCAAAATTAGCAACAATCTCACGAAAACCCGTTGATCAGAGATTGCCGGATAGTCACGAACCATTTATGGGACGCATCAGATGGGGCGTCGCCAAGCGGTAAGGCAGCGGTTTTTGGTACCGCCATCCCCAGGTTCGAATCCTGGCGCCCCAGCCATTTCCAAGAAAAATGGTTCTGATGATTGTAGATTGAGCAATCTTTCGCCTGTCAGGCAAAGCTCAACGCAAGCCCGTCGAACGCAGGCACAACGGTTGCTGGCAAATCATTGCAAAGCGTCCGATAATCCAGATCAGTGTGCAGATTGGTCAGAACCGCCCGTTTCGGCTTCATCCGCGCAATCCATTCCAGCGCCTGTTCAAGGTTGAAATGCGTAGGATGCGGCGTGACGCGCAGGGCATCGATGATCCACAAATCGAGATTGGCGAGATAAGGCACGCTTTCCTCTGGCACGGCGCTGACATCGGGGGTGTAGGCCATATCACCGACGCGCAGTCCTTGTGCATCAATGCTGCCATGAATAAGGCGAAACGGCATTATGGGCATAGCGCCGCCATCGCCTGTCACCTCAAAGGACGTACCACTTTCAATCCTGCGTTCTGTCAGGATTGGCGGATAGTCGCTGCCCTTGGGTGTGCGGAAGATATAGTCGAAACGCTGCCACAATGCCTGCGAGGTGCGTTCGTCGCAAAACGCATCAATGCGTCGACGGCTGTGTAGGACGAGCGGGCGGATGTCATCAATGCCATGAGTATGGTCTGCATGATCATGGGTATAGACAACAGCATCAAGCCGCTGGACATTGGCATCAAGCAACTGCTCGCGCATATCCGGGCCGGTATCAACCAGCACGGATGTCATTTTGTCTCCGTCCATTTGCCGGATGAGCACAGAACAACGCCGCCGCCGGTTGCGCGGCTCGAGCGGATCACACGCCCCCCAGCCACTGCCAACGCGCGGCACGCCGCCTGAAGACCCACAACCAAGAATGGTGATTGTGCGCTTCATAAGGTTGTGACCACCTTGGGCAACCGCGTGAACAACCGCTCGGCATTGCTGCTGGTGACAGCGGCGATTTCTGCAAGCGACAAGCCTTTGATCTCAGCCAGAACGGATGCGGTGTGGCGCACATAGGCAGGCTCATTGCGCTTGCCCCTGTGTGGCATGGGCGCAAGGTAGGGCGCATCGGTTTCCACCAGCAGGCGATCGAGTGGCGTATCAGCAGCAATGTCGCGCAAATCCTGCGACGCCTTGAACGTCAGAATGCCGGACATCGAGAGATAAAACCCCAGCGCGAGGCCCCGCCTTGCGAGTTCTGGTCCGGATGAGAAACAGTGCAAAACGGCAGGAAAAGCACCCTTTGCGGTTTCTTCTTCCAGAATGCGGATCATGTCATCATCCGCAGCACGGGCGTGAATCACGAGCGGTAGCTGCGTGATGCGGGAAGCAGCGATATGCGTGCGAAGGCCTTGCGCCTGCGCCTCCCGTGGGGATTTGTCGTAGTGATAATCAAGCCCCGCTTCGCCTATCGCCACGCATTTGGGATGGGCGGAAAGCGCCACCAATTGCTCGACTGTAACGTCAAGCTCCTGATCAGCGTAGTGCGGATGCGTACCCACAGAGAAGAATACATTGGCGTTGGCTTCCGCCAGTGCACGGTAAGAATCGACACGGGCGACATGCGTTGAGATCGTGATCATGCGGGTAACGCCATTCGCTCGCGCGCGCGCAAGCACGCCTGCGAGATCAGCCGCGAGATCAGGAAAATCGAGATGGCAATGCGTATCGATCAGCATGAGGCTGCCCCTGTTCTTCTCCCCGCCTGCGGGGAGAAGGTGGCGCGCAGCGCCGGATGAGGGGCCAGGCGGGTTGCATCGGAGCCAGTCACCAGCAAGCCAATCACTTGGCCCCTCACCCTAACCCTCTCCCCGCTTGCGGGGAGAGGGAACGACATCGAGCCTGCAAATGGCCTCACGACATTTCCTCTGGCTCAACATAGCGCGGGAAAATCCCTTCGGGCGCAGGCAAAGCCACGCCGCAGGTCAATGCCAAC
>JBOFGV010000083.1:0-146473 GCA_051649305.1 Beijerinckiaceae bacterium
AGCAAGCCGCCCAGCATGTCGCGGTCGCCTTTTCCAACAGACCCTTCCTTGTGGTGGAGGTCCACCTGACCGCGGATTTCATCACTGGCGGAAAGGCCAAAGCCATCACCACCGAGCCGCAGGCCGAAGAGCTTGAGCAACTGTTTGACAATCCACTCGACCGCAATGGTGACCGGCGACAGAAGCTTGACGATCCATGACAGCGGACGTGCCACACGCAGCGCAAAACCATCGGGGTTGTTGATGGCCAGCGTCTTGGGCGTCACCTCGGCAAAGACGATGATGAGCACCGAGACAACCACTGTTGCATAGGCAATGCCCACATCACCAAACACCGTGAGAAGCACGGCGGTTGAAAGCGACGCCGAGGCCGTGTTGACGAGATTATTGCCGATCAGGATCGTGCCAATCAGGCGGTCACGCAGGGCGAGCAGGCGGTTGACGATTTTCGCTCGCGTATCTCCCGCTGCCTCAAGCGCATGCATGCGCGCCCGCGACGAGGCGGTGATTGCCGTCTCGCTCATCGAGAAAAAGGCAGAGATCGCCAGCAGAACGATCACAAACCCTGCCGAAAGCCAAAGCTCGAAAGTCATGGTTGTTGGTTATCCCGTTTGCGTTTCATCCGTTTTGAGCAGGCCGTAATTCCCGCTCCAGAAAGTCCAGCACAGTGTTTGCATCGACATCTTTGGCGATGAAGCTTTGGCCAATGCCTTTGGCCAGAATGAAAGTCAGTGCACCACGGCTCACCTTTTTATCCTGCCGGATAGCATCAAGCAAAGAGATCGCAGTGCCAACGCCTCCGGGAACCTGATCCAGCTTTGTCGGCAGGCCCACATGGGCGAGATGCTGGCGCACACGCACAGAATCCTGACCCTGACAAAAACCCTGTTCACGGGAAAAATCAAACGCGAGACGCATGCCGATGGCGATGGCCTCGCCGTGCACAAGGCGCGAGCCATCATAGCCGACAGCAGCTTCAAGCGCGTGGCCAAAGGTATGGCCGAGGTTCAGGAGCGCACGATCCCCCTGCTCGGTTTCATCCCGCGCGACGATGGCCGCCTTGGCAGCGCAACTGATGCGCACGGCTTCCTCGCGCTCAGGTCCGCCATCAAAGACCTTTTGCCAGTTGCCCGCTTCCAGCCAGTTGAAGAAAGCGGCATCGCCCAGAAAGCCGTATTTCACCACCTCGGCATAGCCCGCCCGAAACTCGCGCAGCGGCAAGGTGTCAAGCAGTGCAGTGTCAGCCAACACCAGCACCGGCTGGTGAAAGGCACCGATCAGGTTTTTGCCACGCGGCGAGTTGATCGCTGTCTTGCCGCCAACGGAGCTGTCAACCTGAGACAGCAGCGTTGTGGGAATTTGCAGGAACTGCATGCCACGCCGAACGATGGCAGCAGCAAAGCCCGTAAGGTCACCAATCACACCGCCACCCAGCGCAATGACGATGTCACCGCGTTCCAGTCTCGCTTCTAAAATCGCATCACAGACGGTTTCAAGCGAGGCGAAAGACTTGGTGCGCTCGCCTGCTGGCAGAATGCAATGGCTTGATGCAATGCCTGCCGCATCAAGGCTGGCCTGCAACGCTGGCAGATGCAGCTTTGCCACCGTTTCGTCCGTGATGATGGCGACACGCGCCTTGGGTGCAATGCGCCGGATGTGGGTGCCAGCCTCCTGCAGCACACCACGGCCAATGATGATGTCATAACTGCGACCTGCAAGATCCACCCGCACGATATGGCGTTGGTTGCTTGCTTCTGCTGAGAGTGTTGCGCTTGTCATCCCATCACTCTGTGGCTGAGGAAACCTGCAATTCCTGTTCGCCTTGAACAGGCGCAGGTGAGAGAAATTGCTCCAGAGCTTTCATCACGTCATCCACCGTTGCTTCATGGGGGCCATCCTTTGAAACAATTGTGACATCCGCTTCTGCATAAATTGGATAACGCGCATCAATCAGCTTTCGCACAGTGCCTTCCGGATCAGCGGTCTGCAAAAGCGGTCTGTTGCTGCGCCTTTTCGCCCGGCGGATGATGGTCTCGAGATCAGCTTTCAGCCAGACGCTGACGCCGCGTGCGGCAATCATGCCGCGTGTTTCAGCGTTCATGTAAGCGCCGCCACCCGTGGCCAGCACTTTGGGGCCATCGCGCAGAATACGCGCAATCACACGCCGCTCGCCATCGCGGAAATACTCCTCACCATGCATGGCAAAAATTTCGGGCACCGTCATGGAAGCCGCTGTCTCGATTTCCTGATCGGCATCAACAAAGGGAATATCAAGCCGCTGCGCCACAAGCCGGCCCACTGAAGTCTTGCCTGAGGCCATCATGCCGACAAGCACAATCAGGCGATCGCCCAGATGGGAGAGGAGCATATCGTTCTCGGAGGCACTCATGACGATGTGCCTTTTGCAAAGTCCACGCCCTGCGCAGGATATTGCACTGCAGGGCCTTGTTTCGTTATCATGGAATTTCCGTTAGCATGGCAAATCGAAACACGAAACACGTATTGGCAAAAACACTTGCCGACACGAAACCTTTCGCAGGACTGCATATGCCTACACTCTTCCGGTTTATCCTCATTTGTGGGGCACTTGCAGCGGCTGTCTACGGCGTGGTTTTCATGCTGGCCAACGCAGTGAAAACAGAACCTCGGGAAATTACCGTTGTTGTTCCGCCCTCAAAGTATGCGAAGTAAGCCGGGCATGGCATCCCCAAAGAGCAACCGCCTGATTGGGCAATATCTGGAAATGCAGGCAGCAGAGCGCGGCGCAGCCAAAAACACGCTCGAAGCCTATGCCCGTGATCTGGGAGATTACGCCGCGTTTCTGGCAAGCCAGCAGCAGGATCTGCTCACCGCCCAAACGCTGCATATCAGGGCTTATCTGGCAGATCTTGATGCACGGGGATTTGTGGCCACGTCGGCGGCGCGCCGCCTTTCTGCTGTGCGGCAATTGCACAAGTTCCTCTATGCTGAAAACGAGCGTGGTGATGATCCGACCACTGTGATCAACGGGCCGCGACAGGGGCGATCGCTGCCCAAGGTTCTGACGGTGGATGAGGTGGATACGTTGCTTTCCACCGCGGCAGAAGGGGCTGAAGATGCATCGCGCACACAAAAAGAGCGCCTCGCAACAGCCCGGCTTTCTGCCCTTCTGGAACTGCTTTATGCCACCGGTCTGCGCGTGTCTGAACTGGTATCGTTGCCGGTGAATGCCGTAAAAACCAGCACCTTGATGATTGTTGTCAAAGGCAAGGGCGGAAAGGAGAGGCTTGTGCCGCTGACGGATGCTGCCAAAGCTGCCGTGGCGCGATGGCGGAAATTGCGCGATGCAAGCGAAGCCTTCGCGTCCTCGCCCTATCTCTTCCCGGCAGAGAGCGAAAGCGGCCATCTGCCAAGGCAGGTGTTTGGCCGTGACCTGAAGACAGTAGCGGCCTATGCCGGAATTTCCTCAGAACGCATCAGCCCGCATGTTCTGCGCCATGCCTTTGCCAGCCATCTTCTGCAAAACGGGGCTGACCTGCGCATCGTGCAGCAACTGCTAGGCCATGCAGATGTCGCCACCACACAGATCTACACCCATGTGCTGGATGAGCGTGCCAAGGCCATGGTGCGTGATCTGCATCCGTTGACGGATGGGGATTGATAGCATCTTGCATTCGTATGCAAAATAGCCGAACCTTTCTTCAACATCGTTGATTGAAGGACTGCAGAATGGCCCGCTGGCTGAAGAACTCCCTCGCCCAAACCGACAAGGACGATGCCGACCTGAAGGTCCGCACGCTGGTTGAGGGACTTCTCGCGGACATTAAACAGCGCGGTGATGACGCCGTGCGTGAGATGTCGATCAAGTTCGACAAGTGGGACCGCGAGGACTATCGCCTCACCGACAAGGAAATCCGCGCCTGCCTGTCGGAGCTTTCCGCCCGCAACATCGAGGACATCAAATTTGCGCAGGCGCAGGTAAAGAACTTCGCCCAGCACCAGAAGGATGCCTTGAAAGACATCGAGGTGGAAACCCTGCCGGGCATTGTGCTTGGCCACAAGAATGTGCCGGTGAATTCCGTCGGTTGTTATGTGCCGGGCGGCAAATATCCACTGCTGGCTTCAGCCCATATGTCGGTTGTCACGGCCAAGGTGGCGGGCGTGCCTTTCATCGCCACCTGCGCCCCGCCATTTGAAGGCCGCCCCGCCCCGGCCATCGTGGCAGCCCAGCATCTGGCAGGCGCTGACGTGATTTATGCACTTGGCGGCGTGCAAGCCATCGGCGCCATGGGCATCGGCACAAAGACCGTTAGACAGGCTGACATGCTGGTGGGTCCCGGCAATGCCTATGTGGCGGAGGCCAAGCGCCAGCTCTATGGCAAGGTAGGCATCGACCTGTTCGCAGGCCCGACGGAAACGCTTGTGATTGCTGATGACAGCGTGGATGGCGAGCTTTGCGCGACCGACCTTTTGGGGCAGGCAGAGCATGGGCCAAACTCTCCCGCCATCCTGCTCACCAACTCTGAGAAGCTGGCCCGCGATACAGTGCGCGAGATCGAGCGTCTTTTGACGATCCTGCCTACGGCGGCCATCGCCGGACAAGCATGGCGCGACTACGGCGAGGTGATTGTCTGCGATTCCATCGACGAGATGGTGAAGGTGGCAGATGAGATCGCCTCCGAGCATGTGCAGGTGATGACCCGTGACCCGGATTATTTCCTCAAGCACATGACCAACTACGGCGCGCTGTTTCTGGGCGCGCGCACCAATGTCAGCTACGGCGACAAGGTGATTGGCACCAACCACACGTTGCCGACGAAGAAAGCCGCGCGCTACACCGGCGGCCTATGGGTCGGCAAGTTCATGAAAACCTGCACCTACCAGCGCGTGCTAACTGATGAAGCCTCAGCCATGATCGGCGAATTCTGCTCGCGGCTCTGCATGCTGGAAGGCTTTGTGGGTCATGCGGAACAGGCGAACATCCGGGTGCGGCGCTATGGTCGCAAGAATGTGGCTTATGGCGCAGCGGCGGAGTGAGGGCTCACATCACGATAACCTTGGCGGGGTATTTCGCCAAGGTCTTGTCAGCAGTCACAAGTGTCAGGCCTTCGCTGATCGCTTGGGCAACAAGCATACGGTCGAAAGGATCGCGGTGGATGAGAGGGAGATCACGGACGGCCGCTGCATGACTGCCCGTGACGACCAGCTCCTGCATGCCCGATCCCATGAATGCAGCCCGAATTTGCGCGGGTTCGAAGTCGAAATCAGGACGGCGAAGTCCACCCTTGATGGCGACTTCCCACATTGTGACGACACTGAAAGATCGTTCTAATGCATCATCATCAAGCAAAGTGACGACGCGTTGCGACAATCGTTTGGGCTTACGAAGTGCCCAGAGCAGAATTTGTGTATCGAAAAGGAAGCTCACAGCGGTTTATTAATTGACTCTATGAACATCTCCTCGATTTCCTTATCCATCTCACGCCAGGTTTCGTCATCGACCATGTGCCCCGGCATCGCGCCCAGTATGCTCTTGCGTTTTGGCGGAGCATGGTCAATCGGAACAAGCTTAGCCATCGGTTTGCCTGCCTTGGCAATGACAAGAGTTTCGCCAAGTGCGGCCCGGTCGACATATCGCGAAAAGTGGGTCTTGGCTTCGTGGATGTTGACTTGCAAAGAGGGCTTTGTGACCATGGGGTGACTCCATTGAACTTAGTCCATCTTACTTAGTCCAATTTGGGGTCATCTACAACACCATAACAATATCTGTCTTCGAGATGTTTTCATGACCAAGCACCCCTTCTCTCTCACCGACAAACGCGCCCTTGTTACTGGCGCGGGTCGCGGCATTGGCGAAGCATCAGCCATCGCTCTGGCAGAAGCGGGCGCGCATGTGACGCTGATGGCGCGCTCAGCCGATGAGATCGAGGCGGTGGCCAGCAGCATCACCAAGTCCGGCGGATCAGCGGACTGGGTTGCATGCGATGTCACAGACACACAGGCCTTCCGCAAGGCGGTTGCCGATCGTCCTGCCTGCAACATCTTCATCAACAACGCAGGCATGAACCGCCCGCAGCCATTTTATGAGGTGTCGGAAGAGAACTTCGACATGATCATGAACCTCAATCTGCGCGCTGCTTTCTTTGCCGCACAGGCCATGGCGCAGCGCATGATGCAGGAAAAAATCCCCGGCTCTATCATCACCATGTCGAGCCAGATGGGGCATGTCGGCGGCATCAAACGCTCGGTTTATTGCGCTAGCAAGTTTGCACTGGAGGGCATGACAAAAGCCGCCGCAATTGATCTCGGCCCGCATGGCATCCGCTTCAACACCATCTGCCCCACCTTCATTGAAACACCGATGGTCGCAGGCTTTCTGGCGGATCAATCCTTCAAGGATTATGTGCTCTCGAAGATCAAGCTCGGCCGTCTGGGCAAGACGGAAGACGTGACAGGCGCTGTGCTGTTTCTGGCGTCGGATGCCGCCGCCATGATCACCGGCACGCACATCCTGATTGATGGCGGCTGGACGGCGGAATGATGCAGACGTTCAAGCGCGCACCGGGGCAAAGGCCTGCCACTGCAACAGATGTGGCGAAGCTAGCTGGCGTGTCGCAATCCGCAGTCTCGCGCACTTTCACGCCGGGTGCCAGCGTCTCACGCGTGGCACGCGAGAAAATCAAGGCAGCCGCTGCTGAACTCGGCTACAGGCCCAATGCCATTGCCCGCTCATTGATCACGCGCCGCTCGCGCATCATCGGCGTGGTGGCGGCTTACCTGCAGAACCACTTTTATCCAGAAGTGCTGGAGCGCCTGTCGCAGCAGTTGCAGGAAGCGGGCTATCACATCATGCTGTTTACCGCCGATGCGCAAAACGCCGCTGATCCCCTGCTGGAAGAGATCATCGGCTACCGCATCGATGGTTTGATCCTTGCGTCCACAACGCTTTCGTCTGCCTTGGCCGAGCAGTGCAAGGCGGCAGGCATTCCCGTCATCCTGTTCAACCGCACGACGGATACGGCGGATGTATCCTCCGTGACGGGCGAGAACGCGCGCGGTGGTGCGATGATTGCCGAGTTTCTCGCTGCCTCCGGCTACAAGCGCATGGGCTTTGTGGCAGGCATCGAAAACTCCTCCACCAGCCGCGACCGTGAAAGCGGATTTTACGGCTGGCTGTCACGCCATCACTATCCAACGCCGTTGCGCGCCGTTGGCAACTACACCATGGAGGGCGCCGCCGCTGCCGCCCGCGAGCTGCTCTCGCGACCAGACAGACCAGAGGCGATTTTCTGCGGCAACGACCACATGGCCATCGCGATTGCAGAGGTTGCGCGGCACGAGTTTAGTCTCAGCATCCCGAATGATATCGCCCTCGTTGGCTTCGACGACGTGGGGCCAGCCGCCTGGAAATCCTTTGATCTCACCAGCTTTTCCCAGCCCGTGGCTTCAATGGTTGATCTCACCATCGAGACCATTCTGGACATGGTCGAAAAACCGGGCCAGCCGCCGCGCCATCTCATCGCACCGGGAGAGCTTGTTGTGCGCGGCTCCACCCGCCTGCCGCAAACCGGCCTGACGCAGGTTGAGGGACGGCGTGTCTGGCGTCCCGTAAACCGCTGATCTGACAGCATCACGTCCGACAAAGAATCCTGATAATCCCTGATTGCATACGCATGCAAAATATGATCATCTGCCATCGTGTTACAAAAAATTCTGGGAGGAATTCATGACACTCGATCGCAGACAGTTAGGTCTTGGCGCGGCGGCTCTGGCTGGCTCCGCATTGTTACCAACAGGCGCGCTGGCGCAGAACGCGGCCCTCGCCAACCTGAAGCCGGGCAAGCCCTACGCCGGACAGGAAGTAAAAATCCTATGCGTCGTGGCCACGCAGTTCCGCGCCCATGAGGCGCGCGCTGCCGCCTTCACGGAAGCCACAGGCATCACCGTGAAATACACCTACGTGCCTTTCGCCAATATGCGCGATGCGCTGACGGCTGAAATGGTGGGCGGTACGGGCGACTACGATATCGTTGTGCCGATGGACCAGTGGATACCATCCCTCGCCAATCTGATGGACCCGATGGATGCGCGCATCACCGAGAAGAAGATTGATCTCGCACGCTATCCCAAGGCGTTCCTGCAACTCGGCAATGTCGGCGGCAAGCAACTTGGCCTGCCCACACGCGCCCATGTGCAGTTGCTGTTCTACCGCAAGGACCTGTTGGCCAAGCACAACATCAAGGTGCCTGAAACCTGGGATCAGGTGATTGCCGCTTCCAAGGTGCTGCAGGAAAAAGAGAACATTGCTGGCATTGCCCTTCCCTATGGCAAGGGCAATGGCCAGAATCTTATGGTCTGGTACAATTTCCTCTGGGGTCGCGGGGCAGATGTATTCGATGCCGCGGGCATGCCCGCCTTCGCATCGGATGCCGGCCTGAAAGCCACGCAGGACTATGTTGACATGCTGCGCACGCACAAGGTGACGCCAGCAGCTGCAGCCTCCTTCATCGAACAGGATGCGGTCAACTCCATGCGCGGCGGCAACGCGGCGATGGTGCCTGTGTGGTGGTGGGTGCGTGGCGGATTGATGGACCCCAAGGTCTCGAAACTGACCGAGGAGCAGATCGGCTTTGCACCGATGCCGAGTTTTGATGGCAAGTCATCCTCCACCTACATCAACTGCTGGATCTATGCGCTGACGAAGAACGCCAAGCGCAAGGATGCCGCGATGGAGTTCATCAACTTCGTCACCGAGCCATCGGTTGAGCGCGACATCCTGTTGGACCTTAAGGAAAACGATGTTGTCGCTGTCCAGTGGGCGAGCCTGCGTGATGCCGATGTCAACAAGCGCTTCGGTGGCATGCATGCCTTCGCGGCCAAGGCGCTGGAGACAACCAAGGCCGTGCCCTACTCTGCTGAATGGCCGCAGATCATGGAGACGCTGGAAACAGCCATGTCCGAGGCAGCGTCCGGCACGAAGACAGTGCCTGATGCTTTCAAAGCGGCTGACGCTGCTGTCCGGCGTATCGTCCGGCGGGGATGACCAACGACCGCATCACGCGCTATCTGCTGATCCTGCCCGCGATGTTCATCGTCGTGGGCACGACGCTTTGGCCGTTGCTGTCAGCCCTCACAACCAGCTTCCGTGACTGGCGATTGAAGAAGTCGTCCGTCCCTCAGAAATGGGTGGGCGTTGACAACTATGTGCTGGCGTTCGAGGAGCCGGAGTTCTGGAACGCACTGCGCGTGACAATCACATTCGTCTCGCTGGATGTTGTGCTGACTATTCTGGCGGCGCTTGGTCTGGCGCTGCTGCTGCGCAAGGCAGGCGCGCTGCAAAGCATCACCAAGGCTGTGCTCATCCTGCCATTCGCCATGAGCCCTGCCCTTATCGGCGTGTCCTTTCGCTTCATGTTCAACGGAGAGTTTGGCGTGCTGGCGAAAGGCATTGGCTGGGTCATTCCGCCGCTGGCTGATGTCGTCTGGCTGGCCACGCCAGGCTATGCCATGGCTGCCCTCGTCTTCTCGGATGTCTGGCACTGGTTTCCCTATATGACCCTGATGATCCTCGGCGGTCTGGCAGCCATTCCGGTCGAGACAGAGGAAGCCGCCTTGCTTGATGGTGCCACGCCATTCCAGACTTTGATCTATGTTGTCATTCCGCAGTTGAAAGGTGTGCTTGCTGTCGCCACTGTCCTGAAAACAGTCTTCGCCCTGAAAATGTTTGATCAGGCGGTCACGCTCACAGGCGCAGGTCCAGGCATCACCACGCAGACCTTCGCGCATTATGTCTACACCGTCGGCTTCGTGCATTACGATATGGGCCTTGCCTCAGCACTCGCATGGGTGCTGACCCTCGTCCTGGTTGTCGTCGGGTTTTTCTACATCCGCCTAGTTCTCCCCATGCCGGAGAAGACGGCATGAGTGCTTCCCTGTCAGCACAAAGGCTCTCACAGCTCTGGCCCGCTATCACATCAGCTATCCTGCTGTTTGCGCTGGGTGTCATCATCTTCCCCATTGCATGGATGGTGCTGGCCGCTTTCAAATTGCCGAGGGACGTCTACTCCCTGACCTTCTTCTTCACGCCGACAATCGAGAATTTCGGCACGGTGTTTGAAGCGCCGTGGAGCATCGGCAAACGCATCATCAACAGCACGGTCATTTCCATCACCACTGTGGCCATCGCAATCCCGGCTTCGGTGATGGCGGCCTATGCCTTTTCGCGGTTTGAGTTCATGTTCAAGCGCGGGTTATTCTTCCTCATCCTCTCCACGCAGTTCGTTCCAGCCGTCGTCATCATCCTGCCATTCTATCTGATGTTCCGCGACCTTGGCCTGCTTGATACGCGCACTGGCCTCATCATCGTCAACCTCGCCATCGTCACGCCTTTTGCAGTCTGGATGCTGAAGGGCTTCTTTGATGCCGTGCCAGTGGAATGCGATGAAGCGGCGCTGATCGACGGGGCAACGCGATTGGATATCATCCGCCTCGTGATAGTCCCGATGGCATGGCCCGGTATCATCGTGACCTCGGTGTTCTGCTTCATCCTGGCATGGAACGAGTTTATCTTTGCGCTGATCCTCGCCCGCGACAACGCGGTGACCTTGCAGGTGGGTCTGGTGAACTTCCGCACCGAGCGCGGCGACCTTTGGGAATTAATGGCAGCCGCTGGCGTGTTCATCGTCGTCCCTGCTTTCATTGCGGCCATCGCTATCCAGAAGCACTTTGTGGCAGGTCTGACAGGGGGAGCCGTGAAATGAAACAGGAAAAGCTTTCAGCCAAGCTGATCGCAGCGCTCAGGTCAGTCGATACGCCAACGATCTGCAATGCGCTTGAAATCATCGAAGGGCAGCGCGCCTCGGAAGGCTTCACGCGGCATTCTGTCGTTGCGGCGTTTCCCGCCATGCCGCCGATCCTCGGCTTTGCCCGCACCGCCACCATCCGTGCCACCACGCCGTCGGTTCGCCCCGCCAAAGACATGAAGGCCCAGCGCATCGCCTATTACCGTCAGTTTGAGGAAGGCGAAGGCCCGACCATCGCGGTGCTTGAAGACACCGATGATCATCCCGGCATCGGGGCTTTCTGGGGCGAGGTCAACAGCGCCATTCACAAGGGCCTTGGTGCTGTCGGTTGCCTCACCAACGGCTCGATCCGTGATCTTGATATGCTGGCACCGGAGTTTCAATTGCTGGCTGGCAGCATCGGCCCCAGCCATGCGCATGTGCACATAACGGCCATTGGCGTGCCTGTGAACGTTCTGGGCTTGCGCATCAAGCCGGGTGATCTCATCCATGCCGACAAACATGGCGCAGTCATTATTCCCTACGGCATGGCGAAAAAGCTGCCCGCAGCCATTGACGTCTGCAACCGGCAGGAAGCACCCGTACTCAGGGCCGCCCGCGCCCCCGGATTTACCGTCGACAAGCTCGTGATTGCTATGGGCGAAGCGGCTGACATTCATTGAAGACAAACAAGAAGGATCAACCCATGACACCTCAAGAGATGGAAGCCCGCATCGTCCGCTACGGCGATCTGAAGCCCTGCAAGACGGCCTTCATTGATGCGCATACGCCCGGCTCTGACCAAAAAGAGAACTTCACCATCATAGGTGCAGGAGTATCGGAAAGTCCGGACCAGCATATTCATGTGCGTGAGACACCTGGCTTCAACATTGGCGCTGCCGGCCAGCCGCCGAAGTGCCGCAACTCGCTGCATTCGCACCGCACGGCGGAAGTGTTCTTTGTGCTGAAGGGCCGCTGGCGTTTCTTCTGGGGCCGCTGGGGCAAGGCGGGTGAGGTGACGCTGGAGGAAGGCGATATCATCGATATACCCACCGGCATGTTCCGTGGCTTTGAAAACATCGGCACGGATTACGGGATGATCATGGCTATCCTCGGCGGCAATGATGCCGGTGGCGGCGTCATCTGGGCACCACAGGTGATTGAGGATGCGAAGGCCCATGGGCTTATACTGGGCAACAACGGCAAGCTCTACGATTCCAAGAAAGGCCATGCCCTGCCTAAGGGCGTGAAGCCCATGCCGCTGTTGAGCAAGGAAGAGCTGAAAATCTACCCAGAAGTGCCTGTAGAGGCTGTCGTGCCGCGTTTCATCGGCCGCTACAACGACATGATGGCGCTGGCCGCAAAAGCGCCATGCGCTGTGATTGGCAAGACGGCGCTGATCAAGGATCGGCCCGGTTTCGAGGTTGATCTGATCACGCGCGGGTCAATTCCAGAGGCTGCTTACAGCACCAAACGGCATGAGATTTTGATGGTCATGCGCGGCCATTGGAAACTAACCTGGGCTGGCGGCGAAGCAGTGCTGGCCCCCGGCGACACCTGCGCCGTGCCACCCAACCTCAAGCACAGCCTTGCGCCATCGATGACAGGTGAGGCCAGCCTCTTCCGCGTGCGCAACACGGATGATCCGGCTGGTCCAACGTGGAAGTTTTAGGTTTAGAAGGTTTGAGGATTTTCTCTTGATCCTCCCCTCCTGGGGGAGGTGGCCCGGCAGGGCCGGAGGGGGCTTCTCGCCGTACCGGTGAGATCGCAAGCCCCACCCGTCACGCTACGCGTGCCACCCTCCCCAAAAGGGAGGGATCAAGTCGCACCCGTGTTTCCGTTCTTTGTATAGAAAGCCCCCAATGACCCGCATTCTCACCAGCCATGTAGGCTCCCTTCCCCGCTCACAAACCGTGGCGGATCTTTTGTTCGCCCGCGAGAAAGGCATGGCGCTGGATGGCGCGGCCTATGACAAGGTGATGGACGAAGCGACCTCTGTCATTCTCCAAAAGCAGAAGGATGTCGGCATCGATATTCCATCTGATGGCGAGACCTCGAAGATCAGCTACGCCACGTATATAAAGGACCGTCTTACCGGCTTTGATGGCGACAGTCCGCGCCGCCCGCCGCAGGACCTGACGGACTTTCCCGGCTTTCTGGAAAAGCTCGCGAAGGCTGGCGGCACGCCGCAATACCGCCGGCCGAAGTGCGTGGGGCCGATCACGGTCAAGGACATGACGCCGCTCGACAAGGACATCGCCGCAATGAAAGGCGGCATGAAGGCTGCGGGCTATAACAATGGCTTCATGAACTCCGCCTCGCCCGGCGTGATCGCGCTCTTCCAGCCGTCCGATTATCACGCCAATGTCGATGATTATCTCACCGACATCGCCGAAGGCATGCGGGTGGAATATGAGGGCATCGTCAAGTCTGGCCTTATCCTGCAGATCGATGCGCCGGACCTCGGCCTTGGTCGCCACATGATGTACCGCGATCTGGATGAAGCTGGCTTTGTGCGGCGCGCCGAAATCCATCTCGAGGTGCTCAGCCATGCGCTGCGCAATGTGACGGGAGACCGCGTGCGTATGCACATCTGCTGGGGCAACTATGAGGGACCGCATACGCGCGACATCGCGCTGGGCAAGGTGCTGCCCGCCATCCTGAAAGCCAAGCCGCGCGGCCTTCTGTTCGAGGCCTCAAACCCACGGCATGCCCATGAATGGCGGGCATGGAAAGAGGTGAAGATTCCCGATGACTTTGTGCTGATTCCCGGCTGCCTCGATTCCACCACCAACTTTGTAGAGCATCCGCAGGTGGTGGCGGATCGCCTCGCCAACTTCACCCGCATTGTCGGCAACGACCGTGTGATTGCCGGCACGGATTGCGGCTTTTCCACCTTTGCCGGGTTTGGCACAGTGGACCCTGATATCGTGTGGGAAAAATTCCGCAGCCTCGTGGCTGGAGCGGAGATGGCTTCGAAGGGGTAGCGCAGACTGCTCCCTTTCCCCTTGCGGGGAAGGGATGGGGATGGGGGTGGTTCCGAACAAGGTGCGATGGACTCCCACCCGTCATGCTTCGCATGCCACCCTCCCCGCAAGGGGGAGGGAAAGGGCAACATCTACCCCACCTTACCGCGGTTGAAAAAGCTCTGCATCCGGGCCAGCACATCCACATCCATCTGCAGCAGCAGATGGAGCATATCGAGCGGAACCCAGTTCTCGCGGATCAGCCCTTCGTGGTGGAGATAAAAGTCCATCACCCGCATCGTCACATCGCGGCCCGTTGTGCCAACACCCGCAAAGTTGCCGCCGAGATGTTTGGCGAGCACACTGGGCCAGCCACCGGTGGCGGAATAGTTGCCATCACCAATGCGGACATAGTGGTTGCCGCCCCGCCGGTTGGGGAAGGCCAGACGGAAGGGCAACTGGTGATAATCCACAAAGCCCTGGAGCCCGCGCGTTGTGCCAATACCTGCCGGGCCATACCACATCATCTTTGGGTGCCAGTGTTCCTTCTGCGGCATGGCGAGCAGACCTTCGCGGCCAGCCATCGCTTCGTCGTTGTAGTCCCCAAGGGTTTTGTGCATGGCCAATGTCTGCGCGATGCTGCTGGCGGACAGTGCAGCATCCTGCTCAGTCAGCACAATGCCGTCCGCCGTGAAAGGGCCCGGCCATTGCTCCTCCGTGCCCATGCTGGGGGCCAGCGGCCAAAAGCCCGCCTGCCGGATAAGATCGAGCACATCAACCAGAACGGTGCTCTGCGCAATTTTGCCATAATGCATGACATGGAATTCGCCGTAGCGCAGATAAACCGGCCTGCCAGTTGCCGGGATGCCCAGCCAGTCGTTGCGAAAAGTGCCGCAATAGTGGCCGACGGTGCCGACAATATCCGTGCCGTGGGAATGACCCCCGATCAGGATATTGTCGCGCCGCTCACAGTCAGGAAAAGCCGCCAGCAATGGCTGCCAGACCTTCGCCTCAATCGCATCAATGCCGCGCATCTCGTTGAGCGGATGCGAGCCACGCCATTCTGCATCGGGATGGTAAGCCGCCTCGAGCCGTTTGCGCAATGTGGCGGGTGTAGCCTCCGCCACCGCACCCAGAGCTTGCCGCACAAAGCGCTTGTTGGCGAGATGAAGAGCACTGTCAGACATCGGAAAAAGCACCATTCAGCGGTTGGCCGGAAACGGCTGTGCAGAGCTTCCGGCGAGCGATAAAACCGGTCTTGCATACGTATTCATGATCTGTCAAGATAATGACATATCGTTGGAAAATACGGGAAATTTTTCAATGAACCAAAGCTCTGAGCCGCTACGGTACAGAGAGATTTTCACACCACGGTTTCCGGGGAGGGAAATGATCGATGGTCGACGTTTCGCTGCGCGGCATCAGCAAGCGCTGGGGTTCAACTTTTGGTGTCAAGGCGATTGACCTTGAGATCGCGGACCGCGAATTCATCGTATTTCTCGGACCATCGGGCTGCGGCAAAACCACCACAATGCGGATGATCGCAGGGCTTGAAGATCCGTCAGAAGGGGAAATCCGCATAGGCGGGCGTGTGGTCAATGATCTGGAACCCAAAGACCGCGATGTTGCGATGGTGTTCCAGAACTACGGGCTTTACCCCAACCTCACGGTTTATGAGAACATCCGCTTTCCATTGAAGGTACGCAAGGTGGATGCCTCCACACACAACACCCGCGTGCTGAAAGCCGCGGCGATGGTGGAGCTGGGCGATCTCCTGCAGCGCTACCCGCGTGAGCTCTCTGGAGGCCAGCGCCAGCGCGTGGCGCTCGCCCGGGCTATCGTGCGTGAGCCAGCGGTATTCCTTATGGATGAACCTCTCTCCAACCTTGATGCGAAACTGCGTGTTTCCACCCGTGCGCAAATCAAGAATTTGCAGCATGAACTCAAGGTGACGACGATCTACGTCACGCACGACCAGATTGAGGCGATGACGCTGGCGGACCGTGTGGTGGTGATGAACAAGGGGGCCTTCCAGCAGGTTGGCACACCCACCGAAATCTATGATCGCCCTGCCAACACCTTCGTGGCTGGCTTCATTGGCTCACCCGCTATGAACCTGATTGACGGCGACATCAGCGGCGGTGTTTTCACTGCGCCCAACGTACGGATCGCTGGCCTTGGCACTGCCCACACCGGTAAGTTGACTCTCGGTTTTCGCGCCGAGGATGCGCAGCTTGCAAGCACCGGCGGCGAGGTGACTGCGCCTGTCTACAGCATCGAATTGCTGGGTGATGCAACGCTGGTTTCCGTTCGCTCCGGTGCTGCCCTCATCGCCGTGAAAGCCCCCAAGGAATTCAGGGCCAACATCGGTGATCAGATTGCCTTCAACATCAAGCCAACGGCCTGTCATCTGTTTGATCAGACCACGGGCGAAAGACTTGAAACAACCGGAAAACTGACGACACACTGAACTTGAAGAATCCAACCACAGGGAGAACCACCATGATCAAGAAAACAACTATCAGAACAACACTTGCTGCAGCAGCCATGTCGCTGATGATGTCCGTCTCGGCGCAGGCTGCATGCTCATTCCAGAACACCGTTCCGGTCAAGTCACTGTCAGCCGCTTTTGAAGCCTGGAAAGTCGTGACCACAGCCATGGGTGAGTGCGGAAATGTGCAGGCAGAACTGGACCAGACCTTCCGCACCAAGCAGCCCGCTGCCTTTGCAGCCAATCCGTCACTTTATCACATCGGTGGCGTATCGAACGGTACACTTGTGCCCCTCCTGAATGCAGGCTCCATCCGTCCATTGGACGATCTGGTCGCCAAGTACGGCAAGCACATCACGCCCAACCAATTGATCAAGGTGGACGGCAAAACCATGGCTGTTGCCATGATGGTGAACGCACAGCACTTTATGTACCGTGAGGACGCGCTGAAGGAGGCTGGCATCACACCACCAAAGACATGGGACGAGGTGATCGCAGCCGCTGAGAAGCTGAAAGCCTCCGGCAAGTTCCAGTATCCGCTGGGTGCCACCATGAAGTCGGGCTTTGATATCGGCCAGGACTTCATCAACATGTTCTTCGGTTTCGGCGGCACCTTCGTCAAGGCTGACAACACGCCAAGCGTCAATTCGGAAGCTGGCGTGAAGACACTGAACATGATGAAGCGCCTGACGGCCTACATGGATCCTGAGTATCTGGTGTCGGATTCCACCTTTGTGCAGAAGCAGTTCCAGCAGGGCAAGATTGCCATGGCCAACCTCTGGGCCTCGCGCGCAGGCGCTCTGGATGATGCCAAGGAAAGCCAGTTCGTTGGCAAAATTGCCATGGCCGCAGCCCCACTGGCGATGGCCGGTGGCAAGCCTGCGACAACGCTGTGGTGGGATGGTATCGTGATTGCCAAGAACATCCCTGATGCAGAAGCGGACGCCGCTTTCCGCGTGGCGATGGAAGGCATTGACGAGGAGATGGTCAAGGCCAACAACGCTGCTGCTGTCTGGCTGGTGAAAGGCTACACACCGACACGCTTTGCTGCTGGTGCTATAGCCTCAGCTGAAGGCGGCGCGCCAAACTATCCATCCACCACACAGATGGGCATCATGTCAGCTGCCATTGGCGAGCGCGTGGCTGACTTCATGACCGGCAAGACAACGGCTGAGCAGACACTGGCAGCCATCGAAGCCACCTACACCACCAAGGCCAAGGAAGCTGGCTTGATCAAGTAAGGTTGCAGATCTCTCGGAAACACTTCCCAATCTATTTTGGGGAGCGGGTATCGAGCAAAGCTGAGATTAGGTTGGGGGGATTATTGCATAGCCCTGAGATCCCCCCACCCCGGCCCTCACCGCCACAAGTGGGGGGAGGGAGAAGAACAGCACCATTTTAACATCTTAAACGCAGTGTATCAGGAACCGGCGTCTCATGAAGCCACGCACCTTTGCAGCCTTTGTGGCCCCATCAGTGATCCTGATGCTGGTCTTCATTGCGCTGCCGCTGATCAGCGTGTTTGTGCAGAGTTTTTACAGCACGCAGCAGGTGTTCGAGCAGGTGCGGGTTGAGACCTGCACGCCGGGTTTCACCTCGCAGACCTGCGTGACGGAGTTGCGTACCAAACAGGTGCTGGATGCTACCGGCAAGCCGGTGACACAAACACGCTTTATCGGGCTGGAATCCTATCGTCAGTTGCTGAAACCTGAGGCAGTCTCAAAAGCCTTTGCAGCGGGAGGCGGTGGTTTTTCAGCCCTCATGACTATCGATTTTTACAAGGCGCTGCGGTTCACGCTTTCCTTCACGCTCATCACATTGCCACTGGTTGTAGGCTTAGGCCTGCTGATCGCCATTGCGGTCAACAATGTGATGAAATCCATTCGCGGACCGTTGATTTTCATCTCGCTTCTGCCTTTCATCGTCACGCCTGTGATTGGTGCTTTGTCCATCCGCTGGCTGTTCATCGGCGATGGCATTTTGACGGCGGCCCTCCGCTGGATGACAGACAGCAACATCGCCATGTTTGCTCAAGGGTGGACCATCGAAATCCTGATGATTGTCTACCGTGTCTGGCATGTCGCGCCCTTCGCCTTCGTGGTGTTCTACGCCGGTTTGCAGACCGTTGATCAGGACACGCTCGAATCCGCCATTGTGGACGGCGCCTCACGCATGGAGCGCCTGCGCCATGTCATCATTCCGCATCTGATGCCGCTGATTGTTTTCATCAGCCTAATCCATCTCATGGATTCCTACCGTGTCTTCGAGGAGGTCATCGGCTTCTCCAGCGAGGCGCATCGCATCTCATTGCAATGGCTCACCTTCAGCTATCTGATGCCAGATGAAACCGGCAACCGCTCGATCTCGCGGGCATCCGCCTCCTCCATGCTGACCATGGTGGGCATTGTGCTGCTGCTCATTCCGCTGCTGATGCGCACCTGGCGCGACAACCGCGTGTCACGGTAAGGGCGGGCGACATGGCTGACACAAAGGCATTGCAAACACCGCTTTCACTGAAGCTGCTCACGGCTGCGTTCGTGGCGCTGTGGACAATTGTCGCCATGTTCCCGCTGTTCTGGGTGGCGGTGATGTCGTTCAAGCAGCCCGTGGACGCACTGTCATCCAACCCGCTGAATGTCATCTTCGGGCCTGCCACCCGCAATATTTCAGGCGGGTTGTCGGTCCTCAGTCTGGTGCTGGGCATTGCCGTGCTGGTGGCGCTTTATCAAGCGCCGGTGCGCTATGGGCAGGCCTTTGCAGCAAGGCTTGCGCCGCAGGGCCGCATGGCTATCGGCTGGATCATGGCCGCACTGATTTATCTCGTGGGTGCAGCTGTGTTGCTCTTCGTTCTCCTGCCCTTTGTTACAAACCTTGTGAACGCCATTCTCTCACCAGTGCCGCTCCTTGGCCTGCTGGCGAAACCCATCATCGGCGTTACGCTTGAGCACTACCGGGCGGTATGGGTGCAGCATGAATTCTACCGCAATTTCATCAACTCCATGATGATCACCTTTGGCGTGGTGACGATCTCGCTCAGTGTCGGCACACTCGCCGCCTACGGCCTGGCGCGCACAAAAAGCAATCTCGCTTTCTGGCTGTTGATTGCAGCCCTTGTCTTCCGCGCCCTGCCCCATTCCGTGTTGGTGACTGGGTATATCCCTGTTTTCATCAACTCGCGGGAATGGCTGGCACCGCTGTGGAACGCGCCATTCACCGGATGGTTCTTCCATCTGTTCAGCGCCAACGCGCCGTCGCTTTATGGCCAGCCACTGGCCATCATCATCGTGCTTGTATCCATCAACCAGCCCTTCACCATCTGGATGATGCGGTCGTTCTTCATGAACATCCCCAACGAGCTGGATGAGGCAGCCCGCGTCGATGGCTGCACGCAGTTTGGTGCTTTCTGGCGGGTCATCATGCCGGTGATGTGGCCGGGTGTGATCACCACCGGCTTGTTCTCGTTCCTGCTTGCTTACAACGATTATCTCGTGACAGCGCTGCTGCTTGATGCCCAGTCACAGACCATGGTTCCCGCGATCAGCCAGTATCTCAACCGCGACACGCGCCTCTCTGACCAGATCGAAGCGATTGCGGCAGCGGTGTCTATTACAGCACCGTTGTTCCTGCTGGTCATGGTGTTCCAGAAACAGATTGTCTCCGGCCTGACAGCTGGGGCGGTGAAGGGCTAGACAGGATATCAAGCATGACACTCAAGGGTTTTGGCCAGCGCTGGAAAGACTTTCCCGACTATATCATCGGCATCACCAAGGAGATCTGGGAGGACCGTGGCATCGCCACCCTGCACCAGACCTATGCAGAGAATATTCCGGTGCGTTCATCGGCGTCTGTTGTGATCGGCAACAAGCCGGTGATTGCGGCGACCATGGCGACGCTTGCCGAGTTTCCAGACCGTACGCTGCTCGGCGAAGATGTCATCTGGTCAGAAGGTCCGGGCGATCACTATCTATCGTCGCACCGCCTCACCTCCACCGCCACCCATGCGCGGGACGGCATCTATGGTGCGGCCACCGGCAAGAAGCTTGTCTACCGCATCATCGCGGATTGTGCGGCGCGCAACGGCGTCATTGATGATGAATGGCTGATCCGCGACCAAGGCGCAATTGTGCGCCAACTGGGACTGGACCCCAAGCGCTTTGCCGCTGACCTTATCCAGCGCGAAGGCGGACCTGAGCATTGCGTCAAGCCATTCACGCCAGCCAACGATGTTCCCGGCCCCTACAAGGGCAAGGGCAATGACAACACCTGGGGTGCGCAATACGCTGATCTTTTGACACGCATCATGGCAGGCGAGCTTGACCAGGTGCCCAAGGTCTATGACCGCGCTGTCCAGCAGCAACAGCCGGGCGGCGTCACTGGATACAGTTTTGCGGATGTTGACAGTTTTTGGCTCGGGCTGCGCGCGGCCTTCCCGACAGCAACCTTCCAGATCCACCATCAGATTGGCCGTGAAGACCCCCTGATGCCACCGCGCGCAGCGCTCCGCTGGTCGCTCCATGGCAAGCACAGCGGCTGGGGCGCTTTTGGCACGCCAACCGGAGCCGAGGTCTACATCATGGGCATGAGCCACGCCGAGTTCGGCCCCTGGGGCCTGAGGCGCGAGTGGGTCATTTATGATGAAACCGCGATCTGGAAACAGATTTTGCTGAAGACGGGATAGTTCCCTCTCAGGCGCCGGTGTCAGCCTTCAGGCCAGCGGCCTCGATGCCTTTGACTGCCACCAGCTCGTCGTTGTCCGACGTATCACCTGAAATACCGACAGCGCCGAGCAATTCGCCCTTCGCATCGCGGATCAGCACACCACCGGGAACCGGGATCATGGAACCGCCAATCGCGTGGCTGGCGGCTGCGATGAAGTGCGGGCGTTCTGCCGCCATCTTGGCCAAAGTACGCGATGAGACGCCCATGCCGATGCTGCCATCCGCCTTGCCGCGGGCGATCTTTTCGCGCTTCAGGCTGGAGCCATCCTCAGCGTTATAGGCAACCAATGCGCCACGTGCATCCACAACCGCAATGCCCAGCGGCTTCATGTTGTGCGCGCGGGCGGTTTCAAGGGCAACCTTGATGATTTTCTGGGCGGATTTGAGCTTGAGCATAATGGCCTCACTGGTCTGCGAAAGTGCGGCTTATCCCATAACCAGCCTGACCGTTCAGCGATAGGCCCGTCCGCACTTTTTCCTGATCACAGCATTTTGCACGCAATGCAGCCTCCATACGCTTGCCACAATGCTCAGGATCGTTAGTGATGCACGTAAGAACTGTTCAACAGGATGTCCCCGATGTCGATATTCAACCGCCGCAATCTGATGGTCTCAGCCAGCGCTCTTGGTGCTGCCAACCTGCTTGGTACCCCTGCTCAGGCACAGGACAAGGTCTTTGATGCAGCCGAGCTGGCCGTTGCCGGTCCTTTGGGAGACAAGGTGCAGGGCAAGGCCGACGCACCGGTCATCTGCTATGAATATGCCTCGCTGACCTGTGGCCACTGCGCTGCCTTTCATGCCAACGGATTCAAGCATCTGAAAGAGAAGTACATCGACACCGGCAAGGTGCGCTATGTTTTGCGCGAATTTGCCTTTGATCCCCTCGCTGCAGCCGGTTTCATGCTGTCGCACTGCGGCGGGGACAACAAATATTTCCCCATCGTCGATCTGCTTTTCGCTCAGCAGGATGCCTGGGCAAGAAGTGCAAAACCTGTGGAAGCCTTGCTTTCTTTGATGAAACAGGCGGGTTTCACACAGGAATCCTTCGAGGCCTGCTTGAAAAACCAGTCAATCTATGACGGCGTGAATGCAGTGCGCGCACGCGGGTCAGAGAAGTTCGGCGTCGATTCGACCCCGACGTTCTTCTTCAATGGCCGCAAATCAACAGGCGCACTGAATGCGGCACAGCTTGATGCTATCATCGAGCCGTTGCTGAAAACCTGAGAGGCCAAACGCCTTTCAAAGACTGGAAGGCTTTAGACAGACTCTCATGAAGTTCGAGAAGCTTCGCATCGTTGGTTTCAAGACGTTCGTCGATCCGACCGAGTTCGTGATCGAACCCGGACTGACGGGCGTTGTCGGCCCCAACGGCTGCGGCAAATCCAACCTCGTGGAAGCCATGCGCTGGGTGATGGGCGAAACCTCGTTCAAATCCATGCGCGCCTCGGCCATGGATGACGTGATTTTCAATGGCTCTGGCGGTCGCCCTGCCCGCAACATGGCAGAAGTCTCGCTTGTGGTGGACAACGCCAGCCGCACTGCGCCTGCTTCTTTCAATGATGCAGACAAGCTGGAGATTTCCCGCCGGATCGAGCGTGAGGAAGGCTCCACCTACCGCATCAACGCGCGCGAAGCCCGCGCCCGCGACGTACAGCTGCTGTTTGCGGATGCCGCCACCGGCGCGCGCTCACCCGCCATGGTGCGCCAGGGCCAGATTGGTGAAATCATCGCCGCCAAGCCACAGGCCCGCCGCCGCGTGCTGGAAGATGCCGCTGGTATCGCCGGACTTTATTCGCGCAGGCACGAGGCCGAGCTTCGTCTGAAAGCCACTGAGGATAATCTCGTTCGTGTAGAAGACATTTTGCGCCATCTCGATGGACAGGTGGAAAGCCTTTCCAAACAGGCGAGACAGTCGGTACGCTACAAGGAAATTGCAGGCCATATCCGCAAGGCAGAGGCTTTGTTGCTGCATCTCGCAGTGCTCGATGCCCGTGGCCAGTTGCAAGCCGCCGAGCGCCAGTTTGACATCGATACGCGCGCTGTGGCTGAACGCACACGCTTGCAGGGTGAATCCGCCCGCGCGCAGGCGGTTGCTGACCACGCGATCCAGCCGTTGCGTGAGGCCGAGGCGCAGCGGGCTGCTGCCTTGCAGCGCCTGCAAATCGCCCGTGAACAGATTGACGGTGAAGAGCGCCGCGCCAAATCCCGCGCACTGGAGCTGGAAGCGCGCCTGAAGGAACTTGATCGCGACCGCGACCGCAGCCGCCAGACTGTCGAGGATGCGGACCGCTCTCTCACCGCGCTGATGGCAGAGGACAACCAGTTGAAAGCCGCCAGTGAAGCTGATGCAGGCGGTCGCCCCGCTGCAGCAACTCATTTGCAGCATGTGGAGGCAGACCTTGCCAAGGCCGAGCAGGCCCTGACGGATTCGCAAGGTGCGCTGGCTGATCTGCTCGCCCGCAAGCAGGCATCCGAGCGCACAGTGCGTGAAGCAGCGGAGCGTCTGGCGCGGGCTGAAGCGCAGCTGGCACAGGCCGAGCGCGAAATTGCGGCCATTGGAGAAGTTGCAGGCGGCGTTGATCTTGTTGCTTTGCGCAAACGCTTTGGTGATGCTTCTGCCGCATTGACGGCGGCTGAAACCACGCAGCAGTCCTCCGAAACGCGCCTTGCAGCGCTGCGCGACAGCGAGAACAAGGCCCGCCCGCAACTGGCTGAGGCCGAGCGCAACAGCCAGCGGCTTGAAACCGAAATCCGCACACTCAAGAAACTGCTTGAGGGTGCAGGCGGTGACCTGTGGCCGCCGGTTGTCGATGAGATGACCGTGGCGAAGGGCTATGAAATCGCGCTTGGTGCGGCCATGGGCGATGACCTTGATGCCTCATCAAACACCACTGCCCCGGTGCACTGGAGCGTGATGGTTGGCCCTGTTGGCGAGCCCGCCCTGCCGCCACAGGTGGAACCGCTGTCCAAACACGTCAAAGCCCCCCCTGCCCTGGCGTTGCGGTTGGCGCAGATCGGCGTTGTCTCGCGTGCTGAAGGCGCCGCCTTCCGCCGCTTGCTCAAGCCCGGCCAGCGGCTTGTCTCGAAAGAAGGCGATCTCTGGCGTTGGGACGGTTTGACCGCTGCCGCCGAAGCCCCCACCGCTGCCGCCCGCCGTCTCGCCGAGCGCAACCGTCTGGGTGAAATCGAAGAGGCGGCGACGGCCGCGCGCGCAACACTCGCCACCTTGCGTGCCGAGGCTGAGACGGTGCAGCGGGATGTCCGCGCCGCTGTCATCACAGAGCAAGATGCCCGCAACGGCGTGCGCACCGCCCGCCAAACCAGTGATCAGACCCGCGATGTGCTGGCTGCTGCCGAGCGCAAGGATGCCGAGCGCGCCGCCCGCCTTCAAGCGCTCAATGACAACCGCCAGCGCCTGCTGACCAACCGCGATGAGGCGGCACAAGCGAAGCTTGCGACTGAAAAAGCCGCAGAAGGCTTCCAGCCGGACGCGGAACTCAACGCCATCGTCAATGATCGCCGCGCCGTCGTGGCGCAGCGACGGGCCGATGCGGCGGAAGCCCGCGCCACGCTACAGACTATCGACCGTGAAATTGCCATGCGTGATGGACGCAGGGCGACGGTTGGCAACGAGATCAAAGCCTGGAACGAACGCAAGACCCGCGCGCTGCAACAGGCGGAAGAAATCAACGAGCGTGTGGCCGCGGTCAAAACCGAGGAAGAGGCGCTGGCCGCTGCACCCGATGATTTCGTCGTGCGTCGCCGTGCTCTCATCCACGAGATTGATATCGCGGAAGCGGCCCGCAAGGATGCAGCCGACAAGCGTGCACAGGCTGAAACAACCTTCGCTGATGCCGACAAGATTGCCCGCACCATGTTGCAGGATCTCGCCTCCTCACGCGAGGCGCGGGCACGCTCCGAGGCGCTGGTCGAAACCGGCCGTCTGCGCGTGGAAGAGGTGGAGCGCGCAGTGCAGGAAACACTGGAAGTGGCTCCCTCAGCGCTGTCGGAACTCGCAGGGCTTGTGCCGGGTCAGGACCTGCCACCACTGCGGGCCACGGAAGAAAAACTGCAGAACCTGAAGCGCGAGCGCGAGCGGTTGGGAGCTGTCAACTTGCGAGCCGACGAAGAGTTGCAGGACGCGGAACAGAAGCGCACGGACCTCACCGCCGAGCGCGAGGACCTCGACGGTGCCATCCGCAAGTTGCGGCGCGGCATCCAGTCTCTCAACGCTGAGGGTCGCGAGCGGCTGCTTGCTTCCTTTGATGTTGTGAACGGCCACTTCAAGCGTCTGTTTGCAACGTTGTTTGGTGGCGGCGAGGCAGAACTTCAATTGATAGAAAGTGATGACCCGCTGGAAGCTGGCCTTGAAATCATGGCCAAGCCGCCGGGCAAGAAACCACAGGTGCTGACGCTGCTTTCGGGCGGTGAGCAGGCGCTGACAGCAACCGCGCTGATCTTTGCGGTATTCCTCACCAACCCGTCGCCGATCTGTGTACTCGATGAAATCGATGCGCCGCTTGATGACCACAACGTCGAGCGGCTTTGCGCGCTGCTCGATGACATGGTGGGCTCAACCGAAACACGTTTCATCATCATCACCCACAACCCGATCACCATGGCGCGTATGGACCGCCTGTTCGGCGTGACCATGGCCGAGCGTGGCATCAGCCAGCTGGTTTCGGTGGACCTGCAGTCTGCGGAGAAGCTGGTGGCTTGAGCTCTCTAAATACCCTCCTCGCTTGCGGGGAGGGTGGTTCGTCACGCAGTGACGAGCCGGGTGGGGCCGCGATGCCAGCAGCAATAAAAGAAGCCCCACCCCCGGCCCCTCCCCCCCCGCAGTCAAACCTGTGCAGACTGCGCAGGCTAGTCTGCAAGCGAGGAGGGGAGAATTGCCCTACCCCGTAATCCCATCACCAAACGGATCATCGGCATCACGGTGCAGCACCCCTTCCCCCGTAATATAGGCCCGGCCTATGATCGTCGGCGCAATGCCACCATTTACCCCCGGCATCCAGCTTGCCTCAAACCGGCTGCCGATGATGCTCTCCTGAACCCAGCGCTCGCCCGCCTTCAACTTGCCGTCTGCCGCCAGACAGGCCAGCTTGGCGCTGGTTCCCGTGCCGCAGGGCGAGCGATCATAGGCACCACCGGGGCAGAGCACAAAGCTGCGGCTGTTGGCATCAGCAGTGCCCGGCGGTCCAAAAATCTCGATGTGATCGACCGGCGCGCCATCGCCGCCAATGCCCTGATCATTCAGCGCCTGCTGAATGGCTTCCGCCGCACGCGTGAGGACGGGAATATTGGCTTTTGTCAGCGCGCAGGGCGCATCATTGGTGAGGAAAAACCAGTTGCCACCCCAGGCGATATCACCAGTGACGAGCCCAAGGCACGGCACGTCCACCTGCACCGCCTTGTGCAACCGATAGCTCTCGATGTTGGTGATGCGCACAGCATTGCGATCCAGAAGTTCAAAGCTGACAACACCCACCGGCGTTTCCAGCTTGTGCACACCCGGCCCAATGCGCCCGAGATGCGCCAAAGTCACGCCAAGACCAATGGTGGCGTGGCCGCACATGCCGAGCAGGCCAACGTTGTTGAAGAAGATGGCACCGGCGGTGCATGCGGGATCAACGGGATCACACAGCAGGCCACCCACCAGCGCATCGTAGCCTCTGGGTTCATTGACTGCAAAACTGCGGATGTGATCAAAATCCCGCGCGAAAATTATCGCACGCTCCGCAAGGGAACCTTTGCCGAGGTCAGGCCCACCCTCGATAATCAAGCGGGTTGGCTCGCCTTCGGTGTGTGAATCGATAACACGCATCTCAGCTTTCCGGTCACTTGTTCCAGTTGGCATACCAACGTTTGAACAGCGCCAGCTGGTCCCGCGCAAAGGTCTTCTGGCTTTCGGAAAGCGCATCGGTTGCGTTGAAGTGCAAGGTATATTCCGGGTTGCCCTCCAGCACCATCAGGTACTTGTAGAAGAGCACGAGATCGACACCTTCATCGAAGGTGGAGAGCACCAGAAGGGCGGCCTCCAACTGCTGCGCTTTCTGCCGCGCCGCCGCATCGCCAGTCGCAGCCTGCTCGCAAAGCTTGACGAGGTGCAGTACCTCTTTGGGCAGCACATTGCCGATGCCGGTGATCGCGCCCGAAGCACCGCAGTTGACGTAGCCGTGCACCACCTGCGTGTCGACACCCACCATCAAAGTCAGCGCCTCGGATTGGCCGGTGATGTGCTCGGCGGCATAGCTCAGCGATTTTTCTCCGCCGAACTCCTTGAAACCAACGAGATGCGGATAGCGCTTGTGCAGAGCGAAGAAGAGATCAGCTTTTGTTTCAAAGCCATAATAGGGGCTGTTGTAGATGACGGCTGGCAGATCCACCGCCGCCTCCAGAATGCCTGCGAAATGCGCATGCTGTGCCGAGGCAGACGATCCGCGTGACAAAACACGCGGAATGACCATCAAGCCTGCAGCACCCACCTTTTTGGCATGCGCAGCAAGTGCAGCCGCCCGCATCGGGTTCTGTGCGCCCGTGCCAACGATGACGCGGATGCCCGCTTTCACCAGTCGCTCTACACCTTCCATGCGCTGCTCATCTGTCAGCAACGGCCAATCACCCATGGAACCGCAATAGATTACACCGGACATGCCGATTTTCACCAGTTCCTGTCCCTTGCGCACCAACGCGTCGAAGTCAGGTGACCGGTCAGCCCGGCACGGGGTCATGAGGGCGGGCATCACGCCATTGAAAACCGATTGTCCCATCGCCGGAGCCTTTTCAAATTATGATAATCTAGCATCAGTGTTGCCGCGTCAAAGAGCATTGGTCAATTGCTGTTATGCAGCTTGAACCAGACGGATTGCCTGATAAAGCAGATGGAGCTGATCCTTTATCATGCAAAACAGGTTTGCGGAGTTGTCCTTGAGTTCCACCATGCCATCGATCGGACACCCTGTTATGCAGCGCGGCCAAAATCTGGCTGATGCGCTGGCCGAGCGGGAACGTCTTGGTCAGCCGGTCCGGATTGGCCTCATTGGCGCTGGCCAGATGGGCACGGATATTCTGGTGCAGGTGGCACAGATGCAGGGCATCGAGGTGGTGGCTGTTGCCAGCCGCCGGGTGGACCGGGTGGCGGAGGCTGCCTCCATCACGCCGCAGGCAGGGCTGGTGCGTGTCGCCAAAGACATGACCGACTTTGCCAATATCCGCGCACGAGGCCATATCGTGGCCACTGCCGACATCAACCTTATCTGCCATGCGCCGGATGTGGATGTTGTGATTGATGCGACCGGCAACCCGGAGGCTGGTTCCCGCGTCGCAATGGCCGCTATTGCAGCGCGCAAACACATCGTGATGATGAACGTGGAGGCTGATATTACCATCGGTGCTTATCTCGCCATTGAAGCTGCGAAGGCCGGTGTCGTCTATACGCTTGGCGCAGGCGATGAGCCGGTGGCCGCGATGGAACTGATCCGTTTCATCCGCTCGCTGGGCTATCCAGTTGTCGCTGCGGGCAAAGGCAAGAACAACGCCTTCAATGTTGATGCCGTGCCATCCGACTACCGGGCCGAGGCCGAGCGCCGCAACATGAACCCGCGCATGCTGGTGGAGTTCGTTGATGGCAGCAAGACCATGGTGGAGATGGTCGCCATCGCCAATGCCTGCGGTTTTGTGCCGGATATTCCCGGCATGCACGGCCCGGCAGCACCGCTGGATAAGCTTCAGGATTTCTTTTGCCCGAAGGAAGAAGGTGGCCTTCTCAGCCGCAAGGGCGTGGTTGATTTTTCTGTCGCCAAGGGCGTGGCCCCTGGCGTCTTTGCCATTGCCGAAATGCGCCACCCCCGTGTCCGCGAACGCATGGCGGACCTGCATCTGGGCCCCGGGCCATACTACAGCTTTGTGCGACCCTACCACCTGACAAGCCTTGAAGTGCCGCAATCAGCCGCCGCTGTTGTACTGTTTGGTGAAAGCCAGATGAAGCCACTGCCCGTGCCATCCGCCGAAGTTGGCTGTGTGGCCAAGCGCGATCTCGCAGTGGGCGAAACATTGGATGCAATTGGCGAATACAGCTACCGCGGATTTTCGCTTTCCGTTGCCGATGCTGTCGAGAAAAACGCCCTGCCGATTGGACTGGCGCAAGGTGCACGTGTGGTGCGCGCCATTGCCAAAGGTGCGCTCATCACCCAGGCCGATGCAGAGCCGGATGCCTCATTGAACATCGTGGCTGTGCGCAAAAGGCAAGACGCCATGGTGGCGCAAATTCGTGCTGGAACAACCGCATGATCAACATAGATTGTCATGCGCTTGTCACAGCTTTCGCCAAGCAGGAAAGCCTGCCGCAAACAGCGGACCGAGATTTCTGAAGGACAGAACCATGACCATGACACGCCGCCTTTTGGGCACATTGATCGCAGCCTCCGCACTGCTGCCTGCTGCTGTTTATGCACAGGGCACAGCCCCCACAGGCAAGCTGGTGCTCTACACCTCGCAGCCAGACCGTGATGCGCAGCAGACAATCGCAGGCTTCCGCAAGGTCAACCCCGGTGTTGAGGTTGAGGTTTTCCGTTCAGGCACAACCGAAGTGATGTCGAAGCTGGCCGCTGAAATTGCTGCCGGCCAGCCGCGCCCTGATGTGCTGCTGATTGCCGATGCCGCCAGCATGGAACAGCTGAAAGCTGATGGCCGCCTTGAGGCCTACGCCACGCCCAACACCAAGGGCATCGTGACCAGCGCCTTTGACAAGGACATGACCTACTTCGGCACCAAGATGATATCCACCGGCATCATCTACAACAAGGCAGCCAAGCAGATTCCGACCTCATGGGCGGACCTCGCCAAGCCCGAGTACAAGGGCCAGATCAGCATGGCGAGTCCGCTCTATTCCGGTGCCGCTGCCATCAAGCTTGGCGCGGTGACCGCCCGTCCTGATCTCGGCTGGACCTATGTTGAGGCGCTGCGCAAAAACGAAGCCTCCGCCGTTCGCGGCAACGGCGCTGTGCTGCGGGCTGTCGCCACAGGCGAGAAGACCTATGGCATCATCGTCGATTTCATGGCCTTCAATGCCAAGGCACAGGGCTCACCCGTTGAGTTTGTCTTCCCAAGCGAAGGCCTGACGGTTGTCACCGAGCCTGTCGCCATTCTGAAAACCGCCAGCAACAAGCCTGCTGCCCGCGCCTTTGTGGATTTCCTCCTGTCGGATGAAGGCCAGAAGCTCAGCCTGTCACAGGGCTATCTGCCTACACGTGAATCCGTTGGCGCACCGGCATGGTTGCCAGCTGGCACCAAGGTCAACATCATGCCTGTCGACATCGCAAAGGTTGTGGCCACAACCGAAGCTGACAAGAAGCGCTTTGCGGATATGTTTGGCCAGTGATTGCATCTCCCTGGAGACATTTCTTCCAGCAGGAAAGGCTGACGCTGATCCTGCTGGCAACACTTGTTGCCATTCTCTCCGTATCGCCGCTGGTCAGACTTCTGGTTGAATCCATCGCACCGGGCGGGGTTGTGTCCACGCAGGCCTTCACACGCGTCTGGAACAGCCAAGCTGCCTGGACGGCGCTGCGCAACAGTCTTGAGACCTCGCTGGGTGCCACGCTTCTGGCACTGGTCTTTGGGACTGTGGTGGCACTTGTCGTAACGCTGACAGACCTCAGGGCTCGCAATGCTTTCGTCTTTGTTTTCGTCATGCCGCTCATCATCGCGCCACAGGTGATGGCGCTGGCATGGCTGCAGATATCAGGCCCGGCCAGTCCGCTCCTCAATGTGCTTGGACTGGCCCCGCCCATCGGCACACGCAATCCGCTTTATTCGCGGGAGGGCATCATTCTGCTCTTGGCGGTTGAATATGCACCGCTGGTGTTCCTGACCCTGCGCGCTGGTCTGCGCGCCTTGCCGCGTGAACTCATTGAAGCCGGACTTTCCAGCGGTGCCAGCAAGATGATGGTGGTGCGCACGATTATCCTGCCCTTGATGACGCCGTCACTTGTGGCAGGCATGGCGCTGGTCTTTGTCTCCTGCCTTGGCAATTTTGGCGTTGCGGCTTTCCTTGGCATTCCCGGCAATTATCTCACCCTGCCGACGCTCATCTACCAGCGCCTCTCTGGGCTTGGACCGGGTGTCCTGTCGGAAGTCGCTGTGCTCTCTATCGTCATTGGCAGCATCGCCATTGTCGGCATCATTATACAGGACATCATGCTGCGCCGACGCGATTACCGCATCACCACGACGTCAATGGCAGCCCGGCCCTTCACTTTGGGTGCATGGCGCCTGCCGGTGGAAATTGTGCTCTGGTCCGTCACACTGTTTGTGGTGGTCATGCCCATCATCGGCCTGCTGGCGACAGCACTTGTGCCTGCCTACGGCGTGCCACTGAATATGAAGACCGCCACGTCAGCAAACTTCGCCTATGTCATTCTGGAGCATGGCGCTTCGCGCCGCGCCCTGTTCAACAGCTTTGCCCTGTCACTGGCAGCGGCCATCATCGTCATCATGATCAGCGTGGTCTTGGCCTACTTCCTCGTCTGGCGGCGCTCACCTCTTTTACGCATGCTCAACCTTGTTGCGGAACTGCCCTATGCCCTACCGGGTGTGGTGCTCTCCATTGCCTGCATCCTGCTGTTTCTGAAGCCAATCCCGGCGCTCGGTATCAGCATTTACAACACGGTTTGGATCATCCTGATCGCCTATCTTGCCCGCTTTCTGGTGCTGGGCCTCAGGCCTGTCATCAGTGGCTATCATCAGCTCGATCGCTCCATTGAAGAGGCAGCACAGGTGGCGGGAGCGGGCTTCCTGCGCAGGCTCATTACCATCATCGTGCCGGTCATCGCGCCGGTGGCAACAGCGGGCGGTATTCTGGTGTTCCTCACCGCCTTCAACGAACTAACGCTTTCTGCGCTGCTCTGGTCATCTGGCGCTGAAACACTGGGCGTGGTGGTCTTCTCCTTTGAGCAAGGAGGCGAATCCACAGCCGCTGCCGCTATGTCGATTGTCACCATAGCTGTCACACTTGGATTGGCGCTCTCCACCCTGCTCTTCCATCATAAACTGCCTGAGGGAGTGCTGCCGTGGCGCGACTGACGATTGATTCCGTCACCCGGATGTTTGGCACCCATGCCGCGCTCGACAAGGTTTCGATGACCGTTGAGCACGGCGAATTCGTTGCAGTCCTTGGCCCTTCGGGTTGCGGCAAAACAACATTGCTGCGCCTTGTGGCTGGCTTTGATCAGGTGAGCGACGGCGCGATCTCGATTGATAAAAAGTGCGTCTCTGGCCGGGGCAACCATGTCCCGCCGGAAGAGCGCCGCATGGGTATTGTCTTCCAGTCCTATGCGCTCTGGCCGCATATGACTGTGGCAGAAAATGTCGCCTATGCGCTGAAAGTGCAGGGTCTGGCAGCTCAGGCTCGCACAACCCGCGTGACAGCAGCCCTTGATCTTGTCGGCCTGACTGCCTTTGCGGATCGCCGACCGGCGTCCCTCTCCGGTGGCCAACGGCAGCGCGTGGCGCTTGCGCGCTGCCTTGCCATGGAGCCGTCGATTGTGCTGCTCGATGAGCCGCTCGCCAACCTCGATGTGCATCTGCGTTCCACCATGGAAGAAGAGTTTGCGAATTTCCACAAGCGCACCGGCACAACGATGTTCTACATCACGCATGATCAGGCGGAAGCCATGGCTCTGGCAGATCGCATCGCCGTGATGGATCAGGGCAAATTGCTGCAGCTCGCCACCCCTTCCGTGCTTTACCGTGAGCCAGCCAACGCCACAGTCGCCCGCTTCATCGGTGCAGGCATTGTGCTTCCTGCGAAGCCTGTTAGAGCAGTAAATGGTGGTGCAATCAGCGTGGACATCATGGGCCATCGCTGTGTGGTTCGTTGCGCTGGCTCAGCCGTCGCGCAGGGAGAAGGCGCGGTATGTGTCCGTGCCAATGATCTGGTGATTGATCCACTGGCCACATCCGGTCTGGCAGGACACATCAAGCGGCTGGTCTATCAGGGCGGGCACT
This sequence comes from Beijerinckiaceae bacterium, assembly GCA_051649305.1. Lineage (GTDB taxonomy): Bacteria > Pseudomonadota > Alphaproteobacteria > Rhizobiales > Beijerinckiaceae > JADCCX01. The sequence continues at coordinate 32,945 of JBOFGV010000083.1, forward strand.
TTCATGCCGATGTGGTGCTTGAGCACAACAGCGCTATCGTCCTGCCTTTGGTCCTGCCGGAGCCAACCATGGTTGCGCCCGGAGACAAGGTACGCGTCGTCATCCGTGATGGCTGGCTGCTGCCTGAAGTCTAATCTCCCCTGTAGCGCAGCGGCACGCAGCATGACACTATGGTGGTGAAACAAAACGGATTCCCCATGCCTGCGCCTGTATCTTTTGTCTGCGAGAAAACCCCTGCCATCGGCAGCCGTGGCATGGTTGTCACCAACCACCCACTGGCATCAAGCGCGGCAACAGAAGTGCTGCTTGCTGGCGGCAACGCAGTGGATGCTGCCGTTGCTGCACTCTTTGCTCTCACGGTTGTTGAACCCATGATGGTGGGTGTGCTGGGTGGTGGCCTGATGCACATCCGCACAGCAAACGGCGAACATACCATCATCGATGCAATCAGCACTGCGCCTGCCTCAGCCCATGAGACGATGTTTGAGCCAACGAGCGACGGCAAGGTGCAAGGCCTGCCCAATGCGCGTGACGCAAAAGGCCGTCGCAATGCGGTTGGTGCAGCTGCTGTTGCCACCCCTGGCGCTCTGGCTGGCTGGTCCATGGCGCTGGAGCGCTTTGGCACGCAACCGCTCGCCCGCGTGATGGCACCGGCCATTCGCTTTGCGGAAGAAGGTTTCACAGTTACGCCATATCTGGCGGATTGCATCACTGATATCGGCCCAGACCTTGCGCAGGACGAAGGGATGTCTGCCCTGTTCCTGCCCGGTGGAAAACCTGCCCAGAGCGGTCATCATCTTGTGCAAAAAGACTATGCAAGCACCCTTCGCCAGATTGCTGAGGAAGGTCCCGGTGCGCTTCATGGCGGAACTTTGGGTAAGGCAGTTGCCTCGTATCTTCAGGCAAACGGCGGACATGTATCCCTCGCTGATCTCGTCACCTACAAGCCGCTGCTGCGCCAGCCCATCCACGGGCGATACCGTGGCTATGATGTCATTGGCCCACCCCCGCCTGCCTCCAGCGGTGTGCACATCGCGCAGATGCTGGCGATCCTTGAAGGCTTTGATCTCAAGGGCATGGGCTTTGGTTCCACTGACACCTGCCATCTCATTGCAGAGGCCATGCGTATCGCCTTCGCTGACAGGGCTGTGGCCACCGCTGATCCGGCCTTTGTCAAAGCGCCAGTGGACCGCTTGATCTCGACGGACTATGCGGCGGAACGGCGCGCACAGATCAGCATGGCGCAGTCCCGCGCATGGCATGCGGGTGTCGTGGCTGACCGTGAGTCTGCTGATACAACCCATGTGACTGTGGCGGATGCTTTTGGCAATGTCGTCAGCGCCACGCAAACCATAAACGGGCTGTTCGGTGCCTGTCTGCAAATTCCCGGCACGGGCATGATTGCCAACAACTACATGCATAATTTTGACCCCCATCCCGGCCGCGCTCTTTCCATTGCACCGGGCAAACGTGTGTTTACATCGATGGCTCCCATGATGCTTTGTCGCGACGGACGCGTGATAGCTGCCCTTGGTTTGCCGGGTGGATTGCGTATTTTCCCTTCGGCTCTGCAGGCGATTATCAACCTCATCGATCACGGCATGACGCCGCAGCAAGCGGTGGAAGCGCCGCGTATATGGACAGAAGGCGGCGCTCTTGAACTGGAGCCGGGTATAGCCAGTTCGGTAGCGGATGCACTCAGCGCGCGAGGTCATGTCATCGCGCCGGTCAGACGCATTGCAGGCGGTATGAGTGCCATCACATTTGATGATGCCGGCGGCATGACAGGGGCTGCCTGCTGGCGGGCGGATGGTACGCCGGTTGGCATTTCAGGTGGTCTGGCGCGCGCCGGTGTGCGCTTCAGCCTGTCATGACAGGAGCCATATCAGTGTCATCCTTCAGCATTGTGCTGCTCGATAAAATTCCCGAAGCCCGCGCCACCCAGTTGCGCGCTCTTCTGCCAACAGGCTTCACTTTGACCTGTGCGACCGAAAGCACCGAAGCTCATCGCATGGCGCTCATCCGCAATGCTGATTTTGCCATCACCGGACAGGTAGAGGTGAGCGCAGCAGTGCTCAACGCCGCTACCCGTTTGAAGCTGCTGCACAAATGGGGTGTGGGCGTTGACAACATCGATCTGGAAATCACTCGCCAGAGAGGCATCCGCGTCGCGCGTACCACTGGCAGCAATGCGCTGCCTGTTGCGGAATTCACTATTGGCCTGATGCTCTCAGCTTTGCGCTGTTTGCCTTACGGTCACCACAAGCTGAAGCACGGCCAGTGGCATGGACCGGGCATGCTACCCACACAGACCATGCTTTTGTCCGGCAAGACAGTTGGCATCGTGGGCCTTGGTGCCATCGGCACAGCTGTTGCGAAATTGCTCCGTGGTTTCGGTTGCCGCATCGTCTACAGCAAACGCCAGCCGCTTTCGGCTCACGATGAGGAGGCGCTTGGTGTGCAGCATGTTCCGCTGCAAAGCTTGCTGCGCGAAGCAGATGTTGTGTCCCTGCATTGTCCGCTCACAAGAGAGACCACAAACCTGATTGACCGTACAGCGCTCGCCAGCATGAAACCAACCGCCGTGCTCGTCAATGTAGCACGCGGTGGCGTGGTGGTGGAGCATGACCTTTACGAGGCACTCAAAACCCGTGTGATTCTGGCCGCCGCGATGGATGTTTTCTCCATTGAGCCCCTGCCAACGGACAGCCCGCTTCTCACCCTCGACAATCTGGTGGTGACACCGCATCTCGCAGCAGTGACAGCCGATACCTTTGAACCGACCGTGCGCCGCATGTTCGAGACAATCCGGCTGGTATCAGAAGGGCAAGCTATTCCGGAGAAGGACCGCGTGGTTTGAAGCGCAGTCTTTGGCTTTATCAAGCTTGCAACTCTGAAGTGCCATCAGCAAGAACCTGATAGAACGAGCTGACCCACCAGTCGATGTCATGCAGGCTGATGGTTGCCATCATTTTCTCCCACCGCGCCTGTCTGTACTCAAGCGGCATGGAGAGCGCAGTTTCAATGGCGCGCGCCACACCAGTGCGATCATAGGGATTGACGATCACCGCGCCGGACAACTGGTGCGATGCGCCAGCGAAACGTGACAGCACAAGCACGCCGGGATTGTCCGGATTTTGTGCGGCAACAAATTCCTTGGCGACAAGGTTCATGCCATCCCGCATAGGCGTCACCAGACAGACCCCTGCTGCACGGTAGAGGCCTGCCAGCACCTCGCGATTGTAGGCTTTGTTGAGATAGCGGATCGGTGTCCAATTCGGCTCACCATCCGCACCGTTGATGCGCCCGGCAGTTTCTGCAACGCTCTGGTTGATCTGTTCGTACTCAGGAATATCAGCGCGCGAAAAAGGCGTGATCTGCAGATACTCGACCGTCATGCGCCGATGCGGATTGTCCTGCAGAAACTGGGCATAGGCCTCCATGCGCTGTGCGACACCCTTGGAATAGTCAAGCCTGTCCACACCAAGGATGAGTGAGCGATCCGAGATACTGTCCAGCGTTTCGCTCACCATAGGGTTGTCGTGGGATGCTTGCGCAGCGCTGGCAAAGGCATTGACATCAATACCGATAGGCAAGGCCAACACTTGCATGCTGCGGTCATCAAAGCCGAACTGCCTCGGCCCTGTCTGCGCCGCTTCCATCTCACGCAGCAGGCACTGGCAGAAATGGCTGCGGTCCGGCTCAGTCTGCAAGCCGACAACATCATAGTCCATCATGGCACGCAGCAACTCACGGGCAGCGGGCAGGATGCCGAAAACATCCGGCGATGGCCAGGGGATATGATGGAAATAACCCATGCGGTTTTTTAGGCCGAGCAACCGCAGCTCATGCGCCAATGGCATCAGATGATAGTCATGGACCCAGATCAGATCATCCGGTTTGACGATTTTCTGAAGGTGCCTTGCGAAAGCAGCGTTCACGCGTTTGTAACCGACGAAGTCTCCCTGGGAAAACTCCGTGAGGCCAACGCGGTAATGCATCAGCGGCCACAACGTGCGGTTGGCAAAGCCCGTGTAGTATTCTCCGTAGTCCTGTTCGGTCAGGTTGATGAGCGCGTAGGATATCCCGTTACGCTCAACCATGTTTATATCATTGCCTTGCTCGTCGCTGATCTCGCCACTCCAGCCCATCCATGTGCCGCCAACGCTCCGCAAGGCTTCGGACAATGCGACAGCAAGCCCGCCTTGCGCCACTTCGCCCGACCCTTCGACAGAGACGCGGTTGGATACCATAATGAGTGCCATCAGAAGGCTGGCCTGTGTGAGAATGAGATCATGGTTTTGCCTTTGTCTGCAACACCGGCAAAAAACGTTTCTCACCTGCCAGTACGTCTGTGAGGATGATGCGCAAGGCGCAGGGTGTAGGCAAATGGAGCAAGGCGCGGGTTTGCCTTTCATCATCGCCAATACGGACACCAACTCCACCAATCGCTTGCACAGCTTCCATCGCTGGCTCATCCGTCAGGTCATCGCCGAAATAGACCGGCTGGCGATTTTTGAACGGCGAGGACCGCATCAGCCTGCGCACAGCATCGCCCTTGTGTGGTCCGGGCAAACGCAGTTCAGTGACCATCTTGCCAGTCTGGATAACGACCTCGTCTGGATGTTCCCTGGCAACCAAAGCAGCAAAAGCGCGAACCACTTTTGCATGCTCGGGTTTTGCACGATAGTGAATGGCGATGGCAGATCCCTTGTCTTCAAGGGCAAGGCCCGGCGTCGCCTTGACCAGATCAGCAGCCTTTTCGCGCAGACCAACTGGCAGGGCTGCGGGACCAGTTGTCTGAACGGCAACACCATCATGACTGCGCCATTCAAGACCGTGGATGCCTGCACCGGCAAGCTTTAGTGGCGCAAGCAACGCATCGACACTGTCGAGCCGTCGGCCTGACACAACCGCAACAGCACCACCAGTCACTGTTCGAAGCTGTGAAAGACTTCTGACGAGACCGCGCGACACCCGAACATCCTGTGGGCGTGGCGCAATGTCGACAAGAGTGCCATCCAGATCAAACAGGAAAGCCTGGGCATCAACATCCAGTGCAAAGCCCGAATCCGCGTTGGCGAAATGACTGGAAATCAAATGATACTCCCGTCTGAAAAACTACCCTGAAAGACAACAAGGGCAAAAGTCTGGCCGTTTGGCCATGTTCTGGTCACAAGTTGCAGGGAAAAAGGATCAAGGCTGCTCCGCAATGGTATCCTCCGAAAGGGGTCAAGGCAGCTCACAAGAAATGACGCAGGGATTGGGAGACGATCTTGGGCATTTGATGAATCACGTATTGACCAATGAGGAGGCCACCGTGGGAATATCCTATTCAACACTGATCGTCGAAAATGATAACCTTGCCCGTGAAGGTTTACGCCTTTTGCTCGAAAGAACGCAATTTGCGCCTACGACATGCTCTCTGGAGATTGAGCATCTGTTTTCCACTGACGAACCAAAAGACGACCCGTCGATCCTGATTGTCTTTGGTCGCGAAAGTGCCGATCTGCCGGTTCTGGTGTCAAGAATCCGGGAGCGGTTTGCGGATATCCGCATTGTGGTTCTGGCGCATGAGGGCAGCGTAGAGGTCCTTGCCTCTGCAATGGAAGTGGGGGCTAACGCCATCCTGTTGACCTCAATTTCCGCCGAAGGCTTGATCAAGTCACTGCAGGCTGTGGTCGAGGACAACATCTTTGTCATGGATTCCCGTATCTGGCCGATGGGTGCTATGTCCCTTGTGGAAACAGCATCCACTTTGACCGCTGATGACGAGGACGGGGGACGTTCAACGGCGATGCGTGGATTGTCTGTGCGTGAAATCGAAATTCTGCGGCGCATTGTGGAAGGCGATTCAAACAAGCATATCGCACGGCGGCTTGATATCGCAGAGGCCACGGTGAAGGCCCATGTCAAAACCGTGCTCCGCAAGATCAATGTCAGCAACCGCACGCAAGCCGCAATCTGGGCACTGAACAATGGTCTTGTACAGGATCCAGCTCAGGAGGATGGCAAGACAGAACCTGACCTGCTGCTGACCCGGACTGCCAGCGAAACGCCCATACGTCTTCAGTAGATTCTTGGTCTCGCAATGCTCGCGCATTCAACGGAACGCAAATGCCAAACCGGCCTACCAAGCCGTTCCGTTCAATGCGCGTTGCGTGGCATCAAGACTTCGCGCACTGTCATTGCTATGATCTGGATATCCAGCAGGATAGACCAGCGCTCAATGTAGTTGAGGTCGTGCTCGATGCGCTTTTGCATGAGTGTGACATCAGCCGTTTCTCCCCGGCAGCCGTTGACCTGCGCCCAGCCGGTAATGCCAGGTTTAACATTGTGGCGTTCTGGGTAAGGCTCAATCAGCGCTGCATAAGTAACATCATGGGCCAGCGCATGGGGCCGTGGGCCAACCAGCGACATATCTCCAATCAGAACGTTGATCAGCTGCGGCAACTCATCAATGCTTGATTTGCGAAGGAACCGCCCCACGACTGTGACACGCGGATCATTTCTGCTGGCCTGCTGGACAACAGCTGCATCGCCCTGTCCTTCTGTTTGCACATGCATCGTCCGAAACTTGAAGATCCGAAACCGCCGGCTGTTGAACCCGCCGCGCCATTGACGAAAGAAAACCGGTCCGTTTGTTTCAAGGCGAATGGCCAGCGCTGCCAGCGCCATCAGCGGCAGGAAACCCACGAGAAGTGTGGATGAAGCAATGATATCAAACAGACGCTTGCAAATACGTTGTGGTCGGCTCAGAGCCGACGGCTTGAGCAGAATGGCTTTGGCTGTTCCGACACTGCAGGCCTGATAGGACATAGCCCGGGCCAGCTCTGCATCGGCAACAAGCTTCACAGGAACAGGCACGCTCCTCAGTGCTGCCTGAATCGACTGCGCACCAGTGGAACCAAAGTGATTCCACGAGACGACCACAAGAATCTCATCAACCCGCTGTTCGCGCACATGCCGAACAAGTGCGGCCAGAACGCTGGCTGTCCGCTTCGCAGAAACTGCTGCCTCGCAACCTTCCTGCGGCAAGAAAAACAGGCGAGAGAGCGAGTAGCCATAGCGCTCCAGACGCAGCAAAAGGCCATTGGTATCACTGCGGCAGCTTTCCGCCAGCACCGCGACACGCGGGCCAGCCGCTGTTCCGGCAATCACCAGTCGGCGATAGAGGCGTTTCAACGCGATACGCCAGACCAGCAACCCAGCGAGACCAGTGACAAAGAACGTCACAAGGACACCGCGGGAAAAGGCATCGCCCATCTTGAGCAGAAACAGGAGACAGGTCAGCCCGGCGAAAACAATCACCCAGCTTGTGATGGCTGCTTTCAGATGATCAATCAAACGGATGCTGCGAATGCCGGAGTAAAACTGGCCGGTGTATTGCAGTGTTGTGAAGACAACCGCCGCCAGCATACCGGCACCAAGGCTCTGCTGAAAATCTCCGGGACTTTCGACCACGATGTGATGGTAGGCGGCATCAGAAATCAGCGCACAGATCAGGATCAACAGAGCATCCACGACAACAAAAAGTGGTGGCAAAGCTGTATGAGGCAATGCAATCGGCCGCCCGGATCGGGAATGGCGGAATGCGTCTGTAAAGGGCGCACCCATAAGTGCATCAGCACGTGATCCAGTCCGGAAAAGCATCGCGAAACCCCGCATAAGACATCTGGAAACGTCAACGCTGCCACCTTAGCAGCGCCACTTGCGGTGCCGCCAGAACGCAGGGGTGGTAAGCCCAATGATCGAAAGGATGCATACTGACGATCGTTTCCCCTCGCTGTTCGTATGGCGCAAAAGGGGACGCATGATGGCCTTGATCATTCTTGTCCTGCTTGGCGCGTTGCTTGTGTTTCTTGCACTGTTTGGCCTGCGCCGGACCGTTCTTGGTCTGGTGGTCGCCAGACCGGCTTGCGACAAGGCCTTTGAGTGGGTGAAACAGATGGCGGGTGGTGCCAACGGCCCGGGAGCTGCGCTGAATATTCTGGTCCTGGTCATGGCGACTGTTGCCATCATCCAGCGCCCCCGCGTGCTGCTGAATCCACTGGCAATGGCGTGGTGCCTGGTGCTTGGTGCAGCTCTGACATCGCTGTTGCTTTCACCCGATCCCGCTGCAGGCATCCGGTTGCTCATGACACTGGTCACCTACGCTGCCATGACCATATTGCCTTTCGCATTGGTCAGATCTCTGGACGACGCCGCAAGTTACCTCTCGGCAATCATTGCATCATCCATTGTTCCGGCAAGCTGGGCCATTGTTGAACTTGTGGCGAACCCTGCCATCCTGATGGGCGACGACCGCCTCGAGAGTACGTTCACGCATTCCAATATTCTGGCTTTCTACCTGATGGGTGTGATGACCTTGATCATGTTCATGCAGTCATCAAGAGTGATCGTGATCACGCCGCGCCTGCGCAAGTTTCTACTGGCTTACGGGGGGCTGCTGATGCTCTTGCTGCTCGCCACAAAAACGCGAAGCGCATGGATCGCGACGGCCCTGATCCTCGGCGGCTATGCCTTGCTGGTTGACCGGCGCTGGCTTCTGGGACTGTTGGCACTGCCACTTGTCCTGCTGATTCCGGGCATTGGTGAACGTGTACTGGATCTGGGTGGTGGCAACGTGAATGATGCCTATGCCAACCTCAACTCCTATGCCTGGCGGCAACTGCTGTGGTCAGAAACCTGGCAGTGGCTCAAGGACAATCCCTCAGTAATCTACGGTCACGGGCTCGACATGTTTGTGCCCCATGTGCCGCTGTTCTTCTCGCGCGGGGCTGAGCCCGCAGGCATCGGGGCGCATAATGCCATTCTGCAGATCTACTTCGAGACCGGTCTTGTCGGGATCATTGCCTTCGCGCTTTTGTTCACAGCGGTTTTCCACGCCTTGTGCAACCATATGCTGCGCGATTTCGCCGGTGGCCTTCTGCTGGTTCTCCTCAGTATTGCCCACATGCTTGTGTCCTATTCAGACAACCTGCTCGACTACCTGAAGTTCCAGTGGCTGTTCTGGTTTGCAATCGGAACAGTGGCTGCATCAACACCGTTTCTCAAGCCAGCGGCAAAAAGCAGCTTTCGTCACTCTTCCACACCCCAGGGCCGCACACTCACAGCATAATCATAAAGGAGGATTCATGCGCAGTCTCAAAAGGAAAGTGGCCGATGCCGTTGGCAGCATGATCGGAGCGCATATCGTGCCGTCGCAGGGCATCAGCGGCCTTTATGAGCAGGACCGTATCCGACAGATCATGCAAGCTTTTGATGTCGACTGCGTGTTTGATATTGGCGCAAACAGCGGCCAGTACGCCACGATGCTACGTGACCGCATTCCATACAAGGGGCCAATCATTTCTTTCGAGCCAGTGCCTCATCTTTGCGATGAACTTACTCTTCAGGCTGCCTCCGATCCGGACTGGCATATCCGCAGTGTAGCGCTTGACCGCGAAACACGGGATGCCATCTTCAGGATTACCACAGACACCCAGTTCAGTTCCCTTCGACGGCCCAGCAGGCTTGGTCAGGCGCTGTTTGGAGGGCAGGTCAGGGTCACGAACGAATTGTCTCTCACGACCTCAACGCTGGCTGCAGAACATGCAAGCTGGAAGAAAAAGCTGGGATTTACCCGCCCCTATCTGAAGATGGACACGCAGGGCAATGATATCGCGGTTGCCGAGGGTGCAGGTGTGGCACTTTCGTCCTTTGTTGCCATCCAGACGGAGACAGCTATTTCAAAACTCTATGATGGCATTCCTGATCTGGCTGAAACGCTGGCGTTCTTCAATGCGCGCGGCTTTGAACTCTCGGCGATTGTTCCCAACAATGATGGCCTGTTTCCCCGGCTTCTGGAAACCGACTGCATTTTTGTGAACAAGGCGCTGATTGAGGACAGCCAGAGAGACATGACGGAAGCCAAAGTTCATTAAAAGGAGAGTTACGGAAAAAGAGCTGCGAGTCTGGCAGCTTCCCGCGAAACATCATGGAATTGCTGCACACGCGCCCTGCCCTGCCGACCGAGTTTTTTAAGCATGGGATCAGGGCAATCAAGGCAGGCTTCCATGGCATTTGCGAGATCTTCAACAGAGCTAGCAGGCACGAGCCAACCCGTCTCTCCTGGAATAACCAATTCCGGAATTCCAGCAATCATAGTCGCGATAACAGGACGCTCCAGCGCCATGGCTTCCATCATGACAACGGGTAGATTTTCGGCAAAGCTTGGGACAACCAGTGCCCGCGCCGCCAGCATTTCGCGCCGCACATCATCGCCACCCAGCCAGCCCGCAAAGCGCACATGATCCTTCAGGCCCAGATCAGCCGTGCGCTTTTCCAGCGCCTGCCGGATATCACCATCTCCCACCAGTACAAGCTCAAAGCGGCGGCCACGGTTCAGCAGAACAGCTGCTGCTTCCAGCAAGGTCTCCTGCGCCTTCTCACGACAGAGCCTTGCGACACAGACAAACCGCACAGGCTTTGAAACCGTCTCCTTCGACATCACTTCATCGGATGGCAAAGACACATGAGGCAGGCCACAACGGACCAGATGAATTTTCGACTGGTCTTCATGTCTGCACCAGCGCAGCAGCTGGGCGCGTCCATAATGGCTGACGCAGGCGACAAAGAGAGCCCGGTTAATTTTCAGATGCAAAGCGAGAAATTCAGGTTTGTCATACTCATCATAGCCATGCACGGTGAAGCTGTATGATGCGCCGGTCAGGCTGGCAGCAAGCATAGCCACCTCTGCAGGGTTGGTTCCAAAATGAGCGTGGATATGCTTTGCACCTGTTCTGCGGATAACCCTCGCGAGACGACATGCTTCGGCAAGATACACCAGATGGTGGACGAAGGACCGATCACTGCGCTTCGCGGCTTTCACCATCAAGATCGCAGCCCGTATAAAAGTCCTCGGACGTGTCAGAGCAGTCCACAAAGTCGCAACAGCCAGTTTGTGCGGCTGCCGCATCAGGTGTGTGGTCCTGTCCAGTTCGGCCAAATCCTGAGGGTCGACAAGATTGGCACCGGCCCGCACGGCCGTCCGGACAATGTCAAAACCCTGCTCTTCCAGAGCCATGATTTCCCGGCGAATGAATGTATGTGTGATCGCAGGATATTGATTGACGAGATAGACGACGGGCGGATTGTCCAGACGGTTCGACAACAGTTCGAAAATTCCCGGAAGGCCGTCTGACCGCTGGGCGGCTCTTCCCTGATCAGGCGCAATCGTCCATCGGGCGTTCATGACCACCTCACGGTTTCCAGAAGTCTTGTCTGGTTGGAGATGCCCTGTCTTTCCAATCCAAGGCCATGGCAAAACGGTCATCAGCGGTGGCGATTCAGGAGTAACCTGTCGGAGGGAATACCTGCTGCAATCTCGAAGGGATGCATACCCTTGCCTCTCTCGGCGCGCTGAAACCACGGCGCTAAGGTTCTGTCGATCTTACTCAAAAAAGAGACATTGCCCATGCGTTGCCTTGTTGTCACCGTTCTGCCGCCTCCTGATCCTGCGCGGGACCGGCATGGTGTGTATCAACGACTTGGGCTTTTCATACAGGCACTGGCTTCATCCGGTCATCAGGTGGACATCGTGCACTTTACTGATCAAAACACTATCGTTGACGAAAGTACGCGCCTTGAACGTGAACATGTAACCAGTCGCAATGTTTCGGCTGTGATGGGCGCAGCTGTCACTGCCCGGTTGCTACCGTTCAATCCTGCGCGCAAGCGCTGGTGGCACAATGCCCATGCCTTGGCCGGAGTACACTACCGTCGCGATTTTCGGCCGTTCACTGGAGCAGAAGCAATCAGTCAGCTTCGGGGGATGTTGCAGGAAAACTATGACTTTGTCTTTGCGCATCGCCTGCCTGCCATGGCCGCGCTGGCGAAAACCGGCATACCTGATCTGCCCATTTTCTTCGATCTTGATGATGTCGAGCATCTGGTGAAACAGCGCGCTGCTGTCATGTCAGAAACAACCAGCGCCCGCTGGCGCAACAAACTGGAAGTGCCCGCCCTTGCGCGCCTTGAACAACGCGCCTTGCGCAAGGCTGCCTTGACCTTTCTGTGTTCTGAGCACGATCTGGAAAAACTGACACGTGATGGCTTCAGTATGGGGCGTTCTGTGGTGGCTCCGAATGCCGTAGAGGGGCCAACCAACCAGCCCGCGCTTGTCAACAGACCGTCTGTTCTTTTCCTTGGCAACTACAGACATCCACCCAATGCGGATGCGGCCGAACGGCTTATCACGCGCATCTGGCCACGCATCCGGGAAGAGAACCCTATTGCGGAACTCCTGATTGCCGGCGCTCATCCCGATCGTATCCGCAGTTTCCGCGAACAACCTGAAGGGGTTATCTTCACCGGCTTTGTTGACAATCTGGAGGCTCTCTACGAGCATTCCCGTATAGTTTGCTGTCCTATTCGCAACGGTGGTGGCACACGCCTGAAGCTGATCGAGGCAGCCCTTTATGGCAAACCGATGGTGGCCACTCATATTGCTGCCGAAGGCCTTGCCTTCAGGCATGGCCGCGACATCATACTGCGCGACGATGATGCGCGATTGGCCGAAGCCTGTGTGCAGCTGCTTTCCACCGATGCTGAGGCAACCAGTCAGGCGGCCAATGCCTTTCGGCTTGCAAAAGCACTGTACAGCCCCCAGCGCATCCGCACCCAAATCGCGGCTGCAATCAACAGCGCCCTCCATGTCGACAGCATAACCGGCGATCCTGTGTCGCGCACGCCGCTTCTGCCGCATGTCTTGCGCAAGGCAGGAGAGCGTATCACCCCGGAACAACTGAGCCTTGACGAGATCCGGGGATGAGACTCGGCAGTGCGGTCCTCCGCTCCATACTCCAGCAAAACGCCACCATTCTGATCTCCTTCGGATCTGGCATCGTTATCGCTCGTCTTCTATCTCCGGCGGAGTTCGGCGCCTATTCTGTTGCTGTTGCCTTGCTCTTCGTGGTGATGGCTCTCAAGGACTTTGGCGTGGGGAGCTATGTCATCAGCGATTCCGGCAAAGATGAGACACTGCTCGCTTCGGCGTATGGCCTGAGCCTTGCCATGTCTGCCCTGCTCACAACCCTGTTGATTTGCGTGAGCTGGCAGTTTGCTAAATTCTACAACAATGACGTTCTGGGGCAGGTTCTGCGCATCGCCGCTTTCTCGCCTCTTGTTCTGGCAATCGTTTTCCCCGCAACAGTGCTGCTGACGCGCAGTATGCGCTTTGATGCCCTGCTTGTTATCGGCGTTTCTGGGGCTGCAGTGCAGGCCATCGTTTCCATCTCTCTGGCTTTGCTGGGGTATGGACCTGTCTCGCTCGGCTGGGGCTATCTCGCAGGAAGTGTTGCCACGGCCATCGTCACATTTCTGTTCGGTCGCGACATGGCGAAAGCTCGACCCTCCATCCGGGGCTGGCGAAGGTTGATTGGTTTCAGCGGCTGGATGTCGGCAACGCTGGCGGTTGGCAGTGCCTCTACCTCCACGCCACAGCTTGTCATTGGCCGTGTGATGGGTCTTGGCGATGCAGCACTGTTTGCCCGTGCACATACGATTGTCTCACTTGTGCTCAATGCCTTCTTCTTTGCGGTCACGCGCCCCATGCTGGCCGGCCTCGCAGCGGCAGAACACCGCGATGGTAATATCGCGCCGCTCTATCTGCGGATCGTTGAAGCCGTGACTGGCCTGGCCTGGCCTGCCTATGCGGCCTTGTGCATCTGGGCCGTGCCGCTGGTCAGTCTGCTCTATGGGCAGGCCTGGGCTGCGGCGGGCGCGATGATACTGCCCATGGTCATTGGCCATGCCCTGTCGTTGTCCGTAGCACCGCACCACGATGTGCTGATCGTCAAACGGCGGCCTGCACTGCTTTTTGCATCAGAGCTCGCCATCTTTGTTGCTGCGCTGGCTGCGCTGCTTCTGTTGCTGCCCCTGGGATTGTCGATTGCGCTCTGGGCACTGGCGTTTAGCGGCGCATTTTTCGCTGTCTGGTATTTTTTCACCCTGAAAAACGTTGTCGGATTTTCAGCGCAGGCCCTGTTTGCTGTCTGGTCCCGCAGCCTGCTGCTGACAGTCATCACGCTTCCGGCCCATGCGCTTTTTCGTCAATTGCATGCAGATGGAGTGATGCCATTTCTACCCGCATTTTTTCTTGCGGCTGTGACAGCAGGCGTTCTCTGGCTCGTCGCCATCAGACTCTGCCGACATGAGCTCGGCACGCATGTGAACCCTATCTTTGAACGCATACTGAGACCCTTCAGGGAGGTTGGCCGTGGACAAGCTTGAATCCTATCTTCGCAACCACAGCGCTGTGCCGGGCTGGCTTGATCCCTACAGCGCATCCTTCATTGCCTCGCTGGCCCGCATCCAGCGCGAGGCGGGCATGACAGGGCCAGTCGTTGAAATTGGCGTGCACATGGGTCGCCTTTTCATTCTCCTCAAGCTTCTGACAAGCGGACAGGAAAAAGCCCTTGCGATTGATATTTTTGCTGACCAGCATCTCAATGTCGATCAGTCTGGCCATGGTGACATGGCAGAATTCGGCGCCAATATTGCGCGTTACGCCACGGCCGAAAATCTTGAGATCATCCAGCGTTCCTCACTGGACGTGACACGGGAAGATATCCTGTCCCAGGTTGGTGCTTGCCGATTGTTTTCCATTGACGGTGGCCATACCGAGGAGTGCACCCTTAACGATCTGCGTCTCGCCGAGCGCAGTCTCATGGATGGCGGTGTGGTGATTCTGGATGATTACTTCAACCCAAGCTGGCCGGATGTCTCGACAGGAGCCGCCCGTTACTTTCTGGAAACCGGAAGTCGCTTGCGACCTTTCGCCATCTCTCCCAACAAGCTCTTTCTTGCCCGACCGGAGAACCACGCCTTCTATCATGCGGGCCTGCTCAGGCTTCAGCGTAGCTTCCATGAAAAGCAAAGCCACATGTTCGGGTCAGAAGTGGCCATCTACGGCGTTGATCCGGCAACGCATGCCTTGCCAAAAGCAGCACGGCGATGGGTGCGCGGCAGCGTGATTGGGCCGCGGCTGATCGAGGTCCGCCAGCGGCTGCGCACGGCAGCTGGACGCTGATGCGGGCGCAGGCCAAAGTGACAGGGGCGGAATCCGTCACCACCACGGATGAAGGGCATCTGCCTGTTCTGGACGGCTTGCGCGCCCTCAGCATTCTTCTGGTGCTGGCAACACATCTTCTACCCCTTGGACCCAAGACCCTGAAGCTAAACGCCATGGCAGGGGCCATGGGCATGTGTCTGTTCTTTGCGCTTTCGGGCTTTCTGATTGTCCGCACATTGGCACAAAGCACGGTGCTGGAGTTTGCCGTGCGTCGGCTGGCGCGGCTTCTGCCGCTGGCATGGCTGTATATTGCGGTTGTCGCCCTGCTCTACCCCATATCAGGTGAAGCGCTGCAGGCGAGCCTTGGATTATGGCTGAACTTCCGGCCTGATCTGATGCTGCCGGTGACCGAGCATCTCTGGTCGCTTGGCGTTGAAATCCATTTTTACATCGTGGCAGCGCTTTTAGCCCTCATGCATCGCAAGGCCATCCTCGCTGTCTGGCTGCTGTGCATTTGTGTGACTGCACTGCGCATTGCAGAAGGCGCACACCTTGCGATTGCCACGCACCTGCGCGCCGACGAAATCCTGATCGGGGCATGTGTTGCCACGCTGTCCCTGCGCTGGCTACAGAGCCTTGCCTGGCTACGCTGGATTTGGCCCGCGGCGGCTGTGGCATGGGTGGTCACCTCGCATCCTGACACTGGTTGGCTGCAGTTCTTCCGCCCCTACGTCACGGGACTTCTGCTGGCTGCCACTCTCGTCTTGCCGGAAGGTGATCTGCGCCGCATTCTGAGCAGCGCAGTCGCCCGCTATATCGCGACAATATCCTATGCACTTTATGTCATTCACCCTCTGTTCGCCCATGGCTGGTGGAATGCCGGCATGTTGGCAGAACGCTATCTGTTGAAGCGTCCAATGGGCATAGCACTCACCTTCCTGCTGGCGCATCTCTCCACATTCTGGTGGGAGCGTTTCTGGATCAAGCTGGCGGCACGCAAACTGGCAGATCGCAAGGCAAACGCGCAGGCTCCGGCAAGTGTCCCACTGGAGCAAAAAACACCTGCGCCATCTTGAGTTTTTGTTGCCCTTCTGTCAGCGGCTGGCTGAACCTGTCCGCGAGATCACGCGACGCGGCGGCAAGGGCATGACCTTCAGCACGTCATCTGGCTGCAGCAAGACGCTATCGTCAGCGGGAGTTTCGCGCAGCACATTGCCGTCCTTGCGCACCAACATCACAACCCGCCTTTGCATGATCTCGAGGCCCGGATTGCGCCCTTCGACCCGTTCGGTGGTAAAGGCTTCCTCAAGCAGATCCTGCGCCGTGCTCCGCCTTGCCGTGGCATCGGCTATTTCGCCCCTCGCCTCCTGCAGCGCAATGGCATGCTGACGACGGCGATCAGCGGTCTGGTCACGCTGCTTCTGCTCTGCCAGCTCGATGTTCTGTTGCGCCCGCACTGTAGCGGTTGACATGGAGAGCTGTTCATTCTGCGTTTGCGCCAATGTGCGCTCAAGCGTGATGATGTTGGGCGTGAGCGCAAGCCCTCGGCCTGCCAACCCGCGCAACTCTCCCAGCTGTCGCTGCACGGCATCCTGCTCACGTTTGAGAGCTTCAGTCTGCCCCCTGAGCGAGGCAATCTCGCGGTTATAAAGCGCCTTGATGTTTTCGAGGGATTGCAGCTCATCCTGCGCTTGGCGTCGCTCAAACATCAGGATGGATCGTTCGTTGGACATAAGTGCCGCGACCGCAACCTCCTGCTGGCGATCCAGCAATTCGGGCGGAAATGTGATATCGGCCTGACCAACAAGAGCAGCCTCCAGTCTGGCGGCACGGGCGGAAGCCTTGGCCAACCGCAAGCTCTGGTTTTCAATATCGCCATTGGCGGTTGCAATGTCGCGTTCAGTGCGCAGCAGACTGGAGCTCGAAGGGCGGTAATAGCCACCTGCCATGCTGACGGCCTGCAACACGGTCAGGCCTGGACGATAAACCAACTCGCCAGGCCTTTGCACATCACCCATTACAAAGAATGGCCGGAAGCGAATGATCTCCACAGCTGCAACAGCCTTTTCTGCACGGTCTGAATCCCGCTTCAACGCATCGCTGATCAAGGATCCCAGTGCCGATGCGCTGAGCCCTGCCGCCGTCACATCGCCAATCACCGGCATGGCAATCCGGCCATCGATGCTCACGGTGTACTCACCGGTAAGATCAGGCCAGTCACGGACCTTCAGGCGAATGGTATCCGATGGGCCAAGCAGGTAGTCAGCCTGTGCGCCACCTGCCAGCAACAGCAGGCACAGGCTTGCGGCAGCAACTCTGCGAACGGGATACAGCGTTTTCATCATGCGCGCTCCCTTGAAAAGGTGAAGCGCGATACACGACCCGTGTTGACAACTGCTTTGGAGTCCTCCCTGACGGCTTCTCTGGCAACAGGCTTCTGGGCCTGTGCTACAGAGGCCTTGGCCGCTGCGGGAGCCGGTTGATGATGTGCTGGATCATTGATCAGTGTGCCCAAAAGCTTGTGGCGACCAGCACCCAGTGCCTGCAAAGCACTGCTCAGGGCGGGGCCGGATGTTACGCCACGCTCCGCCACAATGACCATGTCATCCAGCACACAAAGCGCTGCACGAAGGTCCGCAGCAGGGTCCATCATAGGCATATCGAGAATGACCCAGTCATAGGCTTTTTGTGTCGTGTCTATGGCTTTCAGAAGGTTGGGCCAGCGCGTATCGAGGTCGCTCTGTCCTTCCCCAGCTGGCAGCATGTCAAGGCAGGGTCGCAATGCATCTTGCAGAGCTTCCTCGAACTGTCCTGGGTCATGCAGCACCTGCTGCAATCCATCTGCACTCCCGGCGTCCAGTCTCCTTGTCAGGTCTGGCGTGGCTGAGGCAGCATCGACCAGCAGCACCCGGCGTCCATCACCAGCGAGCAACAGAGCGAGACCCATTGCCACCGTTGTCTTGCCACCGCGCTCCATGGCTGTGATGCCAATCACACGCGGGCGCGATCCGCCGCGCTCGATAGCAGCCGTGCGGATACGGCGCAGTGAACCTGCAAGGCTTGATCCCGAATGCAGCGATTCCTGTGCACGGTGTTTCGACGCCATAATGCGCCCGAAAAATTCCCCACCGGTGCTGGCCGTCAACTGTTCACCGCTCCAGATCCTGCGGCTGGTGACTGCCCGGGCGAGCGCAAGCAGACATCCCGCAAGGCCACCCAGAAGCGGGGCGAGCAAAAGCACCAGAAGGGCACGCGGTCCATCCTTGCCGACGGGTGGCGTCGCCTCGCTGATCACCCGTGCGGTTGGTCCAAGTACACGGATACGCTCACGAAAGGCACCACTTGTCGTCACCACCGCATTGATGTCGCGTGCTTCACCCAGAAATGCCTGTGTCACCTCCTGCGCCAGCACAGCCGCCATCTCCGGGCTGGCTCCCCTTGCCCGCAAGCCGATGATCTGGCTGGCACCAACGCGCGCCACGGTGACGTTGCTTTTCAACGCCAGCAGCATTGCGTTGCGCGCACGCTGGGCTTGCGCACTGCCCGGTGCGGGCATTGAACCAAACCTGAGTAGCTTGCCAAGCTGCCCCAGCAAACCGGGCTGCGGTAGCATGTCCTGCATCCTGTCCATACCTACTTTGGCAATGGTGCGGTCCATGACGGCGTTTGATCGCGCCAGCAAAATCTGGCTCTGCAAAAGCGTGTTCTCCACCATCAGTTGTGTCACGACAGCATCCTGCCCGGACAGCTGGAGTGTGGTGTTGGTAATCAGTATCTCTGTTGCAGCGCTGTAGAATGTTGGGCGAAGCGTCAGCCAGGCTGCTCCACAAGCTCCAAGGCACAGAGCGCCCAGTGTTGCACCTGCTATAGCAAGGCGTTTGCGCTCCCGTATCTTGGAGAGAATCAGGCCAACATCCAGACCATCCCGCCAAGGCTCCGGCGGAGGCGCGGTTTCTTCTGGTTGGGCAAAAGAAAAAGGAAGCTTGCGGCGGCCATCCAGCATCAGTCACATCCGGTGGTTGAGAAGATTGAGTTCCTGGGTGGGTTTAGGCAAAGCTTAGTCACTGCTGCTCAATCCGCACAGCCAGCAGACGATCCCATGGAAAGCCAGCCAGACGGTTGTTGGCATCGGGGTAGCAGGCAGGCTCTGCACGGCCAGATGGGCACTGCAAAATGCCTCCTGTCCCAAAATACGGATGAGCCTCCTGCGGCTGCCCCTGCATACGAGGCATCGGGTTTTCGGCATAGAAAGCCACAACACCTGCAGTATCACGCACGAGCATGCCGTGCTTCTGCACGGCCCTCGCGATCATCAGCGCATAGGGGTGCATGGACAGTGTGCGCAAATCAAGATCAGCGGGCAAGCGAAACAATGTCCCTTGCGGAATGGCATCAGTCCGCGACTGATTGCCATCGGTGCGTTGGGCTGGATAGGTCCAGACACCCGCTTTGGTTTCGGGCAGCGCAATATGCAGGGCATGGCTGATCTCGCCACGTCGTTGTTCCTCAATGGTCATCATGCCGCCCAAAAGGGCAAGGCTAGTAGCAGCTACGCCGAAGGTGTGGCCCTGCTGTGTCTTCTTAAAATAGCCCCCGTTCTGCGAAAGACTGTCTATCCGGCCACCCCAGGCAGCCTGCCATTCCGGCATCTGAACACCGGCAGAGTTGACTGTTGTTCGGCCCGTAGGTTCAAGACCCCAGAACTCCCAGTAGCGACCGGTTGCCGGCTGGTAGACGATGGCATCCTTGTCTGTTCCCGCTGACGGGCGAAAGTCTGCAGGCTGCGGCACATCTGTCCACTGCTGCTGCAGCGGTGCGAAAGACCAGCCCGGCTCATAGGTGCGGGCGGCTTTCACACGCGTTGTTGGAGCATTCGGCGCAACGATATAGATCGGCGGCGTGTACTGATCGATGTTGACTGTAACGCCATGCGCCTTCACCTGTCGCGCGAGATCACGCACATAGACAGCTGACTGTGGCAGGATATCAGACCTGTCTGGCAAGGGGCGATGCACATAGCTTGAAACAGCAAACTCGCGACCTGCTTTCAGTTGCATGCCGGATTCATGCTGCGCCATCGCAGGCATGGCCGCGCCAGCCAGTACCACCAGAGTTGCGAGCACATGCCACACGCGAGACTGCCACTTGCCTGACAACATTCATTGCTTCCTTCAAGTCCGCTTCTTGTTTCACATCGGAAGTCTAGGAGGATTATTGCGACACTGACATGCTCTCTGCCGTCGTTGTTGCAGCGCAAAAGGATCATGTGGCTGTGTCCGTCCGGGTTCAGGAACGTGTTGATGCGGCACCCATGGACTAATCCATTCGGGAAGAAGCGTGCACCGCACGACCGCACAATCTCCCGACAGGAGGAGAGCCTGATGCGGGATGACTAGCGCAGATGAGAGACCTGTCTGATCCCCCTGCACAGTCTCGCTGCAGACCCTGTCCGGCTACCGTCAGGTTATGGAACAGCAAGCGCAGGTTACAGATCGCAAGCCGTCTCTCGCGGCCAACTCCCGCTCTTTCGCTTCAGGCGAGGCAAGGCCGGGCGCGTCACCCTCTCTGCCTTCGCTACCCTCCTTCCGCACCGAACCGGAGCGGGATGTGGTCTGTCTTTTCGGCCTCGCCTATGACCGCGTCACACTCGCGCAGGCGGTTGAGAAAACCCGTCAGGCCATTGAGCAGAATGACCGCCTGCACATTGCAACACCCAACATGAATCTGGTGCGTATGGCGCGTTCTGACCGCGCCATGCACGGCGCATTGCTGTCGGCTGATCTCGTCATTGCAGACGGTATGCCGCTTGTGTGGCTCGCCAGGTTCATGGGGCTTGGCCTGAAACAGCGCGTTGCGGGCTCCGATCTTTTCGACGCACTGCACGCGCAAAAGAACCATCATACACCAACGTTTTTCTTTGGCGGCACCGAAGAAAGCGCACAGCTGTTGTTGAAGCGTTTTCCGGAAAGCCGCACAGGCATTGAGGCCGTTGGTGCAACAGCGCCCGGCTTTGGTTCAGTGGAAGATATGGGCAAGCCAGACACACTGGCTTCTATCAATGCGGCCAAGCCCTCTGTGTTGGTTGTCTCTGTCAGTGCCCGCAAAGGCCTGCTCTGGATTGCCCGCAACGAGCGCATGCTGAATGCTCCGGTGATCGCCAATCTCGGTGCTGTCATCCACTTTGCCACTGGCTCCTTGAAGCGCGCGCCGAATGTCTGGCAGCGCAGTGGATTCGAGTGGCTTTGGCGGATCAGGCAAGAGCCTGAGCTGTGGTCGCGCTATGCTTCTGACTTCAGAACCCTGACTGCGCTTTCGCTGTTTCATGCGCTGCCCGCGCGCCTGATGGGGATTGTCCTGAACCGTCTGGGTCGCAAGGTTAAACCGCGTGTGCGCATGGTGATGAACCCGGCCCAACCGCGCAAGGTAATCCAGCTGGAGGGATCGTTCACACAAGGCACCTTCTCCCCCTTGGTCGAAGCACTGGCCTTGGCAGGCCGCACGACTGAAGACGTGACACTGGATCTGACACAGGCACGACATCTTGATGCATCTGCGGTTGGGCAAATTCTGGTGGCGCGAGGCCAGTTCAACCGCATGGGACGCAACCTTTCTCTCACTGGTGCACACTGGTGGATGCGGTTGTGGCTGAAAATTCAGGGCTGCGGCTTCCTTCTCAATCCGCCTGAGCCACAGCCGACTGTGCTGAAGCAACCTCGATCAGGGCCGCTACGCACTGCTCCTATTTCTAACCCTCATGCTCTGGCCCACAGGGGCCTCAACAAGTCGATGGTGCAACAATGATTGTCCAGGCACTTGACATGGTACTGGCCACCATTGCCATCGCCATTCTCATGGCAACCGTCGCTTTCGCCCTGCAAGCCTTCGGTGTGGTTATGCGGCCGGAGCGTCCGTTGCCCGCCGCCACCCGCCGCCCGGCCATTGCAGTCATTGTTCCTGCGCACAACGAGGCCACCGGCATCTCCGAGACAATCCATCGTCTGGGCCGTGAGCTTGAAGACGGTGATACGCTGCTGGTGGTTGCTGACAACTGTTCTGACGATACCGCGCGACTGGCGGCTGCGGCTGGAGCCAAGGTACTGGTCCGTACGGATCAGGAAAACCGCGGCAAGGGTTTTGCCCTCGCAACTGGATTGGCGAGCCTTTCCTTGCAGCGTTTCGACGTTGTGGTTTTTGTCGATGCAGACTGTCGCTTCAGCCCAGGAGGGCTGGTTAAACTGGCACAGGCCTGCCTTGCGACAGGTGCGCCTGTCCAGTGCCGCAATCTGATGACAGCACCACCGGGAGCCGGAAAACAATCGCGGCTCGGTGTCTTTGCCTCCCGCCTGCGCAATGACTTTAGGCCAACAGGATACGCGCGGCTTGGCCTTCCGTGCCAGTTGTTTGGAACAGGAATGGCCATGCCTGCGGCCATGGTGAACCCTGCCCGCTTTGCAACAGGGCATGTGACAGAAGATCTGCTGATCGGGCTGGAATGTGCTCTTGCAGGATCACCGCCGCGCTATCTCCGGGCCGTGTCACTCTACAGTCATTTCCCGGTCACTGCCGCTGGCTGCGACAAACAAAAACAGCGCTGGATTCACGGCCATTTCTCGGTGATCGGCAGCCATGTGCCACGCCTGTTGATGCGGGCTATCAAAGAACGAAGTCTGCCCCTGCTGGCACTGGCGCTTGATGTGCTGGTGCCCCCGCTTACATTGCTCATAGGACTGCATGGGTTGGTGTTTGCAGGCGCAGGTTTGTTGCTTGTCCTGACAGGCCATTGGCTTGCCTTTGCGATTGCGATGCTCAATCTTGCGCTGCTGAGCTTTGCCCTCATTGCCGCCTGGCGTGTATCAGGACGCCATCTTCTGGGAATCAAAGAACTGCTGCAACTGCCGGGTCATGCGGGGCGTGTTGCAATGACGTCGCTTTCCTTTGCTGCGGGCAAGCGATCCTCCTGGGTGCGGGCTGACAGATCCCGGCGGTAAGCGCAGCACAGCTTTCAGCCCGCCTGAATGGACCGGCCGCTCAGCTGAAAGGCCATGCGCCCCAGTTTCCAGGTTCTGGCATAGCGACGGCCATAGCGCAGCGGATCAAGTGATGGATCGCAGTGTTTGCGCAGAACCTGCCGTGCCTCGGCATGAAGGCCACGGTCCAGCAACTGCCGGGCATATTCTAGCAACAGAAAATTCGCGAACTGCCTTGCGCTAGCCTCAAGATGGTCAGGAACCTCTCCCTCGGCGCAAAGCGTTGGCAGGCAACCGGCAAAGAAAGGAAACTCTGGCCTGCGTGACAGGTTCTTCGCCACGTTGTTGTCTCGCGGCACATCGTTGTAGGTCATGGTCACAGCACCGGTGTAGAGCATGGCTCCCTGCAGCGCGAGCCGCCCCCACAGATCGATGTCCTCACCCAGTGAAACGCCAACGGTAAAGAGCCCAGCCTTGATTGCCACTTCACGGCGCACCAGCATGGCGCT
This sequence comes from Beijerinckiaceae bacterium, assembly GCA_051649305.1. Lineage (GTDB taxonomy): Bacteria > Pseudomonadota > Alphaproteobacteria > Rhizobiales > Beijerinckiaceae > JADCCX01. Next base: position 56,476 of record JBOFGV010000083.1, read on the forward strand.
CGTCATGTTGGGATAACCGCCGTTGGCCAGAGCGAAGGTAAAATAGTCTTCAATGATCTGTGCCGAAACATCGCCAGAGACCAGCGGTCTTTCTGGCCTGCTTTCCAGTCTGGTGTTTGAAAAAGCTGCAACCACATCCTGCGTGCCAAGCGCGCGCCAAAGCAGTGCGAGATGATCCTTGTCCCAGTCGTCATCCGCATCAAGAAAGGCAACCCAGTCTGCGCGAGCCGCCATGATGGCGCGGTTGCGCGCTGCCGAAACGCCAGCGTTATCCTGATGGAATATGATCAGACGGGGATCCTGAAACTGGCGTAGCAGATTGCCACTGCCGTCCGTTGAACCATCGTCCACCACGATGACTTCGATATCCTGAAACGATTGCGCCAATGCCCCGGCAAGGGTGCGCACCACCGAATCGGCCTTGTTATAAAGCGGGATAACAACAGAAATCAGCGGCATCAGCAGGCATCCGGGTTACTCGGCAAGAGACTTGATGGCATGCATAACCTTGCATGCAATCCTCGCCCGAACCTTCGGTGACCGTGCTTCCCCTGTCCATGACGCGGGCGGGCTACTCCTGATGGATCATCAGTGCTGCTGTGTGCCGCGCGATCATCAGTTCCTCATTGGTCTTGATGACAAACACCCGAACGCGGGAACGATCCGACGAGATCACCTCAGCGTTGGCGCGGTTGCGATCAAGATCCATCTCGACCCCGATCCACTCCATGCCTTCAAGTATGTACTCACGGATGGTTCTGGAATTCTCGCCAATGCCCCCGCAGAAAACAATCGCATCAAGGCCTTCAAGCGAAGCGGCCAAACCGCCAATTTCGCGGCGCGCGCGGAAGACGAAGTAGTCAATCGCCTGTTTCGCCGCGGGCACCGACGACGCTTCAAGGTCGCGCATATCATTGGACACGCCTGACAGGCCCTTGAGGCCGGATTGCTTGTAGAGAAGATCGGACACCGCTTTGATGTCCATGCCCTTCTGCTCCATCAGATAGAGCAGAACGCCGGGATCAAGCTGGCCGGGGCGTGTGCCCATCGGCAAGCCGTCCAGCGGAGAAAAGCCCATGGTTGAGGCAACAGACTTGCCATCCCGCATGGCGCACATGGATGCGCCCGAACCGAGATGGCAGACGATCACACGGCCTCTGGAATGGAAAGGCGCAACCTCTTCCAGCTTACCTGCAATGTACTCATAGGACAGACCATGGAAACCGTAGCGCCGCACACCTTCATCATAGAGCGCACGCGGGATGGCGAAGGCGTCGTTAACGAAAGGCTGCGCGCGGTGGAACGCCGTATCAAAACAGGCAACCTGTGGCACGCCCGGATATGCCTTTGTCGCCGCTGCAATGCCAGCAAGGTTATGCGGTTGATGCAACGGTGCCAGTGCGTTGAATGATGCGAGGGCAGCGGCAACATCATCATTCACAAGCAGAGGTGCAGAGTAGGTCATTCCACCATGCACAACGCGGTGGCCCACCCCAGCGACAATTGCTTCGGGAACCAGATCACTGAGGGCAGCAAGAATAACCGCCATCGCCTGCCCATGATCCTTGACCATGCGCGTGCCTTCCAGCGGATCATTCAGGATCTTCTCACCGTCTGCATTGCGGACAGTGAGTTGCGGGTCCGTGCCCAGACCCTCGACCTGGCCCGTGACTGCGCAACTGAGATCATCCGCCTGAAACATCGCAAATTTGAGCGATGAGGAGCCGGCATTGATTGTAAGGATATGGTTTGACACCCTGGCTCACTCAGCCGCTTTGGACAGGTGCTTGTCGGCCAGTGCTTCGCCCGTCCGCTTCCAGTGATCATAGAGCTGGGCCAGCGCACAGGAGGCGAGCCGCGCTTTGTCGTTATCCGCCCGCGATGTCAGCATCACGGGGGCTTTTGCGCCGAGCACCAGACCGGCTGCTTCGGCGCGCGCAACGAAGGTCAATTCCTTGGCCAGCATGTTGCCGGCTTCAAGGTTGGGCACAATCAGCACTTCGGCCTGCCCTGCCACCAGTGAGCTGATGCCCTTTGTTCGCGCGGCCTCCATGTCCATAGCGTTGTCCATCGCCAGAGGGCCATCAACGAGTCCGCCCTTGATCTGGCCACGATCCGCCATCTTGGCAAGCGCAGCGGCATCAAGCGTCGAAGGCATGTTGACGTTGACGGTCTCGACAGCAGCCAGCACACCAACTTTCGGCACTGCGATTCCGCAGGCCCGCGCCAGATCAATCGCGTTCTGGACAATATCGACCTTGGTCATCAGGTCGGGCGCAATGTTGATGGCCGCATCCGAGATGAAAAGCAGGTTGTCTTGCGTGGGCACATCCATGACGAAGGCGTGGCTGATGCGTCGTGAAGTCCGCAGGCCGCCCTCTTTCTTGACAATCTGCGCCAGCAGTTCATCGGAATGGATATTGCCCTTCATCACGGCGCGTACATCTTTAGAGTGCACCATGGCAATGGCCTTGGCCGCAGCTTCCGAATGGTCCTCAATATCAATCAGCGGGATATGGCTGATATCCTCGCCGATGCTCTCCGCTGCTTTCACGATCAAGCTCTTTGAGCCGATAAAGTAAGGCGTGATCAACCCTTCGCGTTCTGACAGCAAAGCACCTTGCAGTGCGTTCTTGTCATCGGGGCAGACGATAGCGGTTGCCATAGGCGGCAACTGCTTGCAGCGGGACACCAGCAGACCGAAATGATCGTGCTCGTCCACCAGCAGCATGGGCAACTGCTTGCCCTGCAGAACCACGGTATGTGTCGGGGCTTCAACCTCGGCAATACCTTCCAGAACGAGTGTTCCATCCAGTTTGGAAACACGTGTTTCGAAAACCGCAACCGGCCTTGCACGCTTCTCGGTGCAGGTTACCGAGATAATCAGGCGATCCCCCAGACGGGCGCGGCCCAGGAAACGGAATGTCTGGCCTTTGTAGAGAGTTCCGGCACCAGGCAACATGGTGCCGAGCACAGACGATATCAGCGAGCCGATCCAGAGCGAAGGCGCAACTGTGTCCACAACACCGTCATCATCAATGTCGGTGCCGGGCATGTGGATGGGGTTGGTGTTGCCCGAGACATGGGCAAAGACATAGAGATCATTGGCCGTCACTGAGCGTTCGATGCGCGCTGTCTGACCAACTGTAAGTTCGTCCCAGGTGGTGTTGCGATGGCTGGTTTTGATCATCGTGTCGTCTCCTGAAATTGGGGCGCTATGCCGACAGTCTTCAATCGTAGATCACTCTTCACCGTTCAGAAAAAGGCGGGCCTGATCAATCCACTTCTCACGCTGGATACGGCCCTTGAAATCAATCTCGCGGTTGACCCAAGCGACTTCAGAGGCTGTCCAGCTTTCTATCTGGGCAAAGGTATGAATGCCCATTTCGTTCAGCTTCTTGTTGATCTTGGGACCAATTCCCTTGATCAGCAACAGATTGTCACCACCGTCAGACGGCTTGACGCGGCGGACGGGGGCCACAGGCTCAACGCCATCGTCGTTGAACTCATCCTCCGCATCATTGGCAATTATAGGAGCAACAGTTTCAGTAGCAACAGAATGGCTGGCTCCGTTTTGAAGTTGGCCGTTCTTCGTTACAGAGCCATTCTTTGCTATGTCGGTACCCAGCATCACTTCAAACTCTCGATAGAGCTTGAGCGCCTCGGGATGCATTGTGTCCTCCGGACCAGCAATTTGCATGACGAACGCCAGTGCGCGCTGGCGCTCCTGCGGTGTGTCCAGCAACAGCGGCAGGCTTGACTTGGCCTGCTCGGGTTCAAACTGCACGACAATCGCCTGATTGTGGATCATGCGGGCGCGCGCCTCGTCTGTCATCGTGTTGAACGGCGCTTCGCTGCGGAACATCTCCAGCTCCCGCTCCAGACGTGAACGGCGCACATAGCCTCGGGCATGAGAGAGAAGCTCCAGCATACGCACGGAGCCTTCAGCCTCGCCACCTTCGTTGATATGCGCCAGTGCTTCCTTGACATGTGGCAGTTCACGCAAGTTTTCGGCTTCCGCTCTCTGGCGATCAGCGATGGATTCTGCACCCATCATGCGCATGAGAGGTGAGCCATAAATGGCGTGGAACATCACTTCCTGCATGCAGTCGCGCATGTCACGGAACATATTCCAGTTTTGCTCGATCTGGTCGGACATCAGTTTCTCCATGGCGAGAAATGGATTGTCCTTGTCCACAGGCTGGCGATCTGCGCGTGCCTCGGCAGCAAGGGTCTTGACCTGTGCCATCAGTGGATTTTTATCGGACAGCGCAGCACGCTCCACCCGCATTTGACGCGACTGGAAAAACAATTTTGCAGAATCGTCGTTCACCATGCTGCGGATAACTGGCCGCATGTACTTTTCATACATGTCAGAACCAGTTTCAGACAGCTTGGCGACAGCCGCAAACATTTCCTCATCCGCCCGGCCATCATCCAGCGCCAGAATATCTTCGATGGTGCGCGGTGCAAACTTGATGTGCACGCGCTCGCCGCCCTGCTCCAGCACCATCTCGTAAAGTCCGGGCGGCAGGGCCTCGATAGCACGCATCGTATCTGTAATGGCATCATGCTCGCGACCGGCGATCTTGGCTGAAACAAAGATGCCGAGATGGCCGATGGAATCGTGCACCATATAGACGATGCGCTGGCCGTGGGCCTTGATCTCGTTGACGTCGCGGTAGAGGTCGGCAATCCAGTTCAGCGCCTGTTGCGGCGGCGTGATGTTGTCGCCGTGGGAGGCAAACACCACGATAGGTGACTTGATCTTTTTCAGATCAACTACCTCGCCACCCAATGTTGCCTGACCAACGCCAAGACGATTTCCAACAAAGAGATTGTCGACAATCCAGCCGATCTCTTCCTTGTTCATCATGAAGAAACCACCCCACCAGCGTTCGAACTCAAGGAAGCGTCCGGCCTCGGTGTCTACGTTGGAATAGAGATTGTACATCTTCTTCCAGTTGGTGTTGGCTGGGTTCATGTTCTCGAAATTCTGCACCAGCAGCGATCCGTCAAACACGCCGTTGCCAAGATCAGACAGCATCAGCGCCGGCACAACGCCGCCCATCATGCCGCCCATGTAGCGCATCGGGTTCTTGCCTGCTTCTCCGGCCCAATAGGACATGGGTGCGCCGTTGATCGAGATGGGGCCAATCTTGTCTGGAGCAGCTGCACCCAGCAGCATAGAAGCCCAGCCACCCTGGCAGTTGCCAATGACAACCGGCTTCTCGGCGGAGGGGTGACGGCGACGGATTTCTTCCAGAAAAGCCACTTTGGTATCGCGCACATCAGCGAGCGTTTGACCTGGCTCCGGCTGCGGCTTGAACACCACGAAGTAAACTGCGTGGCCATCCTCAAACGCCTCGCCGACCTGGCTTTCTGGTTTGAAACCGCCAATGCCTGCACCGTGACCAGCACGTGGGTCAACGATCATGAAGGGGCGCTTGGCAGGGTCGATCACGCGGCCTTCAGGGGGCGTGATTTTCAGGAGCTGGTAGTTGACCGGGCGAGCGAAGGTAGACCCATCCACGATGATTTCGTAGGCAAAGTCCAGTACAGGTGGTTGACCGCTGGCTTCCGTTTCATTGAACAGATTACCGCGCTCGCGCATCACATCCATCGTCAGCAAGCTACGCTGCCACACATCGGTGGTATAAGCCTTAAAGGCGTCGAATGTCATATTGGCAAGAACGCCACTCGACAAATGGGCCGACATAACTTCGCTGCGACGGACAGCCTGATCAGCGTGGTTTTGGTAGATCGTCCTTGCGTTGTCGCTTGCCAGATTTGCAGTCTTTGCCATGTAGTTTTGAACAGCTTCTGAAACAGGGCTGGTAAGGTCAGCAGTCATCGATCCGCTCCATTGCTGGCGAAAAAGAAAGCTTCAATCGGGAAAAGGAATGAAAGAGAGCGGGGCTATCCCCGCTCTCTCTTGAGCGCTTACTCGGCCGGATGGGCGACCAGACCGCCTGTAGATTGCGGCTGAGACTTGCCCTGGCTGGCGCGTGCCATAACACTGGCGCGGTTGATTGACTTGCGCTCGGCATCAATACGGCGGATGAGAAGCTCTGCACGCTCGATGCTGCCGAGAAGCGCGAGCAACGCGCCACGCTCTCCAGCGCTTGTCTTGCTGCCAAGGGTCAGAACATTGGCACGGATGGTTTCCACATCAGGAAACTGCACGTGACCCGCTGGCATGTTGGGGGCCAGTTCCTTCTGGTGTGGCAGGATATCGCGGAGAGAATACTCCAGCTTGTCCAGAGCCACCTTGACCACTGCCTGTGCCTGATCGGTGAAAGGCTCACGCTTCACGCGACGCGCAACCTGATGCAGCGAGTCTGCAAGAGCAGCAGTGAAGTCTGCTTCCTCAATCAGGCTTGCAACCAGATCAAGCTGATCCAGTGGCATGTCATCTTTCAGAAGCTTCGAGGAGTAGGCACGGATATCACGGCTCAGGATATCTGTTGCAGCATAGTGATCACCGGCATCAGCCGGCGCGTTCTTGGAACCGCGGGCGATTTCAAGGAACATGGCACCAGCCTGCAGGTGACGGGCCGTCTCGTTCTGGACGGCAGGAACCGCCTTGGCGAAGTCGGAGGAAAGACCGGCGTCAAGATAGCGCGGGGTCGAGAAGTCTTCCACATCGTCTGCATCGGTATGGCCAACCTTTGCCAGAACACGCTCAAACACACCCACGAACGGGAAGAGCAAAGCAGTGTTGAAGATGTTGAAGAAGGTTGAATAGACACCCACCGCAACAGCCACCAGCGGGAAGGTTTCCTTGCCCCCAACCATGACACCAACACCAGGGTCACCACCGAAGTAGTTGATCATCAGGTACTTGAGAATATCCATCGAGACAAAGAACAGCGGGATCGTCACCAGCACCCCGATGATGTTGAATGAGATATGTGCGTAGGCCGCTCTTTTCGCGTTCTTGGAAAGATTGAGCGACGCCATCCATGATGTGATGGTTGTGCCAAGGTCTGCACCAAGAGAGAAGGCAACGGCTGTCTGCCAGTCGAGAAGACCTGCACCGCCCAGACCCATCACGATGCCGATGGTGGCTGATGACGAGTGGATCAAAGCTGTGATGAAGGCAGCGATACCAACGCAGATCAGAAGGTTGACGAAGCTGTCAGCCTTGAGGCTGGAAATGGCACCCATAACTTCAGGCATGGCGCGCAGAGGGCGAAGACCACCGGTCATCAGGTTGAGGCCGTAGAAGATCAGAGCGAAGCCCATGCAGGCCAGCGCGATGTTGCGGATTTTCTCGTTCTTGGCGAAACAGTATACCAACGCGAAAATACCGGAACAGATAAGCCCCAAAGGCCCAAGGGGCAGGGCTATCAACCCGTTGCCGAGGGTAGTGCCTATATTGGCCCCCATGATCACGCTGATCGCAGGACGAAGCCCAACCACGCCGGCGTTGACAAGACCAACGACCATGACGGTCATGGCGGTTGAAGACTGGATCACGCCTGTAATCAGCGTTCCTGCGAGAACACCCTTGACCGGAGTTCCTGCGGTTTTGGCCAGGAAGTCTCTCATCTTGTTGACAGAGAGAGCCTGAATACCATTCGACATGAATTCAAGGCCGAGCATAAAGATGCCCAGACCACCGATAACCGGGACAAGAATGTCCTTGAAAATATCTACCTGCACGGTACGCCCTCCAACTGTGCCACAAATGCATTGCCCGGAGAGATGAGCCCTCCCGTGAATGCAATTTCACAAAGCCATTGTTCTGGGAGATTTGTGACAGGGAGATTTCAAAGCTGCAGTTTTTTAACGATTCAGCTTTTTTTGTGTCTTTTTACTAAGGTTAAAAACTATTTAAAAACATAGGCTTGCGGAGAAGCCCATGCTTTGCAACGCTACGTTGTGGTGTTAACAGGTGCCAGTTGTTCCTGCCGCCACTCCTGCTCGCGTCAGAACCGTGCGGCAGCGCCGAAGGAGTTCTGCCAGTAGGTTTTCACCTGCGTGGTGAGGCTATTAGGCAGGGGAACATAGCCCAGGCCAGAGGCAACGCTGCTGCCATTGTCGAGCGAATGCTGGAAGAAGATCAGCGCCCGGCGGGTGCGGGCAGAGGACCTCGCATCACGGTGCATCAATGCAAAGGCAGTGGCTGCAAGCGGATAGGCATCCGCTCCTGGCGCATTGCCAATAAACAGATTGAAGTCGACGGAACCCGCCCAGTCAGCGTTGAGTGCTGCGGCTTGCAGGCTGGCCATCTCTGGTTTTACAAACTGCCCGGCGCGGTTCTGTATGAGTGAATATGCCAGACCAGAACGCGAGACCTGACCGTACTCAACATAACCGATGCTGCCAGCGGTTCTTTGCAGTGCACGCACCATCCCGGTGCCTCCCTCTGCGCCTGTTCCGACAGGCCACTTGACCTGTGTATCAAAACCCAGCTTCGTCTTCCATTCATCGCTGACGATGGAGAGGTAGCGCGTCAGATTGAAGGTTGTGCCTGATCCATCAGAACGGTGGACAACGGTGATCTTCTGGTTTGGCAATGCGAGAGACGGGTTCAGCGATTTGATGGCAGCATCATCCCAATTCTGGATTTTGCCCTGAAGGATATCAGCGAGCAGCGGGCCGGAAAGACGCAGCTGGCCAGCCTTGATGCCATCGATATTGGTGACAATGGCAATGCCGCCCATGACAATCGGGAACTGCACAAGACCACGACGGCGCAGCTCTTCTGTCGAGAGAGGAACATCCGTTACGGCGAAATCCATTTCTGGCTGCGTCAAACGCATCACGCCCGCAAGCGAGCCAACCGGCTCGTAATCAACGCCATTGTCTGCCGCAACGAAATCATTGCCACCGGCGCGCTCACGCAGAAAGTCCTGAGACCACTTTGCAATAACCGGGAAAGCGAAGGTTGAGCCTGCGCCCCGCACAGGTTCTGCCAAAGCAGGAAAAGCGAGAAAGCACAGCACTGCCGCAGCAGAGACGAATTTCTGGACACACCGCAACATGGCGAAACCTTCACGCTGAAAAGTTGAACAACTTTTTCTACGGTGATTTGGTTTTGCGACAGCCACATGACGCTTTGCAGAAAAACAAATCAAAGCAACAAAGCTCTTGTCTTACAGCTCCCGGTCCTGATGCAGATAGGACGCAATGGCTTTCGTAAGCGTTTCAGCGCGATCGGCATTGTCCTTGTCCGAGAGCATCATGGCAGCGACAATCGCCTCGGAAACAGCCAGTGCGGCCACCATGCTGCTGGACAGCACTGGATGCGCCGCCGGAGCCAGCATCAGTTCCTGTGCTACAGGAGCCAGCGGTGATGCCTCGCTGTCGGTGATTGCGATGATTGTGGCACCCTGCGCCCTTGCAAAACGCGCAAGGCGCACAACGTCAGTGGAATAGCGCGGAACTGTTATGGCGATCACGACATCCTGCGGTCCAACACCCATCAATCGTCCCGCGGCTACCTCAGTGCCACCATATTCCACCACGCTGGCAACATTGGGATGGAAGGGCTGCAGCCCCAACACCAGAATAGAAGCGATATGGGCTGAAAGGCCAAAGCCCATGACATGGACGGCACGCGCTGCTTTCAACCGGGCAACGATGCGCTGCACGCCAGCATTCACCAGCGCAGAATCCATCAACTGCAATTGATCGCGGCTGGCATCAAAAATCGCCGCATCACCGGAACTGGCCCTGTCAGGACCCTCTTTGCCTGCCGCGAGCCGCTGACGCAATTTCGTAACCGGGTCTGCCAAAGCCTGCGCAGCATCAGCAATTGCGCTGCGCATCTGGGCATATCCGCCGAAGCCTATATCGCGCGCAAAACGGCTGATTGTCGCCGCGGATGCCCCTGTCATTTTTGCCATATCATCTATGGAGGCAGAGGCAGTTCGGATTGGAAATCTCAGAATGGTATCGGCAATGCGCCGCTGGGTAGCAGAGCCATTGCGAAGACTGTCTGCCAGCCTGGCACCGACCGGTGAAACGGAAAGATCTGGGGAAAATTTCATGACAATACGATTTCATATTTTTCATGACTTGCAAAGATGAAAATTTTCGTTCATTCTGTAGCTCTGACATTTTGTACCAAGGGAGATCACCATGCGACCCATTCTTGCCGCTGCAGCCATTCTTTTTGGCCTTGCTACTGCCGCACAGGCACAAACCACAACCCTTCGCGTTGGCGTTGAAGGAAACTATCCTCCTTTTTCCATGATTGCGCCTGATGGAAAACTGTCTGGCTTTGACATCGACATGGCAAACGCCGTCTGTGCTGAAATGAAAGTAACCTGCACACTGGTGCAGCAGGAATGGGACGGTATGATCCCCGCGCTCAATGCCCGCAAGTTTGACCTGATCGTGGCCTCAATGACCATCACAGAAGAGCGCAAGAAGGCCGTTGATTTCTCGAACCCCTACTATGATGTCCCTTCGCGCTGGGTCGCGAAGAGCGGTGCTTTCACCGAAGCAACGCCTGCTTCTTTGAAGGGCAAGAAGATCATCGTGCTGCGCAATTCGCCACGTGCAAAGTTTGTGCAGGACACCTTCAAGGATAGCGAAGTGCTTCTCGTTGCCAAGGAGACCGAGGTTTACATGGAGCTGGGTGCAGGACGCGGTGATATCGCCCTTGGCTCATCCGTAGTTTCCAACGAGGCTTTCCTGAAGAAACCGGAAGGCAAGGGCTTTGCCCAGGTCGGCCCCACAATCACCATCGGCACAGGTGGTGGTGTCGGCATGGCCATGCGCAAGGATGATGCTGCCCTGAAGGATAAGGTCAATGCAGCCCTGAACGCCATCCGCACCAATGGCACCTTCAAGCAACTGTCGGACAAATATTTCGACTTCAACATTGCACCACAGTCCTGAGCTGTCGACGACTGGAAGCGAGCGTGATGCGGATTCAATCATGAACCCGCATCACGCTGTTTCATAAATGCTCCTGTGCATTTCCTCATCAGTGGACCGGTAACATGCTGCACGGATATCTGCCGGCTATTCTGGGTGGCCTTCAGTCGACACTGAGCGTCGCAGCGGTCTCTCTCGCTATCGCCTGTATCTTTGGAATGATCGGAGCAGCGGCCAAACTTTCAGGCTCGCGGCTCGCCAATGGGCTGGCCAATGTCTACACCACATTGATCCGGGGGGTGCCGGAACTGGTGCTGATGCTACTCATCTTTTACGGTGGCCAGATTGCAATCAATGCTCTGGTTGACCGTCTGGGCGGCAGCTATGTCGACATCAATCCGTTCCTTGCAGGCACGATGACTCTTGGCTTCATTTTTGGAGCCTTTCTCACCGAGACTTTCCGCGGGGCTATCCTTGCCATTCCGCGTGGACAGATCGAGGCCGCCATGGCCTATGGCCTCAGCCGCGGACAGGCACTCCGGCGCATTACCCTTCCCCAGATGGTACGGCACGCCATACCGGGCTTCACCAACAGCTGGCTGGTCATGCTGAAAGCGAGCGCGCTTGTCTCCATCATCGGCCTTGATGACATGGTGCATCGTGCCAGTCTTGCAGCTTCCGCCACGCGCCAGCCTTTCACCTTCTATGCGACAATCGCGCTGATCTATCTGGCGCTCACAACCATCTCCATTCTGCTTCTGGGAGCACTGGAGAAGCGTTATTCACTCGGCGTGCGCAAGGTGGATTTCCGATGATCGACTGGTCCGTCATCGGGGCAAACATCCCCGCTTTTTTCAAGGGACTGCAGATCACATTGCTGCTGCTTTTTATCAGCTGCGCAAGCGGATTCATCCTGTCAGTGCCGCTTGCCGTGGCGCGTGTTTCTCCCAACAGATGGTTGTCGACACCGGTTTTCCTGTTCACCTATGTCCTGCGTGGCACACCACTTCTGGTCCAGATGTTCATGGTCTATCATGGCCTTGCACAGTTTGAAGCCGTGCGGGAAAGCTTTGCCTGGGTGGCTCTGAAATCACCTTGGTTCTGCGCCTGGCTTGTCTTCACGCTCAACACCACAGCCTACACAACCGAGATTTTCGCAGGCTCTCTGCGGGCAACACCTTCTGGAGAATTGGAAGCGGCACGCAGTCTTGGCTTGAGCGAAAGCGCTGTCTACCGCCGCATCCTTCTCCCCGGCGCGCTGCGCCGGGCACTGCCGCAATATGGCAATGAAGTGGTGATGATGATGCATGCAACAGCCATTGCCTCAACCGTGACACTGGTCGAAATCACGCGCGTTGCCCGCGATGTCTACTACAACCACCTGGGACCGATTGAATCCTTCGGGACAGCAGCAGTCATTTACTTCGTGCTGACCTACGGCCTGGCGGGGATTTTCAAACTGCTCGAAAAACGCTTCCTGCGTCATATCAAGCCAGATACGGCAGGAGCTGTTTGATGCGCATTGAGACGATATCGCTTACAGGCACCACGCCGGGCGTAACCTATGCGCTTGATGTATTGCATTTCGGTGTTGAAGGTGCCCGCCCCAAGGCAACAATCCAGGCCGGATTGCATGCGGATGAAGCGCCCGGCATGCTGTGTGCCCTGCATCTGCGCCGGATGCTGGAAAAACTGGAGGCCGAAAGCAGGATCAACGGACACATCGTGCTTATCCCGGCTGCCAATCCTGTTGGCATGGCGCAGTTCCAGATGGGCACACATCACGGTCGGTTCGCACTGGCCGACGGCACAAATTTCAACCGTGATTTTCCTGATCTTGCTGAAAGTGCTTCTGCCTTGATTGCGGCCCAACTTGGCGATGACCCTGAATGGAACAGCACTTGCCTGCAGGCTGCACTTCTTCTGGCGCTTGAAAACCACAGGCCGTTACGCCCTGCCGATCACCTTAAAAAGCAACTGCTTCTGCAGGCTGTCAACGCCGACACTGTGCTTGACCTGCACTGCGACGGAGAGGCCGCTGTGCATCTCTATGTTCAGACAAGCCATGCAGCCGCGTTCCGTCCTCTCGCTGCATGGCTTGAAGCGAGAGCGATGCTGACCTGCGAAGAATCCGGCGGTCATCCCTTTGATGAGGCGATCACCGGACCGTGGGTATCCGTCCGTAAAAAACACCCTCAGCATCCATTTCCAGAAGGCCCCATTGCGGCAACCGTTGAACTGCGCGGAGAGGCTGATGTCAGTGACGAGCTTGCTGCACAGGACGGCCGTGCTGTTCGCAATTTCCTTGCGCATCGCGGCCATCTTTCCATCCTTCCAGATCCCCTACCAGAACTGCAATGCGAGCCAACGCCTCTGGCTGGATCAGAAGCGCTGGAAGCGCCGCTGGCCGGATTGATCGTCTACCGGCACAACATTGGCGACCAGATCAAAACAGGGGATATCGTCGCTGAGATTGTCGATCCCGCGTCCGGAGAAGCAACCACAGTTGCAGCCAGAACAAGTGGCGTCTTGTTTGCACGGGCCGCGACACGCTTTGCCAGTGCGGGCAAGCGCCTCGGCAAGATCGCCGGGAAAACACCTTTCCGAACAGGACCGTTGCTCAGCCCATGACCATTGACCCAGCCAACAATCACCAGCCAGCACTGCTGAGCGCCAGCAACATTCGCAAGAGCTTTGGCGCAACAGAAGTGCTGAAGGGCATTTCACTGACAGCCCATGCCGGAGATGTCATTTCCATGATTGGTGCCTCAGGCTCAGGAAAGAGCACTTTCCTGCGCTGCCTGAACTTGCTGGAGCGGCCCAGTGCCGGCGAGATTGCGATTGCAGGGGAAGTATTGGCACTGAAGCCGGCACGTGACGGCAGTCTGGAAGCGACTGACCCTGCCCAGTTGCGGCGCATGCGCGCGAAGGTCGCCATGGTTTTCCAGCAGTTCAATCTCTGGGCGCATATGACGGCATTGGAAAACGTGATTGAAGCGCCCATGCAGGTGCTGGGGTTGAGCCGGGCCGAAGCAATTGCACGAGCGGAGCATTATCTCGACCGCGTCGGTGTGGCCCATCGCAAGATGGCCTATCCTGCCTATCTGTCAGGCGGTGAACAGCAGCGTGTTGCCATCGCCCGCGCCCTTGCTATGGAACCTGCTCTCATCCTGTTTGATGAGCCAACCTCAGCTCTGGACCCTGAACTCGTGGGGGAAGTTCTGCGTGTCATGCGTTCGCTGGCAGATGAGGGGCGGACCATGATTGTGGTGACCCACGAGATGAGCTTTGCGCGTGAAGTCTCCAATCGGGTCGTGTTCCTTCATGCCGGTCTCATCGAGGAAGACGGGCATCCCTCGGAGGTCTTCACAAAGCCGCGCAGCACACGCCTTCAGGGTTTTCTGGCCAATACACAGCGCTGAGATTCTGCACAGCGGCAATACTGGATTGTCTGTGCGCTCACGCAATCACGGGCAGTGCCTGTATGGCATAACCATGGCGCAGGATTTTGCCTGTCGCCGGATCAGCGATTTCCATGGCGAAATGATCAGCAGGGCGAATGCCACCGATGGCTCCCAATGTGCCACCAAACATGACAGTGCCGGGTTGCAGCGCACCGCCATTGGTCCACTTGCCAATGAGATCAGCAGGCGTGCGCAGGCCGGAAAGCTTGCCCTCCTGATAGAGCATGCTCTGGCCACCAATGGTGGCGTGAGAGCGCATCTCCAATGTGTCCCAACGCGCGATCACCTCATCCAATCGCCAGAGGTCCCGGCTGATGGGCTTGCCGCACATCTGCTTTGAAAGCGCGATGCCAAAGGTCTCCGCCTTGCGATCGGTATGATCTGATCCCACACCGAGCCACAGGCCGTCTTCCAGCGCAACAATCACCGGCTCCACCTCGCCGGAGCTGTCTGGCCCCAATACATCAAGGCTTTCGGCTTGCGTCAGCAGAGAGGCCGAGCCACGATAGAACACCGGTACGGACGATGGGCGCGGCACGCCAATCGCCGCCAGTTCTTCTATGTGATGGCGCAGCGCCTTCTCGTCGCGCCCGGCCCAGCCTGCGATCACGAGGGTATGGATGCTCGCCTCAACAACCCGCTGACCTGCGTTTGAGTGACAATGAAACTGCAGATATGCTGTCATGATTCCTACCCCATTACCCATTTTGGCAACCACAGTGCGATGGCAGGAAAGGCCATGAGCAGGGCAATCGCCAGGATGTAAACTGTCATAAACGGCATGACCCCTTTGAACACATCTGTGATTGGCCCCTTGTCCTTGCGCATGCCGTGCAGGACATAAAGCACCGTGCCATCCGGCGGGCTGATCAGCGCGATTTCAACGAGCATGGTGACGATGACGCCGAACCAGATCGGATCATATCCCAGTGCCATCACCACCGGGAAGATGACCGGAATGGTCGTGATGATCATGGAGAAGCCTTCCATGAACGTGCCAAGCGCCAGATAGAAACCGATAATCAGACCCATGATCGCCCAAGGCGGCAAGGGCATTTCGCCCACCACTTTGGCCAATGCTTGCGGCACACCCAACCCTGTGAAAACGTAGTTGAGGAGATAAGCGCCAAACAGGATGAGCCCAATCATCGCTGTGTTGCGAGCCGTCGCCTCGGCACAGGCGTTCAGCATTTTGAACGACAACTTCTTTTCAAGGGCAGCAAAGAAAATGGCCCCCACAACGCCAAGCGCGGCTGACTCTGTTGCCGTGGCAAGACCACCGTAAATGGTTCCCAACACCAGCAGGATCAGCAGAGCCGTCGGGATAAGGTCCTTCGTGGCGCGCAGCTTCTCCCGCAGCGGAATGCGCGGCAATGTGCCATCGACAGGAGCTGAGGACTTCGCCTTGGCAAGGATGACGATGGTGAAAAGCACCACCACCAGAATGCTGGGGCCAACAGCCGCAAGATAAAGCTGGCCAACGGATTGCTCTGTGATCAGCGCGTAGATGATGAAGGTGATGCCGGGCGGGATGAGATTGCCCAAAGCTCCACCCGCCGCCAGCGAGCCCATGACCATTTTGGGATCATAGCGCGTATCCTTGAAGAACGGCAGGGCAACGGACCCCATAGTGGCGGCTGTTGCTACCGATGATCCTGAGATAGCGGAGAAGACACCGGAAGCCATGATGTTGGTATGGAGCAGACCTCCGGGCAGGCGGTTGAGCCAGACATTCAGCGCCCTGTAGAGCTTGTCGGAAAGACCAGCGCGCAACAAGATTTCCCCCATCAGCAGAAACAGCGGCACAGCCACCAGCACAAAGCTGGAGGAAGGCCCCCAGATCGTCTGGCCAAGGAACAGCCAGAAAGGGCGATCCGAAAAGGTAAAGCCAACGATCAGGCCGAGAATGCCAAGGGCGGCACCAATGTAGATGCCTGCGCCGAAGAAGGCAGCAAACAGACCAATCAGCATCACGATCTCGCCAATGACAAGATTCTGCGGGCCCGCCCCTGTCAGCGACAGGCCGATCATGATCAGCAAGAGAACAACCAGAAAGATGACAGCAATCATGGCGCGGGTGCTCCCTTGGCGCCCAAGGCTTTGGCACCGACTGCTTCAAGTGCTTCCTCGACTTCTTCGGTGTAGCTGCGCGGCGTGAGATTGGCTTCCGCCTCTGCCCCGCGACCAGCAAGAACCAGCAGCAGGTTCTCAATCAGCATCAGCGTAATCAGTAGTGCAAAAGCCGCCAGCCCAAAGGCCCAGAAGCCCTGTGGCCATGCCAGCGGAATGCTCAGTACGCTGGTGTCTTTGGCGCGGAAGAGCAAGGACTCATCCACGAGATCATAGGAGGCTTTGGCAAGGAATCCAACGAACACCGCCAGCGCAAACAGGCTTGTCAGATGCATCCAGTGCCGCAACCGTGTCGGCAGTTTGTTGATCAGAAGGTCAATGCGCACGTGAGCGCGCAGGCTGAGTGTATGGGCCAACCCCCAGGTGATGCCAAGCGCCAGCATGTAGGATGTGATCTCTGTAGTGGCCTGTGAGCTGAAGCCCAGAAAGCGGCGCGCCAGAACATCAAAGCTGATGAAGAAGGCACAGAGGATAAATCCCCAGCCTGCGGCATAACCCATGAGTGTTGTGCCACGCTCCGCAAAGCGGCGCAGACCTCCGGCCATGTCGGCCAATCCTGACATGCTCATCATGTTTCCAATCTATTTGGTGCTTATTCTTCCCTCCCCCCTGCGGGGAGGGTGGCACGCGAAGCGTGACGGGTGGGGGTCCTTCAGAGCTTTATCCTGAACCACCCCCATCCCCAACCCTTCCTCGCAAGGGGGAAGGGAGCTTGCCCTGCATCAGCCTTACTTCGCTTCGTACTTCACACCCGTGATCGGAGCTGCAACGCGGTTGTAGACTTCCGCGCATTTGTCGCCGCAACGCTTCACCCAGGCTGGCAGGACAGTGCCTGTGAGCGCTGTGCGCACAGCAGCGAGATCAGCCTCGCTGTGCTTCAGCACCGTCATCGGCTTGGTATCAACCAATTTGCCGATCTTGCATGCGTCCTTGTTGCCACCGTTGCAGGCGATGCCATCATCGGTGGTTTCCAACGCCAGTTTCCACTGGGCATCCTCCACCTCTTTCATGGTCTTCTCGATCATGTCACGCACGGCAGGATCAAGCTTGTTCCACCATGCGACATTGATGAAGTAGCCGGACACAGCCCAGGCCACCGGCAAGGTGTAGAGTGTCTGCGTCACCTCATACCAGCGGGCCGAGTTGCCCGAGGATGTACCGGTCATGGCACAATCCGCGACACCGCGCTCCAGCGCGCCGTAGACTTCCGGGAAGCCAATGGAAACAGGCTGCGCGCCAATCGCCGTCATCATGTCGTTTGGCGAACCGCCGCTTGTGCGAATGCGCTTGCCCTTGAGATCAGCAAGTCCCTTCACATCACCCCTGCAGAAGAACACCTGTGCTGCGAAGGGGTAGGTCGCAATAATGCGTGTACCGGTGCGCTCCAACTCCTTGTTGATTTCTGGCAGCATGGCATCCGCCATCTTGCGGGCCTGCTGGACGGATGGGTTCAGGCCAGCGAGATCAACCACATCCAGCAGCGGCACTTCGCCTGCAACTGTCGGCAAAGGTGCGGCCCCGATATCCACCTGACCGGCGCGGACTAGTCGGATGATCTCTGGACCGTTCAGGTTGCGCTCTGGCCAGCTGGCGAGCGTCGTCTTGATGCGGCCACCGCTCTTTGCTGGCAAACCTTCGCGCAGCAGCGGAATATCAACGCGGGTAAACTGCGGGAACTGCGGACCCGGCTGTGTGACAATCTGCAGGTTGACCGGCGGACCAGCCGGAAGCCCCTGTGCCAGCAAAGGGCTGCAGAGCAGCGTTGTAGCCAGCGCCAGTGAGGCGAAGCGAAGAGTGGTTTTCATCATAGTTCTCCCTGTGAATGCAAGAAACAAAAAGCACGAAACAAAAGGCACGTTAGTCAGCCGCGATGCCCTCACATCGCGGCAAGCTTGGAATTGCGCACATCCGACACTAGCATGCAGCCCGGCTTGTGCGTGATGGCGAAAGGAACCTTTGCCGCCTGAATGACAGCTTGCGGCGTGACACCGCAAGCCCAGAACACCGGCGTCTCGTCGTCCGCAACCGGGACAGCATTGCCCCATGTCGGCTGGTTGAGGTCAGCTATGCCGATCAGATCAGGCCGCCCGATGTGCACCGGTGCGCCGTGTACGGCGGGAAAGCGTGTCGTGATCTGGATGGCACGGATCGCATCGGCTGGTTTGAACGGTCGCATAGTAACCACCAGCGGTCCGCTGAACCGCCCTGCCGATTCACATGGAATGGAGGTGCGGAACATCGGCACTGTCACGCCTGCATCAACATGGCGGAGAGACAGCCCATCCTCGATCAGCGCTTCCTCAAAGGAATGCGAACAACCCAGAACAAACGTCACGAGATCATCGCGCCACCAATCCGTGACATCTGCTGGCTCATCGACCATGACGCCGTCTTTCCACACACGGTAACGCGGCACATCGGTGCGGATATCAAGATCAACCCCGAGGGATGGAATGAAAGGGCTTCCCGGCTCTGACATTCCGACGACGGGGCAAGGCTTGGGATTGCGCTGGCAGAAGCGCAGAAAATCCCCGGCAAACGCCTCTGGCAGAATGGCGAGATTACCCTGCACGTATCCATAGGCATGGCCTGAGGTCGGACCATCAAGAGCACCGGCGCGCGAGGCGTGGCGCACGCCTTCTGGCCGCGTGAGATCATAGTGCGCGCCTTTGTTTGCGCGGGTTGTTGCCGGTTGCATGAACTGCCAGCCCCTTGTTCTGACACCTATCGGAGCACTGACAGACCATCCCGTCAAATTATCATTTGTTATATGGCGTGATAAATTTTTATTATCACTTGATCTGAGCAGAATGGATCACGTTTTCGAATGACCGCATTTCAATGTCATCAGAAAATATTGGACCGCTCGTACTGAACCGGCCAGGCGACATTCTCAGCACGCAACTGCTTTGCAGCACGCAGTGGCCAGACCGGATCGGCCAGCAATGTGCGTCCCAGAATCACAATATCTGCATCGCCATTGGCGATGATTGATTCCGCCAGATCTGGCGAGTTGATCAACCCGACAGCACCCGTTGCGAAGCCTGTTTCGCGCCGCACCTTAGATGAAAAGGGCACCTGATATCCCGGGTGGATAGGGATTTGTTGACGGGGATCATTGCCGCCCGACGAGCAGTCAATCAGATCAACATCGCCTGCCAGCTTCAACAGCTGGCAAAGCGCTACTGTATCCTCAACCGACCAGCCGCCATCCACCCAATCGGTCACTGACAGCCGCAGGAACAATGGCAGTTCAACCGACCACTCACTACGGACAGCCTCAATGCTTTGCAGCAGGAAGCGTATGCGGTTTTCAAATGAACCACCAAAATCATCCTGCCGGAAGTTGCTCAGGGGCGACAGAAACTGATGGATGAGATAGCCGTGCGCACCGTGCAGTTCGAGGATCTGAAACCCGGCTTTACGGGCCCTGCGCGTTGCCGAGGCGAGAGCGTCAATCTGTTGGCTTATACCGGCGTGATCAAGCTCCGATGGCGAGGGCCAGTTGCTCGCATAGGGCTTTGGCGATGGAGCAACTGTTGCCCAGCCACCGCTGGCAATTCCTACCGGTGATGACCCTTCCCACGGGCGACCGACAGATGCCTTGCGCCCGGCATGTCCCAGCTGGATGCCTGGAACAGCTCCTTGCGCAGACACAAATCCCGCGATCCTTGCCAGCAATTCACCCTGCTCGTCTGTCCACAACCCCAGACAATGCGGCGTAATGCGCCCTCTCGCTTCTGTGTGGACAGCCTCAGTAAAAACAATTCCGGCACCCCCGGCCGCGCGCGCAGCCAGATGCGCAAAGTGCCAGTCATTGGCTTTGCCATCGGTTGCAGAATACTGGCACATTGGCGACAGCATGATCCGGTTGCGTGCAGTAACGCTGCGCATCGTAATGGGTCGAAAAAGATGAGGATTGGGATCACGACGCAGAATGCGGCGCTCAGTTTCTGCTGAGAGACGTGAATCTGTTTGGTCTTTTTCGTTCATTTCAAGACTCCCGTCGATCCAGATATTCTGGCCTTCGCCTGTGATGCAGCATGACTGTTGTTATACAGACTACCCTCGGGCGATATCGTCCAATTGTTATTCTTGATATTGCACGATAAGAAAAGTTTATTGAAATGCCTGCAGCAGAGACAGCGAATGCTCGACATCAAAAGCCTTGAGACATTCTACTGGGTCGCCACACTGAAGAGCTTTCGCGCTGCAGCCACAAAGCTGAACACCACACAGCCCGCTGTCTCACAACGCATCCAGCAGCTTGAGAGTCAGATTGGCGCTCAATTGCTGGAGCGTGACAACCGTTCGGTCAGCGTTACCGTCAAGGGGCGGCAAATGCTGGAGAAGGTGGAGCGTCTACTGAAAATGCACACACAACTCACCGTAGACATGGTGGAACGGCAAGCGCTGCGCGGGGTGTTGCGTCTGGGTGTGGCAGAATCCATCGTGCAGACGTGGCTGCCACAGTTCATTGCTGAGCTGGATGTGCTTTATCCGCAGCTGCAGCTGGAGATTGATGTCGACATCTCTTCCAACCTGCGTGACCGATTGGTGGCGCATGAGCTGGATCTGGCTTTCCTGCTTGGCCCTATCAGCCTACCCTCTGTGCGCAACCTGCCATTGTCGCGTTTCCCGCTGGCGTTTCTGGCAAGCCCAGCCCTGCAATTGCCATCCGGCCCAATCACACCGGCAGACCTCTCCAGTCATCCCATCATCACCTTTGCCCGCCGCACAGTTCCCTATCTTGCCTTGCAGGACTTGATCGAAAAACATAACCTTGGCGATGTGCGCGTGCATGCAAGCGCTTCACTGGCACCGGTTGTCAGCATGGCGACACGAGGCATGGGTATCGCGCTGATGCCAAGGGCTATCGTTACAGAACAGATACGCTCAGGGCAGCTTGTAGAGATCAGCACGACGGTGAGTTTGCAAGATCTGCAGTTCACCGCCAGCTGGCCTGCATCCCCCAACAGTGTCTTGATCGAGGCGATTGCTGCTGTTGCCGTGAGCATTGCTGCGGCAGCGGGCCACGGACCATGAGGGGCGTGAACCCTCAGTTCCAGGCAGCGATAACAGAGTCAGCGTCTGTCACCACCGAGACGTTTTGCAGCGCATAATTGATCGAGGCCGTGTGCCATTCGGCGTTCATGGTGGAACAGCAATCCTCCGGCACCATCATGTAGTAGCCCTTGTCTGCGCCAGTGCGGGAGGTGTGCTCGATCGACATGTTGGTCCAGGCACCTGTGACGATCACGACATCGCGTGACAGCGCCTTGAGAACAGTTTCCAGCCGCGAGCCCTCCCATGCGCTCATGCGTTGTTTTTCAACAATATGATCACCTGTTTGCGCCTCAAGACCGGGCACGGGAGCTACACCCCATGTGCCGCGCACCAGCGCTTTGGCATCAGCCAGACCCTCGAAGAGTGGCGCATTCATCGTCACTCCGGGACAGCCGGGATCAACCACGAACCATACATGGATAACCGGCACGCCTTTGGAGCGGGCCGCTGCCGCCAGACGGGCTGCGTTGCCAATGGCATTCTGCTCCTTGCAGTGTGCAGGTGACCCGGAACTGGCAAACGCCCCGCCGTCCATCACCACATCGTTCTGCATGTCCTGAATGATGAGGGCGCAGCGCGAGGGATCAAGCGCGTAACCAGACGCCGCTTTCTTTGCTCCGTTACGCGCAACGGCAGAGGTAGCGGGTGTTTGAGCTGCTGCCGCAGAGGGGCGCTGTGCTGTCGGAGCTGTCTTCAGATAAGGTACGGGTGCCGGCCCCACCTTGGTATCAACGGCGTAAAGAGAGTGCGTGGCGGTCAGGAACAAGGTCCGCATATCAGCCCCGCCCCATGTGAGATTGCCCACAAGCTCCGGCACACGCACCTTGCCAATGAGTTCACCGTGAGGCGCATAGACCCAGACACCGCCGGGAGCAGTCAACCAGACATTGCCCTTGGCATCACACTTCATGCCGTCTGGCACACCGGGCTCTGAAGAGGACACTATGCCCGATGCAAAAATGCGGCTCATGCCCAGCATGCCGTTTGGCAAAACCTGAAAAACACGGATCACATGCTGGACCGTGTCATTGACATAAAGCTTGCTCTCATCGGGACAAAAGCACAGACCATTCGGCTGATCGAACATCGTGCGATCAACCAGCAACTGCGGCGCGCCGCCTCCGGGCGGGATGCGGTAGACCCCCTGAAAGCCAAGCTGGCGCGGCCGCTCGACACCAAAGACAGGCATGCGGCCATACCAAGGGTCAGAGAAATAAATGGAGCCATCTGACTTCACCACCACATCATTGGGCGAGTTCAACTCGCGCCCTTCGAAGTGGGAAGCCAGGGTTTCGCGTGTGCCATCGGCGCGCTCACGGACAACAGTTGAGGTCGCGTGCTCGCAAACGATGAGGTTCAGATCAGCGTCATAGGTCATGCCGTTGCATTTGTTGGCGGGGCGCATCACCTCGCGGACCCCTGCCCTGTCCCAGCGGCGGCGCACATCCCCCGGCATATCCGAGAACGTGAGGTGCTGTTCTTTGGGATGCCAGATCGGCCCTTCCGAGAACTGGAAGCCGGAACCAAGCTGGCGTACCGGCGCCCACAGGTCCATGAGCTCGTTGAATGCAGGCGCTACCGCAACGTGGGTGGTCATGAACATCTCTCCTCAATTGCTCCCTCTCCCCGCAAGCGGGGAGAAGAAAGTCAATTACATTGGGAACCAGTTCCGGGTTGGCAGGCTTTGCGTCATCGGTCCGGGGACTGCCATATCCATGCGCCCGATGACCTGACCTGCATGCACCTTGGCCGGCTTGTCATGCACCGGCAGCAGGAATGTGCCGACATTCATCAACCGCTTGATGGCAGCCTTCTCGGCACGCTTGGATGTGCCGTGGTTGCCCGTAACACGTGGCTCCATGTGGTGGATTTCGTGGAACGGGTTCACCAATTGATCGTTGAAATCATAGATGACATCGCCGCAAAGGATCGCGCGACCCTCCGCCGTATCGACATGCACGTTCATCGAACCCTCGGTGTGTGCGCCAGCCGCTTCGAGATAGCAGCCGGGGAAGAGCTCGATCATGCCGGTGATCTCAAGGTCTTCAAGACGCAGCGCATCCTTTGTGTGCAGGCGATCAATCAGATGCTTGATATCTGGCGCAGGGTATTGCGGATGCATCAGGCCCGAGACGGAATATTCAAGCTCGCGCCGGTTGATGATCACCGATGTGTTCATCGGGAAAAGCTCGTCTTTGCCCGCGTGGTCAATGTGCAGATGCGTGTGGCAAACGTAGCGAACATCGCCCATGCGCACGCCGTGTTTCATCAGCTGGTTTTCGATCATGTTCTCGTGGAACTGGAGGCCACGCATGCCGAGGCTTTCCATGATCTGGTTGCTGCGGTAGCCGGTATCAACCACCACAGGCCATGGACCACCAAGGATCAGAAAGCCGTAGGTTGGCACGCGGCGCGTCTGGCCACAGCCGCGCCCCAGCACCAGAAAACTCGATTCAAGTTCGATGTCTCCAAAGTCGAGAACCTTGATTTCAAGCGGCATGATTTTTCTCCTGTCCCAATGGTCAAGCCAGCCGGTAAACCCGTCTGGCGGTTGTTGTGAAAATCTGTTCGTGCAGTGCTACTGGCACCGCGGCGCGATGTGCCGCGAGAAGATCGGCGTAAGTGGTCCAAAGCTTCTCGATGGGGAAGTTGGAGCCAAACAGGCACCGGTCTGCACCAAACAGCGCGATCGTTTCGCTGGCTATAAAAGCGATGTGTGCCGCATCATTCTTGCGCAGGAATGTGCCAAGGCCGGAGAGTTTGCTGACCACATTCGGGCAAGCCGCCAGCAGCGCCATGCCCTGACGCCACTGCGCTATTCCCGCTTGTGAAACGTCTTCCAGCATGCCTGCGTGCTGCAGCACAAAGGTTACATCGGGGCAGGCCTTGGCGAGTTCAGCAGCCCCCGTCATCTGACCAGCAAAGACCTGCAGATCAAAGCTGAAGCCATAGTCCGCCAACCGCGCCACATTACGTTGCAGGGTTTTGTCGCGGCTAAGATCTGCCGACTTCGCAAAGCGGTAAAGCGGGTTTTCATGCCAATGTAACTGCATGCGCGCACCAACCACACGCGGGTTCTGCGCCAACACATCAAGCTGCGGACGGGCGTCCTCAACCAGCAAATCGGCATAGGCCACGATGGCAATGGGAAAGCCAGAGCGCTCGGAAGATTCCGAGACAAAAGCCACCTCATCAAGCGCACGGTCCGTTGCCCAGTTTGCCTGAACATATACGGCTTCAGTCATGCCGGCGATTTGCGCATCCGAGAGATATTCTTCAACCAGGTAATCCCGCCGGATCGGCTCATAAGGGCCAAAGATGCGTGGCTGCATTGGGCCGGTGAGCCAGGGTAAGTCCGCCTGCTTCCAGATATGGAAATGCGAGTCGATCATGCCGCACGCACTCCCGAAACAGTGTTCTGCCCAAGCGAAAGAATGCGCCTGCAAATACTGGCTGTGCTGCCGCCATCCGCCAGTGAGTGCAGCAATGGACGTATGGCCACAAGGGCTTCCGTCTGCGGTTGATAGCCGGCATCGCTGGCCAATGGCGTCAACCAGTCAATCCGCCATGCCCGCGCTGCAAAACGGCGCATGGCATTGATGAGGGCGGAAGGATCACCACGCTCCAGACCGTCCGAGAGGATCACGACAGACGCACCACGTGCGTAGCCACCGAAGCGCGGCACAGCCAGAAACGCCTGCAGCGCATCGCCGATGCGCGTGCCACCATCAAGGTCCGCCACAACACTGGAAGCAGCGCTCAAGGCCTGCTCCTGGTTCTTTGGCCGCAACGTGCGGGTCAGCCGCGTGAGGCGTGTGCCAAAGGTAAAAACCTCAACGCGTGGCGCGCTCTGCAATACCGCATGGGCCAGCACGAGGTTGGCATCGGTTCGCTGTTTCATGGAACCTGAGACGTCGATCAGCAGCAGGATCGGGCGCGGGCGCTCGCTCTTTTTCCAGCGCTTCAGGGCCATCACGTCACCATCGGTGCGGATGGCATTCTTGAGACTGCGGGCAAGATCGATGCCCGGTCCACGCTTTGCCCGGCGGCGGCGATAACCACGGCGGCGCGGCAGGGCGGCAGGGAGATCACGGACAAAACGGCGCAGCAGCTCGCTCTCATCCAGCGGCTTGAGCTGGCGCACGGCGAGAGCCTCAGCACCCGTTGCCTCGCGGCCGGTCTCGTTGATCTCCTCGCCGAGGATGATCTCCTGCTCGCCGGTATCCTCCTCGATTTTCATCTCTTCATCAGGCTCAAATTCCTGATCGCCGTCGGCTGCAACAGCACCATCAAGGAAGTGAAAATCAAACAGCGCATCGAACACATCACGCCGGTCTGGCGGCGGGGCCAAGGTTGCCACGGCAGCGCGGCGGATATGCTCCAGACTCTTTGGGCCGAGCAATTCGATGCTGGTGAGAAACGCAACCGTCTGCTCCGGCGCAACCATGAAACCGTACTGGCGCAGCAAGGTCGGGAAGGCGACGAATGGTCGGGCGGCAGGGGGGAGGGCTGTTGTCATGTGCCACCCTCCATGTCCATCATCCTGAGGAGCCGCAAAGCGGCGTCTCGAAGGACGCAAGATGTTGGAGCAAAGCACGGGTTTGAAATGCGAAAATTGTGCGTCCTTCGAGACGCGCCTGCGGCGCTCCTCAGGATGAGGGAGATTGGAGAATGGGCGCTCATGCCGCAATCGCCTCGATGAACGCATCCATGCGCGGGCGCATGTGGGCAAGGTCTTCCTCGTCTTTGAGCGCAACGCCAATGGAACGACGAAACGCTTCCGGCCAGGGCGCGCCGGTGCGATTGAGGGCCGTTGCAGCTTCCGCCCAGTCCACCGCTTCCGCCACACCGGGTGGCTTGGTCAGGGGTTCGTTGCGCAGCAGGCCAACGGCATGTACCACGGCGCGCGCCGTACCTTCAGCCACAGCAGACGAGCGAAGCATGATGATGGCTGCCTCCCGCGCGGGATCAGGATAGGCGATGTAGTGATAGACACAGCGGCGGCGCAGCGCCTCGTGCAGGTCACGCGTCCGGTTTGATGTGAGGATCACGACAGGCCGATCAGCAGCGCGCAATGTACCACGCTCAGGAATCGAAATCGAGAAATCAGACAGGAATTCCAGCAGGAAAGCTTCGAACTCGTGATCAGAGCGATCGATTTCATCAATCAGCAAGACAGTGGATTCTGGCCGCCGCAGGGCCGCCAGCATGGGGCGCTCGATCAGGAAATCATCGCGGTAGATATCAATCGATTCCCCTTCCCGCGCCTGCCGGATTGCCAGCATCTGGCGGGGGTAGTTCCACTCATAGAGTGCTGCCGAGGCATCGATGCCTTCAAAGCACTGAAGCCGGATCAATTGCCGCCCAAGAATGCCAGCCAGCGCTTTCGCTGCCTCTGTCTTGCCAACGCCGGGTGCACCTTCCAGCAGCAAGGGCTTGCCCAGTGCCAACCCGAGATAGCCTGCTGTCGCAATGCCATCATCCGCTAGATAAAGCGCAGACTTCAGCGCCTCGGCAAGATCTTCCGGGCTTGAAATGCCAGCGATGGTGGAGCGAAGCGCCATAGGGCTATTCCCTCTCCCCGTTCACGGGGAGAGGGTTAGGGTGAGGGGCGAGGTGACCTCGCACGAACTCACCTTGCCCCTCACCCCGGCCCTCTCCCCGCAGGCGGGGGGAGGGAGCACATCGGTGCAAATCTGGATATGGCGCTGAACAAGCCATCAGCCGCCCCGTCTGGCCTGTGGCCGTACACCGCCATTGGCCTTGATGCCACGCAGCACCTTTTCCGGCGTGATCGGCAGGTCATTCACGCGCACGCCAACAGCGTTGTAAACAGCATTGGCGATAGCCGGCAAAACAGGGTTGGCGCACATCTCGCCGGGGCCCTTGCCTCCGTAAGGTCCATCGGGTGCGGGGCGTTCCAGCACTGTCACGGAATAAGGCGCGATATCACCGGGGCCCGGCATCAGATATTCGTTGAAGTCACGCGGACCATGAGCGGGATTGGGATAGTATGGCTCCGGTGTTTCATAAAGTGCGTGGCTGATGCCCATCCATGCGCCGCCGACCAGTTGTTGCTCAACCATCTTCGGGTTGAGCGCGCGGCCAAGCTCATAGGCCGAGGTCATCTTGATGACCGTGACTTCGCCTGTCTCGTCATCCACCTCGACATCCGCCACCAGTGCCGCATGGGCGAAGGCCGTGTTCGGGTTCATCTCGCCGGTTTCGGGATCAACTGCTGAAAGCGGGTAAAGGAAAATGCCGCGTCCGGCGATGGTCTTGCCTTGCCGGAACTGCGCGGCCTGCGCCGTGGCCTTCACCGTGATGGTGCGAGAAGGCGCACCCTTCACATGGATGTTGCCCTTGCCATCAGTGACGAGATCAGTGGCGTTGACCTCAAGCTCTTCAGCAGCCGCTTCCATCATCACGCCGCGCGCCTCGCGGGCGGCAGCGATCACGGCATTGCCCATACGGTGTGTGCCGCGCGAGGCAAAGCTGCCCATATCATGCGGGCCGGTGTCGCTGTCCGCTGTATCGACGTAGACATCCTCGACAGGCACACCCAATGTTTCTGCTGCCACCTGCCGTGTCACCTGTTTCATGCCCTGACCAAGATCGATGGCTGACAGCGCAACAGTGAACTTGCCATCCGGATTGGAATGGATGAGCGCCTGGCTGGGATCACCGCCAAGGTTCATGCCGATGGGATAGTTGACTGACGCCATGCCGCGTCCAGAGTACTTGGCCATGTCTATCGCCTCCGTGTGCCAAAGACAGAGGAAAAGCGCGTCGCACCATGCTGCGTCTGTGGCGCTGCTGGTGCAGTGGGAACGGCGGGCGCAGGAGCAGAAGCCGGTTGCGCAACAGGCTGATAGGCTGGCGCTGGCTGCGCGGCAGCTGCAGCTGCAGGACGATGGGCCTCATACTGTGGCACAGCGGCAGGCACAGCGCGACTGTCGTTCGCGCCTTCCATGATGGGCGGCTTGGTGAAGGGAATGCGCATGGTGCTTGCAGGCAGTGTCTGCGTGGAGCGACCGATGCGCGTTTCAGGCCGGTTGATCTGGCCGTTCTGGTCAATCGGCGTCGCAGGGATTTCAGCCCGTGCGCCACCGCCGCCCGTGAGCGAAGACTGGCGCTTCGCCTCTTCGGAAATTGGCCAGTTAGCCTTGCCAGCTGTCACCTGCACACACTCAATCAGCGCTGTGTTCTTGGCCACACGGCGATGCGCCTTCATATCGCCATCCCGGTAGGCATTGAGAATGCGGAACTCCATGGGGTCCATGCCGCAGGCTTCAGCTCCCTTGTCCATATGCACCTCGAGCGCGAAATCCACCGCCGTGATTCCAAAGCCACGCATGGCCGTGGACGGGCAACGGTTGGTATAGGCCACGTAGATATCTGAGGTGACGTTCGGGATCGAATAGGGCCCCGGCAAATGCGCCGTGCATTTGATTGCGGCATAGCTCGACAACCGCGTATAGGCCCCGGCATCAAAGTAGCTGCGGACATGGCGGGCAACAATGCGCCCGTCACGCATGATGCCATCCTTGATGTAAATGCGCTCGGCACCGCGCGGGCTTCCGTAGAGCATCTCCTCTTCGCGGTCGAGCACATAACGAACGGGCCGCCCCGTCATCATTGAGCCAAGAATCGACAATGGCTCGGTGAGCGAGTCGACCTTGCCGCCAAAGCCACCACCCACCGTGCCGCCGATGAAGTGAAGGCGGTTGGATTCAAGCTTCAAAATTTTGGCCGCCGTGCCAAGCCCAAAGAAGAGGCCTTGTGCGCAGGAATGCACAACGAAACGGTCATTCTGCTCAGGGGCCGCAATGGAACCGTTTGTCTCGGTTGGCGCATGCTCAATGGGCGACATCTGGTAGCGATCATCGACGATGTAATCTGCAGAGGCAAAGGCCTTTTCCGTGTCGCCAAAGCGCAGCTTCTGGTGGTCAAATTTGTTGTGATACTCGAAATAGTTTCCCGGATAAGTATCGTTGATGACAGGCGCGCCGGGCTTCAATGTTTCCTCAACATCGAAGGTGGCTGGCAAGGGCTCATAATCCACCCGCACGAGCTTGCGGGCTGCCATCGCCTGATGCTCGGTTTCGGCAATGATGGCCACCAGCGGCTCACCAAGATAGCGCACCTTGTCCACTGCCAGCGTCGGCTCATCATCTTTGCCAAAGTTGATCAGGCTCAGAAGCGTGTTCTTGTTCAGCGGCACATCGGCACCACGCAGGATGCGCTTGACGCCCGGCGCTCGCTCGGCAGCCGAGATATCAATGTTGCGGATGCGGGCATGGTGATGCGGGCTGCGCACCACCTTGAGATGCAGCAGGCCTTCAAAGGCGTGGTCATCAAAGAACGGCGAACGGCCTGTCACATGCCCCGGCATATCCTGTCGCTGCACGCCCTTGCCGACAACGTTGAGATTGTCATCCCGTTCGTCAGCGAAAATATCCTTGCGGAATTCGAGCATTTTCGTCTCCCGTCAGTAGGTCCGCCGCGCCGCGCCGTTCTGGGCAGCGGCGAGGACAGCGTTGATGATGGATTCATAGCCCGTGCAGCGGCAGATGTTTCCGGCGATGCCGTCAATCACTTCCTCGCGCGTCGGGTTGGGGTTCTTCGCAAGCAACACCTTGGCCGCCGTCAACATGCCCGGCGTGCAGAAGCCGCACTGCGCTGCAAAATGCTCCATGAAGGATTTCTGCAATGGCGAGAGTTCTGGTCCATCCGCCATGCCTGATACGGTCTCGATGTGCTTGCCCTCACAGGCCGCCGCAAGCGTGAGGCAGGAGAGCTGCAGCTCACCATCAACAACAACCGTGCAGGTGCCGCAGGTGCCCTGGCCGCATCCATACTTAGGGCCGAAATCATTAAGGCCGCGACGCAGCACGGTCAGCAGATTGTCTGCCGGATCTGCAAAGGCAGCGCGGTCTGACCCATTGAGGCGAAACTGGACGGGAATCTTGGCCATGTCTTTTCCTCAACCCCCGCCTGAAAGCAGACGCCCGAGATGCACAGGCAAGACTTCGCGACGATACCAGTCACTGGCGATCGCATCGGTTGCAGGCCGCACGCCTTCCAGAGAAGCGGCCTTTGCCGCAGCAATGCCTGCTGCATCCAGCGCCTTGCCGTTCAGCGCGCGCTCTACCCCTGTCGCACGGATCGGCGTTGGTGCCATGGCACCATAGGCGACACGGGCATTCGCAATCCTGCCGCCTGACGATGGCAAATGCGCGGCGATGGCCAGCACGGATATGCCCTTGGGCTTGACGCGGCTAACTTTGCAGAAACGGAAATCGCTGACATTCTGCGGACGGGCGAACTGCACAGACGTAACAAGCCCCAGACCGCTGTTGTCGCGGGCGGCATAGAACTCTTCCAGCGACATGCTGCGCGGTGAGCCATAGCCTGAAAGCACACTCACCTGCGCGCCGAGTGCCATCAGCGCCACAGCAAAATCACCGTAAGGTGTCTCAGCAAAAAGATTGCCCCCAACGGTCGCCATGTTGCGGACGGCAGGGCCACCAATAGAGCGGGCAGGCGCATGCAGGAAAGCGAGATCGCGGTTGGCCATAATGGCTGCCATGGTTGCCCCTGCACCAATCTCGATGCGCGCGCCACTGGCGTTGATCTGCCGGTAAGCAGGGTCGATCAGGCGCAGCATCACACCCTCGGTCATGCGGCCTTCGTTCACATCGCGCATGACAAGCGTGCCGCCGGAAACAATGCGAGCATTACGATCCGCCGACAGAATGCCTGCCGCCTCAGCCATGGTGGTGGTTGTGCGCAATTCAATGGGCATGGCACGAATCCTTCCTGCCAATTGGAGTCTTCCTCATCCTGAGGAGCCGCGAAGCGGCGTCTCGAAGGACGCAAGATGGGAGTGCAACGCGCCTTGATGCTGCTGACACATAGTGCGTCCTTCGAGACGCGCCTTTGGCGCTCTTCAGGATGAGGAAGATTATTGATATTGCCATCACATCACCCCCTGCAATTCAGGCAGCATGCGCACAGCTTCCATGCCAGCAGCATAGACATCATCACCGACGGTCTTCGCCAGTTCTGCCTCGCGGCCCGGCGGTGTGGTGAAGGTGCTTTCCCAACGCCAGAAGCTGCGGTTGCCATCGGTCACCGGCAGCAGGCGCACATGAGATACGTAGTTGAACAACGGGATCGGCGTATCCAGCAAGCAGTAGCTGTAGGTCATCTCCAGATCGGAGAGCGACAGCAGTTGCTCGCGTAACTCGCTGCCATCTTTCAGCGTAAACTTGCGGATGCAGCTGACCTTGTCTGAGGGGTGCCCGCGCTCGATAGCACTCTGGTCGACAACCGGATGATACTGATCATGCCCGTTGAAATCACGCAGCACAGCCCAGAGCCGGTCAACCGGAACATCGAGCACAGCACTGCGGATGACCTTTGGCATATCAGACTCCAAACGCCCGCTTCAGCGCGTCAAAGCCACCCTGAAAGACATTGCCCCCAATGCCCTCAATAAGCTCCTGTTCCTTGTCGACAGCACAATCAAACTCTGCCGACCATTCAATGAAGGTGCGGTCCTGATCCGTGATGGGTGTGAGCCTGATTGTCGCCACATAGTTGGTGAGCGGCATAGGGCTGTCGAGAATCGAGTAGGTGCAGAACATGTCGTAGTCTGAGAGGCCCAGAAGCTGCTCTCTCAGACGGTCGCCGGTGCGCAGAGAGAAGTTACGGATGCAGCCGACTTTGTCAGCAGGTTCACCATTCTCGATGCGGCTTTCCGCAATGCGGGGATGCCAGTTCGGCAAACCGTTGAAGTCACGCACCCTGGCCCAGACCTTCGCGGCCGGGGCATTGATGACGCTGGAGACATAGACGCGTGCCATGATCTATCGCCTCACTTCTTCTCAGCCGGGCCATCTTTAGGCTTGGCTGGCTGCGCATCCTTGGCGACGCGCTGCATGTCAGATGCCTCGCGCATCAGGCCACCCATCTTGGCGAGATTGCCGCCTTCGATGCCGATCTCCTTCAGCACCTGATCGATCATCGGGGCCTGCACGCGGTAGCGCAGGGCGGACTCGATCACCTCGTCTGTGGGAGAGCGGGCAGCACCACCGGCTCCGCTCGCGCCGCCTGTGCCATGCAGGCCATCGACGTGGAGGATACGGATGCTCTCGATGTTCTCCATCGGCTTGACGCTCTCGCGCACGATGCCCTCGATCTTGTCGAGCAGGCGGCGGCGGAACATGCCGTAGCGCGCACCATCGGTAAGCACATTCTCTGCTTCGTATAGCAGCTTCTGGGCCTCGGCCTCGACAGCCTTGCGCACCTTGTCTGCCTGCGCACCAATGCGCATTTCCTCGGCTGCCTTCTCGGCCAGCATAACCTCGACAGTACGGCGGCGTTTGGCACCCTCGCTCTCACGCACGGTCTGCACAGCTTCGGCGGCTTCCACAGCCTTGGCCTTCGCCATTTCGGACTTCACCGCTGCAGCACTTTCCTCAAGCGACTTTGTATAGATGGTGATGGCCTTCTCCATCGCGGCATTCTCGACATCGCGCTCGCGCTCAATCTCAAGCTTGCGCAGATCACGCTGACGACCGACACGGGCTTCATCAAGCCCACGGTCAGACGAAATCCGCGCGCGCTCGACCTCCTCGTTGGAGGCAATCTGTGCCTCCTGCAGCGCCTGCAACCGGGCGATCTCAAGCTGCTCGATGGCGCGCTTGCGCTCCAGCCTTGCTGCCTCAAGCACCTGCTCGCGGGCGACATCTGCCTTCTCGATGTCCTGTTTCACCATGATCTCGGTCTGGCGCAGGGACTTGTCAGCATCGGCGCGCTCGATCTTCTTGGCCGCGATGGTGATAGCACGCTCTTCCTCGGCGATTTCCACCGCCTTCTTCTGCTCGATCTGCAGAACCTCTCGGGCCTTCGATGAGCTGATGCGTTCCTGATCAATCTTGAGTTCAGAGACAATGCGCTGACGCTCCACAGCATCGCGGCGCTTGATCTCGGCCCCTTCCAGCTCCTCGGCACTCTTGATGTCAAGCTGGCGGGTGGCAAGATCAGATGCAATGCGGTCCGCAGAAGTGGCCTTCTCCTGTGCAATGCGTGCAGCCTCGGTGGCTTCGCGGGCGGCGATCTCGGCTTCCTCGACAACGCGGTTGCGCTCGATTTCCAGCTTGCGACGGCCTTCCTCGGACGCGATACGTTCAGCTGTGATGGCATTATCCTGCGCAATCCGCGCGCGCTCCACGGCTTCACGGGCCGCAATCTCCGCCTCATCAAGCGCGCGGTTACGGGCGATCTCAAGGCTCTTCACCTCGCGCTCGCGGGCAATGCGTTCACCGCTGACCTGTGCTTCCTGCGTGATGCGGGCCTTCTCGGTGGATTCGCGCGCTGCGATCTCGGCCCCTTCCAGGGCCTTGGTGCGCTCGATTTCCTTCTGGCGTGTCTCGCGTTCGGCAGCGATACGGGCAGATTGGATCACCTGATCGTTCAGGATCTTTGCCTTCTCGATCTGCTCATGGGCGGCAATCTCGGCTGACTCAACCGCCTTGGTGCGCTCGATTTCCTGCTGGCGAATATCGCGCTCCGAGGCGATCCTTGCCTCGCTGATGGCGCGGTCATTGGCGATCTTCGACTTCTCGATTTCCTCGCGCGAAGTGATCTGCGCCTGCTCGGCTTCAGTGTCACGCGCCGCACGCTCGCGGGCCACATCGGCCCGCTGTGTCGCGCGCTTGATCTCGATTTCGCGCTGCTGTTCCAGCCTTGCGGTTTCGCTGTCCCGCTCGATATCAAGCGCCTGACGCTCGGCCTCAAGGTTGCGGGCGCGTATCTTGATCATCGCATCCTGTTCGATGTCATTGCGGATTTTCCGCTTCTCCTCGATCTCTTCGATAATGCGTGTAAGACCTTCCGCATCAAAGCGGTTGGATGGGTTGAAGAACTGCAGGTCCGTCTGGTCAAGATCAGTGATCGCGACGGATTCAAGCACAAGGCCGTTCTGGTCAAGAGCTTCGGCAGCCGCTTCCTTGACGCGTGTCACGTAGGTGCCGCGATGCTCGTGCATTTCCTCAATCGACATTTCGGAAGCGACAGAGCGAAGCGCCGAGATGAACTTACCAGAGAGCAGCGCGTTGAGCTGGTCCTGCTGCAAGGTGCGCTTGCCTAGGGTGGCAGCAGCGATGGCAACAGACGGCTTGTCGGGGCGGACGCGCACATAGAACTCGGCATCGATATCAACGCGCATGCGGTCCCGCGTGATCAGCGCGTTTTCCTTTTCGCGGGTCACCGCCATGCGCAGCACGTTCATGCTCACGGGGGTCACATCGTGAATGATCGGCAGCACAAACGCGCCACCGTTGATCACTACTTTTTCCCCCATGAGGCCGGTGCGCACGAAGGAGATTTCCTTCGACGAACGACGATAGAGCCAGTTCACCAGATAGACGATGATCGCTATCACGATCACCACCACGATGAGCCAGAGGATCAGACTTCCGATCAGCTGTCCCGTCATGTCATGCTCCTCCCAAAGCTACCCGCTTTATCAGCGTGCTGTTTTCGATTTACCCGTCTTCGGCGCAGTTGCTTTGCCCGAGCGGCTGATTTTCTTGAAGGCCCGCGTCTGATCGCGGATCGCCACTTCCACCGGCAGGCGCTCCATCGAGGACGCGCCGTAGAAGCCGTGGCAGTGTTTCGTGTTCTTCATCACAAAGTCAGCGTCGGCAGGTTCAGCCACAGGGCCGCCATGCACAAGGATGATCGCATCCTTCTTGACCTTGAGCGCGGCCGCAGCCCACTTGTCGACGATGGCAGGAACATCAGCGAGCTTCGTGGCTGTTTCAGCGCCAATCGAGCCGCCGGTTGTCAGGCCGAGATGGCAGACGATGATATCAGCTCCCGCCTTGGCCATGGCTGTCGCATCAGCTTCACTGAAGACGTAAGGCGTGGTCAGCAGGCCCTTTTTGTTGGCCAGCGCAATCATCTCGACCTCAAGGCCAAAGCCCATGCCGGTTTCTTCGAGGTTCGCACGGAACGTTCCGTCGATCAGACCAACGGTCGGGAAATTCTGTACACCGGCAAAGCCCGCTTTTTTCACGTCATCCAGAAACACATCCATGATGCGGAAAGGGTCTGTGCCGCAGACACCGGCAATCACCGGGGTCTTTTTCACAACCGGGATGACCTCGCGGGCCATGTCCATGACAATCGCATTGGCATCACCGTAGGGCATGAGACCAGAGAGCGAACCACGCCCCGCCATGCGGAAGCGGCCGGAGTTGTAGATGACGATCAGGTCAATACCGCCCGCTTCCTCGCACTTGGCGGAAAGGCCTGTGCCTGCACCACCGCCAACAATGGGAATGCCCTTGGCGATCATCGCGCGGTAGGACTTGAGGAGTGCAGATTTGCTGAGCTTTGGCATTGTTTATCGTCTCGCTGTCGCGCCACGCATCCGGCCCTGATGCAGAGCACGGAAATGCTCTGTCAGCGCCGCTGCAAAAGCGGGATCGTTGATGTGGTGGGGCAACCGGATGAGTTGCCGGTTTGCACTCACACGTACGGTCTGCACAAGGGCCTGGATCAGCGCGGCATTGGCTTCAGGGTCCCAGAACGGTTTGCCCGGCGCATCAAGCGCTGACACACCGCCCTCGGGAATGAGGAAGCGCACCGGCCCTTCCATCAGGTTGAGACGCTCGCCAATCCAGCGGCCCATGCGGGCATTTTCTTCTGCGGTGGTGCGCATCAATGTGATCTGTGGGTTGTGTTCATAAAGATTGCGGCTCTGGAACTGTGCCGGCACCGTATTCCTGGCAGCAAAGTTGACCATATCAAGCGCACCGATTGAACCCACATACGGTAGCTTCGTGCGGATCACAGCGCCAAAGCGATCCTCGGTTGCAGGCAGGATTCCACCCACCATCATGTCACAGACCTCAGTGGTCGAAACATCGATGACGCCCTGCAGCAGGCCTGAATCAATCAGCTTCTCCATCGACCGGCCACCAACGCCGGTGGCGTGGAAAACCACCGGCTCCCAGGTCGCTTCAAGCAATTTGGAGACCTGCTGCACGCAAGGTGTGGTGACACCGAACATGGTCATGCCAACGAGCGGGCGTTCCGCCTGTGTTGCAGCTCTCGATGTTGGTGCTGCAAGACTTGCAGCATAGCCCTTGGCCATCGCGGCCATTGCGTTCGCCGCATTGCCCAGCACCACGCGGGAAATTCTGTTCAAGCCCTGCACATCGGTGACCGATGGCATCATCGTGATATCGGCTGATCCCACGTATTGCGAAACGTTGCCGGCTGCCATGGTGGAGACCATGATTTTGGGAAGACCAACGGGCAGCGTCTGCATCGCCGGTGTAGCCATGGCTGTGCCGCCGGAACCACCTGCAGAGATAATGCCGACAATGCCTTGCTGACGCTGCACCCAGAAACTGAAGGCATCCGCCATGGCACCAACTGCTGTGCCACGGTCACCCGAGGCAAGAGCGGCAGACCCGCCCGGTGAGGCAAGCGCCACTTCCTGTGCCGAGACATCCGCACCCTGATTGCGGCCTTGTGTCGAAAGGTCCACCAATCGCGTGCGCAGTCCAGCAGCCTTGATGATATCGCGAATGTAGCGCAGCTCATCGCCCTTGGTATCAAGCGTGCCAGCAACAATGACATGCGGCTCCATAGGCGCGCGGGCAGCAAGTGCTGACACATCGCCGATGCGGCGACCGTCAAGTGTGGCCAGTGTCGGCCTTGACACTGTCCGGGCAGCGGCCTCGATCTTGATGGCAGGGACATCCTGCGACCAACGTGTCGGGATCGCGGGGTTGGCGTTGTAGACGCGTATGGGGCCAGTGCTGGTGGCTGGCGTTGCAGTACCAGCAGCATCGGCTGGCGATGCACCAACCTGCTCTCCGCCTGCTTCATCCCCGCTGTGGCGACCAACGCCCAGCAGGCGCTGTTGCAGTTCGCGGTCAGCGGCCAGTGTCGCAGAAGCAATGACGCGGTTGATGCGCCCGTTGACCATGATTGCGACGGGATCAGACATCTGGGTGGCGACACCGATGTTTTGCTCGATCACGAGGATCGCAACATCACCCTCGGCGGCAAGCCGCACCAATGTTTCCTCAACATGCGAAACGATCACGGGGGCAAGCCCCTCCGTCGGTTCGTCCATCACCAGAAGCCGTGGGTTCATCAGAAGCGCGCGGCTGATCGCCAGCATCTGCTGTTCACCGCCGGAGAGCTGCGCACCGCCGTTGTTGCGACGCTCGGCGAGACGCGGGAAGACATCGTAGATGCGGTCGGGCGTCCAGGCGCCCTTGCCGGTGGACATCAGACGCAGATGCTCGTGCACCGTCAGTGAGCGCCACAACCGTCGCCCCTGCGGCACATAGCCGATGCCCATGCGGGCGATGTCGGTGGATGAGCGACCGGCAATCTCCTCGCCCATGAAACGGATAGAGCCAGATGAGATGGGCACCATGCCCATGATCGCCTTGCACATCGTCGTCTTGCCCATGCCGTTGCGGCCAACGACGGAAAGCACGCCCGAGTGCAAGGTAAGATCCACGCCCTGCACCGCATGGCTGCGGCCATAAAAGACATTGACGCCGGAGAGCTGCAACACCGGTGCCCCCGTGCGCTGCTGCATGGGAAAGTGCTCAGCCATGGCCACCTCCCAGATACAGCTCCTGCACCTCGGGATCGTCCTCGATCTCGCTGGGCTTGCCTTCCTTGAAGATGCGCCCGTTGTGCATCATCGTAACGCTTTCAACCACACGCAACGCCACATCCATATCATGCTCGATGATGATGTAGCCAATATGGGAAGGCAGCGAGGTCAGGATTGTCACGAGATCTTTCCGCTCGGTGGGTGAAAGACCAGCGGCAGGTTCATCAAACAGGATGAAACGCGGTGCGCCCGACAGCGCCAGCGCAATTTCAAGCTGACGCTGCTGGCCATAAGCAAGTTCACCCACAAGCCGGTCCTTCACGGCTGTCAGATGCACGGCCTCAACCAGTGTCTCGGCAGCATGCACAAGCGCATCATCGCGACGCGGGCGCAGGAAAGAGTAGCGGTTGCGCGAGACGCCCCGGCAGGCGAGATAAACGTTGTCAATAACGCTGAGGCCGGCGAACAGCGACGAGATCTGGTAGGTGCGGCGCAAGCCCCGGCGGATACGCTCATAGGGCGGGAAGTTGGTCACATCCTCGCCAAAGAAACGGATGAACCCGGAAGTCGCGGGGAAGTCTCCGGTGATGCAATTGAACAGCGTTGTCTTGCCCGCACCGTTGGAGCCGAGCACCGCGCGGCGCTCACCGGGCTTCACGGAAATGGTCACATCAGAGATTGCGGCCAGCGCGCCAAAGAGCTTGCTGACCCCGCGCAGCTCAAGCGCATTGCCGGCACTCAGCACACCCATGCGATCGTTTGGAACACCGGTGCTCACCGTGGTGCTCCTGTCAATGGATCGATGCGCTGTGCCCTGCTGGCGCGCCAGCGATCCCAGAGGCCGAGAACACCATCCGGCGAGAACAGCACAATCGCCAGAAAGCCTATGCCAATGATCAATTTAAAACGCTCTGTCGAGAAGCCAAGCGCGCCAAGGAAGTCAGGCGAGAACACCTGCAGCAGCACGTAGATGAAAGCACCGATGAAAGACCCCAGTGGCCTGCGCAGACCGCCGACCACAGCCACGACCAGCACATCAATGGCAGCAGCAATGCCCACGGTGTTGGGTGCGATCTGTGTATTTTGCCAGACAAGGAGAATACCACCAACTGACGCAAAAATGCTGGCGAACGCATAGGCCGCCACACGGTGCGCCGTGACGTTAAACCCAAGGGCAGCCATGCGGCGCGGATTATCCCTGACGCCCTGCAGTGCCAGACCAAACGGCGAGCGAGAGACATAGACAACCGCACCGTAGCTCAGCGCTGCACAGCCAAGGGACAGATAATAGAACGGAACCGGGTTGCGCCAGTTGATACCAAAAAGCTCAGGCGGGATAATGCGGTTGAACCCGGTGTAGCCGTTGAAGATCGTATAGTTCTGCAGGGTGAGATAGAAGAAAGCGGCTGCAATCGCCAGTGTGATCATAATCGTGTAGATGCCCTCGGTCCGCACGGCGAGAGCGCCAATCAGCGTTGCGCAGAGCCCTGCAATCAGAATGGCCGCGGGAACAATGACCCACCAGGGCCAACCGAAGCTGTGTGGTGCCCCAGACGATGTGACAACACCGGATGTGCCTAGATAAGCGACTGAGTAAGCCGCCACTCCGGCAATGGTCATTTGCGCGATGCTGACCATGCCACCATAGCCAGCCAGGAACATCAGGCTGATGGCAATCATGCCCAGAATGAAGGTCCAGCCGAAAACCTGAAACAGCCAGAAACTGTTGGCAACAAGCGGCAAGCCGATCAGCACAATGATCGTGATCCACCAAGCCGTTGGCACGCGCCAGAACAGGGCTTCCTGTTGCGCAGGGACCGGAACACCAGAGGAAGTGCGCTCTGCCATCGACATCACTTACCGCCGAGCGCCGAAGAGGCCTTGCGGCCGGAAAGCCAGCACAGCTGCCATAATGAGGAAAGTGAAAACCACCGAGTAGGTCGGCGCGTAGGCGAGCCCTACCTGCTCGGCCACGCCAATGATCAGCGCGCCAACGGCAGCGCCCGAAATCGAGCCCATGCCACCCACGATGACGACGACCAGACTGGCCAGAAGAAAGCGCGCATCAATGCCGGGCGACAGCGCCTGAAATGTGCCGCCGACAATACCGGCTACACCGGCGAGGCCAGCGCCAAAAGTGAAGACAGCCAAAAACACAAGGTTGATGCGCACACCGGTGGCAGCCAGAATTTCGCGGTCATCAACACCGGCACGCACCAGCATGCCCAACCTTGTCTTGTTCAGCACCAGCCACATCGCCACACCGATGACGATGGCAGCAATGAGGATCCAGATGCGGACAGACGGGTGCGAAATAAAGACAGCCTCGCCTCGGCTGTTGATTGTGCTGATGATCGGCAGGATCATCGGTTTTGACAGAATATCCGGCGCATCAACCGAAGTGGACGCAGCACCCCATATCCACAGAACGATGTCAGCCAGAATGATGGAGAGACCGATGCTGACCAGCGTCTGGCGCAAATCCTGTCCTTCCATCTTCGAGAAGATGAAGAGCTGCATCAAAAGGCCAATCGCTCCAACAGCGATAAAAACAACCGGAAAGGCAAGGAACCAGGATCCTGTGCGCGACGCAACTTCATACCCGATGTAGCCGCCAATGAGAAAGAGCGAGCCATGGGCGAGATTAACGATCCGCATCAGGCCGAAGATCAGCGTGAAGCCAGAGGCGACGAGGAAATAGAGCGCGCCAAGGGTGATGCCATTGAGCAAGGCACCAAGAAACACGCGCTTGCGACCAAGATAGGCCTCCAGTTCCGGTGGCCATACCGCAAACACCAACCAAGCGAATGCGACCACCACAAGGATCAGCACAAGCGTCCAGAACGGATAGCGTTTGACGAATGGTTCCATAAGCACAATGACGGACCGGTCAGAGACCAGTACCACCTCCCTGGGAGACACTGTTAAGGCGGAACGTCACGCTGTCCTTCTCCGAGGGTCTGTTCTTTCAGTGTTGAAATTCAATGCGCCGTCTGCGCCATGACACTGCGGCGATAGGCGCTTGGTGGCACCACACCATTGGCAATGAAGAAGCGCGAGAAGCTGGCGGGAGTCGAGAAGCCGAGATCAAAGCCGATGTCAGCCACGGTTTCCTCACCAGCCGCCAGTCTTTCAATCGCGCGCTCCATGCGAAGCGCGTTCATGTAGATTGTTGGAGGCAAGCCAATCTGCTCGCGGAAGAGCTTGAAGAAATGCGGACGCGACAGGCCCGATGCGCGCGAAACCTGCGATAGGGCGATCGGCTCGCTCAGAGTCTCATCCATCAATCTGAGGGCCTTCTGAATGCGAAAATCCCGCGCGGGCCTTTCGCGGCCTATGAAGTGCTGACCGTCTGCGGTCCATTGCCATGTCTGGTCAAAGGCGGCTTGTGTAATAGCACTCAGACGATCCTCGAAAGTGCCATCTGTTCCACCATGAGAGGACAACGACTGACAGGTTTCAGCAAGAATACGCGCCATACGGTTGCTTAGTTCTACGCCCGCACGACCAAACCTTAAAATGTCAAACGCCTCGCGGCTCGCCTGCACAAACCAGCCCGGCCTGATGTAAAGCGTAAGCGACAGTACCGTATCATGCGGGTTGATGGGCCGGTAATAATGCGATTGCCAGGGGCTTACAGCGACAGCCTGTCCCGGAGCCAGAGGGTAGGCTTGACCATCCACAATGACCTCAGCAGCAGGACCGCTGATGTGAAAAATCAGATGCCCTTCCCGATGCGCATGGGGGGCCATTGCTTTATCGAGGGCATAAAGGCAGGCGCGCCCAAAGGCACCGTGCGCTACAGCGTAAGCAATACTCACAACACACCTCCATCCCTTTATATTTTTTATACTTTTTTCTAACCTAGCGCTGTTGCTGTGATTGGCAACAGCAGATTTGGACCACTTTTCAAAACCTGTGGGCCATTACCATGCCGCCTCCAGAATCTGGCGACAGTCACCCGATGTCATCAAGCGGGGATTGGCGAGCGCAGAGGGGTCATCAGCCGCTATGTCGGCTATGCGTGCAAAAGCGCTGCGGTCTGTGGCTGTTTCACGCAAGGCAACGGGCAGTTTCAGCATACGCGACAATGTGGCGAGACGGGAGGGTAAGTCCTGCTGTGGATCGGCGTTTCCACCCATGGCATCCAGCAGCGCGTCATATCTCTCCCCAACAGCGCGTGCATTGAAGTCAATAATCGCGCGCATCAAAGGTGCGTGCAGCTCGCCAGGCGTCGCCTGATCTGCAATATCCTCTTCCAGAGCATGGGCCAGTGCATCAACGCCGCCCACACCTTTTTCCATGGCAAGCCCCGCTGTCAGTGCGGCCGCCATTAGTTCGCGACGCAAAGCCGCGCTCATTGCCCCCGTCGCGAGAACAGGCAGCCAGCGTGTCAAGCGCCTGACAGCATCAAGAGCCAGTCCATCGGCAGGCGGGTTGAAGGTTGGTCTCGCATAGGCTTCGATGGCATGCACCAGCATCTCCATGCCGGAAGCAGCAAGACGGCGGGTTGGCGTATGGGCGAGCACTGATGGATCGGCGATGATATGGTCTGGCCGCGGGCAGACCACAGGGTCGCCATCGCGCGGCCTCACATGGCGTGAAAGGCCAAAGTCAAAAAGTGCTGTTGGCACGGCAATGACAGAACAGATGCCTCTGCGCCGCTGTATTGCTGCGGCGGCCAGCCTGGCCTGCGCCACGATGTGCGATCCACCGACTACAAGAACTGTGCGGGTATCAGTCTTTTGCAGATACACAACAAGCTCTGCTGCAGCACGATGGCTGGGCGCATCTGCAAAAACCGGAGCTTCGTGAAAAGAGATACGCGGCAAAGCGTTGTGGATTCGGGCCAGCGCCTCCTGCGTGCCGGGGCTACCATCAGACATGACAACGATGCGGCTGAGACCGGCCACCTGTTCAGGCAGCGCATCCTCAACCGCACTGTCGGCAAAATGGGTTTTGGTAAGGTAACTGAT
Organism: Beijerinckiaceae bacterium; assembly: GCA_051649305.1. Classification (GTDB taxonomy): domain Bacteria; phylum Pseudomonadota; class Alphaproteobacteria; order Rhizobiales; family Beijerinckiaceae; genus JADCCX01. Next base: position 99,612 of record JBOFGV010000083.1, read on the forward strand.
GAGCGTCATGGCCTTGGCGTCACTGACAGAAAGACACATCAGGTGAAAAGGCTGGCTTACTGCCAGCCTTTTCATTTTATCGTGCTATCAGCCGCCTGCGCGCAGTTTGGCGCAATCAACCGCTGTACGCGATGGCAGGCCGATGGCGCGGAACTGCTCGACAGTCATGCCCAGTGTCTGCGTGACATTCTCTGTCTTACCCACCATCTTGTTGGTCATGTTGCCATCTGGGCCATCCACCACTTCGTTGATGAAGACTGTGCCGGTTGCCTGACGGTTCTCGTTCAGCGAAACCTTGCCAACCGGGGTATCGAGCTGAATCTTGTTCAACGCTTCCTTGAGCTTGGCCTGACCATTGCTGAGATCACCACCGGCCGCCTCGATTCCCTTGATCGCAGCCTGTGTGGCCACAAAGTAGCCAAGACCGAACAGGGAAGGAGTGGGGAAACGCTGGGCAGCCGGGAAGGCATCCTGATAGGTCTTCACATAGGCCTGCCAGGCTGGATCCGGGTTATCAACCGCGAACGGACCTGAGGTTGGTGTGCCTTTCAGGATATCCTTGGCCTTGCCGCGCGATGTCAGAACGGTCTGGTCCGCCATGATCGTGCCACCGATGAGCTTGGTTTTCTCACCAGCCTGCTGGTACTGGTTCAGGAAGTTGACGGCATCTGTACCGCCAAGACCCAGATAGATCGCGTCCACATTGTCTGGCAACTGGGCAATGATCGCACCGAAGTCAGCCTGACCGAGCGGCTGCCAGAAACGCTGGACGATATCGCCACCTGCTTTGCAGAAGTCGACCGCGAAGCCCATAAAATTGGTGTAGCCGAAGGAATAGTCAGCCGCCACGGTGGCAACGCGCTTCCAGTTCTTCGTCTTCACGGCGTAGGAGCCCAGACCGAAGCCCCACTGCGAACCATCAAGGTTGAAACGGTAGAAGTTCGGGGCTGGGTCAACCCAGGTTGTTTCCAGCGCACCCGAAATACCGTTGATGACGACATTGCCGGGGATTGTCTTGGCAAAATCACGCATGGCGATACCTTCCGAACCTGACAATGGTCCGATGATGATATCAACCTTGTCCTGCTCGATGAGCTTGCGGGCCATGCGGATGGTTGTGTCGGGTTTGGTGTCTGTCGGAGCCACCACAGTCTCGACCTTCTTGCCCGCAATCATACCGTTGACCTGCTTCAGGGCCAGTTCAACGTTGCGAACACCGTCCGCTCCGCCAGCCGCAAAAGCGCCTTCGAGCGCCACAAGGACGCCGATCTTGATTGTGCCGCTCTGTGCGAGCGCTGCGCCCGGCAACACAAGTGCCGCCGCTGAAACCATGCCGAGTAATACCTTGCGCATGTGTGTTCCTCCCTGAACATGCAGCGACCTGTCGGCGGATGAACGGTCTCGATCCTGCCCGGTCGCCTGAAAGAACGAAGACAAAAACGTCCCCGCACCTGATTGAAAAGCTGCGACGGGACAAGTCAGCAGCCCATATCCAAGCGTCTGTTTTTAAGGAGTCTCATGTTTGCAAGAGAGTCTGCGCTTCAATCAGACCGCATCATGTCAGGCGGCATGCGCAACCGAAGATACAAATTTTCTGGCAATCTCGTCGGCCACCACTGGGCGCCCGACGAAATAGCCCTGAATCTGGTTGCACCCAAGAGAACGCAGGGAATCGAGCTGTTCTACCGTCTCGACACCCTCTGCTGTGACCGTGATGGCAAGTTCACAGGACATCGCCACGATTGCAGCAATGATGGCTGCGCTTTCCGGACCTTCAGCCAATCCCAGAACAAATGACCGGTCAATCTTGAGCTTGTCGAAGCGATAGCGCCTCAGATAGCTCAGGGAGGAATAGCCAACTCCGAAATCATCAAGCGCAATACGGACACCCAGAAGCCTCAGAGCCTCCAGTGTCGCATCAACGTGACCACCCTGCTCCAGAAACAGCGTCTCGGTGATTTCGAGTTCAAGGCGCCCTGGTGCAATGCCCGAAACCTCCAGCGCTTTCTTCACTGCAGCAAAAAGCCCTGGTGAACGAAACTGGACCGGGGAAAGATTGACTGCAATCCGGACATGATCCGGCCAGCTTGCAGCAGTGCAGCAGGCGGTGTGGAGGACAAAAGCTCCCAGACGATCAATCAATCCGCTCTCTTCGGCAATGGCAATGAACTCGGCAGGGCTGATGTGCCCAAAGGTGGGATGATGCCACCTTGCAAGCGCCTCGCAGGCCGTTATGCGCAGGCTTCCGGCCTCGACCAGTGGCTGATAGGCGAGCTTGATCTCTTGTGTATCAAGACCGATGCGCAGATCACGCTCCAGTTTGTGACGGCGCATCGCGGCGGCTTCAAGCGTTGGTTCAAAGAACGCAAAGCGGCTGCGTCCTTCCTGCTTGGCGCGGTACAGTGCAAGGTCAGCGTGGCGGATCAGTGTGGCAGGATCGCTCCCTGCTTTTGCAGTGGCGATTCCAATGCTTGCGCCTGTCAAGGCATTGATGCCCGAAGGGAGGCTGATAGGAACTGAGAGTGCTTCAACAATTCTGGCAGCAAAGCGCATGGTACGCTCCGCCTCCGCATCACCACTCATGACAATAGCGAACTCGTCGCCGCCAAGACGGGCAACAAGGTCTGCCTCAACGGCCAGCGTGCGCAACTTGTCCGCTACCTCAACCAGAAGCTCATCACCAACAGGATGGCCCTGGGTGTCATTGATGGTTTTGAAGTGATCAAGATCAATCAACAGAAGCGACAGATCGCCGCCTTTGCGATGCAGTCTGTGAAAGCCGCGCTCCAGCTCGCCGGTCAGTGTGGCACGGTTTGAAAGTCCTGTCAGGACATCAAATTGCGCAAGGTGCTCGACCCGGCGCCGGGCCTCGCCTGCGGCTGTCACGTTGCGCCCGATGCCGCGATAGCCTGCGAAATGGCCTTCCGCATCAAACACTGGCTTGCCCGTCAGCGACCAACGCTGCGGCCAGCCGTCCATGAAGACCGTCAGTTCAAGGTCGCGGAACATTTTCTGTGATCTGATCGCTGCAACAATGACAGCAAGCTGGCGCCGCTCGTCTTCCGATCTTTCTGAGCGTGATGTCAGCGGAAGACAATCCAGCGCACTGCGACCCACAAGATCTTCCTCTGAACGGTGAAGCAGTGTCGTCAACTGTGATGAGACATGCTGGATCCGCCCCCGCGCATCAATCATCCAGAGCCAGTCGTTGCCATGCTCCTCAAAATCACTGAGAAGCAATCCGATGTAGTCACGCTGTTCCTCGCTGCGTATCTGGGCTTCGATCCGCTCTTTCAAGGTCTTTGCGAGCGCCAGTGAACTGTTGGCCACAACCGCGATGTAAACCGTATTGAGCAGGAACAGGGCAGCCGTTGTGAACCCCGGAACCAGGATCAAGGCTACACTCGATCCCATGGCTATCATGCCAGCAAAAGCAATGGCCGCAGGTGTGACTGTCGCGAGCGCAAAACCACTGCCACACAGCATGCCAGCAACCACTGCACCAATGATGATACGCTGCTCCATATCTCCGACAGCAAAGAAAGCCGGCAGAACGGCCCACACAATTCCAAGAATAAATGCATGCGCAACCGTCCGTCGAATGCCACGCACAGAGGCGGTGGAGCGGGCCTGAAAAGTGCGGCCCGCCAGATTGCGCATCAAGGCAAACGTGGCGATTGCGACCACAACTGAAGCCCATATCATAACATGGGGGAAGTAGGCGCTGCCATTAAAGCTGTACACAATAAGCAGCGCACTGGCGATATTGGCTGCCATCATCCACGGTGTGTAGCGCCTGACTGCAGCAATCTGTGCAGCCCGAACGCTTCCGGCAAATACCGAAGCAGCATCGGGAGCACCGATGGCCAAAAACCGGTCCAGCAAACGCCTTTTTGCAATCAATTGATCTTTCATTTGCCCCACACAAGAATGATCACTATTGCGCCGGCATATTGTTAAAGCTCTGAAACAACAGTTAAACGGATGGAGTCTGACCGTGAACTGGAGGCAACAAAGCGCGTTTATCCCTAACAGTCTATTGGATAGTTTTATGATTTCTTGAGACAATCAGGTGTACCGGCGGCTCTGGGGACACCGCCGGTTTCTTCTTTCAATGGCTCAACTCAGGTTCCTGCAAGCGGACCTGACCAAGGCGTGGCTCGATGACAAGCTGCCGCCTCACAACCTCTCCCGATGCCATGACAGCCTCGACATCCAGCTCCACACGATCCTGCGTGACCGGTGGTACACCACCGTGAATGTCACGGCCGAGACGCTCGAGCCAGCGCAGATCACGGTCAGTGATCAATCGGTAGTCAACCATGCTGCGTTTGCCGTTGCTGTCCTCCTGCCAGACCTTCAGCACGAACTGGCGCTCATGCATCATTGTCTCGACCCACAGCTTCTCACCGGATGGGGTATCCGCGGAGACACGGGCGATGGAGGTTCCGAGGAACGTCCGAGTGGCAACATCGGACAAGGTGCTGTGCAGTGGCGATTCCGCATCACGTTTGAAGCGTGCCAGAATATCGTCAGCTGATCCGTTCCAGCGTAGCGCATCAAGCACGATATAGCCCGTTCCAGGGAAGGGTGACTGACCCGCAGGTTTGCCATCCAGCATGTCCATTGGCCAAAGCGGAGCAGACGGTGCGATGTGGTTGTCCTCAGGTGGGACGTCAACAATAACAGTGGCCGTTGCAAAGCCACCATGCCCGTCAGCAATTGTGTAGGTGATAACGGCACTGCCTGAGAACCCACGGCTTGGAATGAAGCGGATCCTTCCATCAGATTCGATTATGACCTCCCCGTCGGGAGACGTTGCCTCCACGATCGTCAGGTTATCACCATCGGGATCGCTGTCGTTCGGCAAGACATCAATCGTCACCGGCGTGTTGGGCCTGTCAGCGCGCGCCTGATTGTTCAAAGCCACTGGCGGTGGATTGAGTGCCGTGAACGGGAAGGTGACTTCTCTCACACCACCATCCGGATCGCGGACGATCAGTGTTATGGGATAGATACCATCACCATTCGGACCACCCTGCGATGCATCAGCACCGATGACACCGGAGATCACACCCGTCACCGGATCGATTGACAGACCCGGCGGCATGCCGGTCGCATCAAAGGTCAGCGGCCGCCCTTCCGGATCAACAAAGACATCACCGGCACGGATAACAACCGGAGTGCTGTCGAGCGCAATGTTTGGTGTGAGAAGCACCAGCGGATCCGGGTTGGGGTTGCCGGGATTGTTCGGGTCAACCAGCTTGGGCGCATCATTCACACCGACAATAGTCAGGGTGAGCGATGCTGTCGCCTGTGCGCCGTCAGCATCGGTGATCACATACTGGATGGCCTCCAGTGCGGTTTCACCAACAGGAAGGGCATCATAGGCTGTGCCTGGATCGAAGCTGTAGGTTCCATCCGGGTTCAGCGTCAGCACTGCACCATTTGGCAACACGAAAGGCTGACCAATGGGTACAGGTTGGCCATTCCAGCTGGCTGAAACAACGGTGAGCGGATCACCGTCCGGATCGCTGTCAGCACCGGGGCCAACAAGCACCGAGCCAACAACCGGCGGGCCATCCTCACTGACCGTATTGCTGTCATCAACAGCAACAGGCGGCGGGTTGGTCACGGTATAGGTGATCGTGGTTGTCGTCTTGTTGCCGGCAATATCTGTGACAGTAACAGTGACAGGATAAACGCCGTCACCGTTGGGACCGCCCTGCGACGCATCATTCGGCAGATCACCGGAAATGACGCCTGTCACAGGATCAATGGTCAGGCCCGGCGGCAGACCATCCGTCTCGTAGGTCAATGGATCACCTTCCGGATCACGGATGTAGTCCGAAACATCAATGACAGGCGGAGTCGTGCTGTCAGGCGCTGTCACATCCGGAATGATGTTCTGAGGATCAGGTGTCGGCACAGGGTTCAGCGGCGTGCCGGGGTTGGTAGGATCAACCACCACAGGCGCATCGTTGACAGGCTGCATGGTGAGCGTCAGCACAGCTGTCGCAAGCGCACCATCCTTGTCCGTGATTGTGTAGGTCACGGGCGGAACAGGGCCATCATAGTTAGGCGACGGAGTGAAGGACCAACCCCCATCAGCAGCGATGGTGAGCGTGCCCACACCGGGCATGGTGGCTGTTGATCCCGGCAGGAATGTGCCTGCCAGACCCGGAACCGTGAAGCCAGTAACCGCCAGGGGATCACCATCAGGATCGCTGTCATTATCGAGCAGATTACCCGTGGCGGTGATATCTTCGGTTACAGTTGCAGCATCATTCAAGGCCACCGGAGGCGGGTTTGTGATGGTATAGGTGATCGTGGTTGTTGTGACGTTGCCGCCATTGTCTGTGATGGTGACTGTGACAGGATATACGCCATCGCCATTCGGACCACCCTGTGAGGCATCGATCGGCAGAACACCGGAGATAAGACCGGTTGCAGGATCGATGATCAACCCCGGAGGCAAACCAGTTGCATCGTAGGTAACTGGGCCACTCTCCGGATCGCGGATGTAATCCGAAACCAGAATCTGGGGTGGGCTGGTGCTGTCCGGTGCTGTGATATCAGGAATGACATTCAGCGGATCGGGCGCAGGTGTCGGCAATCCCGGCACGCCAGGGTTCTGCGGATCGACCATAACCACTGGATCATTCACACCGATGATGGCAACTGTGAGTGTTGCCGTCACCTTGTCGCCGTCGGCATCTGTGATCTCGTAGGTGAAGACATCAGTCAGGCTCTGGCCCGTGGTCAACGCATTGACAACAGGATCAGTCCGGTTCGGCTGATAGCTGTAGGAGCCGTCCCCGTTCAGTGTCAGCGTGCCATAGAGACCTGCGACTGCAGCACCCGGGGCAGACGCTGGTGCGCCAGTGCCTGCACCAACAGCAGTTACCGGATTGGCAGGTGCATCAGCACCGGCATTGTCCGCCGTGCCATCGGTTATGTTAGGATCACCTCCTGAAGCATCAACGCCGGTGAAGACATTGCCCGTTGCCGGTGCGGTTCCGTTTTCTGAAACCGTATCCGCATCATTCGTTGCAAGCGGCGCGTCATCCGCCACTGCAAAGCGCAGGTTGCCATTGGCCGTGTCACCAAGGTTGCTGGTGACAGACACGGGGATTGTATCAAAGACAGGACCTGTTGAATGGTTCTGCGGTGCAGTCAGAGTGTACTCATAGCTGACATCACCCGTTAGTGGATCAAAGCCTGTGACTTCCAGCACGCCCAATGGCGTGGTGATGATGATCGGGCTTGCAGGCGTCGCTGCAAGCAATTGCGCAGGCGTATAAGGCGTGCCTGCAATTGTGACACTGGCAAGCACATCCGGACCAGAGACCACAGCTGTGAACGAGCCAGTGATTGTCTCCCCGGTGCCTGATGGCGTGGTGCCAACAGGCAGATCAGCCTCCTTCACAGTTCCGTCAACACCAGCGGGGTTGGCCGAGCCAGCGTTGATGATGGCCGGTGTGCCCGTGATCGAAAGCGTCAGGGTCGCGGTTGACTTCGAGCCGTCTGCGTCGGTGATCTCGTAGGTGAACACATCGTTGAGAGAGTCATTCGGCCCAAGCGCGGACACTGCCGGATTGCCATAGTCTGGTGTGTAGGTGTAGCCACCATTGGCGTTGAGCGTCAACGAACCGAAGAGACCGGGAACCGGCACTCCAACACCGCCAGCCACTGGCGCACCGTTGCCCACCACAACGCCGCTGACCGGTGCAGCGCCAAGCGCATCAGCACCAGCTGTATCAGCCGTTCCGTCAGACGTGTTCGGATCACCTGCTGAAGGTGCGCCTGTCACAACGTTACCAACTGCAATGCTGGACGGATTACCCGGTGTCGAGATGACGCGATCCACATCGTTGGTGGCAACCGGCGCATCATCAAGGATGGCGATAGCAAGCGTGCCGGGTGTGGTGTTGCCAAGCACATCGACGATGGCCAAAGCGATTGACTCTGTCAGCGGCGCACCGTTGACGTTCGGAGCGCTGGTATCCAGCGTGTAGCTATAGGACACTGCGCCGGTCGCGGGGTTGAAGCCGGTGATCGTGATGCTGCCGTATGTCGGGCTGGCAATCGTGATCGGTGCCAGTGGTGTCGCGGCCTGCAGCTGGGCAAGTGTAATGACCGTACCACCAACTGACAGTGATGCAATACCATCCTTGTCTGCAATGGTGAATGTTCCCGTCGCGGTTTCGCCGGTTCCGGTGGGTGATGTGCCTGTCGGCAGATCGCTCTCTTTGACCTGCGCGTCAGTGCCGGCAAGGTTGCCTGCATTGTCGGCAAGATTGGTGATTGCGCCGGTGTCATCAACGGGTGCCACTGTCAATGTCAGAACTGCAGTATCGGTGCCGCCCTTTCCGTCGGAAACTGTGTAGGTGACAGAAGGGACAGGGCCGTTGTATTCAGGGCTCGGCGTAAAGGTATAGCTGCCGTCAGAATTGACGATAAGCTGGCCAACGCCGGGGATCGTTGCAGTCTGCCCTGGCCCGAATGAGCCGGGCATGCCTGCCACCGTGAACTGGGTAACAACCAGTGGGTCATTGTCAGCATCACTGTCCGGCGTATCATCGGTCAGCAGGTTGTCCGTCGCGGGCTGGTCCTCTGTAAGGGTCTTCGCATTATCTGTCGCAACCGGCGGATCATTGACTGCACCTACCAAAATCGAGAGTGTTGCAGTATCGGTGCCGCCCTTGCCATCGGAAATCGTATAGGTAGCAAGAGGAACAGGGCCAGTGTAGTTTGCCGCTGGTGTGAAGGTGTAGGATCCATTGAGCTGCATGACCAATTGACCAACACCGGGGATTGTCGCTGTCTGCCCAGGCGAGAAGGTTCCCGCAAAACCGGCAACGGTAAACTGAGTCAGTTGCAATGCATCGTTGTCAGGGTCCATGTCAGGCGTTCCACCCGTGATGACATTGCCGGAAGCAGGTGTGTCTTCTGCGGTTGTGTTGGTATCGTCTGTCGCCACAGGTGGATCGTTAACCGGCGTAATGTTCAGTATCAGCGTCGATGTGTCGGTGCCGCCGTTTCCATCAGAGACAGTGTAGGTGATCACCGGGATAGCACCGGTGTAGTTTGCAACCGGGGTAAAGCTGTAGCTGCCATCGGCGTTGATTGTGACCGAGCCGACACCGGGGATGCTGATTGCCGATCCAACAGGCTGCGTGCCTGCAATCCCTGCAATTGTGAAACCCGTTATGACTGGCGCATCGCCGTCTGCATCAGTGGCGTTGGCGAGCAAATCGCCTGCTGCGCCATCAGCTACTGTCAGCACTGTATCTTCTGTAACCGTGTTGGTTTCATTGCCGTCAACAGGTGGATCATTCACATCGCGGAATGAGGAATCCGTCACCAGTGGCACGGCATTCGAGCCGGATGCATTGAGGGCGGGAACGCCTGACAACGCGATTGCAGCTGCCGTACGGTTCTCATCATTGACGTCAAAGCCGTCTGTGGTGCTGGCACCCTCGAAGACATCAAACAGTCCATCTCCATCAGCATCGTTGGCTGCCGTCGACAGACCTGTTGCTGCCGTTGTCGGACCCGCTGTTCCGCGTTCAGCGGCGTCAAGCTTGCCATCGTTGTCACTGTCTGTATCAAGATAGTCAGCGCTATCTGTACTGTCAGTGTTGACCGGTATCAGACCATTGGAGCCGATTGCACCTGTTGTCCGCGTAGCATCATAGCGGTCATCCAGACCATCGTTGTCGGTATCAAGCATCGCTGCACCTGTGCCGGATGGCGCGATGTAGCCCGCCGTTGTTTGCGCTTCGACATTGTCAGTGATGCCGTCGTTGTCAGAGTCGATATCGAGATGGTCGGAGATACCATCGTTGTCACTGTCGATACCTGCAGCAATTCTGTCGACTGCGTTCGGGAAATTCACCGGTGACTTCATATTGATCTGGAACCCGGCGGAGTCACCGGTGGTCTCAAACCGGATGACGAAGCTGTCGCGGTTGACATAGCTGAAACGGATCGTATCTGGAGGAACAAGCGTATCAGGGATATTGTCCGCAGTCGATGTGGCCACAATCCGCCCCGGTGTGCCAATTTCAGCAACGGTCAACGTCGTGTTTGCGTCAACGGTATAGGCAGTAATCTCATCAAGACTTGCGGATACCCTCTCCGTGCGTCGGCCCGGAGCCTTGTCAAGATCACCATTGTCGACAGAGAACGTCGCAATCAGCGGATCTCCGGTACCGCCAGCGAGCAACGTTGTGAGATTACTTGACGTTTCGAAGAGCTCGAACTTTACTTCAGCACTCTCGTAGGTGTTAAAGTCGGTATTCCCGCTCACCACACGCACCCGGGGCTGGCCGTCGAGCGTAGCCCAGGTAACCGTGGTCGGGCCGCCAGAGTTGCCAACGATATCCGTTACTGTGCCACGCAGATAACCGACGACAATGCTGGGGTTTCCGGGGTCCACAAGCTCATATACAGCGATACTCCCGACGCCCTGACCGCTCGTACCTGTTGGAGTGCGCACTGTTGGTGTGATGGCGAATTCACGCCCGTTGACCGCGAAAGCGGATGCCAAAGCGGTTCTGCCTTCTGTAACGTCTGTCACTCCATCATTATCGTCATCGATGTCGTTGACGTCAGCAACCTCATCGTTGTCGGTATCGAGCTGCACAGTGATGGAGGCCGTTGCTGTTGATGTAGCTCCGCTCGGATCAGCAACAGCGTAGCTGAATGACGCTGGCCCCATGTAGTTTGCATTAGGCACAAAGGTGAAGGCCCCTGTCGTCCCATTGGTAATGGTAAGTGTGCCATTGGCGATGGCGATGGGTGTGCCGACAGTAAAGGCAACGCCATTCACAGCTGTAATCGCCAGTGCGTCACCCTGCGGATCGGCATCTGCACCGGACCCATTGTTGGCAAAGAGATTGCCATTGAGAGTTGTATTGGCCAGCATTGTAAAGGCGTCATCCCGCGCAACCGGAGGTGGTTCCACAGTCAGGGCTATCTCAATGCCATCAGCAGCAGCCCCCTCTACGCCAGCGCCGCTTACCGTGAAGCTCAGCGATGTAAAGGTGCCGTTGACACGGATGGAGCCTGCGGCCGTGCTGTTCAATGCATTGGTTGAGGCTTCGCCAGAAACGCCCGTTGTTGCCATCACAGTGTTTGGCGTGCGCTGGAATGTTGTCGACGTCACCTCGAGATGGTCCACGCCCGCTAGTTTCGTCAGCGTTGCACCCGGCGTATTCAATGTCCAAAGAGATGAGTTTGATCTGGAATCCGTACCTATTGTTCCGTTGCCGCCAAGCCGGTCAATGTGGATGATTGGGTTGGCAATCGCGGTCGAGAAAGTGATCGTCACTGTCATTGGAACATCATCCGCCGCTGCATCGGGTTGCGGTGCTCCTGCTGCGACCTCGGGTGTTGTGTCCCAGGTATAGGTGAAGCCAAGGGCAGGATCAGCCGCAGCCCCATTCGCGAAGAAGGCAGTGGTTGTGTTCAGAGTCTGCGGCACTGCGTTCAATGAAACAAGGCCACCTGCGCCAACCGAGAACGTCATGGTTGTTGTTACACTGGCAGTCGTATTGGTTGCTGTCGTACCCGCAACACTCCAGTTGCCTGTGTTGGTAAGACTAAGCACGCCGCTCCAGGTTTCAGCGCGAAGACCACCTGTCTCGATCAAGCCAGTGTCAACCTCGAGATCCCAGTCACCACCAAGACCCGTGAGGTCATCAGAAGCCGCAACATCTGCACCGGTGATCCCGGCAATGGTTTGAACCAAAGTGCGGCCAGCCTCGTTTGATGCAACATCACAGCCATAGACAAGAATGTCGGCATCAGCAGACAGGCTGCGGCCGATGGTCTCCAGCGCTGCGCGGTGCTCTGCTCCGGCGGAGGCGACCGTTAATGTGCCAGACCCCAGATGGACTTCACCTGCTTCACCATGGGAGAGGATATGAACCGCATCAATGCCGCCACGGCCATTAAGGATATCCGCCATCTGGCGCAAACCATCTTGCCCCGCTGACAGCACATGCACCTCGGCACCTGCGGGTGCGGCTGCCTTCAGTGTGTCGATATCGGCAAGCGAACCATTGATGAAGACAATCTCCTGCCGGGGCTGCTCAACTGGCTGGGGCAAAGGTGGCGAGGCCACGGGTGCCACGTCAGCTTCTGTGGAGACACCAGCACCTGTGTTATCACCACCTATGTAGCAGACAGCAAGCGGCGCATCGTCAGCCGCATCAAACGACGCGTCAAAAACGAGCCTTGGTTCAAGCAGCTCGATTCCGGGCTTGGCTGCCACATCAAGGGATGGCAGCTTTGTCCGCTGTTCCATACCCTTGGCGGAATTGGCACTCTTTGTTTTTCTGGTTTTCGCAAGGGTCGACATGGCAGCTGGTCCTTTGGTGCTTTTGGTCTGTTTCAAACGCCGCTTTCGCGGACAAGAATGGAAAAGGCTCTTCTGAGCCCGCGGGCAGCGAGGCTTTCTGTCGCCGCTGTGATGTGGATTGTTCCGCGTTGGGCGAGCATGGGTGCATCGCCTTCGCCACGGAATGTCAGGAGATAGGCGGCGCCTGTTGCGACTGCGCGACCTTTGCCATCCATGCTGGCTGGCGTGTCGCCGCCAAAGGATTCAGCCAGTGCAGCTGGCTCTATGACAGCGCTGGAGGATGCTGCTTTCTGGATCAGCGTGAGATGCCGTCTCGGCTGCAGGGCATCTTCCGCAATGAAAGTGGCTGAAGCACCCTCGGTCAGTCGCCCTGTCTGGATCGCATCGCCCATGCCCCGCGCAGACACAGTTCCATGGCCGCCAATCAGCAGAATACGATCCTTGGGGGAGACCATGCGCCCGGCATGAATCTGCTGGTCAAGATGGATCACGCGCCCGTCGATCGGCGCACGCAGGCGCAGCACATCCTGCTCAGCCGCAAGGCCGCGCAAGCGCAACGCAAGGGTCTGCTCTTCCTGCAGCAACACCTGCCTCTGGGCGCGCTCCTGACTGTCAGCACCTCCCCGCGCCAGCCGCGCCTGCACCAGTGCGAGGCGCTTGCTTGCAAGATCAATCTGATGGGCAATGATCGGGGATTCGAGTTCTGCGAGAAGATCCCCGCGCCGCACCTCGGCACCTGCTGTTACATGCAGATTGACAATCTTTGCAGCCTCGGGAGCATGCAGCCGCGCTGTCTCGCCAGGCTCGATGACTGCCTTCACGCGCACACTGCCGGAAAGCGGCAGAAACATCACGAGGCCAATAAGGAGCAAGGCACAAGCGCTGCGCAAACCCGGACCACGCCAGCGGATTTCATCGCTGCGGGCACGCCAGATTTTCAGCTCGGCTGAGAGGGGCTTGAGGATAAACCAAGCGATCTCGATGGCAAAAAGCAGGATGCCCAGAATCTTGAAGGTCATGTGGTAAACGAGCACTGCAAGCCCGAGGAAGAAGAAGAACCGGTAAGTCGCCGTCAGCGCACCAAACAGTGCCAATGCCCCGATGGACAGTCCTGCCGTCTCCTTCGGCGCAGCATCTGCAAAGCCGAGCAGATGCCGCCGCAAAAGCCATGTCATCGCGGCAAAGGCCTTGGCGTGGAGATTTGGAATGCGCAACCAGTCCGACAGCAGGAAGTAACCATCGAACCGCATGAACGGGCTGAGGTTGACGAAGATGCTGGCAGCCATGCTGCCAAAGGCGACGAAGAAACAAAGGCTCCGCATCAGGCCATCAGGCAGGAAAACCCACAGCAGCAAGGCGGCTGCCGCCAGCATCATCTCGGCCTGAAATCCGGCTGCCGCAATCTCCATGCGCCGCCTGCGATCAGGCAATCGCCAGGCATCGGAAACATCGGTGTAGAACAGCGGTGCACCCAGCACGATCATCACGCCGGCATTGGGCACTCGGCAGCCATGACGCATCGCGATATGGCCGTGGCCAATCTCGTGCCAGACTTTCACCAGCAGCAATGTGAGGCCCAGACCCGCCAAAGCATAGGCGTTGGCCAGTCCAGTGAAAGCGGCTGAAAGTTCAGCCCACTGGCGGCTTGCGAGCCAGAGTGCAACGAGTGTGACCAGGGCCGTTGCAACCAGACCCGCTTTTGAAAAAAGCAGATCAAGTACAGGCGCAAAGCGGCGCAGCATGGCTTCTGGCGAGACCAGCGGAATACGAATCGAAATCCAGTTGTGAAGCAACCAGTTGAGGCCGCTCTTCTTCCCATTGGCTGCAGCTGTGGCAAGCTTGTCCACCGCAGCTGAACCCTGAGGCATGAGCCAGCCACTGCGGCCAGCGCTCTCGACAAGCTGCTGCAGCGAGGCAGCGGAAAAAGATGCGCCAAGCCGCGCCCCTGCCAGCGTCATAACGGCCACAGGATCGCGTGACAGCCGCCAGCACTTCAGCAGTACCGCCGTCTGAAAATCAATCTTCGCATAACGATGGCTGACAGGATCGTAGAGAATATGCTGTGTGCCCTCATCCAGCAGCCTGAGTTCTGGCCTGAGAGCAGGTAGGGTTTGGGGTGAAGCCGGAAGCGCTGTCGCCATCACAGACCCGCCCATTGACGGAAAGACGAAATGGGACGGCGCAACAAAAACAGCCCGAGCGGTACAGTTTCGCCACGGATATGTGCAGTGCCCCGCACCCCAAGCGGCGGCGTTGCATCATCAACCAGCTTTGCCTGCAATACGAAGGCAAGGCCTTTGCCTTCGATAAAGCGCGGCTCGTGGTTGATACGGGTCACCTCGGCAGCAAGGGGCGCAAGCGGGGCTGTATCAAGGAATACCGAAACACGCTGGCCAATCTGCATCGCGATGGCATCTTCGACCGGGAGTTCGAGTTGCGCCTCTACGCGTGAGGGATCACCAATCTCGAGAATGCGCTCACCGGTCGCAACCGGGCGACCGATCCAGTCCCGGCGATCACCATAGAGGGCAACACCGGCGCGTGGGGCAAGCACACGGCTGCGCTTCAACTGGTCCAGCGCAAAGTCCCGCTCCGCCCGCTTCAGATCCCGCTCCGCTTCAACCACCGCAAGCTCGCGCTTGGCATCAATGTTCGAAAGCGCCGCAAGGCTGACGCGCTTGAATTTTGCATCAGCGACAGCAAGCTCTGCATCGGCGTTGTCCGCTTTGGAACTCAGCTGCAATTCGGCATAGCGCAGCAGTGGCTGGCCAGCCGACACCGCATCATTGGGCCGAACCATGATGTCGTCGATCACGCCATCAACAGGGGCAGCCACGACCATTGGCTCAATGCTGACAATACGTGCGGGAGCAAGAGCGGTCATCGGCACAGGGATGAGGGCAAGGGCTGCCAGCACAAGCAGAGAAGCACCGGCAACAATGGCCCGTCGGCTGCCCGCAATCACGCGCTGTGCCACAGGCTGCTGCGCTGCCCAGGCATGAGCCGCCGTATCAGCAAGGCGCAGGAGGTTGTCGATGACACCAGAGCGCAGCGGTGCCACCGGGAAGAGCAGCAATGCGCCCAGCATCCGCTCTTTCCACACAAGTGGCAGAACAAGCATCTGATGCGGGTGCTCGCTTCCCTCAACCTCCGAGAAGAACGGCTCCGGCCTTGCATTAGCATCAAACTGGACGACAAGACGCGAAGCAACATTTTTCGCCAAAGCCTGCGCTGCGGGACCATGGGCATCCACCTGTGCCGCAGCGGTTGCAGCAGTCAGCTTCAGACGACCGTCAACGGTCGCCGAAAAACACATGGCCCGCTCGATCGCACCCAGACCGCACACCTCATTCACCAACAGTGTTTGCAGCACCTCTGGCTTGTCTGCCTGCCGCAACCGGGCTTCCAGCAGCGCCAGTGCAGCAAGGCCGGGCGGCAAAACCGGATCAGGCCTTGTCGTTGCCGCAACAATGCGGGGCGCAGACAGTCGCGGCAGAGGGTGTGGGTCTGGCTTCATGACTGTTCAGGGGGCCGGTTCAACGTTGCACAGTGTGGAGGAAACCTCCAGGAACCTTGCCCATCTCGAACCAGGAGGAACGGATGGACTTGGCAAGCACCGCGACATTCGCTTCCTTGTCGACCAGACCCTGATAGGGATCGACACCGATCGATGAATAGACCTGCGCATAGGCACTCTGCCACTGGGCGTGGGCGAGGTCCGCACGGACGGATCCGATGAGATGATTCATCTGCTCGCGCAGCACGGTCTGTTCAGACACTTTGCCCGCAGCAGCTTCTGCCCGCACCTGACGCAGGAGATTGCCCTGCACGGCGAGGTAGGCATTGGCTACTTTCAGTTCATGGCCGGTATGACGGAACCTTGCAGAGGATGCATGCACCTGCGTCATCACCGCCATCGCAGCTGCCATGGCACGCTGGTCTATGACCTTGCCCTGAGCATCAATGGTGGCGGCCTTTTGCGGATAACGAATGATGTTGATCAGGTTCCAGCTGGCGCGAAGCCCCCAGCCTGCCCAATTGCCCTTGGTGAGGAAGGAGTTGCTGTCCATGTTCGCGCCAACGAAGGCGTTGATGCCCGGCAGAAGCTCCACCAGTGCCGCCTTCGCTTCTGTGCCGTTGATGCGCTGCTGCAGCATCAATTCACGAATTTCAGCCCGGTTCATCAAG
Source organism: Beijerinckiaceae bacterium (assembly GCA_051649305.1). GTDB lineage: Bacteria > Pseudomonadota > Alphaproteobacteria > Rhizobiales > Beijerinckiaceae > JADCCX01. The sequence continues at coordinate 116,170 of JBOFGV010000083.1, forward strand.
GCGGTTTCCACCATGCGTGCGCCGGTACCCGGCAGTGCCAGAGCGCGCCGCCCGCGGTTTGGAGACACAAGCGCGAAGGCCGTGCCCGGCTCGATGTTCATGAGGGAAGCCAGCTGCACCTTGGCCGTGGAAAGCTCAGTTTCCATGCGGCGCACTTCTCGGTTGAGGTCAATCACCTCACGCTCGAAAGTGAGAACCGCGACGGGCGATGTGAGGCCCGAAGCGCGAAGCGCTGCGTTGGCGCGCTGCACCTGGCCGATCCGGCTCTCCATAACCGGAATCTGGCTGGCCAGACGCTCGGCTGCATAGGCACGCCAGTAAGCAGCACGCACATCCTCGATAATGCGGTTGGCCACTTTGCGGCGGTTCTCTTCTGCAATCAGTGCGCGGTCTGCGGCCTGCTGGGCGCGCAGATAGGAGAGGCCAAAATCAAGCACGTTGTAGGAGAAGGTCAGATCACCCGATGTGCTCAGACGGTCCGAAGAGGTTGATGGTTCGAGGCTCTCGCGTCCAGTGATGATGGAGCGTGATGAAGAGGAAGAGACAGAGTCACGGCCCGATGCGACACCTGACGCCACAAGCTTTGGCAGCATGTCCATCGAGGTCAAACGACTTTCCTCGATCCGGAGCGCTTCTTCAAAAACCGAGACACGCACGTCCAAGTTGTATTTCAGAGCGCGGGCCATGGCTTCGTGCATGTCGATCGACCGGTTGACAGGCTCCTGACCTGCGAACATATTGGCTTTCTTGTCCGCAACAAAAGAAGCCACCTCGCCCTGCTCCAGTGGAACTGGCGACACGGCACAGCCTGCGAGTGCAAGAGAAAAAGCGCATGATATCAAAAGATTATGCTTCTTTGCATTGTGCAGTTTCTTGACGATCGATGGACGGTGGCTTTCGCAACCAGCGTCTGTGGCGTTGGGGTGCAGCCCCTGTGTGTAAGTCCCGGTCATGCGTAACGTGCCCCTATCCAGCTTTTTCTGATCAGAGATTAATGCAATCTCTAGTTGTATTTAGGGATTAAACAGGCGTGTGTTAAAAAAAACTTAACAATCGGAGGGGGGTGTCCTGCAGGGCAGCTGTGTTAACTTTCAAAGCCCCGCAGAGACCAAAAGCACGCATTGAAGAAGGCACTCGACAACTGTCTGTAAGCAGGCAGAACTGCGCATACAGAGCACCCGGCGTAGCCTTCTGGCAGTGTCTGGTCTGCAGCATTTTCCGAAGCCAGGAAGCATGCCCTTGTAATTCTGCGTAGCATGCAGGCAGAACGTCTGCCGTATTATGTCCCATAGATGAGACATGACTCATCCCTCTTTTGAAAGGGCCCGTCAGACAATCAAGCCACTGTCGTGACCGCTATCCCGGCCGGGACGCAGCGTTGCTTTTTTCGAAACGGGTATAGTCCAGAATGACAACAGTCAGATTCACAAGGGATTCTGCTCACAGGTATCGAACAGCGGTGACAGTAGCCTGTTCCGGTCATTCAGGGGGATAGAATTAAACTTCGTGGACAGCTGATTCGGCATCTGGGCAGCGCCACAGGAAACTCAGCGGCCCCAGAGTTCCTGCAAAAACACCTCGCCGTAATCCTCAAGCTTGCGCGTGCCAACACCGTTGATTTGCGCCATGGCATCGAGATCATTGGGCTGCATCCGCACCATTTCAATCAATGTTCGGTCAGCAAAAATCATGAACGCGGCAACGCCCTGCTCGCGCGCCAGTGTGGCACGCAACCGGCGCAGACGCTGGAAGGCTGCTGACTCATCTTCGTCCAGTCCCTCAAATTGTTCGACACGGTTGCGGTCCCGTCTGGAAGAGCTATCCTGCCCGGCGGCAAAGGATTTCCTGTCTCGTGTCGGCCTCTCCCGCACAACAGGCGGTAGGTCTGCCCGCAGCATCACAGGGCTCTGCCCTTTAAGAATGGCAACGCCGCTGTCCGTGAGAGCAAGGCCCCCATGTTCATCGCGGTGGGCTATGGCTCCTGATGCAAACAACTGGCGAATGACTGACAGCCAGCTGCGGGCGGGTTTGTCCTTGCCTGCACCAAAGGTCTTGATCTGGTCATGACGGTTTTTGGTAACGGCAGCAGTGGCCGCACCTGTCAGCACATCAACCACATGGGCAGCGCCAAACTGCTCCCCTGTGCGGTAGATGGCTGAAAGCGCCTTCTGCGCATCAATCAGGCCGTCATACAACCGCGAGCCTGATCCGCTGCAGAGATCACAACCCTGACAATTGACCAGCTCCTCGCCAAAGTAGTTGAGCAAGGCGCGTCTGCGGCAGGAGGCGCTTTCAGCCAGCGCCACCATGCTGTTGAACCGGGCATGCTCGATCTGATGCTGCGCCTCGCTGATATCTTTCTGGTCAATCTGGCTACGCCGGAAAGCGAAATCACTCATGCCGTAGAGCGTCAGCGTATCCGCCTTCAATCCGTCACGCCCCGCGCGCCCGATCTCCTGATAATAGCTCTCGATCGAGCCTGGCAGGTCCGCATGAATAACGAAGCGCACATCCGGTTTGTTCACACCCATGCCAAAAGCAATGGTTGCGCAGACGATGACACCATCCTCAAGGTTGAAGCGATCCTGTGCAGCGCTGCGCACGCCTTGATCCAGCCCGGCATGATAGGCAACGGCTGGATATCGCTTGTTGTTCAGCCAGTCTGCCAGTGTTTCGGTTTGTTTGCGGGAAGCACAATAGATGATGCCGGACTGACCCCTGCGGCGGGAAAGGAAAGCCTCTATCTGGCTTCTGGGTTTGTCCTTTGGCTCAAAGCGCAAGGTGAGGTTGGGGCGATCAAACCCGTGCACGAACAGACGCGGCGGCTTGTCAAACAACTGGGCAATGATGTCATCGCGCGTGGTGGCATCAGCCGTGGCCGTGAGCGCCAGCAACGGCGGTTTGCCCAGCGCCTGATGGGCGCGTTTGAGGCTGCGGTATTCCGGACGAAAATCGTGGCCCCACTGGGAAACGCAATGCGCCTCGTCAATCGCAAAACGGCTGACCCCAAGCTGGCCCAGCCGTTCTGCCATGCCATCAACCGCCAGTCTTTCTGGAGAAACGAACAGCAGCCGCGGTTCCCCCGCGCGCAAGGCCCGCCAGGTGGCGGTGCTTTCCTCTTCTGACACGGTTGAATTGAGCGTAACCGCCGCAACACCCAGCACCTGCATCTGCTTCACCTGATCCCGCATGAGGGCGATCAGCGGCGGCACAACCACCGTCAGTTTGCCATCCACCAGCGCGGGCAGCTGATAGCACATCGACTTTCCAGACCCCGTCGGCATGACCGCAAAGACATCCTCGCCTGCAAGCACAGCGGCGATGACATCTTCCTGTCCGGATCGGAATTGATCATATCCGAAAATCTGCTTCAGAACGGGTCTGGCCAGCGCAAGCGCCTGGGCAGAATCAATCAGGTTTGGCATGCCCGGGGATAAAGGTTCACAGCCCGCTCATGCAAGAGAAGCTTGCATCAACTCCCTGAAGTGTTCCGGCTCCCGCGCGAAAGGGACGACAGACCATCAATGCCCATTGCCGTTGAGATCAACCGGATCGTACCAGCTGCGCCCGTCCCGCTCGATCAGGGCGATAGCCTGCGATGGTCCGTTCTGTCCGGCAGAATAGCGATGCGGTGTGGTGTACCGCTGCCGCCAGCCGTCCGTAATCGGATCAATGAAAGCCCATGCGGCCTCCACCTCGTCGCGGCGCATGAACAGGGTCTGCTGGCCACGCAGCACATCAGTCAGCAGCCGCTCGTAGGCATCTGGCGAACGCCCGCTGAATGCCGTGCCAAAGCGCAGGTCCAGCTCTGTCTCGCGCAGACGCAGACGACCGGAACCGGGGATCTTCGCCATGGTCACAAACTTCACGCCGTCGTCAGGCTGAAGGCGCAGGATCAGACGGTTGGGGGCCAATGCACCATCATCGCCAAGGGGCGCAAAGATGGAATGCGGCACAGGCTTGAAGGTGATGACGATTTCAGAAAAACGATCCGCCATGCGCTTGCCTGTGCGCAGATAGAAAGGCACGCCTGCCCAGCGCCAGGTATCGATCTCGGCCTTGAGGGCCACAAAGGTTTCAACCTTGCTTTCGCGGCCCAGTTCTTCCTCATAGCCCTTCACGGCAACACCGTTCGATGATCCTGCACGGTAGAGGCCACGGACCGTGTTGGTCTGCACATCTGATACTGTGATAGGCCTGAGTGCCCTGAGCACCCGCACCTTCTCATCGCGGATCGCATCGGAATCCAGCGTGTTGGGCGGCTCCATCGCCACAAGGCACATCAGCTGCAGAAGGTGGTTCTGCACCATGTCCCGCAAAGCGCCTGCTCCTTCATAATAGCCGGCGCGGGATTCCAGCCCCACCTGTTCAGCCACCGTTATCTGCACATGGTCGATATCAGCGTTTGACCACAGCTTGCCAAACAGCGTGTTGGCAAAGCGCAGCACGAGGAGGTTCTGCACCGTTTCCTTGCCGAGGTAATGGTCAATCCGGTAAGTCTGCTTTTCGCTGAAGACCTTGCCAACCGCATCCATGATGGCAGTTGCTGAGGCAAGATCATGCCCAATGGGTTTTTCAACCACGATGCGTGAGCCGGGAATGGCGAGGCCAGAATCCGCCAGCATGGCGCAGGCCCGCGCATAATAGGCAGGCGCAATGGAAAGATAGAAAGCGCGCGTGCGGGCTGATCCTTTCAGCGCATCAGCCAACGCAGCGATGCTGTCAGCAACCTCGAAATCAACGTTGTAATACCGGACCTTGCGCAGGAAGGCCTCTATGCCTGAAACCGGCGCGCCGGTTTTGGCAAGGATGATTTCAAGCTGCCTGTGAAAGGCATCATCATCCATCTGCGTGCGCCCCACAGCATGGATGAGCGACGATTCAGGCAACACGCCTTCCATGTCGCGCTGCAGAAGCGCCGGAAACAACTTGCGGCCCGCAAGGTCTCCCGTCGCGCCAAAAAGCACCAGATCAAAATCGGGAACCGGGCTGCGGCCCGGATCAAGTTGCGCTGCTTCTGGACTCACGGTCTCACCAGAATGACACCGTCATCGGCGAAGGAAACACCCACAGTATCACCCGCCATCTTGCGGTTGAGACGATCCGGCGCAATCACGAACAAATCGCCGAGTTCGGTCTTCACGGTGTATTCCGTGCTCGCGCCCATATAGGTGGATTTCAGGATTGTTCCGGGAATGCTCTGGTTGCGCAGGCCTTTGCCTGCATCACTGATGAGGATGGCTTCCGGCCTGATGACAACATCAGCCTCGCCTGCACCAAGCCCGTTGGCAGGCAGATCGCGCTTCAACCCGCCAAGGGACAGACGTGCGGAGTCACCTGAGACGGCTTCAACCATGCCCTTCACCGTGTTGGCCTCGCCCATGAAGCTGGCGACAAAAACCGTGTTGGGAAAACGGTAAAGCTCGGTTGGGCTGCCAGCCTGCGCGATGCCTGCGTTGCGCATCACCACGATCTTGTCCGACACTGCCATGGCTTCTGACTGATCATGCGTGACATAGACAACCGTGACGCCAAGACGTTGTTGAAGCGCGCGGATTTCCTCGCGCATCGAACGACGCAACCGCGCATCAAGGTTGGAAAGTGGCTCATCGAACAAAAGCACATCCGGCTTCAGCACCAGTGCGCGCGCCACCGCCACACGCTGCTGCTGGCCGCCCGACATTTCCGATGGCAGGCGCGGACCAAAGCCCGCGAGGCCCACGGTGCCAAGGGCATCCTGCGCCAGCACATGCGCATCAGCCTTCTTCATGCCCGAAGACACAAGGCCGTAGGACACATTATCAAGCACACTCATGTGCGGAAAAAGGGCATAGCTCTGGAACACCATCGAGACATTGCGCTCGCCAGCTGACAGTGTTGTGACATCCTTGTCGCCGATGAACAGTTTGCCTTCGGTTGATTGTTCGAGGCCCGCAATCATGCGCAGCAAGGTGGTCTTGCCGCAGCCTGATGGACCAAGCAGCGTCACCAGCGATCCGCCTTCAATCACCAGATCAAGCGGCTTCACCGCCTGCACAGCGCCGTAACGCTTGCCAATACCTTGCAGGCGAACTTCCGCCCCTGATTTTGTTGCACTCATGATCAGGCTCCTGCCGATGCGGGTTGTGGAACTGCGCCGCCGGAACGCCTTCCGAGTTTTCTGTTGCCAACGAGAAGCTGGATCAATCCGATGGCCAGCATCATGATGAGGATGAGCACCGTGCAATAGGCAATGGCGATGCCGTAGTCACCGTTGATGGCGCGGTTGATGATGAACACCGTCGCCATTTCATACTGTGCCGAGACGAGGAAGATGACGGCAGACACTGTCGTCATGGCTCGCACGAAGGAATAGATCAGCGCCGTGACAATGGCAGGCTTGAGCAACGGCAACACCACGGTGGTAAGCGCCCGGAAGGTGGAGGCACGCAAGGTGATCGCGGCTTCGTCCAAGCTCTTATCCAGCTGGCTCATCGAGGCCATGCCGGAGCGCACGCCCACTGGCAGGTTGCGGAAGACAAAGCAGATGATCAGGATGATGCCAGTTCCGGTGATCTCGATCGGCGGAATGTTGTAGGTGAGGATATAGGCCACACCGATGACCGTGCCCGGCACGCAGAAGGTCAGCATCAGGGCAAACTCCAGCATGGTTTTGCCCTTGAAGGTCTGGCGGGAGAGCACCCATGCTGCCAGCAGGCCGATGGTTGCTGTGATGGGTGCAGCAATGGCCGCCATCTTGATGGTCGTGAAGAACGAGCCCCAGGCCGCCCCTGTCCAGAGCAGGCCGTTGAGGCCCCACTCCAGCGAGAAGGCTCGCTCGAAATGGGAGAGCGTTGGTGTCCAGTCACGGCCCCATACTTTCACAAAGCCACCGGCCAGCGCCAGCACATAGACAAAGATGGTGAGAGCAGCCCAAGGCAGGGCCACACAGAAAGCGGCGTTTGATACAGCCCTTGGCAAAGGTGTTGGCAGGCCAGAATCACCCTTGCCGCTCATCGAAACGTAAGAAGCGCGGCCCAGCACCTTGCGCTGGATAATGAAGGCGACGAGCGCAAAGACCAGCAGGATCATGGCAAGCGTGCCTGCGCGTCCGAAGTCAGCCTGAGCGCCGACAACCGCAAAGAAGATTTCTGTCGACAGCACACCGAAGGAACCACCGAGCAGGATGGGGTTGCCGAAATCCGCGAGGCTCTCAACGAACACCACCAGCCAGGCGTTGGTCAGGCCCGGGCGCATCAGAGGCAGAGTGACAGAGGAGAAGGTGCGCATGCGGTCAGCCCGCAGGGTTTGCGAGGCTTCTTCCATCGTGGGCGATATGCCCTGCACCACGCCGATCAGCACCAGAAACGCCGTGGGCGTGAAGGAGAACACCTGCGCCAGCCAGACGCCATTGAAACCATAGATCCAGCGGCCAAGCTCAATGCCAAACAGGGCATTGACCCACTGATTGATGAGGCCTGAGCGACCGAAGATCAGGATAAGGCCAAGACCAATGACGAAGGGCGGCGTGATGATGGGCAGAACCGTGAGCAGGCGCAGCGGCTTCTTCAGACGGAAGCCGGTGCGCGTCACAACAAGCGCGAAGGACAGGCCAAGGATTGTGCAGGCCGTGGCGGTGGAGAGCCCAAGCGCCAGTGTGTTCCAGGCGACACCGCAGGACGCGCGCGAATACACGCAGGCCATGCCCCATACTTTGGGGTGAAACATGCGTTCCATGAAAGCGGCTGCGAATGTCATGTCAGCGGGCGGCAACAGGGCCTGCCCCAGAATGGTGGCCACCGGCCAGACCGTGAAGAGCGCAATGGAGGCCACCAGCAATCCAACGGACCCTGCTACAAAGCGGTCTCCGCCAAACAGGCCCCTGAGCGCCAGACCTGTTGTCGTCAGCGCCGCAAAAGAAGCAAAGGCAATGGCACCACCAAGGCCAATCCCGAACTGGCGGTCATCCATGGCTCCAAAGATTTTTTCGAGAGCAGGATAACTCCAGCCACGCACGCCAATGAACCAGCCTTGCAGAATGATGGCGGCAAGGCCTAGCAATCCTGCCGTCAGCAGGATCGTACCTCTGACGTGCCGCGTCGATTCCATGCGCAGGCCAAACGGTGCGATGAGCAATGCCAGGACAACTGGCCAGAACCAGAAGCGCTTGGCAAAGACCGCCTGCCCCAACGCGCTGGCTGCATCAGCATCGCCTGCGAAGAGCGCAAAAATGCCTGTGATGGAAAGCCCATCTTGCTGCATGTGCCAGGGCAGAATGCAGACAGCAATGGCTGCAGCCACCACCCACCAGAGTGCGGGATCAAACCGCTTCACCGAAGGAGCTGAAGGAAGGGTGATGGCAGCAGACATGGAACTATACTTTCAACAGAATTATCCGCAACTGAACGAGACAGGTTAGCGTGGCAATGTACCGATCTCTGCATCCCACTTGGCCAACAGGCGTCTGCGTTCTGCCGATGTGCCATACTTGGCAAAGTCATAGTCTATCAATTTGACGCTGGAAACATCCGGCACGCGCGCATCAATCTTGGTGTCGAGATGCGCCGGGAAATGGAACTGCTTGAACTGTGCGCCTATTTCCTGGGCCGGTCCTGTCATGTACCAGTCGTAGAATTTCTGCGCCTGTGTCAGGTTGCGTGCCCCCTTGATGATGGACAGACCGGCAACTTCAAAGCCTGTGCCTTCTGAGGGATATTCGTAGCCAACCGGAAACCCCGCCACCTGCTCCGTCACGATATCCATGACAAAGGAGATAGAAACGCCGGTTTCACCCCGTGCTGCCGCCTTGATGGGTGCCACGCCCGAGCGGGTGTAGGCATTGATATTGGGATGCAGGCGCTTGAGGTAATCAAAGGCCTTGTCCTCGCCCATAATCTGCACCAGTGTCGCAATCACGATATAGGCTGTGCCTGACGAATTGGGGTTCGCCATCTGGATCTCGCCCTTGTACTCAGGCTTCAGGAGATCAGCCCAGCTCTTTGGCGGCGCTATGTTCTTCTTGGCCAGCAGTTCCTTGTTATAGCCAAAACCAATGGAGCCGATGGAAATGCCCACAGAGCGCTGCTTGCTCTGCTCGTGCAGCTTGACAGCCCAGGGCCGCAGTTTGGCCATCTCTTTCGAGGTGTAGGCCAATGTCAGATTGTCTTCCGCCGCAATCAGATGCGGATCGGTCGTGCCGCCGAACCAGATATCAATCCTTGGGTTCTGGGCTTCCGCGCGCACCTGCGCCAGAATTTCCCCCGTCGATTTTTGGGTGACAGCAACGTTCACACCTGTTTCCTTGGTGAAAGCATTGGCAAGACCCACGCACCACTCAATCTGCGGTGCGCAGATCATGTTGAGCTGTCCCTGTGCCAAAGCAGGCGTGATCATGGCGAACATGGAAACAGCCGAGGCCATCACTGCTGTGCGTATGGTGGTCATGGATTCCTCCCGAGAAACCAGAAATGGATGGACACTGTTGCGTGTCGTTATGGAAAGCGGCGCTCCCGGATTTGCAGCGGGAGCGCCGTTGTTTTTATCTGGGCGTTGTCAGCGTGGCAGTGAACCGACCTCGGCATCCCAGCGGGCCAGCAACCGCTTGCGCTCAGCCGCCTGACCATACTTGGTGAAATCATAGTTGATCAGCTTGATCGTGTTGAGATCAGGCGCACCGGGCGGCACTGGGGCTTTCTTGTTGGAGGGAGTCTGCAACTGTTTGCCCACATCAAAACCAAGCTTCTGGGCTTCCGGCGTCAAAGCCCAGTCATAGAACTTCTTGGCTGAAGCGAGATTGCGCGATCCCTTGATGATCGACATCGAGCCGATCTCGTAGCCTGTGCCTTCCGAAGGTGTTGCGTAGGCCACAGGGAAGCCCGCGTTCTTTTCGGTCACGGCATCATGCACGAAAGAAAGCGAAACACCGGTTTCACCGCGTGCAACCGCCTTGATCGGGCCAGTGCCGGAGCGGGCATAGGCGTTGATGTTGGGGTGCAGTTTCTTCATGTATTCAAAGGCCTTTTCCTCACCCATGATCTGCACCAGCGTGGCGATGATCACATAGGCGGTGCCGGACGAGTTGGGGTTAGCCACCTGAATCTCGCCCTTGTAGGCAGGCTTCAGCAAATCATCCCAGCTGGCAGGAGCCGGAATGTTCTTGCGCGCCAGAAGCTCGGTGTTGATGCCGAAACCAACAGCACCGGCATAGACGCCAACCGTGCGCTTCTTGGAAGCGGTCCACTGTCCCTGCGCCCAGGCTGTGAGATCAGCAATGTTGGGGCTGTCATTCTCGATGCTGAGGCCTTCTTCGCCAGCAGCCAGATGCGGATCACCCGTGCCACCAAACCAGACATCGCCGCGCGGGTTCTGCGCCTCGGCGCGGATTTGCGCCAGCATTTCGCCGGAACCTTTTTGCGTCATGTTGACGTTGATCTTGGTGTCCTTGGTGAAGTTGTTGGCAATGGCCTGACACCATTCAATCTGCACCGAGCAGTAGAGATTGAGGCTCTGCGCTTTGGCAGACTGCGTGCCCAGGCCAAGCATTGCCACGAGACCGGCTGACGCAAGCGCCCATTTGCTGTTGAGTTTCATGTGTTTTCCTCTCCTCAATTCCTCGGACTTTATGCCGAATGGTTTATTAGACGACTATCTTTAGAGCTATACGAGCGAACCTACAATGCTTGCACCCTGATCAGCTGGGGATGCAAGACTGCGCCAGGGCGCAAAAAGCCCACGGCCAAGGGTTGCTGCACCTGTTGGCTGAAGCGCAGGCTTGCGCGCCGCAAGTTCTGTTGCCGAAACATGCGCTTCCAGCAGACCGGCGTTGCTGTCCAGCGTGATCACATCGCCGTCCTGCAACAATGACAGAATGCCCCCTTCGCTGGCCTCTGGCGTAACATGGATCGCTGCAGGCACCTTGCCCGATGCGCCAGACATACGCCCGTCAGTCACCAGCGCAACCTTATGCCCCCGATCCATCAGGATACCCAGAACCGGCGTCAGTTTGTGCAGTTCCGGCATGCCGTTGGCCCGCGGGCCCTGAAACCGCAGGACAGCGATAAAATCGCCCCTCAAATGGCCAGCCTTGAAGGCAGCATGAAGCGCATCCTGACTGTCAAAAATCCGTGCCGGTGCCGTAATCTTTCTGTTGGCGGGTTTCACGGCTGATGTCTTGATGACGGCCTTCCCCATGTTACCCGCGAGAATGCGCAAGCCGCTTTCGGTCTCGAAAGGCGCACTGACCGGCCGCAGTACATCCGGTGCACCCGAACCTGCCGGCAAAGCTTCGTAGCCAAGAACACCGTCCTTCATCACTGCACATCGTGTGTAGCGCCTGAGGCCCGGACCGGCGATGGTCAGAACGTCGTCATGCATAAGGCCTGCGTCAAGACATTCGCGGATCAGATACGGAATGCCCCCTGCCCTCTCAAAAGCGTTCACATCCGCCTCGCCGTTGGGGTAAACCCGCGCCAGCAAAGGCACGACAGCTGCGAGATCAGAAAAATCATCCCATGTCAGGATAATACCAGCGGCACGCGCCACCGCGACCCAATGCATCGTGTGGTTGGTAGAGCCGCCGGTGGCCAGCAGGGCCACCACCGCATTGACGATGGCCTTCTCATCCACAATGCGGCCAATGGGCGTGAACGCCCCAGCTTTGGTCACTTCCGTCAAACGCTCGATAGCGCCTTGCAGGAGTGCTGCGCGCAAAGGCGTTCCCGGCGGTGCAAAGGCTGTACCCGGCATATGCAGCCCCATCACCTCAACCAGAACCTGATTGGAATTGGCCGTGCCATAAAAGGTGCAAGTGCCCGGTGCGTGGTAGGCGCGCGCTTCGCTTTCCAGCAATTCTTCCTGTGTCGCCTTGCCTTCGGCATGGCGTTGGCGGACGGCAGATTTCTCGGCGTTGGAAATGCCTGTCGGCATTGGCCCTGCGCCAGAAAAGACCACAGGCAAATGCGGGAACTGCAAGGCTCCAATCAGCAATCCGGGGATGATCTTGTCACAGGTTCCAAGGCAGATCGCGGCATCAAAGGCATCATGTGTCAGCGCCACTGCCGTCGACATGGCAATCACATCCCGCGAGAACAGCGACAGCTCCATGCCCGGGCGTCCTTGCGTGACACCGTCACACATCGCAGGCACACCACCGGCAACCTGTGCAGTAGCCCCTTTGCGTCGTGCTACCTTCCGGATGATGTCTGGATAGGTCGCGAACGGCTGATGCGCCGAGAGCATGTCATTGTAGGCCGTGACAATGCCGATGTTGGGCGCTTTCAATCCGGCCAGACGCTTTTTGTCTGCATCGGCCATCGGCGCCATGACATGCGCCAGATTGGAGCAGGAAAGGCAGGACCGGCCACTGACAGGCACTGCATCCCGCTCGACGTGATCGAGATAGCGCAAACGCAGATCATGGCTGCGCGCCATAATCCTGTTCGTCACTTCCCTGACCACGGAATTCATCATTCTTCGTCACTCCACACACTCTTAATATTAGTAACTTTCATAAAATGCAATATCTATGTAAATTACTTTTGCACATTTTTCAAAGCCATACCGTGCAATGCGATGACAGACTTGCTATGATTTCTCCCATGAGCATCGAATTTCCCGATAATCCCACGCATTTAACCCTGGATGGACTGGTCCTTGATCTGCAGTCGCGATCAGAGGCGCTTGGACCGGCAGGCAAGAAAGTTGCATCCTATTTCGTCGAGAATGCCAGCCGCCTGCCGGAACTGACCATCACCGACATTGCAAGAGCCGTAGGCGTAAGTGAGCCGACTGTTGGCCGCATTTGCCAGTTGCTGGGCTTCACTGGCTTCAGGGACTTCCGGATCAAGATCGCCCGGGCCGCAGGCGCGCAGCTTCGCCATATCGAAGCGGATGTGGCTGCTGATGATCAGCCATCGGACATCGCCTTCAAGGTGATTGAAACAGCAATGCAAACCTTGAACCGCCTTAAGGACCAGATCAGGGGCCACTCCGTTGCGGCTGCTGTTGCCATTCTGGCCGATGCCCAGCGAATCGAAATCTATGGCCAAGGCAACTCGGGTCTTGTGGCCCATGATGCGCAGCACAAATTCTTCCGCCTCGGTAAACCCGCCATCGCCTACAATGACAGCCATGTGCATGTGATGTCAGCCTCGCTGCTGACACCGCAGGACAGCGTCATCTGTATCTCACGGTCGGGGCGCACACGGGAATTGCTGCGCACGGCAGAGATACTGAAAGAGCGCGGCGTGCCCATGGTGTCGATAGCGCCTGAAGGCTCACCTCTTGCGCTTCGGGCACGGGTCAATCTGCATGTCACCTTTGATGATGATCCTGATGTCTACACCCCGATGTCATCGCGTCTGGCGCAGCTGACCGTCATTGATATTCTGGCTGTCAGCATAGCAGTGCAACGTGGCGCACTCTCGTCACCGGACATGGCGCGCGCGCGCGCAGAACTCGCTGGCAAGCGCTTGCCTCAGCGCCAGCAGATCAAGCCTTGAAGCCACACAGAAGGCTGTAGAAAACCTAGCTTCACACACCACTGCGGTTGAGGGAAACAGCGTAGACACTGGTTGTGGCGGTGATGAACAGACGGTGTTTCCCGCGCCCGCCAAAACACAGATTTGAGACAGTCTCAGGCACCAGAATCTTGCCCAGCAATGCGCCTTCCTGATCGAGGCAATGCACACCATCAGCGGCGGAGCTCCACAGGTTGCCGTCCGCATCAACACGCATGCCATCGGCAACGCCCTGCGATACGGAGTGGAAGACCTTGCCGCCGGAAAGACTGCCATCCTCGCCTACATGAAACATGCGGATATGGGTTGGATCATTGCTAAACATGCGGCCGGTATCGCTGACGTAGAGCTTCTTTTCATCTGGCGAAAAAGCCAGACCGTTGGGGCAGGCGAAGTCATTCGCTACAACAGCTAGCACGCCTGTCGCCGCGTCAACGCGGTAGACATTGCAGGGCAATTCCTGCTCCGCACGATAGCCCTCGTAGTCGGTCATGATTCCGTAATGCGGATCAGTGAACCAGATGCTTCCATCAGATTTCACCACGACATCATTGGGAGAGTTCAGCCGCTTCCCATTGTAGCGGTCCGCGATGACCGTGATGGTTCCGTCATGTTCTGTGCGTGTGACCCGGCGCATCCCATGTTCGCAAGAGATCAGGCGGCCTTGCCTGTCACGGGTGTGGCCGTTTGAAAAATTGGAAGGTTGGCGGTAGGTGCTGATGCCGGTCTCAGGCGTCCAGCGCATGATCCTGTTGTTGGGGATATCCGAAAACAGCAGGCAATCCGCATCGCCAAACCATACAGGTCCCTCCACCCAGTCAAAGCCAGTGGCCAGTTGCTTCAGCGGTGCATTCCCCATGACAAAGCTGGAGAAACGCGGATCGTGGATTTCAAAATCTGTCATGCCTCAGGCTTTCGCATAAACGGGCGGTTGATGCCAAATCCAATCGGCTTGCGCGCATTGCCGGGGTGGTGTGCATCTGGCCCCCAGATCGCCTGATAGGTGTCCACGGCGCGGCCCTGACGTTGCATGAGAGCAGCCAATATCACCAACATCGCCCACCAGAGGAGCAACACCAGCCACATCCAGACCGGCGCATTGGCACGCCAGAGGCCGGTCAGAATGGCAGTGATTGCGATTCCAAGCGCGAGATAGCCACCTGTCTTATGAACATATTCGAAAACCAATCGACGCAGTGTCATGGAGTAGTGATCGCCGTGCAGTGATCCATCCGCAGCCGGTTCTGTCGGGCCACCCTTGCTGCCGCGCAACCAGCCACCCAGAAATTGCGCGGTGGCGAGGATGACCACCGCCCAGCCAAAGAGCGCATGGTAACCGCTGGACTCCAACTGTGTAACGCCCTGCAAAACAAGTGCAACACCGGTCAGCGTCAGCAGGCCAGCAAGGTAATGCAGACCCTGATGGGTGTTCCACCAGAACTTGCTGTCCAGCTTCTCGGGCCAGTTCTGATTGGGCAGCACCTTGAGATAGCGCGCGACAAACACACCAAGGGGAACCGCTACACCCCAGGCCAGCGTCATTGTCCGGCCATGCCAGGCAACTGCGGCACTCACGTCATGCGCCCGCGCCGGATCCATCGGCATCATCAGCCAGTCAAGCATGGTGGAGCAGCATTGCTTCAGCCCTTCACAGCACCGGCGGTCATACCGGTGATGATCTGGCGGGAGGCCACAAAGGTAAAGATGATGGGCGGGATTGCCAGCAGCATACCCGTTGCCATGATCACACCCCAGTCGATGTTGTATTCGGTCAGCGAATTGACGATCGTCACCGGCACTGTCCGTGTCTTGCGGTCAGCCAGAGCATTGGCCAGCAGAAACTCATTCCATGCAATGCGGAAGGTGAAGATAGCTGCAGCAGCCAGACCAGGCTTGATCAGCGGCAGCACAATCAGGAAGAACACGCGGAATGGTCCAGCGCCATCGATGCGGGCGGCTTCTTCCAGCTGGATCGGAACCTGCGCGATGAAGCTCTGCAAGATCCAGATCACGAAGGGCAGGTTCATCGCCACATAAATCAGGATGATGCCCCAGTGTGTGCCAGCCGCACAGCTGTTGCCGATGCAGAACTGGAAGGTCCAGATGCCGAACACTGGCACCAGCAAAACGGCAGGCGGCACCATGCGCATGATCAATGTGGTCAACGACAGCCCATCACGCCCGAAGAAGCGGAAGCGCACGATGGCATAGGCCGCCATACAGCCAATCACCAATGTCAGCACGGTGGAGATGGTGGCGATGAAAAGCGAGTTGCTGAGCGCGCGACCGAACGTCGGGTCACAGCTATCGACAGCGGCTGGTTTGTACCACAACACATCACACAGCACCTGCTCATAGTTCCGCATCGTCGGCATGAAGATAAGGCTCGATGTGTCGCTCATGATGTCGACATTGAGCTTGAGGGACGTGATCAGCATCAGCACGATTGGCCCAACCGACATGATGACAAGCGCCACCACCAGCGCGTAGAAGCCGGGGTGCTGACGCTCTGTTTCCATCCGCCCGTTCATGAGCCCGCCCCCTCTGCAACAGCGCGCAAACGGGCCTGTCTGGCTTCAACAATCTTTCCATAAACGAACATGGCGATGGTCAGCGCCAGCAGCATAAAGAGCAGGATGTTGGACATCGCTGCTGCCTTGCCAAGCTCGCGGAATTCGGATGCCGTGCGCGAGATGCGCAGCGACAGAATTTCGGTGGAAAGCCCCGGCCCGCCGTTGGTGAGCACGAGCACAACCTCCAGCACTTTGAACGCATCGATGAGGCGCAGCAGACAGGTGACAATCAGCACCGGCAGCATCAGCGGCAATTTGATGTGAAGGATCTGCTGCCAACCCGTTGCGCCATCAATGCGGGCGGCCTCGAGTGTTGATTTTGGCAGGGACTGCAGGGCAGCAAGGGCCAGAATGAAAATGAAAGGTGTCCACTGCCAGATGTCAGCAATGATGATGGAAACAAGCGACCAGTTTGCATCGGACAGCCAGGGGATGGGACTAAGCCCCATGGATTTGAGTGTGCGGTTAAACGTGCCAACTGTCGGGTGATACATCAACCGCCACATCAGGCCGACGACAATCGGCGCTATCATCATCGGCAGGATAAACAGCGTGCGCAGCAGAGAAAGGCCGCGGATATTGCGGTCCAGCAGCAGCGCCAGCCCCACGCCCAGCACCATTTCAATGCTAACAACGGAGGCGGCGAAGATGAGTGTCACGCCGAAGGATTCGTGGAACTTCGGATCGTTGAACAGGAAGATATAATTGCGCCAGCCAATCCACGCCGCCTCGCCGATGCGCTGGCTCGGGTTCCAGTCCAGAAAGCTGGCATAGACCATGTAGCCAATCGGATACATCAAGGCGACCGCGAGGATCGCCAGCGCAGGCATCAGGAAGAGGTAGGGTGTCAACCGATGGGTGTTGGCGGCTTGCATAACGGTCTCACATGACAGTACCGGTCATTGCAAAGCAGCAGGGACGCAGGCGGGGGATTGTTCCCCGCGCCGTTGCCCCTGCCGGTTTATCACTTACTTGCGGAACGTGTCGTAACCAGCTTCGGTCATCACGGCCTTGGTGCGTGTGGCAATGCCGTCCATGGCCTGCTTCACATCACCGTTCTCGGTCAGCACCTTCGAAAGTGTTGTGCCGATATCAGCATTGATCTTGCCCCAGGCCGGGATGATCGGACGCCAGTCTGGATCAGCATGCTTCAGGGCTTCGCCGAAAGTGGCCATGAAGGGGAACTTCGCATTCACTTCCGCATCCGCATGGGTAGAGAAGCGGATGGGGTTGCCGCCCTGCATGGCGATCAGCTTGTCAGCCCTCTTCGAGGTAAGCCATTGCATCAGCAGGAAGGCGGCATCCTTTTCCTTGGCGTTGCGCGGGATACCGATGCCGAAGCCGCCGGTCTGGGAGCCACGGCGCACATCCATCGGGTGCATGGCCCAGCCGACCTGACCCACCACCTTTGAGCGGGCTGGATCTTCTGTCTGTCCAGCGAGAACGGTGGAGTCGAGATACATCGCTGTCTTGCCCTGCAGGAAGGCAGCACCCGCTTCCGCAAAGCCGAAGGTCTTGGCACCTTCCGGTCCGCAATCCACGATCTTCTTCAATGTTTCGGCGGCCTTCACACCGGCGGCATTGTTCATGATCGGGTTCCAGTTAGCATCAAAGATGCGGCCGCCCATGGGGGCGAGATGCAGCAGATAAGCGTGGGCTGCGTGGTGGCCGGAAGCCGCGCGTGAGGCAACACCGCCCATGCCTTTTTCAAGCTGGGGAATCTTGCAAGCGAGATCCATCATCTCGTCATAGGTGGTTGGCACCTTGAGATTGTGCTTGGCAAAGATATCCTTGCGATAAGCCAGTGCCGATGTTTCCGAGCCGAAGGGAATGCCAAAGAGCGATCCCGTAGGACCGGGCAGATAACCTTTTTCGCCACCGGCAACGCCGATGTTCTGCATGTAGCCGGGAATGATATCAGCTGCATCATAGGCGGGGTCCGCCAGACGCGGGTTCATGAAGAAGCGGGCGAGATTTTCCAGCTGGTCAGCAAAGACATAATCCGCCTTCGAAAACACGACATAGGAAATCAGGTCATAGTCACCCCTGGCTTTGGTCAGTTCCAGCGTCTGCTTCTCGCGCATTTTCAGGAATTCAAGCTGGTCCACTTCTACTTTGATGCCCGTTTCCTTGGTGAACTCAGGCAGCACCTTCATCACGGCGGAATAGTGCGGATGCGCCGGGAAGTTGACGACCAGCGTCTTGCCCCGATGCGGCTGATAGGGGTTTGCCATTGTGGGGGCAGTGATGGCGGTTGTGCCCATCAGCGCCAGACCGAGCGACAGTGCGAGGGCCTTCAGATTGAGTTTCATATGTCTCTCCCTTGATGATTGTTCAGAGCGTTTTGCCGCTCTTCTTGTCAAAAACCATGATGTTGTCCGGATCGACGCCAAACGTGATCGTCTCACCGGATTTTGGCAGGTTGGCGCTGGCCAATTCCACCAGAATGTCACTCTTGCCGCAGCGTGTGGCGAGCACCGAGTTTGTGCCCAGGTACTCCGCCACCACCACCTTGAGGGCGATGGACGCACCTGTTGATGACGAGAGCGAAAACGCTGAAGGCCGCAGGCCAACCACAATGTCCTTTGCACCCGCACCCATCATCCGGCTGGCAGCTTCGGCGCTCAGAGGCATGGCGTATCCTTCGCCGCGCACCAGAATCTTGTCCTTTTCCTGCACCAGTTCACCATCCATGAAATTCATGGTTGGGCTGCCAATGAAGCCCGCGACGAACTGGTTGACCGGCTTTTCAAACAACTCTCTGGGTGTGCCCTGCTGCTGGATGACACCTTCAGACATCACCACAATACGGTCCCCAAGGGTCATGGCCTCCACCTGATCATGGGTGACATAGACCATATTCTTGTCGATGCGCGTGCGCATCTCGGCAAGCTCCGTGCGCAGTTTTCCGCGCAGCTTGGCATCAAGATTCGAGAGCGGTTCATCAAACAGGAAGGTTCCTGCATCGCGGGTGAGCGCACGGCCCATGGCGACGCGCTGGCGCTGTCCGCCCGAAAGTTCACCCGGCTTGCGGTCCAAGAGATGGCCGATGTTCAGCATATCGGCCACAGCTTTCACCTTGGCATCGATCTGCGCTTTGGGCACACGCTGCAGACGCAGGGCAAAGGACATATTCTTGGCAATGTTCATATGCGGGTAGAGCGCATAGTCCTGAAAGACCATGGCAATGTCGCGGTCCTTGGGATCAAGACGACTGATCGGTTTGCCATCGAAATAGATTTCGCCGCCCGACAGTGATTCCAGACCAGCCAGAATGCGCAGCGTCGTGGACTTGCCACAGCCCGACGGGCCAACCAGCACCGTGAACTCACCGTCGTTCAACTTGAGGTTCAGCGGTGGCAGCACCTGCACCGAGCCAAACCTTTTCTCCACCTTGTCGAAGACGATTTCGGGCACACAGTCCTCCCAGACTGATCTTCTTTTTTGAAACTATGGGACATTGCAGCGGGGCTGTTAATCCGCTGGACATGAAATCTACGTTAGCGCTAACGTAACGCGATGGCGCGACAGTCTCCCAGCATTGAAGATGTGGCAAACCGCGTTGGCGTCAGCATCATGACTGTCTCGCGTGCCATGCGGGGTGTCGAAGGTGTTTCAGCAGCCAAACGAAACGAGATTCTGGAAGCCGCCAAGGCGCTTGGCTACCGGCCCAACCGCACGGCGCGCTCGCTTGCGGCATCGCATTCCACACTGATCGGCATCTCCCTGCCAACCATGTTCAACGAGGTTTTTGCCGATATCCTTGATGGCATGCGCCGCACTTTCGATATGGCAGGTTTTGATCTGGTCATCGACAACTCCGACTATGACAGCAGGCGCGAGGAGCTTTGGGTTGAACGCATGATCGACTGGAAACCAGCCGGTGTTATCCTGAGCGGCGTCGATCATGCTGATGCCGTGCGCGATCAACTCCGGCTGGCGAAGATTCCCACACTGGAAATATGGGACCAGCGCAATGACCCCATCGATATCTGCCTTGGCATTGATCACGAAGACGCGGGCCGCACGATTGCCAACCATCTCATCGCCTGCGGTTACCGCAGACCGGCCTTTGTCGGTGTTGAGGAAGGCAGAGATCCACGCGCGGAGAAACGCCTTTGGGGCATGCGTGACGCGTTCCTTGCAGCGTCTCTGGGCGAGATGGCTGTTGCTCGCAGTGAGCGCCATGCTTCGTTTGAGGCGGGCATGACCGGCACCAATATTCTGCTTCAGACCAGTCGGGCAAAACCCGGCCAGGAACGACCTGATTGTATTTGCTATCTCAACGATCACATGGCATTCGGCGGATTGTCAGCCTGCGAAAGACAGGGACTTTCAGTGCCCGATGATATCGGTGTTGTCGGGTTCAACGGCCTGGGCATCAATGCGGTTCTGCCCCGCCCGATCACCACTGTGATCACGCCGCGCCTGCTGATGGGTTCGTCAGGCGCCCGGATGCTGCTGGCACGCATCAATGGCGCAAAGGTCGAACGGCAGGTCATCCTTCCGGTGACGCTGGCGCCGGGAACAACGACACGCCGCCTTGCGGATCAGGACATCACTGTTTCGGCAAGGCGTGGTGATGCCGCAAGCAATCTGCGGGTATAGTCAGCTTGAGGTGTGTCGAAGATTGCGTCACGGCTGCCTTCTTCAACAATGTCGCCTGACTGCATAACCACCACACGGTCAGCAATTTCCTCAACGACCGACAGATCATGGCTGACAAACAGGCAGGCGAATCCGTAGGCCTTCTGCAGCTCCTTGAGCAATGTCAGAACCTGTTTCTGGATGGTCATATCAAGGGCTGACACCGGCTCATCCGCCACAACAAAGGCCGGACGGCGCACCAGCGCGCGTGCGATGGCGACACGCTGGCGTTGGCCGCCTGACAGCTCATGCGGATAGCGCTGACCAAGACTGCCAAGGCCAACATCGCCAAGTGCGGCATCCACTTTGCGCTGCAGATCAACAGGCGACAGACCGCGCTCGAAGCGCAGAGCCTCTGTGATGATTGCGCCGATGCGCATGCGTGGATCGAGCGAGGAGTAAGGATCCTGAAAGATGATCTGGCAGTTCAGCCGAAAGGGCAGCAACGCCGCGCCAGCGAGATGCGTCACATCCTGCCCGCGATAAAGCACCTGCCCGGCAGTGGTATCAACCAGTCTGAGCATGGCACGGCCCAGTGTCGTTTTACCAGAGCCCGAACCGCCGACAAGCGCCACCACCTCGCCTTCATGCACCGTCAGGTTGGCGTCCTTTACGGCCTGAACACCGCGCCCGGCCTTGAAGAAACGGCTGCGACCGGCAAACGTCACCTGAACGCCGCGCGCTTCCAGAACAGGCACACGCTCGGCATGCACAGGCCGAGCAGGCCCACGGCGCGGAAGCGCATCAACAAGCTCGCGGGTGTAGGCCTGCTGCGGGTTTTGAAGCAATGCCTTTGCCGCGCCCTCCTCCACGATCTCGCCCTTGTTCATCACGATAGCGCGGTCTGCATAGCGCGCCACAAGGCCAAGGTTGTGGGTGATCAGCATGACGGCAGTGCCATTCTCGCGGGTGAGCTCAGCCATCAGGTCGAGCACCTCAGCCTGCGTCAGCGTATCCAGCGCTGTGGTTGGCTCATCGGCGATCAACAGCTTGGGTTTCAGCAACATCACGGAGGCCAGCATGATGCGCTGGCGCATGCCACCCGAAAACTCATGCGGAAAAGCCCCGAGGCAAGCTTCAGGATCGCTGATACCGACACGGGTGAGGATCGCCAGCGAAGCTTCACGAATGGCGGCAGCCGAGAGTTTTGTGTGCAGTGCCAGACCTTCACCCAATTGGCGGCCAATGGTGAGAGCTGGATTCAGCGAGACCATCGGTTCCTGAAAAACCATGCCGATCTTTGGTCCGCGAATGGGGCGCAGGGAATGCGGGTTGGCAAGGTCAAGACGCTTGCCTTCAAGACTGACCTCCCCAGCAGAAGTGACAAGTCCCGGTGGCAGCAGGCCGATGATGGCGCGGCCCGTCGCCGTTTTGCCGGAACCAGACTCGCCGACCACTGCAAGCACCTCGCCGGGTTGTATGGCAAAGCTGATGCCCTTGACGGCCCGAAAGCCTCCGGGCGTCCCGACCTCAAGGCCTCTGACATCAAGCAACGGGCCACTCACAATGCCGACCTCGGATCAAGCCTGTCACGCAGCGCGTCACCCAGCAGGTTGGTGCCCAGCAGACACAGGGCAATCATGATGCCCGGCGCGATCGACAAATGCGGCGCGCTTTCCATGAATGGCCGCGCACTGGAAAGCATGTTGCCCCAGGTTGGTGCAGGGGGTGGCACGCCAAGACCCAGGAATGACAGGGCGCTTTCAGACAACACCACCCAGCCGAACATCGAGGTTGAGAGCACTGTCAGCGGTGTCACGGTGTGCGGCAGGACATGGCGGAACAACGTATAGATTTCAGAGTTGCCCAGCGCGCGCGAGGCCTCAACAAATTCCTTTTCACGGATGGAAAGAACAGAGCCACGCACGATGCGCGCCACCATCGGCGCATAGGCCAGACCCAGCGCCAGCACGATGCCCCACTTCGACGGCCCTATGACGGCGAGCAACCCGAGGGCCAGCAAAATGCCGGGGAAAGCCAGCAGCGCATCGTTCAGGCTCATCAGCACGCGATCAGTCCAGCCGCGGAAAAAGCCGCTGATCAATCCAATCAGAATGCCAAGCACCAGCGCGGCGAGCACAGTGGTCAATGCCACCATGACAGAGGTTGTCGCGCCCACCATCAACCTTGAAAGCACATCACGCCCAAACTCATCCGTGCCGAGCCAATGGGTAGCATCAGGCGCGCGGAAGCGGCCCCGGAGGTTGACGCGCGTGGTCGAAAACGGCGTCCAGACACTCGCCAGAATGGCGACCGTGATCACGAAGGCCATCAGTGTGCCGCCAAGCAGAGCGTTCAGGCGCAATCTCATCGGTTACTCCGCCCTGATGCGTGGGTCAAAAAGCGGATAGGCAAGATCCACCAGTAGGTTGACCACCACATAGATCACAGCAACAAACAGCATAACGCCCTGCACAACCGGATAGTCACGGGCGAAAATGGCATCCACCAGAAGCCGCCCAAGACCCGGCAAGGTGAACACCGTCTCGATCACCGCTATGCCACCGAGCAGATTGCCAAGGACCACGCCGATGAGCGTGAGGGTTGGCGCAAAGGCATTGGGCAGGGCATGGCGGCCAAGGACTGTCGCTTCAGACAATCCCTTCGCGCGGGCATGGGCGATGTACTCCAGTTTCATCACGTCAATGGTGGCCGAGCGCGCCATGCGTGTCAGCGTGCCTATCTCGATCAAGGTCAGGGTCACGATAGGCAGGATGATGTACTGCGCCGCTTTCCAGGGGTTTTCAGCGAAGGTCACGTAGCCGACAACAGGCAACCACTGCAGCCAGACACCGAAGATCAGCAGCAGGATCAGCCCCAGCCAGAAACTGGGGATCGACAGCATCAGGGTGGCAAAGCTGACTGTCGCGAGATCCGCCACCTTGTCCTGCTTCCATGCTGCTATCATGCCCAGCGGAATGGCGATGAGCGTTGCCAGCGCAACCGCAATGAGCACGATCAGGGCGGTGATCTTAAAGCGGTCAAGAATGAGCGGAAGCACAGCCTCGCTGTTGACGGTAGACTTGCCAAGATCGCCAGAAAGGGCCGCACCCAGCCATTGGCCAAACTGGGCCCAGATCGGCTGGTCAAGACCCATGCTCTGGCGCAGACGGCGCAGGGATTCAGCATCAGCCGCATCCCCCAGAACCAGCAGGGCAGGATCGCCGGGAACCACGCGCATCAGCACGAACACTGCCACTGCCACCAGAAGCAATGTCGGTATCATGGCGGCAAGCCGCCTCAGCGCATAACCAAGCATTGAGAACCTGCCCCCTTCGCGCTCCCCTTAGCGCAACGTGACAGCCCAGAAGCGCGGCTGTTCCGTCACCCATGGCACAAAGGCATTGACGCGCGGGCCGGTCGCCGTGATCGCATCATTGTTATAGAGCCATATCACCGGCACATCCTCGATCATCTGTTTGTGGAGCGTATCAAACAAGGGCTGACGCTTGGCGGGATCAGCCGTTGCGCCTGATGCGTTGATCAATTTCTGCATCTCGGCATTGTCCCAGACCTTGCGCGGCTGGGTGGCCTTTGCACCCGAGAACATATCGAAGGACAATGTCGCATCATAGCGCGCCGAGAAGGCAAAGGTCATCATGGCATAATCGCCCTTGGTGTAGCGATCGAGCTGTGTCGCCCAGTCGATAACCTCAAAGTCGATCTTGATGCCGGCTTCCTGCGCCATTGCCTGCACCAGCACTGCTGTCTCGTACATCGAGTTGAAGCGCTTGTTGGTCAGCATCTTGATTGTTTCGCCCTTGTAGCCTGCTTCGCTCAGCAGCTTCTTTGCAGCCGCCAGATCGCGCTTGTAGCCCTGCTTTTGTGCCGCGCCGTGAAAGCCGGAAACCGTTGGAACAGGCGATGGATTGTAGGCGACACCGTCGCCTGCAACGGCCTTGATCAACTCCTGATGATCCAGCGACAAAGCCAGAGCGCGCCGGATGCGCACATCTTTCAGAACAGGATCATTGGTCTGGATGAGCATGCCAACGGAACCCAGTGTGGGCGAGGTGACGATCTTGATACCCGGCTTGGCCTTGAGCTCTTTTGCATCGGCGTCATCGACATCAGGGATCATGTCGATCGAGCTGGATTGCAAGGCTGCCTTGGCCGCGGCAGAATCAGGAATCACCGTCAGGCGCACGCGCTCAGGCCCGCCACCCTTCCCACCCGTCAAGCCATCCGGCGCACCTGCGCGAGGCGCGTAGTCCTTGAATTTGACGAGCTCTACAAACTGTCCACGCCGCCATTCTGCCAAAGTGTAAGGCCCGGTGCCGACAGGGGCATTCCATGTGCCATCGGCATTCAGCGATGTCTTGTGCCAGATGCCAGACTGGCCACAATCGACACGCGCCATGGAGGCGAGGAACAACACGGCTGGCTTTTCAATCTTGAACACAACAGTGCGCGCATCCGGGGTTTCAATGGCTGTAATTTTCGAGACACCGCGTCCATCAAACTCTGGCGCACAGCGCCAGTTGGTTTCGCGCTTCATGTAGCGATCCCAGACAAATTTCACATCGGCTGATGTCAGGGTTTCGCCGTTGTGAAATTTGACGCCGCTGCGCAACGTGAATGTATAGGAGAGACCATCAGCAGACACATCCACCTTTTCCGCCAGCATGGGGCCGATCGATGTATCCTGCCGGTAGGCCACAAGCCCTTCCACAAGATGGGTCACCACCATGTCGGAATTCCCATCGCGGTTGACGCCGGGATCAGTGGAACGAATGTCGGCGTTGAGCCGCACGCGTAAAGGTTCCTGTGCACTGGCGGGCGCGATGCTGCCAAATGAAGCGACCATTGCGGCAGCAACAGCAAACTGTTTCAGGCGAAAACGGTTCATGGCTTTATGCTCCTTGACTTGCGGAAAGACGGTGACGAGAAACACCCTCGTCCATGACGAGCCTGTGCCGGGTGAAATTGCGGTTCAATGCCGGCAACATGGCGACATCCAGAATCCCGTCTTCAGGCACCATGGCGACCATGGCCACAGTGGCTGACAGGTTGGACGACAGATTCAGCCGGGGCGGACGACAGACTGACCAGGGCGATTGATAATCATCAAACAATGCATGCTTGACTGTGTCGAGAGTTATACGGCCTCTATGGGGCTCAACAAGCTGGCGCACCCGCAAGTCACGGTAAAGACTGTCAGGCGTTGTTTCGATGCCGGTGTCCGTCAGCTTGCCCAGCGCAACCGGGCTGAGCCAATGGTTGGCATGCACAATCAATCCGTTCTCGGGGTGAATCTGAAAGCTCTCATCCGGCGCGCATTCGAAATTGATTGCAATGCCGCCGGACTGGCTGATGATGATATTGTTTGAGGCAGACTTCGGTGTGCAATAGGCTGCGCGCATCGCCAATGCCAATGTGGATTGTTGCAACACCTTGCGGCGGATCAGGCCCAGCGGCACGCCAATCTGCCGGTAGTCACGCTCGCATTCGAGATAGTTTGCCGTAATCGCAATCCCGGCACTGTTCATGCCGGATCGCGCGAGCTGCCCGGCCTCTGTGAATGTCAGAATGTCAGGCCCATCCTCCCTGCGGATTTTGAGGACAACAGCGGTTTCGGCGCAATCGACTTTCCAGTCCCAGTTCTGCGCGTGGATCAGTTTGCCATCAGCCGTGACACCGGGCATGGCCACGACGCCCGTGCAGCCATCGGGGTCCTCTTCCACCTCCCTGCCCTTCGCCTTCGCCGCCTTGGGGCCGAGCTTGAGAATTTCAGTGCGGGCATTGAGCAGGACAATGTCTTCGAGCGGACGGTTTGAGCCAGCCGCGATGCCGCGCATCTCGGTTACATAGGTTGCATCAAAGGCATCAATGCGCGGCAGGAAACTTTCAACCAGCTCGCGTAATTCATCCCGCGTCAGCTTGGTTTTCGCCAGTTGCTCGGAATAATGCCCAAGCCCAGCCTCAATGCGTGTGCGGGCAGCCTCGCCATACTGGCGGCCACGCTCATCAGGCGAACCGGAAACCTCGATCAGGGGGGCATCAGGGACTGCCTGAAGGGGTGCTGTAACCATCCGACTCTGCTTGCTTTTTGTTGTAATTAAATACAAACGGTCTTTGTTCTTCCTGTCAATCAATATCGAGCCAGCGATGCAAACATCCCGCCCGGCGGTAGCCTCTTCGTACTCAGCCCTGCAGCGACGCCTGAGCGGACAAATCGTTGACTGGCTCAGGCTTGAGGGCATGCAGTCAGGTGCCACCATTAACCAGCTGCAGCTCGCCGAGCGGTTAGGTGTCTCGCGCACACCGGTGAAAGCCGCGCTGAACTGTCTGTCTGACATGGGCGCAGTGCGTTTCGTGCAACGGGGTGTCGAGGTTGCTGACCTGCAGGCCGCTCTCCCTGACGAGACCAATCCTGACGAGGATGAAGACCATCTGATCACGCGATTGGCAGCTGACCGGCATCGCAGAGAATTGCCGCAGGAGTTCAGCGAAGCAGACCTGATGCGCCGCTACAACAAGCCGCGTCCGGTCATTGTCGCTGCACTGCGCAGGCTTGGAGCGCTTGGTGTCGTATCCCGAAAGCCCGGCTTTGGCTGGCGCTTCATCGCAGAGGAAACGCCGGAAGAAAAAAGCGCCAGCTACAGTTTTCGCATGGCGATTGAACCTGCCGCCTTGCTGGAGGCAGGCTACACGCCTGACGCTGTCTGGCTCGCCACCATGCAACAGCGCCATCAGCGCTTTCTCGAGGAGCCCTGGCACAACTCCAACGCCATGGCCTTCTTTGAGATGAATGCAGATTTCCACCTCGGTTTGGTCAGCTTCTCGCAGAACCGGTTTTTCATTCAAGCGACAGAGCAACAAAACAATCTGCGCCGTCTGCGCAACTACTCATGGCGTCTTGGGGCTGAGAGAGTGCGCGTGTCTTGCAAGGAGCACCTCGCTATTCTAGCGGCCCTGCAGGCGGGCAAAGTAAACCAGGCAGTGGCCCTTCTGATCGCCCATCTGAAAGCCACCTCAGTGCTGATAGCGGGCCAGTCCACAGGTATCACGCCATGAAACAGACCATGGGAAGCCTGTGGCAAGCGACCGCTGCGCCTGCTGTTACAGCACCTGCGCTGCAGGGCAAGGAGCAGGCCGAGATCGTCATCATCGGCGCTGGTTACACCGGGCTGTCCACAGCATTGCATCTGGCCGAGATGGGCCGCGACGTGGTGGTTGTAGAGGCAGAAGAACCGGGTGCTGGCGGCTCGGGCCGCAACGGCGGTCAGGTGATCCCCGGATTGCGGCACTTTACCGATGAACTGACAGCGAAGTACGGCGACGACCTTGGCAAACGCATTCATGCCTTTGGGGCGGGCGATGCGGACTATACCTTTGCCCTGATCAAGCGTCTTGGACTGCAATGCGATGCAACCCGCACAGGCTGGATACAGGCGGCAGAGAACACCGCAGAACTGGCGCAGGGTCATCAGCGCTGTGAAGCCTGGGCCAAACGCGGCGCAGCAACCCGCATTCTGGACCGGCAGGAGTTTGAAGCACTCACGGGCACAGATGCCTATATCGGTGGCTGGATGGATGAGCGCGGCGGCTCGGTTCAACCTCTCAGTTATGTGCGGGAACTGGCGCGCGCTGCCATCAAGGCTGGCGTGCGGCTGTATCAGCACTCCACTGCCATTTCGATGGAGGCACGCACTGATGGTTGGGAGGTCACAACTCCGCAAGGCTCTGTGCGGGCGAAGAAGATGCTGCTGGCAACCAATGCATCAACCGGTGCATTGCACGGCAGGATTGCCCGGTCACAGCTCGGTGTCTGGAGCTTCCAAATTGCGTCACGCCCGCTGACGCCGCAGGAGCGGGCAAAGATCATGCCGTCGCGCGTCATCGTGTCGGACACACGCCGCGTGCTGCGTTATTTCCGCCTTGATCGCGATCATCGTGTGGTGGTTGGCGGCAAGGGTACATTGTCTGCTCCCGCCGACGCGCAGTCCTTCAACCTGCAACTGGCGATGCTGAAGAAACTCTATCCCACGCTCGCCGAAGCCGGGTTCGACTATGCGTGGGGCGGATTGATCGGCATCACGATCGACCGCCTGCCACGCCTGTTCTCAATTGGTGACAACGCATGGTCTGTGCTGCAGGACAACGGCAAGGGCGTCGCATGGTGCACCGCGATGGGACAGCCGCTGGCAGAGCTGCTGACAGGTGCTGATTCGCGAACACTGCCCCTTGTGCCGGAGCAGGCACCACAGCCCATTCCCTTCCATGGCATGCGCAAGGCCTATGTCGCCGCAGGCAACACATGGCTGCGGTTTCTCGATCGGACTGATCGTCTGCGCTGATATCGGCTGCACAGATGCCTCATTACCAGTGTTTGAAGATCGGCGTTAAAAAGATTATTATCCAATAATAACGCCGTCATCATCCTGCTCCTTCCACGTCCCATAATGTTGCCTTATCGGGCGTTTCAGGATAGGCTTGCAGAATGCCTGATTCCAAGCCTGATCCTACCCAAAACACGCCCTCTGGTCGCGCTGAGGCGCAGCAATCATCGCAGACGGATCGCAGCACGACGACAGAGCTGTCGGTTTTGCCCGCATCCCCTTTGCCCCCTGCCCTTGAACGCCTGAGTGAGACAGCACGGGATTACGCAGCGGCGCGCTCCAGCCTCAACACGCAAAAGGCCTATGCCTCGGACTGGGCGCTGTTTTCACGCTGGTGCCGCCGCAGGGGCTTTGATGTGTTGGAGCCAGATCCGCAGGTCATCGGCCTTTATCTCGCGGCTTCCGCTTCCGGCGACGGCATGGACAAGGCAGCAGTTTCCACCATCGAGCGCAGGTTGGCGGCCATCACCACGCAGTACCGTTCGGCAGGCACGCCCCTCCCCCGACAGGACCGGCATATCGTTGATGTGCTGGCGGGCATCAAGCGCACGCACGGCAAGCCGCCGGTGCAGAAGGAAGCGCTGTTTGCCGAAGACATCCTGGCGATGTGCGCCACGCTCTCGCAGGATCTGCGCGGCTTTCGCGATCGCGCCATGCTGCTCGTCGGCTTTGCCGGTGGCCTGCGCCGCTCCGAGATCACGGGGCTGGATTGCGGCCCGGAGCAGACTGAGGATTCCGGTGGCTGGATAGAGATTGTGGAAGACGGCGCGCTGCTGACGATCCGCGGCAAGACAGGCTGGCGCGTCGTGGAAATCGGTCGCGGTTCAAAGGAGTCCACATGCCCCGTCCATGCGCTGGAACTATGGCTGAAGCTCGCCCGCGTGGTGCACGGCCCGGTCTTCCGCCGTGTGCGCGAGAAGAACACCGGTGTCGGTCCCGAGCGGCTCGACGACAAGCATGTCGCCCGCCTTGTGCAGTCCACCGCGATGGCGGCAGGTGTGCGCGGCGATCTGCCGGAGGGCAAACGCGCCGGACTGTTCGGCGGCCACTCGCTACGCGCCGGTCTCGCCTCTTCTGCCGATGTGGACGAAGCCTACATCCAGCGCCAGCTCGGCCACGCCTCCGCCGACATGACCCGCCGCTACATCCGCCAGAAAGAGCGCTTCCGCGTGAACCTGACAAAGGCTGCAGGGTTGTAAAAGTTGACAGCTGTCAACTTTACGGGGCGTGGCATTCCCGGCCGGAG
>JBOFGV010000084.1:0-7292 GCA_051649305.1 Beijerinckiaceae bacterium
GGCCCAGCGCCGCTGTTCTGCGCCCAGAGACTTGCCAGGCCAATAAATTTGCGCTGGACTGTTATTATATAACATTTTAATTGCAACGCACTAAGCGTTCTGAAAATGGAACAGACCCTCAATGACCCACAAGATTTCACGCCGTACAGCGTTGGCTGGTGGAACAGCTTTTGCATTCGGAGCTTCCGGTGCGTTTGCGCAGACGCCTGCAAACACCATCAAGATTGCTGCTCCATTCGAGATCAACGGGTTCGATCCGGTCCGCTCGGGCTTCCTGTTTGGACGTCTTGAAATCGCCGAGACCCTGGTAACGGCTGACGATGGCGGACGACCAGTGCCTGCGCTGGCAACATCCTGGACAGTGTCAGATGACGGCGTTCTGTGGCGCTTTAACCTGCGGAAAGGTGCGCTGTTCCATGACGGTTCGCCTGTGACCGCAACCGCTGTTGCTGACGCCCTTAACCGGACGCGCGGCATAGCAGCGAGCGTGCTGGCAAATGCGCCGATTGCAGCTGTTGGCACGGATGGCGAAGGAACCGTGACCATCCGCACCACGCGGCCCTTCCAGTCACTTCTGGCTTTTCTTTCGCATTCCAGCGGGATCATCCTTTCGCCATCGTCGTTTGAGGGCAATACAGCGGTTCGTGCCATTGGCAGCGGACCGTATCGTGCGACGCTCGTCGAGGCACCCTTGCGGATCGAGGCGGAGTTCTGGTCGGGATGGGTAGGAGCTAAACCAGCCTTTACGCGCATCAGCTATCTAGCCGTACCTCGCGGCGAGACGCGCACCATCATGGCCGAGAGTGGGCAGGCCGATCTGGTCTATGTCCTGCCGCCGGAAAGTGTGGAGCGGTTGCGCCGGAGTGCGCGCATTGCCGTCGAGGTTGTGCCGATCGCGCGCACCCGCGCCATCAAGTTCAATGCCGCGCGCCCGGCTTTTGCAGATGTGCGGACACGGCAGGCCTTCAGCCTTGCCATCGACCGGGAAGGCATCGCCAAGGCGCTGTTGCGCAGCCCAAGATCGCAAGCCTCGCAGCTGTTCCCTCCAGCACTTGCAGACTGGCATCAACCCGGACTTGCACCGCTGGCACATGATCCGGCACGCGCCCGCGCGCTTCTGGCGGAGGCAGGCTGGGCTCCCGGAGCGGACGGCATCGTGATCAAGGACGGTCAGCCCTTCCGTGTGACCTTGCGCACCTTTTCTGACCGCGCTGAGCAACCACCAATGGCAGCAGCGATTCAGGCGCAGGTCCGCGAAATCGGCATCGACATGCAGGTCTCCATCGTCAACAGCGGAGAGATACCCGCCGGTCACCGCGATGGCACAATGGATCTGGCGCTCTTTGCCCGCAATTTCGCGCTGACGCCGGATCCTCTCGGTACGTTGCTGCAAGACTTCGGCGTGAACGGCGGCGACTGGGGCGCAATGAACTGGACGAACCCCGAACTGGTGACGGTGCTTGGTCGATTGGGCTCCGAAACTGATGGTACCGCGCGCTCTGGTTTGCGTCGGCGCGTGTCAGAAATCCTGCATACCGAAATGCCCGTCGCGCCAATCGCCTGGTTCGATCATGGTGTTGCCGTCAATCGCAGGCTTGCTGGCGTTACAATCGATCCATTCGAGTTGAGCTACCGTGTTTCTGCCATGCGGCCAGTAGCCTGACGCGATGACTTTCTGGGTACGGTTTGCTGCGGGCCGACTGCTGCAGGCGTTGATGGTGGCGCTTGTTGTCGGCATGGTCAGCTTTCTGCTGGTCGAGGCACTACCAGGCGATCAAGCCTATCGCATTGCTGCCGGTCGTTATGGCGAAGACCTCGTCAACACGGCTGCAGCTGAGGCTGTACGGCAGGAGCTGGGCCTTGATAGACCCTGGTTCGTTCGCCTCTGGGCCTGGCTCACGGATATCGTCACGCTCAATCTCGGCGTCTCGCTGGTCAGTGGCGAGCGGGTCGCTGATGAGCTGCGCGTCCAATTTGGAGCAACCCTCGGGCTTTCTATGGCGGCGCTGGCGCTGTCGGTGCTGATTGGGCCGCCGCTTGGCGTGCTGATGGCACTGCGGCCTGGCGGAGTATTCGATACAGCAGGTCTTGCCGTGTCGGCAGCCTTGCGGGCGCTACCCTCTTTTGTTGTCGGACTTGTGCTTATGATCGTGTTTGCTGGCTGGCTCGGACTGTTGCCTGCAGCTGGCTATGACCAGCCGACCACATGGGTGTTGCCGACAATCACGCTGGCGCTTGGCCTCGCTGCCGTTTCTGCGCGTGTAACCCGAACCGCAGCACTGCAGGTGATGCATTCAGGCCATGTCGCCTTCGCGCGGACCAAGGGGCTACCAACCGGTGCCATCGTGCGCCGTCATGGCTTGCGCAATGCGGCGGCCCCGGTGGTGGCCTATCTCGGCGTGCAGCTGGTCTATCTGATCGAGGGCGTTGTGGTGGTGGAATCGCTCTTTGCCTGGCCCGGCATCGGGCATGCACTGGTGCATGCGGTACTCGCACGCGATATCCCTATGGTGCAGGGAACTGCACTTGTGATGGGGCTGACATTCGTTGCGCTGAATACGCTGGTCGATGCAGTTTGTCATTGGCTCGATCCGCGCGGCGGAGTCCGGCAATGATCTCTGCCGACATCCCGACAGACCGCACCAAACGCTGGCCGCGCCGACGGCTGGTCGGGCTGTCGATCCTCGCCGTGATGATCGGGCTCGCTGTTCTTGGCCCGTTGCTGATCAGCGCAGACCCGCTACGGCAGGATTTGCGCGCCACGCTCACAGCACCAGGCCAGGGCTATGTGCTGGGTACGGATCATCTTGGCCGCAGCATGGTTGCCCGCCTTGCACATGCTGCGCGTTTATCACTGGGCTTCGGCTTTATCACAGTACTTGCTGCTGCCTTGCCGGGTATCGCGCTTGGCCTGACGGCGGCGTGGTTCGGCGGTTGGATCGACCGCGTGTTGGCCAGCCTCTGTGATGCCGTGATGGCGCTGCCTGGCCTGCTGCTGGTGCTGATCATCGCCGCGTTCTCGCCTGGCGCGTGGTGGCCGCTGTTCCTGGGCCTCGCGCTGGCGCTATGGGTTGAGTATTTCCGATTGGTCCGCACTATCGCCAGCGGTCGCCTTGCAGCACCGGATGTGGAGGCCGCAAGGCTCTTCGGCTTCTCAGGATTGCACGTCATGCGTCGCCATCTGTTGCCTGAGTTGTGGCCAGCGCTGACCACACTGATGGCATTAAGCTTCGCCGCCGTGATTGTCGCTGTATCAACATTGAGTTTTGTTGGTGTCGGCATGCGCCCTCCAACGCCGGAGTGGGGCAGCATGATGACGGAGCTTCTTCCGTTCCACGACGAGGCGCCTTTGCAGGTGTTGATGCCAGCGATGTGCCTGTTTCTCACGGTGCTTGGATTGCAGCTTGCAGCGGGAGATAGTGACAAATGACGGCGGCGCTTGCAGTCGATGATCTCGACGTGAAGACAAGCGTCGGCCGCAAGCTCGTGTGCGGCGCAGCCTTCACGCTGGATGCGGGTCAGATTCTTGTCATCCTCGGCGAGAGCGGCTCCGGAAAGTCACTTCTTGCACAGGCCATCATGGGCAATCTGCCGCCGGGCCTTGCGAGCAGCGGCTCCGTTCGCCTGATGGGTGAAGAGGTGAGCAAGCTCGCTCCCTCTGCCCTGCAGGCACTTTGGGGCCGCAAGATCAGCCTCTTGCCGCAAGAGCCTTGGGTAGCGCTCAATCCGTTGATGCGCGCCGACGCGCAGGTCGCCGAAGTGCATGCACTGGTTCGCGGTGCAAGCTGGCCGGAGGCAAAGCAAAGCGCGCTCACTGCCCTACGGCGGCTCGGTTTAGGCGGGGCAGAGCGGCATCTGTCGTTCCGGCTTTCCGGCGGCATGGCGCAACGTGTGGCGCTGGCTGCAGCAGAAGCAGCAGCAGCGCCTGTGCTGATTGCCGATGAACCGACCAAAGGACTTGATGCCGACAGGCGGGAAGACGTAGCAGCGCTGCTGCGTGCGCAGGCTGCGGCAGGGGCTGCAGTGGTTGTCATTACCCACGACATCGGTCTCGCCGAGCGGCTCGGAGGTACGATGATGGTTATGCTGGAGGCGGAGATCGTCGAACGCGGTGAAACAGCGTCCGTTCTGTCAAACCCCCAGCATCCCTATTCGCGCAAGCTCCTTGCGGCAGATCCGGCGCGCTGGGTGCCTGCTGCGCGCAGCAGTGACGGCGCAGCGATCATCGAAGCAACCAGTCTTGGCAAGAGCCTTGGAGGACGCAAGCTGTTTGGGGGGCTTGATCTGACATTGCATGCTGGTGCAATCACCGCCGCAACAGGACCCAGCGGTTGCGGCAAGACCACGCTCGGCAATGTTCTGCTCGGCCTCATGAGCGCCGACAGCGGGCGCATGACGCGGATCAACGCAACGCAGCACCGGTTCCAGAAAATCTGGCAGGATCCTGTCGCAGCTTTTGCACCGCGTGCCACGCTGCAAACAGCGCTGGACGATGTAGCCCGCCGCCATGGCCTCGAAATCGGTATTGCCGAGACCCTGCTGGCGTGTATGCGGATTTCACCTGAATTGCTGGCGCGCCGTCCGGATCAGGTTTCAGGCGGTGAACTGCAACGCATCGCCCTCGCCAGGGCTTTGATGGTCGATCCAGTCTTTCTGTTCGCGGATGAAGCGACTTCGCGGCTGGACCCCGTCACCCAGCAGGAAGTGATGGAGTTGCTGCGCGACGTTGTTGCAGAACGCGGTCTGGCTGTTCTTATGGTCACCCATGACCATGATCTGGCACGCGGCATGGCAGGCAATGTCATCAGCATGAACCTCGAGGTTGCTGCAGGATCAACGTTGGTCAATTGAACGTCAGCTTTTTTGCTGTTGTGGTATTGTGAGCGGCAAATGGGAATGGTCGGGTTTTGGCCAATAGCAGAAATGGGCAAATTGGTTCAATAGACTGATGGACCTTCGGAAAGCGGAAGGTAGCATCTGATCGTCAACCTGCCAACCTAATCGCGTCCTCGAAGGGAAGGACAGCGCAGTCGATAGCGTCGAGCGGTGCCTGCTTCATTACCTAAGCCATCACCTTTGCGTTTGGAGGTCAATTTGCAGCCGTCAGCCTGACACAACCTCCCGGCCCGCGCGTTCCCGCGCTATGATGTTCTTCATGATATGAGCAGTGCCGTCGCCGATCTGCAGGCCGAGCACATCCCGCAGTCGCTGCTGGAATGGCAGCGTATCGCTGTACCCGGCGTGTCCGTGGATGAGAATGCAGGCGTGGATCGTTTCATAGGCAAGCAGAGGCGGCCACCATTTGGTCATCGCCGCTTCTGCGGTATGGGACAATCCGCGGTCCTTGAGCCAAAGCGCGTTGTAGGACATCAGGCGGGCAGCCTCGACCTTAGTATCAAAGTCTGCCAACTGGTGGGTCACACCCTGAAAGGCTGCCAGCGGTTTGCCAAAAGCACGACGTTCCCCGATGTAGGCCCAGGCTTCATCCAGCGACTGTCGGGCTGTACCAAGACATTGCAGCCCGATCAGACTGCGCGAGAAGTCAAAGCCATTCATAACCTGCACAAAGCCTTTGCCTTCTTCGCCCAGCAGATGGTCCGCTGGGACACGAACATTGTCGAACCAGATCGAACCATGCCCGATGCTG
This sequence comes from Beijerinckiaceae bacterium, assembly GCA_051649305.1. Taxonomy (GTDB): domain Bacteria; phylum Pseudomonadota; class Alphaproteobacteria; order Rhizobiales; family Beijerinckiaceae; genus JADCCX01. The sequence goes on from JBOFGV010000084.1 coordinate 5,648, forward strand.
TTCTGCCCCATATTCGAGAACCTGGAAGTCGTGATGCCTGGAAGGTCCATTGGCACCAGAATGGCCGAGACACCGCGCGCCTTGTCCTCAGGTTTTCCGGTCCGTGCGAAGACAATCGTCCCAGCGGCGCATTGGTTGGCTGAAATCGATGTCTTCTCGCCATTCAGAATGTAATGATTGCCGTCGCGTTCCATTCTGAGCCCAAGGTTTGCGGCATCAGACCCGCCCTTGGGTTCGGTCAATCCGATGGCCAGGATGATCTCGCCGGCGGTCAGCTTTAAAAGCCATTCGTGGGCGATTTCAGGCTTGGCAAACTGGTTGAGGATCAGGCCGTTCAGAGAGGCAAGGAGCGGAATGTAACCAAAGGTAAAATCCGCACGACCAATCTCCTCGATAATAGCACCTGATGTCACATACTCTGCGCACATGCCTCCCGCACTCTCGGGAAGCTCAGGCGCGATGAGGCCAAGGCTTCCCATCTCGCGGACCAGCGCCATATCGATGCGACGGGTTTTTTCACGGTCCATATAGCCGGGTGCCACGCGATCCGTTGCAAAGCGGCGGGTTAAATCGCGGACAGCATCCAGGTCTTCCGTATCGAAAATTGTGCGGCTCATGCTTGTTTCCTAACGCGAGAACTTACGGAAATCAGGCTTGCGTTTTTCCTTGAAAGCAATGCCGCCTTCTTTGGATTCATCGGTTTCGTAGTAGAGGCTCAGTGCATACATGCCGAGCCCGGCGATGCCGCGCTGGTGTTCGGTATCGGCATTGAAGCTGCGCTTGGCGATGGCGATTGCCGTTGGTGACATCAACATGATTTCAGCACACCAGCGGTCCACTTCGGCATCCAGCTGGTCATCAGGGAATACGGCGTTCACAAGGCCCATGGCCAGCGCTTCGGGTGCCTTGTAGCGGCGGCAGAGATACCACATTTCCCGGGCCTTCTTCTCGCCGACCACGCGGGCGAGGAAGGCCGTGCCATAGCCTGGATCGACTGAACCAACTTTGGGGCCAACCTGACCAAACTGCGCCATTTCAGAGGCAATCGTAAAATCGCAGATCGTGCAAAGAACATTTCCGCCGCCGATCGCATAACCGCGAACTTTTGCGATGACCGGCTTTGGCACATCACGGATAATCGAATGCAGGTCTTCCATCGGCAGGCCAATGGTTCCGCGCCCGTCATATTGTCCTTCATGCGCAGACTGGTCACCGCCCGTGCAGAAAGCTTTCTCGCCCGCTCCAGTCAAGACAATCACGCCGATCTTCTTGTCCCAGCCTGCCTTGTTGAAGGCGTGGATCAACTCTTCGCAGGTCTTGCCACGAAAGGCATTCATCTTGTCCGGGCGGTTGATGGTGATGGTGGCGACGCCATTTTTCACCACAAAGAGGATATCTTCGTAAGTCATGATTTCACCCGTGCCAAAATTCTAGCCATGTTAAATCTCTAACCATGCATCGTCAGGCCACCGGAGACGGAAATCACCTGGCCAGTAATGAAAGCAGCGTCATCGGAAGACAGAAAAACAATGGCTCCCGGCAGATCTTCAGGGCGGCCCATGCGACCAAGCGGGACAGCCTTTGTAAAGGCATCCCGAAGCTTTTCCTTGTTGCCGGACGCATCCATGAAGTTCTCAAGCATGTC
>JBOFGV010000085.1:0-2382 GCA_051649305.1 Beijerinckiaceae bacterium
GTCAGCATGATGATCGGGCTCTTGAAGCCGTTCTTGCGCATCACACGCACCGCTTCACGGCCATCCATATCGGGCAAGCCTACATCCATCAGCACAAGGTCGACGTGATCTCCCCGTACGCTTTGAATGCCTTCAGAGGCTGTGGCAGCCTGCAGAATGCCGAACTCCTCGTGCAAAGCCAATTGCTCCGCCAGAAGTGTGCGCAAATCGTTGTCATCATCAACCAGCAGTATGCGTCTTACATTGCTCATAAAGGTCCGCCTTTGCCCTCTCGTCACACGCCTTATGCATGATAATGGTCCTGTGCTACAAGGGAAGTCCTGCCATGAAGAGGCGCAGCCAAGCGCGCAACCAATCACAAATGATCACGAAATCGCCATCGCGCGTTCTGCGCGTCCGCCATTTGCCCGCAAATCCCCGTAAAGGGCACATCCAGCTTGGTGCTTTTTCCATTCCCTGCGCCCTTGGCAAGGGTGGCGTAACGTCCAAAAAACGCGAGGGTGATGGCGGAACGCCTGTGGGGCGCTTTGCACTCAGACGCCTTTGGTATCGTGCTGACAAAAACCCACGGCCACAGACATCACTCCCTCTGCGCATAACCCGCAGTCATGACGGCTGGTGCGATGGCGTCTCGCACCCTCGTTACAACAAGCCTGTGTCCCTGCCTTTTCCGGCCAGCCACGAACGCATGTGGCGCGATGACCATGTCTATGATTACGTCATCGAAATCGGCTGGAATGACAGGCCTGCTGTCAAGGGCCGGGGAAGCGCGATATTCCTGCACCTCGCCCGCCCTGGTTTTACGCCCACCGAAGGCTGTGTGGCTGTTCAAAAGAACGACATGCTGAAACTGCTGCGACGGATCAATGCCCTGACAAGGATAGAAATTGCATGACCCGTGTTTTCAAAGGAGCCTTGCTGTTTGATATCGACGGCACACTGGCGGACACTGATCCGCTCCATATCCGTGCCTTCAACCAGATGCTGGAACGCTTTGGTCAAAGCGTCACTCACGAGGAGTATTTCCGGCGCGTCATGGGATTTGCCAACGCAGATATTATGCGTGGATTTTTCCCGGATAAATCCATCGACGAACACAAGGCATTAGCCGATGAAAAGGAGCACAACTTCCGCGCGCTTGCCAAAAACGAGCTTCACCCAACCAAAGGCCTGATGGACCTGCTGGACTGGGCTGATGAGCAAGGCATCGCCATGGCAGCCGTAACCAATGCGCCCAGAGCCAACGCCAGTTTGATCCTCGATGGATTGAACATTGCGCACCGCTTCAAAACCATCGTGATTGGTGATGAATTGCCACGCGGAAAGCCTGATCCCATGCCGTATCTCGTGGCCGGCGAGCGCTTGAAGCTCGATATGCGTTGCTGCGTGGCGTTTGAGGATTCACGCTCCGGCATGCGCTCTGCCAGTGCCGCAGGAACCTTTGCCATTGGCATGCTCTCCAGCTTGCCGGAAGAGGAACTGACCAAAGTTGGCGCACGTTTTGGCGTGAATGACTTTACTGACAGCCGCCTGAAGCCCTTGATCCTCAAAACACTGCAAGGTGCAGTTTAACGCGACCCGAATATCGCACTTCCTACCCGCACATAAGTCGCGCCCAACTGAATGGCGGCGGCATAATCCGCGCTCATACCCATGGACAATTCCCTGAGCTCAAGCTGTTTCGCCAGTTTCTTCAAAAGCGCGAAATGCGGTGATGGTGTCTGGTCAAACGGGGGAATGCACATCAACCCATCGATTTTCAACCCGTGCACATCGCGGCAGCGCTGAACGAAGGCAGCGGTATCTGCAACCATGACGCCGCCCTTTTGCGGCTCAGCCCCGGTGTTGACCTGCACAAAAAGTTTTGGCGTCCGCTTTTGCCGGATGATCTCTTTGGCAAGAGCAGCAGCAAGGCTTTCGCGGTCAAGCGTGTGAATCGCGTCAAACAGCGAGACTGCCTCACCCGCCTTGTTGGATTGCAACGGGCCAATCATGTGGAGATCCACATCAGGAAAACGCTGCCGAAGCTCAGGCCATTTCGCCTTGCTTTCCTGCACGTAATTCTCGCCAAAGACACGATGACCGCTCTCCAGCACCGGAATGATCGCTTCCGCCGGAAAGGTCTTTGAGACGGCAATCAATGTGACATCGGCTGGGTTGCGCTCACAATCATGGGCGGCACGCGTGATGGCTTTTTGGGTCGCTTCAAGACGGGTTACAGCGTTTTCAGTCATAACACGCTCCAACATGATCGCTGGAAGGAGCGCAAGTGGCATTTTTGCCCGTCAGCAGTTATTGACCCGCAGCCTGCTTTCGTGTCCTAGCTGAAATCACGCTTTCCGTTACAGATTTAGACAAGATCATGCGCAACGACAGATACAA
>JBOFGV010000086.1:0-12510 GCA_051649305.1 Beijerinckiaceae bacterium
CACAACGGTTGCCGTCCACGCAAGCGTCGCCGCGTCTGATTTCACGAAGCAATATTTGAGTGCGTTTTTTCATTTACTGATTCAATCCTAGGCTTCTCGGCAATTTCCCTTTTCGGGGGTTGCCAACAAACATCAGGAATATGACCGTGATCCAGAAAAACTGGCAGGAACTGATCAAACCCCAAAAGCTTCAGGTTACGAAGGGCGATGATCCGACGCGGGTTGCAACCATTGTTGCAGAGCCGCTTGAGCGTGGTTTTGGACTGACGCTGGGCAACGCCCTGCGCCGTGTGCTTTTGTCATCCCTTCAGGGTGCTGCTGTATCTGCTCTGCAGATCGACGGCGTTCTGCATGAATTCTCTTCTATCCCCGGCGTGCGCGAAGACGTGACCGACATCGTTCTCAACATCAAGGATGTTGCGATCAAGATGCAGGGTGACGGACCAAAGCGCATGACCCTGCGCAAGTCTGGCCCGGGTGCCGTGACTGCTGGTGACATCGCTGTCATCGGCGATGTGCAGATCCTCAATCCAGAACTTGTGCTCTGCACACTGGATGATGGCGCTGACATCCGCATGGAAATGACCGTCAACACCGGCAAGGGCTATGTCTCATCAGACAAGAACCGTTCGGAAGATTCGCCCATCGGCATGATCCCGATCGACAGCCTCTACTCGCCTGTGAAGCGCGTGTCCTACCGCGTCGAGAACACCCGTTCCGGCCAGATTCTGGACTATGACAAGCTGACACTGACCATCGAAACCGATGGTTCGATCACGCCTGATGATGCACTGGCCTATTCTGCCCGCATTCTGCAGGACCAGCTTGATATCTTCCTGAACTTTGAAGAGCCTAAGAAGGCTGAAACCGCTCCGGCCATTCCAGAGCTGGCGTTCAACCCTGCGCTTCTCAAGAAGGTGGACGAACTCGAACTCTCGGTTCGTTCTGCCAACTGCCTCAAGAACGATAACATCGTTTACATCGGTGATCTTATCCAGAAAACCGAAGCCGAGATGCTGCGCACCCCGAACTTTGGTCGCAAGTCTCTCAACGAAATCAAGGAAGTGCTTGCCCAGATGGGTCTGCACCTTGGTATGGACGTCACCGGTTGGCCGCCTGAGAACATCGAAGATCTGGCCAAGCGTTTCGAAGAACACTACTGAGCACACGCTCATAACTAGGGAGCATCTGGTGATGATACCAGATGCTGGCCCTGACAGGTCGACTGTACCGTGGCACGGCAGTCGTCAGAATCAAGGAGTAGCCAAATGCGTCACGGTAACAAGGGCCGCCGATTTAACCGCACGGTATCACATCGCAAGGCGATGTTCATGAACCTCTCGGGTGCTTTGATCACCCACGAGCAGATCACAACAACACTGCCAAAGGCCAAGGATCTTCGTCCGGTCGTTGAAAAGCTGGTGACCCTCGCCAAGCGTGGTGACCTGCATGCGCGCCGTCTGGCGATTGCTGAGCTGCGTGATGTGACTGTCGTCAAGCGTCTGTTTGATGTCATCGGCCCACGCTACAAGGAGCGCAACGGTGGTTACCTGCGCATCATGAAGGCCGGTTTCCGCAAGGGCGACAATGCCGCTATTGCAGTCATCGAGTTTGTCGAGCGCGATGTTGACGCCAAGGGCAAGAGCGATCTCGCCCGTGTAGCTGCCGAGCGTGCTGACCAGCCTGTTGCTGAATAATCCAGTTTTCTGCTGAATTTAAAAAGCGACCTTCGGGTCGCTTTTTTTATGTCTGATCGTTGTCAGCGTCTGTCTGCGCCACATAAACCTGCGCAAATTCCAGAAAGCCAGGCGCACTGATACTCGCCAGCGCAGTGAGGCCTCTTGCTTGGTGTTGCGTTGCCGCGACTGTGTTGTCAAAACAGGTTGCCATGGACCAGTCGGCAAAGGTCAGTGCGTTGATGGGTTCCCGGCTAAGCGTCGTGACGTTACGGTGTCTGGAATCAGCTTTGATTTTTGAATAAAGACCATCCAGCGCAGTCTTTGGTCCTTCAAGAATCTGGCAGAAGTGTCTGGTATCGAACATCAGGAAACCGCAGATGCCGGTTTGGCTGTTTTTGCTGCGCGCGGTTGAAACAATATCATTGAAGTGCACGAAAAGACGGTTGCCAGAAACGGTCATGGCGTTTTCGCTGCGGTAGATGAGGCGTTCCAGCTGCATGGGGATTTCGCAGTAAATTGTTGTTTCTGTTGTTGTTTTCGATTTGAGCCTGCAGACGCAGCTCATATAAGTATATTTATATAAAATGGCGTCGATTTAAAGCACACATTGAATCATATGTGTTTTTACTTACACCCTGCGTTGCTTGTTTCAATTTTTAAAAACCTTCGGCTTTCAACTCACACTGTGGCAGCTTATATCACCCTTAAACGTGATTTGGATGAGGTTGAGACCATGGCTTCGCGAAACAGGATGTTCCCACCAATCGGTTCGCTTGTGCTGGCATCGCTTATGTTGTTTGCAGCGGCACCTCATCAAGCTTCAGCTCAAGGGTTCTTTCAGCGGCAGGTGCCGGACAGCAAGGCGCAGGTGCAGCTGTCCTTTGCGCCTCTGGTCAAGAAGGCCGCGCCCGCCGTGGTCAATGTCTACGGTGCGCGGCGTGAACAACGGGCGCGCAATCCGTTCATGGATGATCCATTCTTCCGTGAGTTCTTCGGCGGTGGCCGTCAGGGACAAGAGCGTGTGCAACAGTCGGTTGGCTCTGGCGTCATTGTCGGATCTGATGGCATTGTTGTCACCAACCATCATGTGATCGAGGGCATGACTGAAGTGAAAGTGGCGCTGTCCGATCGTCGCGAGTTTGATGCTGATGTCATCCTGCGTGATCCGCGCACGGATCTTGCCGTGCTGCGCCTCAAGGGTGTGGCCGATGCGCAGCTGGCATCCTTGCCACTGGGTGATTCCGATATTCTGGAAGTGGGTGATATCGTGCTGGCGGTCGGCAACCCCTTCGGTGTGGGGCAAACCGTGACACAGGGCATTGTTTCGGCACTCGCCCGCACGCAGGTTGGTGTTTCGGATTATCAGTTCTTTGTGCAGACCGATGCTGCGATCAATCCCGGTAACTCCGGTGGTGCGCTCATTGACATGAATGGCCGTCTGATGGGCATCAACACCGCGATCTTTTCAAAGTCCGGCGGCAGTCATGGCATCGGCTTTGCGATTCCCGCTAACATGGTCAAGATCGTCATCGACAGTGCACGCGGCGGTGGTGCCACCGTCAAGCGCCCGTGGTTTGGCGCAAGGCTTGACAGCGTAGACCGCGAGAAGGCGGAAGCGCTGGGGCTTGATCGTCCCTCAGGTGCGCTGGTCGCCAGTGTTGTTGACAAGGGTCCGGCGGCTGAAGCTGGCATCCGCCGTGGTGATGTGATTGTCGCGGTGGACAGCCAGGAAATCACGGACCCTGATGCCTTTGGTTTCCGCTTTGCCACCAAGGGCACATCCGGCATGTCAACGCTCACAGTGCTGCGCGGTGGCAGGCGCATCGCTGTTCCTGTGAAGCTCGGCGCCGCGCCTGAAACGCGCCCGCGCGATGCAGTTGAGATCAAGACGCGTTCGCCACTGGCTGGCCTGACCGTGGTCAACATGTCGCCAGCTGTCGCCGAGGAGCTTTCGGTTGATGCCGTCACAGAAGGTGTGGCCGTTGCTACGGTTGAGGATGGCTCAAACGCTCAGCAGGTTGGTTTCCAGAAGGGTGATATCATTTTGGGAATCAACAACGAGACGCCCAAGACCAGCCGCGATGTAGAGCGCCTGACCAAGGATCGCGCCTATCGCTGGGTCATCCAGATCAGCCGGGGCGGGCAGGTGTTTACACAGCAATTGTTTGGCCGCTGACACATGACCAACCTCTTCGCCGCTGCTGGTATGGAGCGTGAGGCTCCCCGGCCTCTGGCGGACAGGTTGCGACCGCGCACACTGGCTGAGGTGGCGGGGCAGGGCCATTTGACCGGAGAAGACGGTGCGCTGACGCGCCTCGTTGATGGTGGCTCTTTAGGCTCCATGATTTTCTGGGGGCCGCCAGGAACCGGCAAGACAACTGTTGCCCGCCTGCTGGCGCATGAAACCTCCCTGCAGTTCGAGCAGCTTTCCGCCATCTTCTCTGGCATTGCTGACCTGAAAAAGGTTTTTGATGCAGCCCGCGCCCGCCGCATGGCGGGGCAGGGTACATTGCTGTTTGTGGATGAGATCCACCGCTTCAACCGCACGCAGCAGGACAGCTTTTTGCCGGTAATGGAAGACGGCACAATCACGCTGATTGGAGCCACCACAGAGAACCCGTCTTTCGCCCTGAATGCTGCGCTTCTTTCCCGTGCAAGGGTCATGACCTTTGCAGCACTCGATGAAGCAGCACTCATGTCGTTGCTGGAGCGGGCTGAAGCTGAAGAGAGCAAGGCGCTGCCACTGGATGCCGATGCGCGTCATGCGCTGCTCGGCATGGCAGACGGCGACGGGCGCGCCATCCTGACGCTGGCCGAAGAGGTGTGGCGGGCGGCAAGGGTTGGCGAGGTGTTTGACCCTGCCGGATTGTCGCGTGTTATCCAGCGGCGTGCGCCGATCTATGACAAGTCACAGGACGGGCATTACAACCTGATTTCAGCGCTCCACAAAACCGTGCGTGGGTCTGATCCTGATGCAGCACTCTATTATTTTTGCCGCATGATCGATGGTGGCGAAGACCCGCGCTTTCTGGCACGCCGATTGGTGCGCATGGCGGTTGAGGATATCGGTCTGGCTGATCCGCAGGCGCTCATCCATGCCCGTGCGGCCGCTGATGCCTACGAGCAGCTTGGCTCTCCCGAAGGCGAACTAGCGCTGGCCAATGCTGTGATCTATCTGGCTACTGCGCCCAAGTCCAATGCTGCTTATGTGGCCTGGAAAGCCGCTGTGAAGACAGCGAAGCAGGCAGGGTCGCTCATGCCGCCCAAGACCATTCTCAATGCTCCCACCAAGTTCATGGGAGAAGAGGGTTATGGCGAAGGCTATGCCTATGACCATGATCAGCCCGATGCTTTCTCGGGCCAGGATTACTGGCCGGAGAAGCTGGGTCGCCAGAACTTCTACGATCCCCCGGAGCGCGGCTTCGAGCGCGATATCCGCAAGCGCCTCGATTGGTGGGCGCGGCTGCGCAAGGAGAGAGGCGGATAACCGCCGCTCTCATTATACGATCAGTGTACCGTTCAGGCGCATCGTCTCGGCGTTGAGGCCTGTGACGCCCTGCAGGATAGCAACGCTGGTGGAGAAGTTGTCTCCGCCACCGTTGGCGTCGATGTTGACCGTGGTGTTGCCGCCGGATTCAACAAACTGAACGAAACCAGTGACGGGTGTCACGCCAGCGCTGAAGCCAGTGAGCAAGGCTGAAAGGTTGAGCCTGTCGCCTCCAGCGCCCGCTGCGTAGTCAGTCACAGTGTCAGGTCCGGTAGCGAGGTCAGCTGTGGCCCACACCAGGGTATCGACGCCAAGTCCACCAGAAAGGATATCAGCACCAACGCCGCCAGTCAGTGTGTCGTTGCCGTCTCCGCCAACAAGGCTGTCATTGCCGTTTCCACCTGTCAGTGAGTCTGCATCAATGCCGCCATCAAGCGTGTCATTTCCGTCACCGCCCTGCAGGCTGTCATTGCCGGCTTCACCGAGCAGACTGTCATCATTGTTGTCACCGAACAGGCTGTCGTTGCCAGTACCACCATTCAAGGTGTCGTTGCCGTCTCCACCACGCAAGGTATCAAGGCCGATTTCACCCGATAGGAAGTCGGCATCAAGACCTCCTGTCATACTGTCGTTTCCATCACCACCGAGCAGGCTGTCAGCGCCATTGTCGCCAGCCATGCTATCGTCGTTGAGACCGCCGTTCAGTGTGTCGTTGCCGTCGCCGCCAGCCAAGGTATCATTGGCGCTTTCGCCGGACAGAAAATCTGCCTCGGTGCCGCCGTTCAAATTGTCAGTGCCGTCTCCGCCCAGCAAACTGTCAGCGCCACCGCCACCAGTCAGTGAATCATTGCCTGTTCCACCATAAATGGTATCCGCACCTGCATTGCCTGCAATGGTATCGTTGCCGGCAAAACCTGAAATCAGATCATCGGCCCCTGTGCCTGCCATAGTGTTGGCTGCGGATGTACCTGTGAAGAAAGTGACAGTTTGTGTGCCAGACAGAGCTTGATCCGCGTTGATGGTTTCAACGGCTTTCGCCTGAGCTGTCAGAGTTACTGAACCGGCTGCTGTGCCCGGATTGTAGTTCAGGCCAACAAGCTGTGCGGCAGTCAATTCCCATACGCCGCCAGTCAGGTCGGTTCCAACACTCAGCGATGCTCCCGCTGGCACGCCGGAGATGCGGATGGTCTGTGTCTCAGAACCATCCATATCAGGGAAAGTCGCGGAAAGGCTCAACGGCACTTGTGTCGAGGTTGGCGCACCGGCAGTGAAGGACGACAGTGTTGGTACGTCGGCATCAGCGATCACTCTTACAAGGAAACTTCCAGCCGTTGCAGGACCGCGCGATGTGCCGTCTATGGCTACTGCCGACACGTTCACGGTGTCATTGATGGAATCATGCAGCGCGGATTGATAAGCCAGTGCATTGGCCTGAGCCACTGTGCCGGTGAATTGCACGCTTGTAGCAGAAATGCGGGTCAGTGTACCGCCCGCTGTTGCCAGAATATCAGAACCGCTCCTCAAATCTGTAAATGTTAGTTCGACAATTTCTGCAGCATTTTCGCCTGGGTTTGTGCCATTTGTATCTTGTGCTGCCAAACCAAGGTTGAGCGCTATTGGCTGATCCTCTGTGCCGGTGACCTCTTGTGCGTTGAGCGTGATCGCGTCGCCAAGTGGCGTGACAGTAACCGTGAAAGGAACGGTCGTCGTCGCCACTGAACCATTGGCATCGAGTGCATAGGCTTCCAACGACAAGGACATGGTGCCACTGTAGTCGCGCGGCGGCTTGATGGTGAGGGTTGCCAGATCTGCAACAGGAATTGTCCATGAACCGTCACCGTTGTTGCCACCGGCGGAGAGAATGGATTCATCCGGAATGCCAAAGATCTTCACGGAGAGCTTTTCGGAACCATCGGTATCAACCAGGCTTGCCGAAAGACCTGTGAGGGCGATGACGCTGTCTTCTGTTCCGCTGACATTGCTGGCGTTTGCAACGGGTGCATCAGCAACAGGAGCAACGTTGACCGTGAAGGTCGAAGTCGTCTGTCTCGTGTCGTTGTTGGCGGTCTCAAAGGAGCTCGCCTGAACTGTGACCGTGATTGCGCCATGCCAGTTGGCAGGAGGTGTTATCGTAAGGCCTGCCAGTTGTGCAGGTGTCAATTCATAGACACCACCACCTATCGCTGTGCCAGCTGACAGTGTTGCGCCGTTGGAAACGATAACGCGGATAGGAGATATAAGTTGTTCCGGGCTGGCTGCGTCTGTGTCTGTCAGGCCCACACTGATGTTGAGGGCAGTTGCTGTGTCTTCTGCTCCTGCAGCCGGGGTGGCGGCAATGGAAGGACCGTCTGCAACAGGTGTGACCGTCACGTCAATAATCTGTGGGCCGGTTGATGTGGCATTAAGCTGGGCGTTCGTAGCTACAGCCTCTACTGTCACATTCATTGTGCCAGAGAAGTTTGGTGGCGGTGTGATGACAACGTTGCCATTCTGAAGATCAGTTGCGGTCGCAATGTAACGACCTGTGCTAGGGTTGAAAGTAGCACCAGTGATAGTGGCGCCAGGCGGCAAGTCGCTGATCATCAGCACAACGCTTGGTGTTACCAGTGGTGGCTCTCCAGGGCCCGGACTGACGTTGACCGTAAAGATGACGTTGCCGTCCTCATTTGTCGTCATCGGCGTAATGGCAATCGTGGGCGTTTGCGGAATCACGGTTCCACCGCTGCCAGTTGCAGCGCTGAAGGTCGCCTGGAAATTGACCGGTGACGCAGACTGCGCAAGGTCACCATCATTCTCAACCGTAACGCTGGTCAGTTGCAGTGTGGTGGTGCCAACATCGCCAAAGCGGCTGATGATATGGAGATCTTGCAGATCAGCCCTTGTCAAAAGCCAGGTGCCATCATTGTTGTTGAAGCCGGCAATCGCTCCGGCAGAGTTGACGAAGGCCACCTTGATGCCGCCGGGCGTATCAACGCCGGATACGATGTAGTAAATACGTTCCGAATTTGTACGTCCCTGTCCAACGTCAGTGTCAGTAATGTCGCCGCCAAAATTGAAGCCGGTTGTTGCATTTGGGTTCAGTCTGATTGGCTGGCCAGAAATCCCGGTAACATTCTGCGCATATGTGGTTGGCGTATCAGCATCACCAACAAGGTTTACGCTGTACGTGCCGTTCACATCCTGTGTCAGTCCACCGCTTTCCGTTACATGGGCTTTCACCGGAATAGTGAAGTCGATGTTGGAATCCTTGAAGGCCGTTGCCATGAGCGATACGCCAGCGAGATCAGCAGCCTGAACGCGGATGATACCGCCACCCTGATCTGTGAACGTACCATTGATGAAGGTATCAATCAGAGATTGCGTGCTTGTCACGTTGTCTGATGTAACAACACCGTTCAGGTTAAACTCATACCACTCAATCTTCTCTGAACCATCGTTGTCTGGCAGAGCGTTGAACGCGGCACTGGCCAAAGAGATGTTGTTGTCTTCCGTCACTGTGATGCCGGGAGACCAACCTGGGAAAGCATCCATGACCGGTGTTATAGTGACGTTCAGTGGTGCTTCCACGAATATCTGGTTGCCGTCGTTCTCCTGCGCCACTGCGCGCACCTTCAGGTTTGGTGCGTAGGTTGCCGTGTAGTTGCCAGAGAAGTTGACCGGGGCCGGGATTGTCAGCGAAGCAATATCAGCCGCTGCTACCTGCCACTGGCCACCGATATAGGTGCCTACAGAAGGCACAACACCGGCTGGCAAGCCGCTGATGACATAGAACAGTGTTTCTGATCCGTCGACGTTATCAACCAGCGAACCAACAATCGTTGCGCCAAGCGGAATGGGCTGGTCTTCTGCTGACGAAATGGGTGGAACTGTCAGGTTTGGCATATCCGCCACACCGATCACAGCAACCTGAAGAGGCGCTGTAACCTCCTCAAAATCACCATTGCCGGGGAAGCCAGGCACTGTTTCCGTTGTGCGCATCGTCACTTGCAAGGTGAAATCGTCGTTCGAATTCAGTGGTGGCTTGATCCTGAGGCCGATAATCTCTGCTGCGGTAAAGCTGTAGACACCAGGCGAGACAAGAGTACCGACAGGCGTGCCGGATCCATTCAGGAAAGTCGCACCTGTCGGAACGTTGGAAATTTTATACGACAGAATTTCCGAGCCATCGGTGTCTGGGGTTGTGCCGTTGATAATCAGGGGGATCGGCGTGTCTTCATAGCCTGCAGCGCCGCCGGTTGAATCGATGATCTGCAGGTTTGGCACATCGGCAACGGCTTCAAGCGTGACTGTGAAGCTATCAGTTGTAACTGCAGTCTTGGTAACAACCTGACCGCCGTTTGCAGCTTCTGTACTGGTCACTTCAAGCTGCATGTTAACAGTGCCATGCAAGTGCGGCGGCGGCGTAAAGGTCATTGAAGCGAGGATGGCATTGAGCGCCGCAGTGTCTGGCGCAGTAATGCTCCAGATACCACCGCCGGAATCGACCAGTGTACCTCCGCCGGCCAGATTGGCAGCCAGCACGCCGCCGGTTGGCACACCTGTTATGCGCGCTGATAGTGTCTCACTGCCGTCGCTATCTACGCCCATGGATGCTGAGAGTGAGAGTGCAACGGTTGTATCCTCAGTACCACTGACGTCGTTGCCGGTAGCACCCGGTGCATCAGCAATGGCGCGGACTGTGATTGGCAGGGACGTCGTCTGTGTCCTCTGAGAGCCATCCAGATCAATCGAGCGTGCTGTCACGTTGATCGCGATATCAACATCGCTTTGCGGTGGCGCTGTCACGCTGAGCGAGTTGAGAACACTGCGCAGGTTTGCGGCATCAGCAGCATTGCTGATGGAAAGCGTAAAGCCCGTCAGCGCATCTCCCGCAATCGTCACATTGGGATGCGTGGTGCCAAAGCTCGCGCTCCAGTTAGCCGGGAAGGCTGCAATCGTGATCTGGTTAATGTACTCGGAGGTGTCCGGGTCGTTTGTCGAGTAGACAATCCCTGAACCAATGGTTGTTGCCGTGTCTTCGTTGATGGTGGCCGTTGCTGTCAGATTGGGAACGTCCGCTTCGGGATCAACCACGATACGGAACACGGTATCGTTGGAAGCCGTGAACCCACCCGTAGTTTCTGTCGCAATGGCGCGCAGTGTCAGGTCATAGGTTCCGCTGGCTCCGGCAGGAGGGGTGAAAGTCGGATTGGCTGCCAGCTGCGCAGCTGTGAAGGTCCAGACACCGCCACCTGAATTTGTTCCTGAGCTGAATGACGCACCCGTTGGGACATCACGGATCTGGAATGTCAGTGTCTCTGATCCATCGGCATCAACCAGCGAGCCTGTCAGGCCGGTGATGGCGATGGGTGTGTCTTCTTCTGTCAGGAATGGCGACGTGATGGCCGGTGCCGAGACGTTCGGCTGGTCAGCGACAGCTGTCATCACAACGTTGTAGTTGGTGGTACGGGTTGCTGTCAGGAGCGAGACTTCTCCCGCGCCCACTTCTGTCGGGTTGCTTTCTGTCGAGGTCGCATCAACCCTTACCGTGAAATCAACGTCGCTGTGGGTCTTTGGCGTAATCGTGATAGAAGCCAGAAGAGCCTGGATTTGTGCCGTTGTGCCTTCAAAGCGCAGACCGGTTGCCAATACAGTCACTGTGCCAGCGAGACCTGTGTTGTAGTTGATGCTGTTGATGGCGGTTGCGAAATTCGCAATCGTGACATCAACGCGCGACAGTGTTTCGCTGCCATCAAGGTCAGTCAGAACAGCTGTAATCGGGAAGGCAATCGGGCTTGCGGGATCTTCGTTGTGTGCCAGCACAGCCGTGCTGCCAACCGTCGGTTGGTCGGCGCGTGCCGCCACCTTCACATCATGGGTAGCCGTACCAGTGCTTGAGCCGCCACCAGCATTTTCGGACGTAGATGCAGAAATCGAGAGCTGGAAGTTCGTGTCCTTGTTGGCCGCTGCACCGCCTCCGGTGACCAACAGATTCATCGAACGGATGGCGTTGATCACGTCATTCGCGTTGCTGCCGGAGAAGGTCACAGAGCCACCGCTCAAAGCGCTCATGCTCGCTGTGCCACTGACGGTGCTGCTGACCGTATAGCCCGCCGGAATGCCGCTGACAGTATAACTCAGGTTCTGCGAACCATCGAGATCAATCAGGCCAATGTTGAACTGGGCGCCAACCGGGATGGTGGTGTCTTCGTTGATTGTCTGCGAAGAATTGCTCAGGCCAACGCCATCGAGAATGGGCACAATGGTGACTGTGAACGGTGCAGAGGCTTCTGCGAAGTCACCGCCGTTGGTTTCGGTTGAGCGTGTCACCAGCACCATGTTGATCGGGCCGCTGAACTGTGTTGGTGCCTTGTATTCCAGTGTCGCGAGTTGCGCAGCTGTTCCCGTCCAGACACTGCCTGTCAAAGTACCAGCGCTGAAGGCCGATCCTGCAGGCACACCTGTGATGCTGACTGTCCGTGTTTCCGATCCGTCGGTATCGCCGCTGATGCCGCTTGCCAGTGTCAAAGTAATGAACACGTCCTCGTTGCCGGTGGCATTGCTGGCCGTCGCGGAAGGCATGTCGGCAATGGCATTGACGACAATCGGTGTCGAGACGATGGCCGAAGTGGCTGTCGAGTTATCCGCATCGGTTGTGGTGACGGTGACGCTGAGGGTGGCGTCGACATCGGAGTTGGTGGGAGCCTGCACGGCGAAGGTATCAACCAGCGCACGCAGCAAAGCGGCATCCGCCTTGTTGGCGACTGAGATGGTGTAGCCAGTGGTGGCTGTGCCTGTGACGGTGACAGCGGCATTGGCTGTGTACTGGGCGGTCCAGCCAGCGGGCAGGGCGGCGATGGTGATGCTGCTCACCCACTCCGTGCCGTCGTTGTCCTGTCGACCAAAGCTGATCTTGTCGCCAACCACGAACATGGTGTCTTCGTTGCCAGCAACAGCGGCGATGGTGGGCACGGGCGCATCGGCCTGCGCATCCACGACGATGACCTGCGTGTTGGTGCCATCAGCCGAGGCGACGGCCACACCGTCCTTGGTGCGGGCGTTGATGGTGAGATTGATGTCAGCATCGGAGTTCGTCACCTGACGCACGGTGAGTGTATCAAGCGTGGCGCGGATATCGGCTTCGGAACCGGTGATCGTGACGGTGCCGCCGGTGAAGGTGATGACGGCGGTGCCAACAGCGGTGAGCGGGCCGGTTGGCGTCGCGGCGTTGCGGACATCGGTGGAACCAAAGCCGGTGATCTCGACGCGGCTGATCTGCTCCGAGCCATCGTTGTCGGGCTTGGTGAAGGTGATCTTGTCACCAAACAGGATATGCGTGTCTTCCTCACCAGACGCATTGGTGGT
>JBOFGV010000087.1:0-107461 GCA_051649305.1 Beijerinckiaceae bacterium
GAAGGCGAGATTGCTGGCATGATGCTTCTGAATGCGATGGGAAGCACGGACATGCTGTCTTTGAATCAGGCATTGCCAGAGCATGTTGGCGCCATCTACCTGATGAAGGACGCGCGCTATTCGCTCTTCATTCGAGAGATCGCCGTTTCTGAATGGGCGAGGGGGCGGGGGGTGGCAAAAGAGTTTCTGGCTATAGCCGAGAGAGTGGCAGACAAGCAGGATATCGACCGTATCACGCTGATTGTGAACGACTCCAACGGGCCGGCCCACAAGCTCTACGTCAAACAGGGATACAGCCAAGTGGCAGAAGCGCCCAGTGTTGGACACCCGAAGTTTGACGATGGTTCCATGCTTCTGTTGCTGGAAAAGCGTATAAGAGCATGAAACAAAAATGACGCCGGTTTCCCGACGTCAGTTTCTTGAAACACATTCCCCGGTCGCCCTACGACAGGGCAGCATTTCAAGGGAAAAACCTTTGGACTCTCTTGGGTGATACGCGGAACAAACTCAACCAAGAGAAAAGCAGTATTCTGGCCGTACGCGATACAAGTTTCGACCAGAATGTGAGGGACCCCGCGCCGTACGCTGTACAAGTTTCGGCCAAGGGAAAGATGGAACCCGCGCCGTACGCTGTACAAGTTTCGGCCAAGGGAAAGATGGAACCCGCGCCGTACGCGGTACAAGTTTCGGCGCGGGAAGAGAGTTGGGCGGCGACATGTTTGGTCAGAGCCGCCGCCCCCGTCGCAGCTTGCGCCGCAACGTATTCCTGAAAGATCAGAACAGTCGCAGGATGCCCTGGTCAGCCTGGTTGGCGAGACTGAGCGCCTGCACCGCAATCTGGCTGCGTGTCTGAAGAGCAGCAAGAGCTGCGCCTTCTTCGTTGACATCGGCCAGTGTGATGGCATCCGAGGCTGTGGCAAGCGTGCGCTGCTGGGACTTCGAGTAATCGAGGCGTACTTGCAGAATGGAGAGATTGACTGCGAAGGTTGAAGCTGTTGCCTGAAGATTGTTGAGGCCTGTAGCCGAAGCCGTAATCAGCGCATCGATGCGTCCGTTACCAGTGACATCGTTTGAAAACGCACCAACAGTGAAGGATGTTGTTTCGATGCCGGGCGCTGCAACAGCTGGCGTGTTAAAGCCTTGCGTTGCCAGACCGAGATTCAAGCGAGTGCCATTAAACCGGAGATCAACACCGACGGCATTGAGGAAGGTTTGATTCGAACCAGTCTCGTTGTTGAAATCAATACGCAGCGTATCAGGATTGCGTGCAAGGAGATTTTTGCCATTGAACCCTGCGTCTCGCGTAAGGTCAGTGATCTGGTTCAAGGTCGTAGCAATCTGGGTGCCGAGTGTTTCGCGAACTCCGCCTACTGTATCATCACTGCTCTGACGAGCCTGGCGTGCGAGGGCCTGAACCTGCTCAACCAGCTTCGAGATGCTCTCGATGGTTTTGACGGTCTTGTTGAGTGTGCCGAGCGCCACATTCTGGGTGTCCAGAAGATTGGCAAGGTCGGCTTTGTTCTTGTCAAAACCTTTGGCAAGAAAGAAATTCAGTGGATTGTCGATAGCTTCGCTGACCTTTTTGCCGGTAGCGAGGCGCTTATTGGTTATTGAGGTTTGCGATGCGATATCGCCAATGGCGAAGAGGGATGAACGCATTCCAAGGGAGAGGGCGACTGACATGGGGCGAACCTTTCTGGCTCTGTTTGCACTTCTTGCCTCCTGCCTTCTGGCGGGAGTATCGCGAGCTTTCTGCCCGTCGATGTGAAGACAATGCCCTGTTAAGGTTGCCAGCCGGTTAACGCCTGTCAGAAACAGGTAAGGTTAACGCGGAAGGCTTTGTTATGGTTAATGAAATGGAAATTTTCCCCGCTCTGTTTGAGCGGCAATAAAAAAGCCCCGGATCAAATCCGGGGCTTTTGAAGGTTTTTAATTGTCACTTACGTTCAATCATCACGATAGATACGCTCGCGACGCTCATGACGCTCCTGCGCTTCAATCGTCAGTGTTGCAATCGGGCGGGCATCAAGACGGCGGAGGGCGATGGGCTCGCCAGTTTCCTCGCAGAAGCCGTAGGAGCCATCTGAAAGACGGGCGAGAGCTGAATCGATCTTGGAGATCAGCTTGCGTTGACGATCACGGGCGCGAAGCTCAATCGAGCGGTCTGTTTCGGAAGAGGCGCGGTCAGCCAGATCAGGATGGTTGTCATTCTCGTTCTGGAGCGTTTGAATCGTTTCAGAGGCCTCACGCAGGATCTCTTCTTTCCAGGTGACAAGCTTGCGACGGAAGTAGTCCCGCTGGCGCTCATTCATGAAGGGCTCGTCATCGTTGGGACGATATCCTTCGCTCAAGTCGATTTTTCCCCCAAGCATTCCGTATCCTCCGATTCCGTGCTTTCCTTCTGCGGCCTATACGCCGAAAGACTAAACGCCTCAACAGACATCACGAAAAATTCAAATTTATTTAGAAAAATTCTCTGGAGAGCAATATTCCACTTGCCTTTGTAAAATCATGGTTTTCGCATTGCTTATTTGCTCATAAACCCCGCAAGTCTCGCTTCGATCATTTCCGCCATGCCAGTGCGATGGTGGTTATAATCGAAGAACAGCGCTCGGTTGCGGGTGTTGTCATCATCTACCCAAAAGTCGATGAGATGCGTTCGAGGGCGACCAGTCGTTGCTTGCCGGATTTCAGCCTTGCAGGCTGCTTTGGCCTCGCGCCCGCTTTCACTCATCTGGGCGGGCATCGGGGAAAAAATGGGAGGATGGACAAGTAGTACCGTTGTATCCTTCGGTATTCTTTCCAGAAGGGCCTTCAATGCGTGGGCTGCTGATTTGCGATGGCCTGCTGCTGTGGGAACATCAGGCACAGTTACTGCGCCGGTCGCAAATCTTTGGTAGCCCTCCGGAACAAGCTCATAATTCCAGTAGCCGTCCTTGCGTGCCAACTTCTCGCGGCCAAGCAAAAGCTTCATCCGGCGTGGCAAGGCTTCGATCGTATCCATACGAAACAGGCCACCAGCATAGACGATCGGATTTGTGTCATACAGCCAGTAAGGAAATGGATTGATGTCCGTATCAATGCGGGCCGGACTGCACCAAGCGTACTCCAGACCCAGAACAATCGTTTTGATATTTGCCCCGTGCCGCCAGATCCAGTGATCAATCATGGCGATCTGCTCTTTTGGTCCGGTTCCGGGCACTGACAGTTGAACAAAACTCTGCCCGGATAGCGCGTTCAATCGATCAGGGCTGAGAAGCTGAACAGTTGAATTGCCAAAGACTGCTGCGTTGAAGTTCGGGTCCCGGATGCGGCTGGCGTGGGCTGTGCGCGGCCCCGTTTCAAACATACCAGGTCGGTCAAATGGCGTGAGACGCCCTGTGCTGTATGGATCGAGGATGATCAGTAATGTGAGAACAGCAGCCATGGTTGTGGCTGCTGCAACACAAAACGTTGTGATGAAACGACGGTGCACCATGCTGTCAGAACTGGAAATAGATGAATTCATAGTTTCCATCATCGCCAATTTTCAACAGCACAAAGACAAAGAGCAGCGCGAACGCTGCTGCTGCCCAGCGTGTCAATGGCACCTTCTGCACAACCTGCCAGCTTGTCGGCCCAAAGATCGCAAAGGCACCTGCAATCGCCAGCGCCCGCCATTTGAATCCGGTTCCAAAGGGCGCAAAGCCAAGCATCGCCTTGTAGATGGCGGTTGCCGCGCCAAAGCTTGTGGCGCGAAACAGAACCCAGCAGAGGGCGACAAAGACAAAGGTCAGGATTCCGCCCAGAAGAGGGTGGAAGGGCAGGTCGTTCTTGCGCCAGAGAACCCCAACGCAAAGGCCCAAGCCGTGCGCTACGCCCCAGGCCACGAATGTCCAGCCCGCTCCATGCCAGAGGCCGCCCAGTGCCATGGTGGTGAAAAGGGCAAGCAGCTGGATGTTCAACCCGCGCTTGCTGCCGCCAAGCGGAATGTAGAGATAGTCCCGCAGGAAGCGTGACAACGTCATGTGCCAGCGCCGCCAGAAATCCTGCAAGGATGTGGCGCGGTAGGGCGCATCGAAGTTCTGCGGCAGCATCACGCCAAAGAGCAGCGCTATGCCCAGCGCCATATCGGTGTAACCAGAGAAGTCGAAATAGATCTGGAACGTGAAGCCAAGCACCGCCTGCCATGCCTGCAGCACCGTGATGACCCCGCCTTCAGCCGCGAGCTTGAACACGGGATTGACGTATTCCGCCAGTGGATCGCCAATCAGCACTTTCTTGGCAAGACCAAGGGTCAGCAGCATGATTCCCTGGGCCGCGCGGACTTCCCATCCTTCGCGGTAAGGGCGCTCCTCAAGCTGGTGCATCAGCTCTGTCCAGCGCACCAGAGGGCCTGCCAGCACTTGCGGGAAAAAGCCGATGTAGAGTGCATAACGGTTGAGATCATAGCCGGGAGCGCGGCCAGCCTTCAGGTCAGTCAGATACATCACATGGTGAAAGGTGAAGAACGAGATGCCGAGAGGCAGGGCGATTTCGGGGCGGATCAAACCTGTTCCTGCAAGGCCGTTGACCGCATCCACGAGAAAGCCAGTGTATTTGAAAAGGCCCAGCACAAACAAGTTGGCTGCAATCGCTGTGATGATGATCCAGCCTTGCTCGGCCCCTGCTTCACGGGTTTTCAGGAAAAAGCGCGCAACCAGCCAGTTGATGCCGATTGAAAGCGCAAGCAACGGCGCAAAGCGCCAGTCCCAGTAGCCGTAAAACAGGAATGAAAGCAGTGTCAGGAGGAGCAGACGGTACTCAGGTCTGTAACGCTCGACGGCTGCATGGGCCAGGAGTGCCAGCGGCAGAAACACAAGCAGAAAGGCAAAGGAATTGAAGAGCATGGATAAGTCGCAACCAGATGAGCTTTGCTCAACCGATTAGCGGAACATCTTTGCCTGCGCTACTGTTTCGCAGCTTTGGCCTTGGCAATTTTGGCGAGCTCAACTTCGGCCCGCAAATCGATGTGCGCCAACAGTTCATCAAGCTGTGGATCGTCCACTGTCTCACGTTTCTGGCGTAATTGCTGGCTCAGGTTTGCCAGAGCGCTTTCAGAGATACGGCCCGAGAGCAAAGCAAGCTTCAGATCGTCCAGACCATCAAGCAGGCCACGGCCACGGCGTGCGGCACGCTTGCGCCGCTCCAGTGAATCCCCGGCTGCCTGCAGCGCAATGAGGCCATCGAGTGCACCGGCAGGTGCGGCCGCCTGTGTCGATGCGGTGCTTTTTGCGCTTTCCGTGGAACCGAGGCTGAAGCGTGCTCCGGCCCCAGCGGCCTGCCTTGGCGCTGCTGATCCGTTGACTGGCCCTGCCGGGTTTTTGTCGGTGACGCGCATCAGCGCAGGGTTCCTTTATCCGGAGTGTCAGAAAAGGCCTGACAGTGAGGGCAAAACTGACCCTGCCTGGTTAAGCAAAGGTAAATGCCCCGGCAGTTTTTTCCTACATGGAGCCATTGTATCATGGTTTCCGTGCGCAGAAAAAGAAAAAAATACAATAAATCAATGCATTAGATGGAGGTTAAAGGATGGCACGCTCCTCGCATTACACAAACGCGTAATTCTATGGAGCGTTGTGTCATGTTGGCTCTGCCACAGGTTGTCCGATCCGTTGTAGTGGTGATTCTGGTGCTCGCCAGCTGGATCTATGTCCAGCCAGCCAAAGCCATGTCCCGCATCAAGGATCTTGCCGCAGTAGAAGGTGTGCGTGAAAACCAGCTGGTGGGCTATGGCCTGATGGTCGGCCTGAACGGCACAGGCGATACACTGAACAACTCGCCATTCACCCGCCAGTCTGCACAGGCGATGCTGGAGCGTCTGGGCCTGAACACCCGCGGTGCCAACATGCGGACCGCCAATATGGCAGCTGTGATTGTAACAGCCAATCTCGCTGCTTTTGCCACACAGGGCACGCGCCTTGATGTGACCGTCTCTTCCCTCGGCGATGCCAAATCCCTGCAGGGCGGCACATTGCTCGTCACGCCGCTTCTGGGTGCTGATGGCGAGGTCTATGCTGTGGCACAGGGCTCTGTCGCCATCGCCGGCTTTTCAGCACAGGGTGATGCCACCTCAATCACGCGCGGTGTGCCGACTGTGGGCCGCATTGCCAACGGTGCTCTTATCGAGCGCGAAATCGAGTTTCAGCTCAACCGCCAAAAGGGTCTGCGCCTTGCCCTGCGCAACCCTGATCTGACAACGGCGCGCCGTATGGCTGCTGCCATCAATGACTTCATCGGCGATGCCACTGCTGAGCCAACCGACCCTTCCACTGTCACAGTGCAGATCCCCAAGAACTACAAGGGCAACATGATCCAGCTGCTGACCGAGATCGAGCAGTTGCGTGTCGAGCCAGACCAGCGTGCCCGCATTGTGGTGGACGAGCGTTCCGGCGTGATTGTCATGGGGCGCGACGTGCGGGTTTCAAACGTCGCTGTGGCGCAGGGCAACCTGACTGTTACAATCTCCGAGCAGCCACAGGTCTCGCAGCCTGCACCTCTGTCGGGTGGCCAGACAGCGATTGTTCCGCGCACAGGCGTCAAGGTTGATACTGGTGATGGCGCCCGTCTCGCGATTGTGCGCGAGGGTGTCACGCTGCGAGAAGTTGTTGATGGTCTGAACGCGCTGGGCATTGGTCCGCGTGATCTGATCTCCATCCTGCAAGCCATCAAGGCTGCTGGTGCCCTGCAAGCTGATATAGAGGTGATGTGATGAGTGTTGCCAACACCATTCCCTACCGCAAGGCGGTTGATGCCTATGCCGCTGCGGCGAGTGCTAAACCAGGTTCCCGCGAGGCGAAGGCCCGCTCATCGGCCCAAGGCTTTGAGGGCGTGTTCATGCAGAACATGCTGGAGAACATGGTCGCCAGCGTCGGAAAGGAAGGCCCTCTGGGTTCCGGCGAGGCAGGCGGCGGCGCATGGCGCGGTTTTCTGATGGATGAAATGTCGAAGGGCATGGTCAAAAAAGGCAGCATAGGCATTGCGCCTCAGGTCTATCGCGAATTGATGCGTTTTCAGGAAGCAGGCGCGCAGATGCCCCAGGCAACAAAGTCAATTGCAGCAACATCACTTGCAGGTGCACGATGAGCTTTATCCAGACCCCCGATCCAAGAGAAGCCGGCATTCGCCCACGTGTGGTCAATGAGCAGGATGCGGAAAGCCTCGTGCTGGCAGCCCTTGCTGCGCTGGAGGCGCTTGATCCCATTATCGCAGAAGAAACAGTTCTGATGCGCGATGGCCAGATGAAAGCAGCGCTTGATCTGGCAGATGTGAAGAATGCCGCCTCGCAGAAATACCAGCGTGTGCTGGAAGACCTGAAAGCCAATGCCATTGCACTGGGGCGGTTTGCGCCGCCTTCTCTGGCTTTGCTGCGCAAACAGCACGAGGTCTTTGCAGAGTTGATGTCGTTGAACATGGCGGTGCTGGGAACAGCCAAAACTGTTTCCGAGAGCATTGTGCGGGAACTGGCGACCGATGTTGGCCTCGCAAAGTCACCACAGGGCTATGGTGCCTATGGCCAGCAGGTTTCGGGATATCGCACGCCAGCAGCACCATTGTCCGTCTCAAAAACGCTGTAATTTAAAAAATTTAGACATCTCTACAATTTGAATGGTTTTTATAAGCACAAGGTAGCAACTCAGGCGTAATAGCATGAGATGCGGTCAGAAAGATCGCGCAAAAAGGATTTTGAACCATGGATACCGGATTGAATGTCCGGCCGGTTCAGGCACAGTCTTTTGCTCCTGTGCGGGTTCAGCCCGCGCCAGAGCGCCAGGTTGTCAGAACCGAATTGCCGGAAGAGCAAAGCGTACAGGCTGTTGCGAAAACCGAGGCTGTCGCTTTTGATGACAAAGACAAACAGAGCCAATTGCGGGCTCAGATCGGCTCCGCCATTGATAACCGCACGGTTGAAAACAGCAAGAAAGTCGATCGTGACGCTGTGACACAGGAACTGGTTTTCCGCACAGTCAGCTCGACAACCGGACGCGTCGTCTCGCAGTTTCCCGATGAAGCCATTTTGCGCCAACGCGCCTATGCTGTGCAGCAGCGTCGGGACGAGCTGGATGCAGCACGCGAAGTGAAGCAGGAACAGAACCTTGAGAAGGTTGCCTGAGGCAACCTCTCAGACCTCTACCTTCTGCTCGCTGCGGCCTGCCGCTCCGAAAACACGGATATAGCGATCGACCTCTGCCCGGGGGCCGGTCGCTTTCGCCAGATTGTCTGACAGCTTGACAGCAGGGCGGCCATTCACACCGGTGATCTTGCAGACCAGGCTGATAGGATCGAGCAGCGGTGCGTTCTCTGTGGCGCAGCCCCTGAAATCGTTCGTCAGGTTCGTGCCCCAGCCATAACCCAGACGGATGCGCCCGTGAAAGCGCTGGTGCGCCTCCTCGATGCTGTCGATATCCAACCCATCCGAGAAGATTGCGATCTTCTGGCGCGGATCACGCCCGCGCGATTGATACCAGCTGATGATCTCTTCACCTGCTTCAATGATGGGTTTTGAATCCGGGCGTAGCCCCGTCCAGTCCGCCACCCAGTCCGGCGCCTGTTCCAGAAAGGCAGCTGTGCCAAACGTATCAGGCAGCACGATCAGCAGGTTGCCATCGTAGAAGTCCTTCCACATCTCCAGCACCTTGTAGGGCGAGGCGCGCAACGCCTGATCGTCCTTTGCCAGGGCGGCATAGACCATTGGCAATTCATGCGCGTTGGTGCCGATGGATTCGAGATCATTTTCCATCGCCAGAAAGACATTGGATGTGCCGGTGAACGCGCTGCCGATGCCTTCCTTCATCGCCTCGATGCACCACTTTTGCCAAAGGAAGGAATGGCGGCGCCGCGTGCCAAAATCCGAAATCCGCAGGCCTTCCAGCTTGCGCAGCCGCTCGATCTTGGCCCAGAGCTTGGCCTTGGCGCGGGCATAAAGCACATCAAGCTCAAACCGGCCCTTGTTGCGCAGCACGGCACGGGACTTGAGTTCATTGATGATGGAAAGGGCCGGAATTTCCCACAGCGTTGTCTCCTGCCAAGGCCCTTCAAAGTGCAGCTGATACTCGCCATCAACGATACGCAGATCGTATTCCGGCAGTTGGAAATGCTGCAGCCAGTCCAGAAACTCAGGCTTGAAAATCTGCTTCTTGCCATAGAACGTGTTACCAGCGAGCCAGATCAGTTCCTTCTTGGCGAACCTGAGGCTGCGTGCATAATCGAGCTGCTCACGCAGTTCGCGCTCATCGATGATGCTCGCGAGATTGAGGCTTTTTGTGCGGTTGATGACGCTGAACGTGGTGCGCACATCGGCATGGCGTTCATGAATCGCCTGCAACATCAACAGCTTGTAGAAATCCGTATCAAGCAGCGACCGCACGATAGGGTCCAGCTTCCAGGTGTGGTCATAGACCCGTTTGGCGATATCGATGTTCATGGGGCAGGCAACGAAACTCTGGGAAACCGGATGGGCAAGCGACCAATCTGGTTAGAAACCAAAATGCTTTGCCAGACAACATCAAATGCGGTTTGCAGGTAGGGTTCGTTGTTCCTCTCATTGCCTATGCGCAATCATGGTGCGCTCTTTCGAAGCTTTGTGCGCATGTGACCTTAGCGTTTGTGCAGGAAAACCGTCTCGTCAACTGCAAACGATAAACTCGTTGCAAAAGGACTACATGTTTTGAGTTTCTACGATGTACAGGAATATGCAGGTGGCTGTTTTGATCGTGGCTGTAGCTTCAACTGCTTCGATGATTGGTTTGTTGCCCAGAAAAAGCAAGCGGCAAAAAGGATGTCCTTTTCGCCGCTCCTGAATTTGCTTTGATGAATCAGATGAATTGCATTTGATCCTGCAGGCCGGCTGCTGTCATCCCAGCCAGCATGATGCCATAGCTACCCTGATCGAGCATGACACCTACGTAAGCTCCGCCAGCGACATCCTGTGCGAAAACACGCCCTTGCATCGATGCCGCAAACACCAGCATGTCACCATGGTTTGACCAGGCGTTGTCAGCAAAGTCTGCGATGTAGGAAAAGTCACCATTGCTCATCGCCTCGGTGAACTCGAACCTGTCAATGCCGCCGGCACCGCCCAGCACGTCCCGGCCAGAGCCAGCCGTAATGGTGTCGTTGTTTGTCCCGCCCCAGATGCTGTCATTGCCTGCGCCGCCCGCCAGTGTGGCTTTGGCATTGGTGCCAACCATCATGAAATCGTGACCAGCGCCACCGAACAAACTGTCGATATCAATATCGCCGTTGTTTGCCGCAAAGTCTGATCCAAAAATGAGATCATCCCCGTCACCACCCTCAAGCCAGTCCGAACCCCGACCGCCAGTGATGACATCAGCGCCCGCGCCGGTGACGATGCCATTGTTTAGAGCGTTGCCTGCAACAAAGTCATCTCCGCGGCCGGTGGTCACACTTTCAAAACCCGATAGACGATCTGCTGCCCCGCCAGATTTTTCCATTGCCCAGCCGGTTGCGATATCCACAATCATGTGGCGGGCAGCTCCTGTTGGGGTGTTGTTGAGATAGGCCAGCACATCAGCGCCGATGCCGCCATCTATTGTCGCGCCTCCGGTTGGGCCGCCGTGCACAACGTCATTGCCAGCACCTGCCGATACTTCACGCAGTGCATCGCCAATCGCAATATCGTCTCCGAAGTCGCTAC
Organism: Beijerinckiaceae bacterium; assembly: GCA_051649305.1. Taxonomy (GTDB): domain Bacteria; phylum Pseudomonadota; class Alphaproteobacteria; order Rhizobiales; family Beijerinckiaceae; genus JADCCX01. The sequence goes on from JBOFGV010000087.1 coordinate 10,673, forward strand.
CGGCAAACCGTTCAATGCCTTCAAGGATAGAGACCGCTGGATTGGTCAACCCTGGGCTGACTGTCAGTCCCGACTGACCAGCACGCACAACAATGCCGCCCCCGACGACACCATGGGTAAAGCCGGAGAAGTCAACGAAGTCATTGAGCCCGCCATCACCGTTGATTCGAAGCGGTTCGGTATCAAGCGGACTTCTGGTCAGTCCACTGAAGGAGAAAGTATCGTCTGCGTCCGTTCCGACGAAACCTGTCGAGCCAGAGCCTGGTCGTGTGATCCCGATGTTCACGGGAACAAGTTTGGAAAGTGTAAAGATAGGCATGAAACCCCCGTTTTTGCCGTTTATTTTATCGATGGCCGCCTGATGTTTCTCGAACCCCCGAGATCATGGCCACGCATTAAAATGATTTAGTCGGCTATTTTGCCAATTGTTCTAAAATGTTCGTTCAAATTTTAGAAATCTGGCTATTTTGGTTAGCCGGATAAAATTCAAAATGAATATTTGCTTGCGTCGATTGATGAAACATTGAGAACGCGACTGCGGGATTGTGCATCGTTCACTCAAGGAGTGCAGGCAATCCGGCGCCATCACGGCATTTGCAGTGCAATCCTGTTGGCCAGAAAACGCTCCGCCAACCAGCCTTATCCGGCTTTTCTGGTTCTCGTGTCGATCGGTGAAAGATGCGCAGCATAGCGCGCCACCGCTTCCGGCTTCACGCCGCTGATGACATAATGCGGGTGGTCCTTACCGACAAAGATATCAGGCATCACATCATGTGGTGTCACGCCTGATCGGTAGGCTGCCTCATACTTGCCGAGTTCACTGGGTGGCGAAATGCCTTCCACATGGCCCATAAGCTCGCCGTAGCCACCGCCGATCGATGCATGGTCCGTATCGATATCGGGCTCGAAACCAAGATGCAGGAATGTTGCGATGCCGAAAACGCCAAAGCAGCGCTCCGCATCCCCTCGCCAGGCCAGCGCAGACAGAACCACGTCTTCACCAACAGACAGCGTCGCAAAGCCAGGCAGCGCAATTGCTTCCTCCAGAACCTTGCGATTCAGCCAGATCATTTTTTCCTTGAATGGCATAATGGGTCCGGCATGTTCGATGAAGGGCCAGTAATTCAAATCCCGGCCATTGCCCAATTTGATCGAATAGGCGCGGTCGCCCTGATCCAGAAAACTGCGCGCCGCCAGCCGCAGGTTGTTGTCAACGACGGCATCGGAACGATAGCGGCTGTCATCGTCCATCAGCATCGCAAGCCGGTAATCAACGCGGTCATTCAGGGCAGAGAAGGCAGTTGCAGCGACTTCGCCGATACAGGTATGGGGCCGCTTAGACTCCACAATCAGCAGCTTTCCCTTGCGGATGTCCTCGGCGAAACGAACAGTAAGGGCAGCAACGTAATCTGCCGGATAACCCTGCGCATAGACAAAAGCGCAGGCCGTCATGTCACCTGCTTCCAATGCTGGCAGATAAGCGGTCATCATGTCTTCGATGAGGCGCGAGAGATAGTCCTCCCGTCCGCGGCTGTAGATGGGAATGGCGATATCGCGTTTGATCATCGCTCCGGCCTTTGGTCGCTGCGCCGGACACATGGGAAGAAGCAGTCAGGATGGGCAGGCGACTAACCGCCTCTGTCAGGTTTCTCTGTGACATCACGATGACGTGATCGCGAAATGTGGAGCCGACCCATGACCCAACATGCTCTGCGGATCAAAACCGCCAGACACACGGACAGCCCCGTTCCAGCGGAACAGGGTTTTGTTCAGGGTTTGAAAAGCGCCGGATGTCCCACCGCCTGCTGGACGGTTGGGAAAGTGGGGTTGTGGTCGCTTAGGGTAGGTCACCCGGCGCTGGTCCCGCCGCCCTGCCTTCCGGTGTCGTTCCGCAAAAGCTGGCGGTGGTATCATCATGGGGTCACGGTGCTGCAGTCACCTTGATCGTGATGGTGGTTTTAAAATAGGAATATATTCTGATTTGTCAAGTTGAAATGTGATGTCAGCAAAACAGGGGACTGCTTTCGTTCGTCGGCGTGCAATGGAAGAAACCGGTAGCTGTCCCCGCTTTGCGGGTGAAGTGCTTCGTGTTCAACGCGCTCATGATGCAATTGAGATCATGTCGCCGTAATTCCTGTAATTCCCGTCGCCGTAACTTAGGGCAGGACCTAAAATTCTCTTATTCTGCCTCAGTAGTAAAATATACCTGCTTCAACCGTAGCAACACTGGCTCCACCACCAAAGCTCATGCCCCAATAGCCGCCACCAGCCGCATTGGCGATCGCATATGTTATTCCACCTGATTCATAGACGTAGAGAGAAAATCCCGTTGGCATGAAAATGCTGTCACCGGCTGTAAAGTCAGCAATATAATCATACTGGCCGGCGACAACGTCACCTCCGGCAATATTGATATAATCCACGCCTCCACCCAGCACGATAACATCTGAGCCTTTTCCTCCGGAGATGGCGTCGATGCCCGCAGTTCCGAACAAAGTATCGGCAAACGCTGAACCAATAACACCCTCAAACCCGCTGATGGATCCAGTTATCGTCGCGCCACTTAAATAGCTCAGGGGGCCAAGCTGGAAAGACTGTCCAACAGATGCCAAATCAAGGCTGAGAATATCAAATCCACCATCGCCAAAAAGTGCATCGTCGCCGCCCTCAGCGTAGATGGTATCATTTCCGTCGCCGCCACTCAGCGTATCAATCCCGGCTCCACCGGCAATGATGTCATTGCCACCAAAGCTGTAAAGTGCATTGTTTTGTGCGTCGCCGGCCAGTGTATCGTTGGTCCATGTTCCGAGTACATCCTTGAAATTCAGGATGGTGTCACTGTCACTGCTAATAGCAAGGGCAAGGTGAACATAAACGCCTGAAAGCGCAGAAATGTAAGAAAGCGTATTGGAGCCGACGCCTCCATACAGATAATCGGCACCTTGGCCTCCTTCAATGGTATCATTGCCGTCCAGACCAAGGATGGTATCATTCCCACCGCCTCCGGTAAGCCTCTGGTTATAGGTGTATGAAGTCTCGGAACCTCCTATTCCTGAAGAGGTCTGTACAGTGACGCCACCTGTAATATAGTCATCGCCAGTGGAGTTAAATCCAGTATTAATGATAGATAGCAATGACTGAGATAATTCAGAGAATGTGCTTATAGAGAGTTCATTGGTCGATCCAACTGGACTAACAGATCCCGAATTATACCTTACGGAAACATCAGTTGCGGTTCCATCAAGTATTGTCCCGGGAATGTAAGCAAAATTATAACCTGCATAATTGTGAGTGTACTGAAAATTGATGCCGGTAATTGTTATTTCCGCATTCGTATATGTACGAAAACCAGTGGAGCTATATCCAAAAACGACAGACGTTGCAGATTGTGCATTGACAGTCCAAGTGCCGGAACTAAGCGGCACAACAAGATCAAATATCGAGAAAGATTGATCAAAGTTCGAAAATCTACTTGCTACAAGCCTGACCATTGTAGGTCCTTTGCAGGAGTTGTGCCGAACAATTATCAGATAGGCTGTATTAGGAGTGAATTGTATGGCGAAGCTTCATGTCTGTCAATCACACGCCATTCCTAACCCCCAAACAAAAACCCCGGCGGGGAGCGCCGGGGTCTTCGTAGGATGATGGCCGGGGAGCGGCTGGATCATCCGGCTTTCAGGCCGCGAGAGGGGGAGCTGCGGGTTTGAAAGCGGGGAGGCTTGAAGAGCGATCAGAACGGCAGCAGCACGTCCATCACCTGCTGGCCATAACGCGGCTGCTGCACATCGGTGATCTGGCCGCGTCCGCCGTAGGCGATGCGGGCCTGCGCGATCTTGGTGGAGGAAATGGTGTTGTCGTTCTCGATATCCTCTGGTCGTACGATGCCGGCGACGATCAATTCACGCACCTCGAAGTTGACGCGGATTTCCTGTTTGCCCTCGATCACCAGGTTGCCGTTGGGCAGGATCTGGGTCACGACTGCCGCGACATTGGTTGTGAGTGTTTCTGTCCGCTTCACGCTGCCGGCACCTGTCTGCGATGAATCCGCTGTTACCGTGAGCAGCGCATCGGCATTGGTGCCAGCCTGCTGCTTGTTCTCGGGCAATACCCGCCCCAGCACAGCACCCACGGCACCGGTGATAGCACCGCCAACCTGTCCGCCAGCCGAGCCGCTTTCGCCTGCCTTGCGTGAGCGTGTGGTGGTGTTGTCGAAGTTGGCGCGATCCGTGATTTGCACCTTCACGGTCATGATATCGCCGATCTGCTGGGCGCGCTGGTCCTTGAAGAAGGCGCGCGAGCCGGGACGCCAGAGCGAGTTGCCGTGATAGCTCACGGGCTGCGCAACAGGCATCGGCATCTGCACCGGTTTGTATCCCGCCTGCGTGGTCGGGTTCTCAATCGCCGAGAGGGCAGGGGCCTGACCAATATTGTTCAGGCAGTCAAAGTTCGAGCAGGCACCGAGATTAAGGGCGGCGAAGCTGACGAGCAAAATGGGGGCTGATTTTTTCATGGCTACTCTCGCCTCTTACTGGGTATTGGTGCTGTTGCGGGCTGTCTTCTGCGACAGCACGACACCTGTCACGGTCACGCGGCCGGGGCCTGTGACTGTGGCTTCCACAATCTTCTTTGAATTGATGTTCTGCACCTGAATGACATCACCGATGGCACCTGCCTGCTGCGCCTTGCCGCGCATGGCGAGCTGCAGGCCGGGGTTCTCGTAAGACATGATGACATTGGCGTTGCGCTCCACCGCTTCCGGGCGCTGGATGTCAGCTTCCCGCAGCAATGTGCCTCTTGGAAGAGGGCGGCGGGCGGCATTGCCAACAACCTTGGCGATATCTGTGAAGACGTCTGGTCCCATATCCGAGCGGCGTCTGCGCTCCATGGTGATATCGCTTGCAACCACAACATCACCGCGCAGGATGGCGCGTGAAAGCACGGGCACACGCACCACGTCAGCAACAGAACCAACGACCTTGCCGGGCGTCACTTCCAAAGCGCGGCTCCCTGGTACGACATAGGTCGCCTCAAACCGGCCGCTGGCACCATTGAAGGAGAGAGAGCGGATCAGAACGGGATCAGTTGCGGCACTCTCGACAACCACTTCCATCTGGCCACTGACCAGTTCCAGTTCCATGTCCTTGGGCAGCTGATGCTCGTTGCTGAGCGCCGATGCAACCGCCTTGCTGATTTCTTCTGCTGTCACGCGACGGCCCAGACGGCGCACAGCGATGGTCGACATCCCGGATGTCTCGATCTCGCCCATGCCATTGTCGCGGGCGGCAGACACAACCCGCGCGGTTGAAATCATGCCCGATGTGCCGGGCTGCGGTGCGCCGAAGACAACAACATCAGCGTGCCGTCCTGCGCCCTCGATCAGATCTCCCAAGCGCACAACATCGCTTTCAACCGTGGCGATGGGGCGCAAACGCAAAGCTTCCTCCATGCGCAGGCCCAACCCATTTGTGCTTTGTGCCTTTGCGCTTACAATTGTGAGCAACAACAGGGCAACGCAGGCAAGCCCTGTAAAGAGAAACAGATGGCTGCGCGAGATGTGAGGGAATAGATCAGGGTTTTTCATCTCAGTTCCCTTTAACCGCGGAAGATCTGCGCAGCGGCATTCAGCATCTGGTCGGATGCCGTAATGACCTTGGCGTTGAGCTCGTAGGCACGCTGGGCGGCGATCAGCGACGAGATTTCCACAACCGCATTGACGTTGGACTCTTCCAGATAACCCTGCTGGAGAGAGCCGAACCCTTCGGATGTTGGCGTGCCATCAATGGCTGCACCGGAGGCGGCTGTTTCGAGGAAAAGGTTGTCGCCAATCGACTCGAGACCTGTTTTGTTGATGAAGCGCGTCAGCGTGATCTGACCAAGCTGCTGGGGGGCTGTATTGCCCGGCGTCAGCGCTGAGACAACGCCAGCCGCGTTGATGGAGACGCTGGTCGAGTTTGGCGGAACCGTAATGCCCGGATCAATCAGGTTGCCCTCCGGTGTGACAAGGCGGCCCTGGCTGTCGAGATCAAGCGCACCGTCGCGGCTGTAGGCTGTGCGGCCATCGGCCAGTGCGACACGGAAGAAACCTTCGCCCTTGATAGCGAGATCGTAGGGCTTTTCGGTTGGAGAAACGTTGCCCTGATTCATGATGCGCGGGGTGGAAACGGTCTTCACACCCGAGCCAACAAACACGCCGGCGGGAATCTGGTTGTTCTGGTCGGATGTGGGCGTGCCCGCCCGGCGGTGCTGCTCGTAAAGCAGATCCTGAAAGTTCACACGCTGGCGTTTGAAGCCGGTGGTGCGCATGTTGGCAACGTTGTTGGAGATGACCTGAACATTGAGTTCCTGGGCCATCATGCCTGTTGCGGCGGTGTGAAGGGCGCGCATGGTGCTGTGCTCCTCTGGCTTTAGCTGTTGTTGACATCAGCAAGGCGGTTGATCGCCCCGCGTCGAATTTCGTCTGTTTTTTGCATCAGCGACGCCACGTTCTGGTAGGCGCGGCTGAGCTCCATCAAGCGGCTGATTTCCATCACTGGCTTGACGTTGGATTTTTCAATTTCGCCGATAACAAGTTTGAAGTCGCGTGGCTGGGAGGCGGTCAGCGGTACAGCTGTCGAAAACAAGTTCTGGCCTTCATTGCGCAGGATCTGCGGGTTTGGCACATTGACCATCTTCAGCTTGCCGCGCGGACCAGCACTTGTTGTGATCGAGCCATCAGGCGCAATCTTGATGTCGGTTTCTGATGGCGAAACGGTCAGGCTGCCCTGATCAGTCACCATGATATGGCCATCGCTGTTGACGAGTTCACCCTTGGCATTGATGCCAAGCGCGCCGTTGCGGGTGTAGCGCTCGTTGCCCGGTCCGCTGCGGACAGCGAACATGGCGTTGCCTTGCACAGCCACATCGAGCGGGTTGTTGGTGCGCTCCAATGTGCCCTGGCTGTAGTTCAGCACAGTGCCCTTGTCCCAGACATAGGACAGCTTTTTGTCCGGCGTCTTGAAATGATCGTGGCGTGCCACGGGCATGAGATGTTCTGCAAACACTGTCGAGCGACGCTTGAAGCCATTGGTGTCAACGTTCGCGACGTTGTTGGCGACAATGTCCAGCTCGCGGGCCAGTGCAACCTGGCGCGACAGTCCTATGAGTAGCGCGTTCTCCATCGAACAGCTCCTTCGTTGCTCCCCAACGATTCTGGACCGGAATGCTCCCCAGCTTTCTGGTCCGCTGTTAACCATGCAGACGGCGTGCCAATCGTATAAAAAGACGGATAGTTGTTTATTTACAATGATATAACTGAAAACAGCGTGCTCAATTCAGCTGTAGCAATGTTCCCTACATGCAGTTTTGACCCGGCAATTTCTGCCGACCGGAAGCCAAATCTAAAGGCTTCGTTAACCATAAGTCTCCACTGTGCATTATATGGGGCTGCGAAAACCTGTCTGGTTTTGGCTGCCTGAAGCTGGTCTAGAGGCAACTGGAAACAAACATGGCCAAGAAACGCGCCAAGACAGACGACGACGCGCCGGAGGACGGCGAAGAAGGCGGCAAGAAAAAATCTGGCAAAGGTCTCAACAAGCTCGTCATCATCGGTGCGGCTGTTGTCCTTCTGGCTGGCGGTGGCGGCGGATACTGGTTCTTCACCAAAGGCAAGGCACCTGCTGCGCAGGTAGCTTCCGGCACCTCTGACTCCAAGGCCGCTCCGGCTTCTGGTCCCAAGAAGCCGTCGGCCTTTCTTGATCTGCCGGAAATGACGGTCAATCTTGCGGCCGGTGGTACACAGTCGGATCGTCAGCATTTCCTGCGCATGAAGATTGCGCTCGAAGTGGGCGAGCAAAAGGTTGTGACGGAAATCCAGCCCATGCTGCCACGCGTCATGGATACCTTTCAGGTGTTTATGCGCGAATTGCGCCCGCAGGATCTGGAAGGGTCTGCTGGTCTTTATCGCCTCAAGGAGGAGATGACGCGGCGCGTCAACGTGGCGGTTTATCCAGCCAAGGTTGATGCCGTGCTCTTCAAGGAATTGATGGTTCAATAGTCATGGCCGGGCCTAAAGATCAGGATGCCTTGGCCGATGCGTGGGAAGAATCCCTTCTCGCGTCTCAGGCCGAAAGTGAAGCACAAGAAGGTGTAGCCGAAAGCGGCTGGACGCCGGGTGTGTCGTCGTCTCTGGATGTAGGTTCGGATCGTCTCCTCAATCAGGAAGAGATCGACAATCTTCTGGGCTTCTCACTGGATGAGGCCTCTCTGGGTGGTGCAGGTGGCATCCGCGCCATCGTCGATTCCTCCATCGTCAGCTATGAGCGCCTGCCGATGCTGGAAATTGTCTTCGACCGCCTTGTGCGGTTGTTGACAGTCAGCCTGCGCAATTTCTTTTCAGACAACGTTGAAGTCTCGCTCGACGGTATAACCTCTGTCCGTTTTGGTGACTACGTCTCGTCTATTCCGCTGCCTGCCATCCTTGCTGTTTTCAAAGCCGAGGAGTGGGAAAACAACGGACTTGTGTTTGTTGACTCAAACCTGATCTACCTGATCATTGACGTGCTGTTGGGCGGCAAGCGTGGCAACTCAAGTGTCCGCATGGATGGGCGTCCGTATACAACGATCGAGATCAATCTCGTGCGCCGCATGCTTGATGTCGTGCTGATGGATGCGGCAGAAGCCTTCGCGCCGCTCTCGCCCGTGTCCTTCACCATGGACCGCATCGAGACCAACCCGCGCTTTGCTTCGATCACCCGGCCCGCCAATGCTGCCATTCTTGTTGAGCTCAGACTCGATATGGAAGGCCGTGGTGGCATCATTGAAATCCTGCTGCCATTCGCAACCATCGAGCCAATCCGTGATCTCCTGCTGCAGAGCTTCATGGGGGAAAAGCTTGGCCGCGATCCCACCTGGGAAAACCATCTGGCAACCGAGGTTTTTGGAGCAACGCTCGAACTCGAAGCCGTTCTGCATCAGATGGAAATGCCACTGCGCGAAATCGTCAACATCAAGAAGGGCGATACCATCCTCTTTGATATCAAGAATGATCCCATCGTGCAGGTGCGCTGTGGCGAACAGCAGGTCACCGAAGGTCGCATGGGGCGCATTGGCGACAACATCGCCGTGCAGGTGCTGTCACCACTGATCCGGTCAACAACAACAATGGCAGTGTTCGATCAGGGCGGATCGGGCAAAAAGGATTTAGCATGAGCAGTGTCTTCGGGTTGTTGATTGAACTGGCTGTTATTGTCCTGCTTGGGTTTACCGTCACGTATTGCATCATCCTTGATCGTCGCCTGCAGCGCCTGCGCGCAGATGAGACCAGCATGCGTCAGACTGTTGTTGATCTTGGTATGGCGACTGAACGCGCGGAAAGAGCGATCGACAGCCTGCGCACGACACTCGCAGAGTGTGACAAAACGCTGGGAGAGCGCGTGCGCGCAGCGGAATCTGCCAGCACCGAACTCAATGACTGCATCAAGTCAGGTGATGAAGTGCTTGGACGGATCGGGCGCATTGTCACCAGTGCCAAGAAGGCTGTTGCGGATGCTGAAACGCGTGTCCCTGTTGAACCTTCCAGTAACCTTTCGGAAACCGTAGCTGCAGCTGAAGCTTTCGCAATGAGGGCCCGCCGGAGGATACTGGACAACGCCGCATGAACAGAGTCCGTCTTCTCCCGATTGTGATTGTTGCTGCTTCAGGATTGATGGTCCTGAAGTCGACGGCGCTTATCACGAAGACAGACCTGATCTTTGCCTCTGATCCAGCGCCCAAAAAAATCATGACAGAGGATGACCTGCCCAGATTTGGCCGTGCGCTGGCCAAGCTGCGGTTTGTTCCGCCTGCTGATGCAGAAATCACGGGCAGCGTGCCCCCAAAGAAAAAGGAAGAAGCAAAGCGGGAAGCGAAGTCTGACGGCAAAACCGATGCCAAACCGGCAGCTGATGCGCAGACACAGAAAGTGGCTGAGCAGAAGCCTGTTCAACCACTTCCACCCGCGCAGAATTCTGCCTCAGAACGTGCTGTGCTGGAACGCCTTCAGGAACGCCGCGGCTCCATTGAAGAGCGCGGCCGCGAAATGGAAATGCGCGAGAACCTGCTGAAGGCGGCAGAGCGCAAGGTTGATGGCAAGATCAACGAATTGAAGGAAATCGAGAACCGCATCGACTCAGGTGCCAAGGCTCAGCAGGCCGAAGCCGACAAGCAGATGAAAATGGTTGTCGTCATGTATGAAACCATGAAGCCCAAGGAAGCTGCGCGGGTTTTTGACCGCCTCAACCTGCAGGTTCTGGTGCCCATTGCTACTGCCATGAAACCTGCCCGCATGTCAGAAATTCTGGCCGCGATGACACCTGAGTCTGCAGAGAAACTCACCGTCGCACTGGCCTCAAAAGCCCGTGATGCTGGCCCGGCAAGCTCCGCCAATCTGGCAGGTGGCGCTGCAACACCAGCCGGCGAATTGCCACGCATTGACCAGCCAGCGGCTGCTGCTCCAGCGCGCCCACGCCGCTAGAGCCTTTAACGCACCATTAGGCATATCTTGATAGGGTGGAACAGTGCCGAAAGGCGTCTTGTTGCGTTTTGTAGAGTTTTGCCGTGCTGCGTCATTCCTTCCGCGCTGCTTCCAGCATGTTGGCCATTGTGGTCGCGCTGTCCCTTGCCACGCCTGCACAAGCGGCGAATGCAACGGCTGTTGCCTCCGAAATGAACGGCTACGGTCGCCTTGTTCTCTCGCTTGATAAGGCCGTGAAGGCACAGGTTCGCGCAACCAGCGGCGTTGTTGTCCTCAGTTTTGAGGAATCCGTGAACATTGATCTTGGCAAACTCGCCAGCCAGTTTCCATCCTATGTATCAGTTGTGCGGCGCGATCCTGATGGCAAAACCATCCGTTTTGCGACATCCCGACAGGTGCGCACCAACCTGATGGAAGCGGGTGAAAAACTTTTTCTGGATTTCCTGCCTGACGCCTGGCAGGGCCTTCCGCCATCCTTGCCGCAGGATGTGATCGAACAATTGGCGCGTCGTGCCCGTGATGCCGAAGAGCAATTGCGCAAGACACAACGTGAGCGTGAAAAGCGTGAGCCGCGCGATATCGTTGCGCGGGTTGGCAACGGCCCTACATTCACACGTCTGATCTTTGACGTCGGGCAGACAGTGCCCGTCGAGATCAAGCGAGACGGCGACCAGCTGTTGATTGAGTTTGATGCTGCCCTGAAGTTTGATCCTGCGAAGATCAAACCACAATTGCCGGAATCTGTGCAGGCTCTCGATGCCGATACAAGCGGCGGCATGCTCAAGTTGACAGTTGGTGTCGACAGCAAAACAGAAATGCGGGCTTTCCGCGAAGATGACACTGTGATCATCGACTTTCCTAAACCAAGGGGTGCGGTTGTTGAAACGGGCCCTGTTCTGCCGTTGATGGAAAAACCGGCCACAGCGCAGACGGAAGCAACGGCGCCTGCGCCACAGGTCGGCATTGCGCAACCGCCAAGCCAGCAACCCAAGGCACCTCCGCCGCCAGTCCGTTCACTCTCAGACGGAGCCACGATCCTTCGTCCTGCGATTGCCCGCTCCGGTGAAGGTATTCAGATCACCTTGCCGTTTGCATCAGCTATTCCGGCGGCAGCTTTCCTTCGCAACGATGTGATGTGGATGGTGTTTGACACGGCTGAAAAGATAGAGGCCATTTCTGTCCCGGCAGAATTCCGGGATGACATTGCCCGCATCGACGTTGACCGCGCAGCCGGAGCAGCGATTGTGCGTGTGACGCTGCAGAACCCGCAGGCTGTTTCCATTTCGCCTGGATCGAATGGTGGCTGGGTGGCTGGCATTGGAAAATCTGCCGGACAGCCAACGGAACCACTGATGCTGCGTCGCGGCGTTGCAAACAACGGTCGGACCATTCTGACTGCAAAAATGCCCTCGCTTGGACAGATCTTCTGGATTGATGATCCTGATACGGGCGACCGCCTGGGGATCGTGACATCCTCAGGCAAGGCCCATGGTTTGCCAAAGGCTCAGAACTTTGTTGAGCTTTCAGCCCTGCCAACCGTTCATGGTTTGGCACTGGCACCAAAATCAGATGACGTTGTTGTCGATATTGGTCTTGATGAGGTGGTTATCACCCGGGATGTTGGCCTGACTGTCTCACTTGGGATAAGCGAGGCCAGGACAAAGGACGGTGAGCCCGCAACCGCCCTGCTGCTGGATGTTGAGGCCTGGCAAAATGCATCGAAGGGCGCTGTGCGCGATCGTGGCGCAGAACTTTTCCGTATGGCTGCTGACGCACCTAAAAACGACAAGACGGAAGCACGTCATAAGCTTGCGCGGTTCCAGCTGGCCAATGGCAATGCCAATGAAGCCTTCGGTATTCTGAAGGTTATCGAGCAGGATGATCCTTCAGCGGCTGCAACAAAACCCCTTATGCTGTTGCGTGCCATTGCTGCGGTTGAGACGCGCGATGGCAAAGAGGCAACGCGGTTGCTGAATGATCCAGTCATTGCGCTGGAATCAGAAGCCAGTCTTTGGCGCGCTGTTCTTGAGGCAGAAAACAATCGCTGGACGCCGGCTCTCGTTGCCTTCCGCCAGTCTCTTGATGCGCTTGATCGTTATCCCGATGATCTGCAGCGCCGCATGCGCATGATGGCAGCCATAGCGGGTATCGAGAACAAGGACCCTGCCTTTGCTTCCCAACAGCTCGATATGGTTGAGCGCCTGCAGACCAAGGGCATGGATCCGGCGAAAGTGAATCTCCTGCGCGGGCGCATTGCCGATCAGCAGAACCGCGCCAATGATGCAGTCAAGTTTTATGAGGCGGCTGCCCGCACCAGTGATCGCGCGGTTGAGGTTGAGGCGCGTCTTGAAAATGTCCTGCTTGCCTTGCGCGACAAGAAGATTGACCGCGCCCTCGCCATTGCTGAACTCGAAACAATTGGGATGATCTGGCGACGCAGTGAACCTGAGGTTCGCGCTCTTGCGCAGCTTGGTGAGATGTATGCCGAAGACAGCCAGTGGCGTCAGGCATTTTCTGCGGCAAGACGCGCCAACGAGGTGATGCCCCAGAATGCGGTTGTGCGGCAGTTGCACGACAACATGGCAAAGCGTTTCGAGGCCCTGTTTCTGGATGGGAAAGGCGATGAGCTCCCGAAGGTCGAAGCTGTTGGCCTGTTCTATGACTTCAGAAACTTGATGCCGATTTCCCGGCGTGGCGACGAGATTGTCCGCCGTCTTGCGGACAGGTTGGCAGATCTTGATCTGCTCGATCAGGCAACAGAGTTGTTGCAGCATCAGGTTGATAACCGTCTGGGCGGCTTGAAGCGTGCACAGGTGGCCAGCCGCCTTGCTGTCCTGCACCTTCTCAACCGGAAACCTGCTGAAGCAGTTCAGGTGCTGAAAGCCTCGCGCCTCAATGATCTGCCTGAAGATATTCGCCGTGGCCGTCTGCTGCTGGAGGCCCGAGGCTTGTCAGAACTGTCGCGGACAGATCTGGCCCTTGAAGCGCTTTCAGCGCAAAGTGGCGACGATGTGAACAGATTGCGGGCCGATATTTTATGGCGCGGCAAGCGTTGGCGTGAAGCCGGAGAAGCCATCGAGCGTGTGCTGGGAGATGCCTGGCAACCTGGTGCTGAACTGACGGATTCTCAACGGGCTGATGTCATGCGGGCAGGGGTATCTTATGTGCTGGCCGATGACCGTCTGGCTCTTGATCGTCTGCGCCAGAAGTTCGCTCCCAAGATGGCCAACAGCATTGACGCACGTTCTTTTGCCTTTGTCAGCGGTGACACGCGCAACCAGCAAAAGGAATTCCGCGATATCGCGCGCACAGTCGTGGCCGAAGATACACTGGCCGAATTTCTGAATGTCTATCGTCAGCGATATCCCGATGCTGCTGGTGCTCCGCGCAATCCAAAAGCGGCTGAGGACGCACGCAAGGAACTTGAACAGCGCAGCCAGCAGCAACCTGCTGCTACGGCACCTACACGTGGTTAAGCGCGCCGCTTGAGGCGCATGACGTAGCCAATCACTTCAGCCACGGCCTTGAACTGATCCTCAGGAATGGGTGAATCCAGATCGACAGCAGCGTGCAGAGCGCGTGCGAGTGGTGGATTTTCTATGACAGGCACGTCGTTTTCCTGCGCCACGGATTTAATCCTCAACGCCAGCTCATCCATGCCCTTCGCCACGCAGATCGGCGCTTCCATGCCCGGTTCGTACTGCAATGCTACGGCATAGTGGGTCGGGTTCATGATGACGACTGACGCATTGGGAACCTTGCTCATCATGCGTTTTTGCGCCTGTTGACGGCGGAGCTGAGCCAGCTTCTGTTTGATTTCAGGATTACCTTCAGTTTCCTTATATTCTTCCTTGATCTCCTGCTTGGTCATCATCTGGCGCACTGTCCAGGCATGGCGCTGATAGAGATAATCGGCTCCGGCAATGACAAAGAAAAAGGCCAGCACAATGCCAAGCAACTTGATCAGGATTTTGTAAATGATCGGCAAGGTTGAGGCGATATCGGTGGAGGCCATGCTCTCGAAGAAACCGCGATACGGCCAGAGCACAGCAACGATCACTGCGCCCACCAACACAATTTTCACCAGTCCCTTGGCAAAATTGACAAGCGCTTCCTTGCCAAACATGCGCTTGAGACCTTGCATGGGAGAGAGGCGTGAAAATTTCGGCGTGAGCCCCTGTGTCGACCAGATGAGGGAATGCTGCACCATGTTGCCGCTGACAGCAGCAATGAGGCCGAAGACGAAGGGCAGCGCCAGCGCGCCAAGAATGGCCATCACAGAAAACCAGCCGAGGTTCATGAGACCGGCCTTGTCAATGGATATGAGATGCATGTTGCCCAGCATGCCACGGAGTTTCATGGCAAGGGTCTTTGCTGCACCAGAATAGCCGATCATCACAGCAAGTGTTGCGGCGCCCAGAATGAAAAAGCTGACCACTTCCTGGCTCTTGGCCACATCCCCCTGCTCAATGGCTTTTTCCAGTTTCCGCTGGGTAGGGAGTTCGGTTTTCTGGTCCTTGTCATCGGTATCAGCCATCAAGCACCTACTGGACGATCAGCCGTCCGAGGACGCCGCCAAAGTGGTTGAGGAAGACATTCATCATCACGCCGATGGCGGTGAACAGAATGATGGTGCCAATCAGAATAGTGGCTGGCATGGCAAGGAAGAAAATCTGCAAAGCAGGCATGAGCCTTGAGAGAATGCCAAGGCCGATGTTGAAGATGATGGCGAAGACCAGAAACGGTGCTGAAATCTGGATGCCGATTTTGAAAGCGGCCACAAATGTCTGGACGATGAACTGCGTCGCGTCACCCACCGGCGGAGGCGCGCCCGGGACAATCATCTGATAACTGTCGTGCATGCCGCGGATCGAGAGATGATGCAGATCAAGCGCAAAGATCATGCCCGTCGTCACCAGGATCAGGAAGGTGGCAATCGTCGGGTTCTGTACGCCTGCAGAAGGATCAACGGTCGCAGAGAAGGACAAGCCCATCTGTTGTGCAATGACTGTTCCAGCCACCTGCATGGCCGAGAGTGTCATGCGGACAGAAGTGCCCAGCATCAGGCCAATCAGGATTTCAAGAATCAGAAGCTTGATGAACGGCTCGATACCGCCGCTCAGGGGCGGAATGGTGGCGCGGATCAAAGGGAGAAACAGCAGAGACAGCAGCAGCGCAAAGGAAAGACGAATGCGTGCTGGAATGCTGCGGTCTCCGATGCCCGGCATCAACATGACGATCGTGCCGATGCGGGCAAACACCAGCACAAAGGCCGCCGCAAATTCTGGCAGCAGTGTAATGGTCATGAGCGGTTCTTTCGCTTCTGATCCATCCTTACAACCTGATTCTGGGTTGCGTTGAAAGCCATCTGCTGCCCTATCCGCCTGTCACGATCTTGGCGGCAATACGGGTCATGTAGCTTTGCAGCGCATCGCTCATGAATGGCATCAAAAACAGCAGACCAAGGAAGGTCGAAACAATCTTTGGCACATAAACGAGGGTCTGCTCCTGAATCTGGGTGAGGGCCTGAAACAGTGAAATAACAAAACCAATCGCCAGACCAATCAGCATGACAGGCAGGCCCATCTTGAAGAAGGTGATGATGCCGTCGCGGGCGACGTCCATGACTTCAGGTCCGGTCATCAGATAGGCATCCGCATGATTTCTTCGTAAGCGGCGATGACCTTGTCGCGCACGGCGACAAGGGTTTCGAGTGCGGCTTCGCTTTCAGCCACGGCTGTCACGACTTCTACCAGATCAGCCCGTCCCGCAGTTGCCTGCGTCATGGCACTTTCAGCTTTACGGGCTGAATCGGCTGTGCCGCCGACAAATTGCTGAAGCATGCTGGCAAACTGCCCACCGCTGCCATCGCCCATGGATGGTTTGCTGACGAGGGTTGGCGCAAGCGCGCTGGCGCCCATTTTCTGGACGGCGGCATATGCACCTGCAGCGGATATTGAGCTGGCCATGAGAACTGTCTTTCTGATCAGGCGCGCAGCAGTTCCAGCGTCCGCTGGATCATGCGCCGTGTTGATGTCACCACATTGAGGTTGGCTTCGTAGGAGCGCTGCGCTTCGCGAAGATCCATGCTTTCAATGGTGCTGTTGATGTTGGGAACCTTGACATTTCCGTTGCGGTCAGCGGCCGGGTGGCCGGGTTCAAGACGGGTCTTGAACTGGCTCTGGTCCCGCGCGATGCGGCCGAGCTTGACAACGTCTGCATTGAGTTCCCGATCAAACTTGCGCTCGAATGTTGGAATCTTGCGCCGGTAGGGATCAGACTGCGCGTTGGCCGGTGCACTGTCAGCATTCGCGATGTTCTCGGAAATGACCCGCATGCGCCCTGACTGCGCCTTGAGGCCAGAAACCGCAACCTGGATGGATTTGACGAAGTCCATGAGACGTTCTCCTCTTAACCGCGTTTGCCAAGCGCGATGCGCAGGTAGGACAGGCTCTTGCTGTAAAGCGTTGTCGCCATCTGATAGTCGCTGTTGTTCTGCGACATGCGCATCATTTCATCTTCCAGGTTCACCGCATTGCCCGAAGGGGTGGCCTCGAAAAGACTGGCGCGTCTGGAACCAAGGCCTCCGGAAGAGCTGCTGTTGCCAATATGGCCCGCATTGGTGCGGGCAGGGCCGACTGAACCTGTGATATCGCGTGACTGCGCCGCCATCATCATGTCGAAAGGCTTGAGATCGCGCGGTTTAAAGCCAGGTGAATCTGCATTCGCCACATTTTCAGCCAGCATTTTCTGGCGTGTCTGATGGTACTGCATGCGGCTCTTGATGGCCGACATAAGGGGTAGATCGCCAATCATTGTTCCAGTCCCCGGAAGGCGGAAGCCTGCCACTGGGCAATTATTGCCGGGTTTATGGTTAACGCGCGGTTAAGATGCCTGATTTATAGAGGTGAGCGACTTGATGCTGACCGCTGGCAAAAACCGACGGGATGCAATATTAACCTTTTAGTTACCTTGCTTCTTACGCAAGCGCGCTTTGTGCTAAAGAAGAACGGGAATCGATACAAAAGCGGAAAGGCCGCCGCGGAAATGCAAATGCTGACACAAATCTTTGGAGAAACGGGTGCACGTTACGCAACGTGGCTCCTGACCGTTATCGTTCTTCTGATTTTGATCCTTGTGGTCTGGAATCTCATCAAGCGCGCGCTAGGAGATCGGCTCAACATGTCCGACAAGCCGGACAGGCGAGGGCGGCCGCCGCGTCTCGGCATTACAGAGAGCTTTACAGTTGACCGTCAGGGACGTCGTTTGGTGATGGTCCGCCGCGACAATGTCGAACATCTCGTGATGATTGGCGGTTCGAATGACTTTGTGGTCGAGACAGGCATTGTGCGCGGTGAGCGCCCTTCAATGCCACGCACTGACAATCGCTTGCCGGAAATGGATGCGTTGCCAGCCGCGCCTCAGGAGCAGGCTGCTCCTGCGCCCGCGTTCTTGCCTACGCCTGCTCTGGCACCTGCCGTGATACCTGCAGCAATATCGGCCCCAGCGCCATTGTCTGCAACACGCCAGCCTCTTGAAGCGCCAAAGCCAGCCCCAGCACCTGCGGTCCGGCCTGAGCCGGTAAAAATGCCTGCTCCTGTTGAGCCCGTTGTACCAAAGACAGAGCCGGTTGCTGCCAAGCCTGTTATGAAACCCGTTGCGCCAGTTGAAGAAGCTGTGAAGGAAGTTGCCAAACCTGCAATGTCACTGGCCGAGCGGTTCAAGGCCGCCTTGCCGATAGTTGGCGGTGCCAAGTCAGATACTGCCGCCAAAGCCGATCTTGCCAAAACAGATCTGGCAAAAGCCGAAGCTGCAATTGAAGCCAATGCATCAGCAGCCAGGGAGGGTATCAAGGAAAAGGCATCTGCTGCTGGCGATGCAATGAAGGCAAAGCTGGAAGAGATAATCAATCCAGTGGCTGCAAAACCCGTGGTTGCACCACCACTGCCACCAATGCCCGCAGCACCACCCGCTCCACCCGTTGTTGCTGCACCGGTGACACCGCCCCCGCCGCCCCCGGCTGCTGTGGTTCCTGCGCCACCACCAGTGGCTGTGCCGCCTCCGCCGCCTGTCATGGTGACAGCACCACCTCCAGCACCTGTTGCAGCTTCTGTAACAGCTCCAGCAACGCCTCCCGCGCCATCAAGCACTCCTGTGCCAGCGGCCAAGCCGGTTTCCAAAAATCCGTTCGACTCCCTCGAGGAAGAAATGGCGAAATTGCTTGGGCGCTCGCCGGACGGGAAGGGTTGACCGCCAACGCGTGTGCGGGATGGTGCAAACCTTTTCACAAGGTTGCCCTCCCGGTCTTGTACGGACTGATTGTTTCACTCATCTTTGCCAATCCTGCCTCGGCGCAGGATATTGGCATTACGTTTGGTCAAGGGCAGGGCCTGACAGAGCGTGCGCTGCAAGTCGTCGCGCTGATTACAGTCTTGTCGCTGGCACCATCCATTCTGGTGATGGTGACATCCTTCACGCGTATTGTGGTTGTGCTTTCGCTTCTGCGTACAGCCCTTGGCACGGCAACCGCACCACCAAACGCGGTGCTCTCTGGTCTTGCCCTGTTTCTAACCGCTTTCATCATGACGCCGACTTTCGAGCAAGCTTACCGCAACGGCGTGCAGCCCTTGCTGGCAGGTCAGATCCGCGAGGTCGAGGCTTTTGAGCGTGCGTCTGCGCCATTCAAGGATTTCATGCTGAAGCATGTGCGCAGCAAGGACCTTGAGCTTTTCATGGATCTTTCCAAGTTGCCACGCCCGGAAACAGCCCAGCAGACACCGTTGCAGGTCGTGGTCCCTGCTTTCATGATTTCCGAGTTGCGGCGCGCTTTCGAAATCGGCTTTCTGCTCTTCATTCCGTTCCTGATTATCGATCTCGTTGTGTCTTCCATCCTGATCAGTATGGGTATGATGATGGTGCCACCGGTTACGGTGTCGTTGCCTTTCAAGCTCATATTCTTCGTTCTGGTAGATGGCTGGAGCCTTGTAGTGGGCAGTCTTGTGCAAAGCTACGGCAGTTAGCGACGCTTTTCTGCATAAAGCACGAGAAGTGTCATAACTTGCTCTGGTTTAAACAACAGAATCGCCTTCAATAGTGCCCTGAGGTTAGGCTTGGAATGAGTGATCTTTCACTGGGTGAAACGCTGGACAAAAGCAGCAAGCAAGGCAACGCCCTGCTTGTGCTTCTGCTCGCGCTGTTGCTGGTGGGCGCGCTGGCTGCATCGTTCTATCTGTCCGAAGACGGGCGCACACAGTTTGTGCTGTGGTTTCTGGCTGGCCTTGCAGCCATTGGTGTTCTCAGTCTTTTCCTGCTGGCCATTGGTGGCCTGCAATGGGCCGGACGCTCTGCCCGCAACGATCTGACCAAGATCATTTCTGACGGTTCTTCCGACGGTTTGCTGGCAACAGACACCGAAGGTCGCGTCATCTATGCTAACCATCAGTACATGGCACTTTCAGGCACAGCTGATGGCACTGTAGTTAGACCAGTCGAGCGTCTCTTTACGGGAGCTTCCGATGTCTCGGAAGCCATCTACCGCCTGGCGCAGGCAGCGCGTGAGCGTCGTTCGCATGTCGAAGAATTGCGCATGGCTCCCGGTCTTGATGGCAAGACAGCAGCGTCCTGGTATCGTATCCGCGTCAAGCCAGTGGAGCGCGCAGGCCGCCATGAAAACCTCTGGACCATCACGGATGTGACGCTGGATCGCAAAGGTGAGGAAGGGGCGGTTCAGGAACTCCAGAACGCTATCAACTTCCTTGATCATGCTCCTGCGGGCTTCTTTTCTGCCGAGCCATCGGGCCGCATTTCCTACCTCAACGCAACGCTCTCTGGCTGGCTGGATTATGACATCGCGCAGGATATCGGCGGGCAGGGCCTGACCCTCAAGCAGATCGTGGCATCGGGTGCTGCTGCCTTGCTCGAAACCACGGCTGGTGTGGCTGGACAAGTCCGCACGGATATCATCGATATCGATCTGCGCAAGCGGGGCGGGCAGGTGCTGCCGGTCCGGCTTTTCCATCGCATATCCTATGGTCACGACGGCACACCGGGATCGTCCCGCACCATTGTGCTTAACCGCTCGCAAGGCGAGGATACATCCGATGGTCGTGCGGCCGAAGTGCGCTTCGCACGCTTCTTCCACAACACGCCAATGGCGATTGCGACACTGAACAAGGACGGCGGCATTGGCCAGACCAATGCATCCTTTGCCCGGCTTGTTGGCGATGCACCCAAGACTGGCGAGGGCGACCGCAACCTCGGCAACCTTGTTCAGGACAAGGACCGCATGGCGTTGCTTGCTGCGCTGAAATCCCTTTCCGATGGCCAGAGCGAAGTGGCCCCGATTGACGTGACCATGGCTGGTGGCCAGCGCTCTGCCCGTGTGTTCCTCACGCCAGTCTTCGACAAGAAAGATGCTGAGGAAGCAGCGATTGTCTATCTGCTGGAAACAACCGAGCAACGCGCCCTGCAAGAGCAGTTCACGCAGGCACAGAAGATGCAGGCGGTTGGTCAATTGGCCGGCGGTGTGGCCCATGACTTCAACAACGTTCTGACAGCGATCATTGGCTATTCCGATCTTTTGCTGGCCTCTCACCGGCCAACGGATCCGTCCTTCCAGGACATCATGCAGATCAAGCAGAATGCCAACCGCGCGGCCTCGCTTGTGCGCCAGTTGCTGGCCTTCTCGCGCCGCCAGACACTGCGTCCGCAGGTGATGCAGCTCAATGATTCCGTCTCGGATGTGCAGATGCTTTTGAAGCGATTGCTGGGCGAAAAGGTCGAGCTTGATGTCAAGTATGGCCGCGATATCTGGCCAATCAAGGCCGATGTGAACCAGTTCGAGCAGGTCGTTGTCAACCTCGCGGTCAACGCCCGTGATGCGATGCCGGACGGCGGCAGGCTCACCATGCGCACCTCCAATGTCAATGAAGCGCAGGTTGCGGCCTACAACTACAAGGGTTTGACGCCTGCTGATTATGTGCTTCTGGAAGTCGAGGACACCGGCACTGGCATGACTGCCGAAGTGATGGAAAAAATCTTCGAACCCTTCTTCACCACCAAGGAAGTGGGCAAGGGCACAGGCCTTGGCCTGTCGATGGTCTTCGGCATCATCAAGCAGTCCGGCGGTTTTGTGTTCTGCGATTCCGTGGTTGGCCGCGGCACAAACTTCCGCGTCTTCCTGCCGCGCCATATTGCTGCCCCGGAAGAAGCTGTTGTTGCCAAGGTGGATGAAGCCAAACCGGAAGCCAAGGATTTGACAGGACAGGGTACAATCCTGCTGGTTGAAGACGAGGAAGCCGTGCGCGCCTTTGGTGCACGTGCCTTGCGCTCGCGGGGCTACACGGTGCTTGAAGCGAATTCCGGCATTGAGGCACTGGAGCACGTTGAAGAGCACGGCGATGAAATCGTGCTCGTGGTTTCAGACGTTGTGATGCCTGAAATGGACGGTCCGACGCTGTTTACCGAGCTCAAGAAACTGGGCCGCAACTACCGCTTTGTCTTTGCTTCAGGTTACGCTGAAGAGGCCTTCAAGAAAAACCTGCCTGAGGCCGAGCAGGAGGCTTTTGCCTTCCTGCCCAAGCCATACTCACTCAAGCAGTTGATTGAAGCTGTGAAAACAGTGACAGGATGATCGCCATCAGCATTCGGGATGTGTTCATGTCTCGTCCTCCAAAGCATATGTCTCTTTGACGATAAGGATCATCCGTGACCGCTGCACCACCTCTGACCGTTAAAACCGGTTCTGCCGTCATCGATTCCTATTTGCAGGATGGATATCTATCGGTTGTCGGCATGTCCTCGCGCTTTGCTGCAGCCATTGCAGCGCGACTCATGCACATCCAGACCGGGCTTGGTGTTTCGGGCGCCGTTGCCGAGATCGGCACATTTGAAGGCCGCTTTTTCATTGCTCTCGCCCATGCGCTTGCAAAGGGCGAGAAAGCGGTTGGCATCGACACCTTCGACTGGCCAAACCCGGAAGTCATTGACCGTTTCCACGCCAACTGCCGCAAGCACGGCGTGCCTGAAAACGCGCGTGTGACCCTCAAGGCTGACAGCCGTGAAATGAAGCCCGAGACGGTATTGAATGCGGCTGGTGATAAAATCCGCCTGTTTCACATCGACGGCGAGCATAGCCGCCACGCTCTCACGCGTGATCTCGCTCTTGCAACCTCGGTTATGGCTGACGGCGGCCTCATCATTCTCGATGATATGCTGCACCCCGGCTATCCCACCCTGATGGTTGCGGTGCAGGACTATCTCGTCAGCAATCCTGATATGGTGGTGCTGGCGGTAATCGACCGCGAGTCAATCGTAGCTGCTACAAAGTTCGTGCTGTGTCAGGCAAGCTGGTTCAAGCGCTACGAGGAAGTGATGCTGGAGGCCTTCAAAGACAACATCTGGCCTCTGGGTGCGGATTTTGAACCGCACTGGTGCCTTGTGCTTTCGCTCGACACGCGGCTGGCTGATATCACCTGAGGCGAATGATCAGGAACAGTTGCTGGCTTTTTCAGAGAGTTTGTAGTTGATCTGCCCAATGCCAAAAAATGTTTCCCAATAGCTCTCCGCAGCAATGGAACGGCGGATGCTGAGGGCGCGCCCGAAGATGACGCAGCGCAGCGCTTCATTCGTCTTATAAAGATGATCCAGCCTGCGGAACGACAGATCAGTCAGGGCTTTTTTCTCGACAACAGGGGCCGTTGCACGCTTGTCAATCATGCCATCCAGCTCATCTTTCATGCGGCCGTGACAGTGGTTGATGATCTCAAGCACAACCCGTGCTGACTGGGAGCCAATGGCATCTTGTGATGAGTTGTTCAGCGCAAAATCCGCACAGCTCAATTGCCAAACCTTGCCGAGCGTTCCGGCACCCTCAACGCCAAAGGGCGTGTCGATGTAAAACTCGATTTCGCGCGCGACATTGGTATAGCGCAGTGCCCAGTCGCGGTCAGCTGCGTCAAACGCATCCTTCGCAGCTTTCCATTCCTCGCCCTCGCTGCTGCGCTCGATGGCGCGCACCATGCGATAGGTTGCGTGCCAGCGGGCGTTGATCAGTTCAGAGGCCGAGCGATACGTCGTGATCGCGTTCTCGGTATCCTTGTCGATCTTCGCCACACGGTTTTGCCAGGACCAGCCCCGTTGCTGGATCCAGGTCGTCAGCGCAGTGCCAATCACACCTGTCAGAACAAAGCCCAGCAGCGCGACGAGAATTTTCTCGCGCATGGAGTCAGTTGCCTTTTCAGCAGCGCGCTTGGCGATGCGGTTTTCGGCTGATCTGTCTGGCGCTGCGGGCTTTGCTTTGGTCATGTCCGCTTTCAGATCGCAGCCGTAACCATGATCTCGACATCATAGCCGGGCGCTGCAAGGGCAGGGCTCTGCACGGTTGCGCGTGCAGGCGTGTTACCCGCTGACACCCAGCCATCCCAGACGGCGTTCATCTGCGCGAATGTGCCCATGTCTGTCAGCCAGATCTGCGCTGTCAGCAGCTTGGACTTGTCGGTGCCTGCTTCCTTCAAAAGGCCGTCGATAGCAGCCAGAATATCCTTTGTCTGTTCTGTAACGGACTGTCCCTTGGTGTTGTTGGCAACCTGGCCGGCGAGATAGGCTACGCCGCCGTGGATCACAGCCTGGCTCATACGTGGGCCGACATGAAGACGCTGGATGGACATGAAATGCTCCTCGATTGCACAAAAATGTGTCTTCAGCGGTCTAGTCCAGCCAGCAAAACAGGACAAGTGCGCTTTCGCGATAAAAACAAGAACAAATTTTGATATAATGAGAACAAAGCGCTTGTAAATGAGAACAAATAATGTACATTATTGACCATTGAAGCCAGCCCGTGACTCAGCCATAAGGAGCCAGAATCGATGTCTCAGCCTGCACTAAAACTCGTGGAAGGAAGTTCCGTGGACAAGACCAAGGCGCTCGACGCTGCCCTCAGCCAGATTGAACGGGCCTTTGGCAAAGGTTCCATTATGCGGCTTGGCAAGAATGACAAGGCCGTGGAGATCGAGACGGTATCAACAGGCTCTATCGGTCTTGATATTGCGCTTGGCGTTGGTGGTTTGCCCCGCGGTCGCGTGATTGAAATCTATGGTCCGGAAAGTTCGGGCAAGACAACACTGGCCCTGCACACCATTGCAGAATCCCAGAAAAAGGGTGGCGTCTGTGCTTTTATCGACGCAGAACATGCTCTTGATCCTGTCTATGCCCGCAAACTGGGCGTGCAGCTGGATAATCTGCTGATTTCACAGCCTGACACAGGCGAGCAGGCACTTGAGATTTGCGACACGCTGATCCGTTCTGGCGCTGTTGATGTGCTGGTTGTCGACTCCGTCGCCGCACTGGTGCCACGCTCGGAAATCGAGGGAGAAATGGGTGAAATGCAGCCTGGCCTTCAGGCGCGCATGATGAGCCAGGCCCTGCGCAAGCTCACGGGCTCCATCAGCCGCTCCAACACCATGGTGATTTTCATCAACCAGATCCGTATGAAGATCGGCGTGATGTACGGTTCGCCTGAAACCACAACGGGCGGCAATGCCCTGAAGTTCTACGCTTCTGTCCGTCTTGATATCCGCCGCATCGGCGCGATCAAGGAGCGTGAGGAGGTTGTTGGCAACACAACCCGCGTCAAGGTGGTCAAGAACAAGGTTGCTCCCCCCTTCAAGCAGGTTGAATTCGACATCATGTATGGCGAAGGCGTCTCCAAGATGGGCGAGTTGATCGATCTTGGTGTCAAGGCCGGTATTGTTGAAAAATCCGGTGCCTGGTTCTCCTACGATTCAGTGCGTTTGGGGCAGGGGCGTGAGAATTCCAAGACCTTCCTCAAGACAAACCCTGATGTTGCAGCGAAGATCGAAGCGATGATCCGCCAGAACTCTGGCCTGATTGCCGACAAGATTCTGGAGACAGGCCCTGAAGAAAATGATGCAGATGGCGTTGATCCTCATGCCTGAAGCGCGATCACTGGTGGACAGTCCTTTGTCAGCTGACTAGGAATAACGGACCGGAGTTTCTTCGGTCCGTTTTCGTTTGTTTTATTCTACAACGGCGACGGTTTGCAGCGCATTGGTAGATAAGACGGACAAACAGGTTATGAGCGGCGTTAACGAAATTCGGTCGATATTTCTCGAGTATTTTCGCAAGAACGGTCACGAGGTCGTCGCGTCATCCTCGCTTGTTCCCAAGAACGATCCAACCCTGATGTTTGCCAACTCGGGCATGGTGCAATTCAAGAACGTTTTTACAGGTCAGGAAAAGCGCCCCTACACCCGCGCAACCACAGCGCAAAAGAGCGTGCGCGCCGGCGGCAAGCACAATGATCTTGATAACGTCGGCTACACAGCGCGCCACCACACATTCTTCGAAATGCTCGGCAACTTTTCCTTCGGCGACTACTTCAAGGAAAGGGCCATTGAACTCGCGTGGAACCTGATCACCAAGGAGTACGGCCTTCCCAAGGACAAGCTATCTGTCACGGTCTATCACGACGATGAGGAGGCCTTCAGCTTCTGGAAGAAGATTGCCGGCTTGCCCGATGACCGGATCATCCGCATCGCGACCTCGGATAACTTCTGGCGCATGGGCGATACCGGTCCGTGCGGTCCATGCTCTGAGATCTTTTTCGATCACGGTCCCCATATTCCAGGCGGACCTCCCGGATCACCGGATCAGGATGGTGACCGCTTTATCGAAATCTGGAATCTGGTTTTCATGCAGTATGAGGAGCAGGCGACAGGCGGGCGTGTTGCTCTTCCACGCCCCTCAATCGATACCGGCATGGGGCTGGAGCGCATTGCTGCTGTCCTGCAGGGCACGCACGACAATTACGAGATCGATCTGTTTCAGGCGCTCATTCGTGCTGTCGCCGAGAATGTCGGCGGCGATCCCAACGGTGCCCAGAAAGCCAGCTACCGCGTGATTGCAGACCATCTGCGTTGCTCAGCCTTTCTGGTGGCGGACGGTGTTCTGCCATCCAACGAAGGCCGGGGATATGTGCTGCGGCGCATCATGCGTCGCGGCATGCGCCATGGTCAGTTGCTCGGCTCGCGCGATGCGCTTCTTTACAAGCTCGTGCCAACGCTCATCCGTGAAATGGGGCAGGCCTATCCAGAACTGGTGCGCGCCGAAGCGCTGATCACAGAGACACTGAAACTGGAGGAAAGCCGCTTCCGCAAGACACTGGATCGCGGCATTGCCTTGCTCGATGAAGAAACACGCAACCTCACTTCAGGCGGTGTTCTCTCGGGCGATACCGCCTTCAAGCTCTATGACACCTTCGGCTTCCCGCTCGATCTGACACAGGACGCACTGCGCGGCCGTGGCATGAGCGTCGACACTGCTGGTTTCGATACAGCCATGGCGCGCCAGAAGGCGGAGGCCCGCAAGGCATGGTCGGGTTCTGGTGAAGCCGCGACAGAAACCATCTGGTTCGGCATCAAGGAGAAGACAGGCGCATCCGAATTCCTCGGTTACGAAACCGAAGAGGCAGAGGGCGTTGTCGCAGCCTTGGTGAAGGCAGGGACAGAGGTGCAATCGCTTGCCAAGGGTGACACCGGATCAATCATTGTGACCCAGACACCGTTTTACGGGGAATCTGGCGGCCAGAGCGGCGACACCGGCGTGATAGCGGCAGACGGCATGCGGTTCCGCGTGACTGAGACCCAGAAGAAATTGGGTGACCTCTTCGTGCATCACGGTGTTGTTGAAGAGGGTAATCTGCAATCAGGATTGGCGGTTGCGCTGAAAGTGGATCACACGAGGCGTGCGGCCATTCGCGCAAACCACTCCGCCACGCACCTCTTGCATGAAGCCCTGCGTCAGGTTCTGGGGGATCATGTCGCCCAGAAGGGATCGTTGGTGAACGACGAGCGTCTGCGCTTTGATATCAGCCACAACAAGCCAATCTCCGATGCCGAGGTTCAGGCTGTTGAGGATATGGCCAACGCCATCATCCTGCAGAACGCGCCTGTCAGCACGCGGTTGATGGCGGTGGATGATGCGGTTGCATCAGGTGCCCGCGCGCTGTTCGGCGAAAAGTATGGCGACGAGGTGCGGGTTGTTTCGATGGGCACTTTCCCTGATGGTGAGCTTGCCGGAAAGACCTATTCTATCGAGCTTTGCGGCGGCACACACGTTACCCAGACCGGTGATATTGGTCTGGTGACGGTGGTTGCCGAAGGCGCTGTTGCATCTGGTGTGCGCCGCATCGAGGCCTTGACCGGCACAGCAGCACGCCGCGCCTTGGGGGATGACTCACGCCGCCTGCGCGCTGTTGCAGGCCTCCTCAAAACCTCCGTTGGTGATGCCGTGGCGCGTGTCGAAACGCTGGCGGAAGAGCGCCGCAAACTGGAGCGGGAGGTGGCGGATCTGCGCCGCAAGCTCGCGATGTCCGGCGGTGGCGAGGGCAACCAGACAAGCGCCAGTGATATCCGCGAGGTTGGCGGTTCCAAGCTGTTTGCCCGCGCCATCAAGGGCGTCGAGATGAAAGACCTCAAGGGCATTGCTGATGATGGTAAGGCCAAGGTTGGCTCCGGCGTTGTGGCCATTGTTGGTGTTGGTGCTGATGGCAAGGCAGGCCTTGTTGTTGGTGTCACAGCTGATCTGACGGGCCGGTTTAACGCTGTTGATCTCGTGCGCGTCGGCTCGGAGGCGCTGGGCGGCAAGGGGGGCGGCGGCAGGCCAGATATGGCACAGGCCGGTGGACCCAACGGCGAGGCTGCTGATGCAGCGCTTGAAGCCATCGCCAATGCCATGACCAAAGCTAAGGGCTGACTGGCATGAACCTCTCACACGCACTGCGGTTTGTGCGTGTGCGACGCCGGGTCTATTCGTTGCTGGAAAGTGGAGCCAGTGGCGACCGGCTGAGCCAGCTCATTCATATCGCACTGATAGGATTGATCCTCGTCAGCGTCATGACGGTCATTCTTGAATCCGTGCCGTCGCTGAATGATCAGTTCGGCCGTATTTTTCTGACGATAGAAATCATCGCGGCCATTGTCTTTACAGTGGAATATATCCTGCGGCTTTGGTCCTGCGTGGAGCATGCGCCGTTGCGCGGTCTGTCGCGCTGGCGTGCGCGATGGGTTTATGCGCGGTCGGCTTCGATGGTGGTTGATTTGATTGCCATTGTGCCGTTCTTCCTGGCATTTTTTCTGCCTGATGATCTGCGAGTCATGCTGATTTTCAGGTTGATACGCTTCTTCAAACTGGCGCGCTATTCTCCCGGCATGCGCTCCTTGCAGGAAGCGATTGTGGAGGAGCGCCGCGCGCTGCTCGCCTGTCTGGTCATTCTCTGTGGCTTGATGATCGTGGCAGCGGCCGCCATGCACATGGCAGAGGCAACGGTTCAGCCTAACCAGTTTGGATCCATTCCGGCCAGCATGTGGTGGGCCATCATTACACTCACCACAGTCGGTTATGGTGATGTGGTGCCCATCACCGTTGCGGGAAAAATAGTGGCCGGCGTTACGGCTCTGGGTGGGCTTGTCATGCTGGCGCTTCCTGTTGGCATCATTGCCACGTCCTTCGCCGAGGTCATTCGCCGCCGCGAGTTTGTCGTCACCTGGGCAATGATCACCAAGGTGCCAATGTTCGCGGGCATGGATGCTGGAGTGGTTGGTGAAGTGATGGATGTCATGCGTTCACAGCTTGCCGAGGAGGGAGACGTTATCTTTCGCAAGGGCGACCACGGCGACCGCATGTATGTCATTGCCTCGGGCTCTGTGGAACTGCTGCTCCCCGGCGGAAGGGTCGTGCGCGGAGAAGGAGAGTTCTTTGGCGAGAACGCCGTTCTTGGCAGCAACCACCGGGAAGCAACAGTCCGAGCCCTATCCCGCACGCGATTACTGGCACTGGACCGCGCGGATTTTGTCACTTTGCTGGATCATGAGCCATCCTTGCGCCAGCATGTGGAAGCTGCCGCAAGGGCCAAGCAGGTTCATTCCTGAAAAACTGTTGGCAGGTTGTTCAGAGTTTAGCCAGAAACCCCGCAAAGCGCATCAAACCCTCTGGCCATGGCCCATGGCCAGAGTCTGTGTTGTGATGGCCAGAATCGCCAGCATCACTGAAGGCTGAGCCCCAGGCAAAAGCCCATTCCTCTGCCTCAAGATAGGGGCAGTCCTCATCGTTGCGGCTGGCAACCAGAACGGAAGGAAAGGGCAGGGGCGCGCGCGGCACATGCGCAAACCTGAGGTCCACGTCCTCATGTTGCACCATGTAGGTTTCGCCGGGCGGTGAAACAAGGAAAGCACCTTTGACATGCGGCAGCGCAAGGCGCGCTGCGGCATGCACAACGGTGATGACACCGAGGGAGTGTGCCACGATCACAGTCGGCTTTTTGCGTGCCGCAGCGGCAGCCACAACCCTTTCCTGCCAGTCTGTAAAGTGCGGTTTGTTCCAGTCAGCCTGCTCAACCCGAATGGCATTGGACATGCGGCCTTCCCAGCGGGTCTGCCAGTGTTCCGGGCCAGAGTTCGTGTAGCCCGGAACCATCAGGATATCGCATTCGGATATTTTCATGGAACCTCCCCGGACGCCCTTGTCAGCTTTCGCCAAACACCCGCTCAAAGATCGTGTCGATGTGCTTGAAGTGATAGGCCTCATCGAACATGGCGTCGAGATCAGCGGGCTTGAGATGCTTGACGATTTCGGCATCGCCTTTCAGCTCGCTCAGAAAATCCGCCCCATGCTCCCATGTCTTCATCGCATTGCGTTGCACCAGACGGTAGGCATCCTCGCGGGATGCACCGGCCTGTGTCAGCGCCAGCAAAACACGCTGTGAATTGTGCAGACCGCCAAGGCGATCCAGATTTTTGCGCATGTTTTTGGGATAAACCAGCAGCTTGTCGATGACGCCAGTGATGCGGTGCAGGGCAAAGTCGAGCGTGATCGTGGCATCAGGCCCGATGTAGCGTTCGACCGAGGAGTGGCTGATATCCCGCTCATGCCACAGCGCCACGTTTTCCATGGCTGGCATGGCATAGGAGCGCACCATGCGGGCGAGGCCTGTCAGGTTTTCTGTCAGCACTGGGTTGCGCTTGTGCGGCATGGCCGATGAGCCCTTCTGGCCCGGCGAGAAATACTCCTCAGCTTCCAGCACTTCTGTGCGTTGCAGATGGCGGATTTCAACGGCCAGCCGCTCGATCGAAGAGGCAATCACCGCCAGCGTTGCGAAGTACATGGCGTGGCGGTCACGCGGGATAACCTGTGTCGAGACAGGCTCTATTGCGAGACCAAGCTTCGCGGCCACATGCGCCTCCACGCGCGGGTCTATGTTGGCGAAGGTGCCTACAGCACCTGAGACAGCGCAGGTCGCGATGTCCTTCTGCGCGGCCACAAGTCTTTCGCGGTTGCGGCTGAATTCCGCATAGGCCTGCGCCAGCTTAAGGCCGAAGGTCACAGGCTCGGCATGGATGCCGTGGGAGCGACCAATGGTGGGGGTCAGTTTGTGTTCCAGCGCGCGCTTCTTCAAGGCGGCCAGCAGCGCGTCGATGCCTTTGATCAGGATGTCTGATGCCCTGTTCAATTGCACGGCAAGGGTGGTGTCCAGTACATCGGATGAGGTCATGCCTTGATGCATGAAACGCGCATCCGGCCCTACGGTTTCGGCGACATGGGTGAGAAAGGCGATGACGTCGTGCTTCACCTCGCGCTCGATGGTGTCAATCCGCTCAACGTCCGCATCGTTGAAGGGAATGCTTCCGCCTTTTTCCCAGATGGCCTTGGCAGCTGACTTCGGCACGACACCGAGATCAGCCAGAGCATCCGTGGCATGCGCTTCGATTTCAAACCAGATGCGAAAGCGGGTGGCAGCAGACCAGATAGCGACCATCTCTGGCCGTGCGTAACGCGAAATCATGTTTTGGTTCCCGTCGTCAGGCCGGATTTCGGCCAGTGGTAAAAGCAGATACCTGCAGCCAGCGCGATGGCGAGCAAAGGCCAGGGCATCAAATATTTCAGACCAGCAGGCGTAAACATGCCCATCGCGCCAAACATCGACCAGAAGACTTCTTTGGAAGTCAGATCCATGACGCTTTCTGCTTCAACATGCCCCTCGATCAGCCGGTTCTCGATGGCAAAACTGAAGAGGGTTGCGGGCACAAAACCGCCCGCCACAATGATGGCGGCAAGAATAGCGCGGATCATTGGCTTCCAGCGTGATGCAAGCCAGAAGGCCAACAGAGCAGTGAAAAGAGCAATCATGAAGGCACCAAACCCTGCTATCATCACAAGAATGGCAGTGCGTCCCGAGACAGCTTCTTCCATGAAAAGCACGCGCAACGTCACGGCAAGGACTGCAACACAACCAAGCAACAGGGCTACGCCGAGAACTGAGCCTGAGCTGCTGTCGCGCGCCTCAGACACGGATGCCAACGGCTTCTTCAGCAGCATTTCGGATGGCAGCAATGTTGCGGGCGTAGTGCGTCATGCCGCCCTTGAACACTGCCGAGCCAGCGACAAGCACATTGGCACCGGCCTGCACGATAGCGGCGGCGTTATCCGGTGTGCAACCACCGTCAATCTCGAGATCAATCGGCCGGTTGCCAATCATCGCCCGGATGCGGCGGATTTTCTCCAGCATGGCTGGCTCGAAACTCTGGCCACCAAAACCGGGGCTGATGGTCATCACCAGAACGAGATCAACATACTCCAGCATATGCTCGATGGCTGTTTCAGAAGTTTGTGGGTTGAGCACAATGCCCGCCTTCTTGCCAAGGCTGCGAATAAGCTTCGCCGTGCGGTGCGCATGCGGACCAGCCTCGACATGGAACGAAATCAGGTCTGCTCCTGCCTTGGCAAAGGCTTCGACAAAGAGGTCTACCGGCGAGATCATCAGGTGCACATCGAAGAACTTTTTCGTGCGCGGGCGAATGGACTTGAGAATATCAGGACCAAAGCTGATGTTGGGCACAAAGTGCCCGTCCATGACATCGCAGTGCACCCAGTCACAGCCAGCGGCATCAATGGCTTCCACGTCTTTTCCAAGCGCAGAAAAATCTGCGGACAGGATTGAAGGAGCGATGATGATGGGGCGCGTCATGTCTGTGTGGTAAAGCGCCGGACAGGCTGGAGCAAGATTTAAGTGTCGCTTTCCCCGCCGCCTTTCACAGGTCTGCGCCGTCCGTTGACGAGTATCACGGTAACCCCCCGTAAGGTGCGCAGGTCTGCCTCGGTCAGCTCCATCCTGTGGTAGATATTGCGCAGGTTGCGGCTCATGATGGAGCGCTTGCTTTGCGGGATGAAATAGTCCGCCTTGTCGAGCTCTTCTTCCAGATAGCTGAAAAAGGACTGCATGGTCTCGCGCTTGGCTGGCGGCGACACATGCTGCAGCGCAAAGGGAGCAACGCCGCCCTCAAGGGCCTTGAACCACTCATAGGCAACCAGCGAGACCGACTGCGCCAGATTGAGCGAGGAATGCTCCGGGTTCACAGCAAAGGAGACGATAGCATCCGCCAGTGCAATCTCGTCATTGGTCATGCCCGTGCGTTCCGGCCCAAACAGGATGCCAACGCGTTGGTCAGCCTCGCCGCGCGCTTTTGCTTCCTGCGCAAAGCCTTCTGCGCTGACCACTGGCTTGGCCTGATCCCTCTCACGGGCAGTTGTGGCAAACACACGGTTGAGATCGGCGATTGCATCGGCGGCGGTGTCAAACAGCTTGGCCTGCCGCACAGTCGGGTGTGCACCGACGGCAGAATCAACTGCTGCCTGAAAAACGGCTGAGTCCTCGCCCCAGCCATCGCGCGGTGCAACGAGCCGCAGTTCAAACAGGCCAAAGTTCGCCATGGCACGGGCGGCCATGCCGATGTTCTGCCCCATCTGCGGGCGGACAAGAATGATAACAGGAGATTTCAACGATAGACCTCGCGGCGGTGGGCGACTGCAAGCACGAACACTTTGAATTGGTTGTCTTTGATTTCAGCGATGATGCGGTAGATTCCGACACGGTATCGCCAATACCCTTTGAGATCGCCAGTCAGAGGCTTTCCGTGCAGTCTCGGATTGCTTTCCTTCAAAATCCGCTCGTCAATGTAGCGCAAAATCTCTCGCGCTGAATCGGCGGGCAATTTGCGGAGTTCTTTCAAAGCCCGTGGATCAATTTCAACGGTCCAGACGGACTGAGTCACTTCTGGCCACTCTGGGTCGATTGCTTTGGCTTCAGGTCAAATTCAGCCAGAACGTCGTCAAGAGCTACACCAGCTTGTGGATTATGACTCCGCTCACTGGCAGTATAATAATCTTCAAGGTCTTCGATTTTTTCCAGAAGCGCCTCTCGTGCATAGAAGCTCTTTGTGCGTCCCGTGCGTTTGGCGAGCGCTTCAAGGCGTTTTTCAAGATCGGGTGGAAGCCGGAGTGCCAGCATGGGTAAGTCTCCTTTGCTATACATGTATAGCAAATCATCTTCCTTATTGAAAGCCGCTCTCCCCTTTCCGTCATCACAGACCTTTGCTATAGCGCGCCCATGTGTTTGCCATCCGGCAGCCAGATGACCGTCACTCAAAATCGGGAATGCATTTTATGAACAAGATCAAGGTAGCCAATCCTGTTGTGGATATGGACGGCGACGAGATGACCCGCATCATCTGGCAGTACATCAAGGACAAATTGATCTTCCCGTATCTCGATATCAAATTGGATTACTACGACCTCTCGGTCGAGAACCGCGATGCGACCAACGACAAGGTCACTGTTGATGCAGCAGAAGCCACCAAGCGCCACGGCGTGGCGGTGAAGTGCGCGACGATCACGCCTGATGAAGCCCGCGTCAAGGAGTTCAATCTCAAGGAAATGTGGAAGAGCCCGAACGGCACCATCCGCAACATTCTGGGCGGCGTGATCTTCCGCGAACCCATCATCTGCAAGAACGTACCACGTCTGGTGCCAGGCTGGACACAGCCAATCGTGGTTGGCCGCCACGCTTTCGGTGACCAGTACCGCGCCACAGATTTCAAGTTCCCCGGTAAGGGCACCTTGACCATCAAGTTCGTTGGTGAAGACGGCAAAGTGATCGAGAAGGAAGTGTTTAAGGCCCCGGCTGCCGGCGTGGCTATGGCCATGTACAACCTTGATGATTCCATCCGTGATTTTGCCCGCGCTTCGCTCAACTATGGCTTGAACCGCAAGTATCCTGTTTATCTCTCCACCAAGAACACCATCCTCAAGACCTATGACGGTCGCTTCAAGGACATCTTCCAGGAAATCTTTGACACAGAATTCAAGGCGCAGTTCGATGCCTTGAACATCACCTACGAGCACCGCCTGATTGACGACATGGTGGCTGCAGCCATCAAGTGGTCCGGCGGTTATGTCTGGGCCTGCAAGAACTACGATGGTGACGTGCAGTCCGATATCGTGGCGCAGGGCTTTGGCTCGCTCGGCCTGATGACATCCGTGCTGCTGACACCCGATGGCAAGATCGTGGAATCGGAAGCCGCCCACGGCACCGTCACACGCCACTACCGCGAGCATCAGAAGGGCAAAGAAACCTCGACCAACTCGATCGCGTCGATCTTCGCATGGACCCGTGGACTGGCGCACCGCGCCAAGCTCGACAACAATGCCGAACTGGCAAAGTTCGCCACAACGCTCGAGAAGGTCTGCGTGGACACAGTTGAGCAGGGCTACATGACCAAGGATCTCGCCTTGCTTGTGGGCGCTGACCAGAAGTGGCTCTCCACAACCGGCTTCCTCGACAAGATCAGCGAAAATCTGACCAAGGCGATGGCAGCCTGATCAGGCAGGTTTTGGAGTGAGATTAAAAGGCCTCGGGAAACCGGGGCCTTTTTTATGCTGCTTTGAGCTTGTCCGAAAAAGCAGTCACATCCCGTTTCAGGTCCGCCCCTACCTGTGCCAGAACAGCAATCGCATCCTGCAGGTTATGGCTTTCATGCGAGGTCTTCTCAATCAGGGAAGAAGCCGTGGAGTAGCCCTCGCTGGCCTGCACAATCTGACCGACCGTATCATGCAGGCTGCGGCTCAACTCGGAAGTCAGGGCGCTCTGTTGCGTAACGGCTGACGCCACTTCGCCGGCATTCATTGAAAGCTTCATCATGGAAGCATCAATGGCACCAATCTCTGTGACGGAAAGCGATGTGCCAGCCTGCACCGCGGCAATTTGAGCAACGATGTCCTGTGTCGCCTTGCTGGTTTCACTGGCAAGAGCTTTCACTTCCTGTGCAACAACAGCAAAACCACGGCCAGCATCGCCTGCGCGTGCAGCCTCAATTGTGGCGTTAAGGGCCAGCAGGTTGGTTTGTTCTGCAATGCTGCTGATCAGGCCTGCAATCGAGCCAATCTTTTCTGTAACCTGCTGCAAATTACCAATCGCAGTGCGTGCACTGGTAACTGCAACCTCTGCATCGCTGACAGCACTGCGTCCAATTTCTGCGCGCTGCGCCAATTCACTCGTTGCTTGTGCAAGCTCTTCTGTGCTTGTTGCCGAGGATGTCAGATTGGCATTGCCGTACTCAGCCGCATTGGCTGCTGACTGACTTTGCTGCAATGCCTGCTTTGCTGCTTCAAAAACACTTTTGCTGGAGGTTGCAACAGTGTCTGAAACGGCGACCAGCTTGTTGGATATTGTCTCAACCGAGGCCTGAAAGCGCGCTACCTCTTCGGCTACCCGCGCAGTTTTGTCTTTTTCCTGTTTCGAAACGGCGAAGAAATGGAAGGCCAGCATGATGCCGGCATCACAGTTCAAAAGACGTTGAAACATTGCCATATCTGACAGGGTCTGCTTGCTGGCAGGTAGCAATCCGGCAGTGTTCTGCGCCATGGCAGATTGGTAGATGTATCCGTTGCAGGCGAATACAGCGCGCAGGTCAGGTCCCACTTCGGCCAGCTTTTTGCTGGTCTCTTCAAGCCGGTCACTGTGGCTGCCATCGAACCCTTTTGCAAAAAGCTGTTCATAGTGGTTGACCAGATGATCACAGGTCAGGCCTCTGTTTTGCTGAAATGCCTTTTCAAGACTCGGCATGGTCTTTGCGATATCTGCGAATGCATCAACGCTCGGCCGAATAAAGCCAAGCCCTTTGCTCCGCAACCTTGCAAGGACTGTAGCAACTGTTTCAACTTCAAGTCCGTAGACTTTGTAGCGTTCCTGAAAAGCAAGCTGCGAGCGACTCATGTTTTGTCCCAATTTTTGTTGGTTTCAACATGGGAAAGATTGGTAAAGCAGTCGCTAAGAGATCCATGAAATTTGGCATAAAAACAAAAAAACCGCCTGAAAGGCGGTTTTTTATTCGTTTGAACAGATGTTCTGCAATTAGCGCGAGTAAAACTCAACCACCAGGTTTGGTTCCATCTGTGTTGGGTAAGGAACTTCCGACAGGCCTGGGCGGCGTGTCAGCTTGGTCGACATCTTGGCGTGGTCGACTTCCATGAAGTCTGGCACATCGCGTTCTGCAAGCTGGCTGGCGACAACCACGAACTCAAGCTGACGTGAGGTTTCTTTCACGGAAACAACGTCACCTGGCTTCACCTGATATGAAGCAATGTTCACCTTCTTGCCATTGACCATAACGTGGCCATGGTTGACGAACTGGCGGGCAGCAAACACGGTTGCCACGAACTTGGCGCGATACACAACGGTGTCCAGACGGCCTTCGAGGAGACCAATCAGGTTCTCACCGGCGTCGCCGCGCATGCGCAGGGCTTCATGGTAGTAGCTGCGGAACTGCTTTTCCGAGATCGAGCCGTAGTAGCCCTTGAGCTTCTGCTTGGCTTTCAGCTGTGTACCAAAGTCCGACAGCTTGCCCTTGCGGCGCTGTCCGTGCTGGCCTGGGCCATATTCACGCTTGTTGACGGGAGACTTGGGACGACCCCAGATATTTTCGCCCATACGGCGATCAATTTTGTATTTGGCTTCGGCGCGCTTTGTCATCGCTGTTCCTCAAAAGAACGGTGTTGAAAATGGTCCGTGATTGCTCACGGATTGTGAGGAACGCGCCCTCCTCTGGAACCTTTTGGGAACCTGACAGGCAGCGATGCGAACCGCCGCCACGGGTGCGTGTAAAAAACCACGCGGGCCCAACAGGACCCGCGCGATGGCTGGCTTAAACGGGATTGAGGCTGAAATGTCAACCGGGGGAGGGGCAGTAAACTGAGCCGACTTACACAAAAGACGCGAAAAATGGCGTTTTTTGATCAATCACGAGCTGATAGCCAGCAAGCGCTTTCTGCAACGACGCAGGTATAGCAGCGTTTCCTGCGGTAAAATAGGCAGTTCCCGATGATGCCGTATCACCACTGGCTGTATTCTTTGATGGAAGCAAACTGATCATCCGCTTGGCAATGGCAGGTGCAGGATCAATCCACATTACCTCCCAGGGCGCGATGCGCTTGTAGACATCCAGCAGCAGCGGATAATGCGTGCATGCCAGCGCAATGGCATCAGTGCGCACGCCGTCCCGCTCTTTGAAGCAGGGCAGAATCTCGGCAAGCACATCGGCATCCAACACGGTTTCGCCCCGCAGGAAGCTCTCCGCCAATCGGGCGAGGTTTGGCGCGCCCACAAGATTAACCCTGCAATCCGCAGCATGCGCGATGATGAGATCGTGTGTGTACTCACGGCTGACAGTGCCCGGCGTTCCAAGCACGGAAATGGTGCATGTTTTTGAAAGCTGTGCCGCTGTCTTGACGGCTGGAACAGTGCCCACAAAGGGAATGTTGAACAGGCTGCGCAACGAGGGCAGGCAAATAGTGGAGGCAGTGTTGCAGGCAATGATCACAATATCCGGCTGGAAGCGCGCGATCAGCTTTCCCATGACATCGTTTACACGCGCTATCAGAACATCCTGCGCAAGCCTGCCGTAGGGAAAGGCCGCATCATCAGCCACATAGATGTAACATGCAGCAGGCAAGGATTTGATGAGCTCGGCATAAACGGTCAAACCGCCAACGCCTGAATCAAACACCAGAACAGTGGGAAGACCAGTCATAACCGATGCATAGACTGAGTCGCCGCTGCAGGGCAGTGGCAGTCCACCGATGCTTAGCGCAGGCTGCCAGTACTCAGGCTGTTCGCCACCTGTCTGGCGGCATCACGACCAGCGATGTAAGCACCGCCCGCTGTCATGGAGTAAACGCCCGCTGTGGCTTCTCCGGCAAACCAGATGCGGTTGCCAACCGGCCTTGCAAGAGCGTCCCTGCTGCGCATCTTGCCCGGCAGCGCAACAGCATAGCTCCCAAGCGCATGGGGGTCTTCCGACCACCCAGCGAGACGCCCGCCCTTGAAGAGCTTGCGCGCATCACTGCCTGCTATCTTCAAAAAGCGCTCAAGCGCATGATCGACTGCAGCCGCTTCTCCCTGCTTTGCGAGACCACGGGCATAATCACCGCCGAATGTCGCAACCACGAGATCGTTGTTCTGCGGCCATGCTTCAAAGGTCATGGCGCGTGCGGGGTCGCCAATTTCGGCCAGAAACTGATGGGGCGTGAAGCCAAAGCGCTCTTTTGGTTTATCATCGGTTGTGCCTTCAGCCGCTCCAAACCGCAGGGCGATCTTTGAAAGCGCACCCATGCGCAGGCCCTGAATCGCCGCTGTGGTACTAGCAGGAAGGGCAGGTTTGAACTTGATATGCCCGGCGTTCAGCACGCCGATCGGCACTGTGATGATCAGCTTGCGGGCGCGGATGGTGCCCTTGTCCGTGGTCACGATGATGGTCTGGCCGCTCCAGTCGACAGCGGTAGCTTTCACACCCAGACGCGGATTGAGTGCCATGCCGGTTTTAGCAACCAAAGTGCCATAGCCGCCAGGGACCAATCTGTTTTGCCCACCTTCCAGCCGTTGCCAGTCCGTTACCGAAACCCGCTCCGGATCTTCACCGGCTGCCATCTGTGACTGGATGCG
This sequence comes from Beijerinckiaceae bacterium, assembly GCA_051649305.1. Lineage (GTDB taxonomy): Bacteria > Pseudomonadota > Alphaproteobacteria > Rhizobiales > Beijerinckiaceae > JADCCX01. Next base: position 50,008 of record JBOFGV010000087.1, read on the forward strand.
GGCGGCATCCTGCAGCTCCTGATCCGCTTCACTGATTGCGTCAGCAATGGAGGTGTCTTCGCGCTCCTCGATATCCTCATAAATTTCAAAAAGCCTTCGGGAATTGCCTGAACGACGCGCCATCTCGTCGCCGGCCAAAGCCTGCCCATTGCGATAGGCGATGGAGCCGCTCCACAGGCGATAACCACCCTGCAGATCAACGCCCGCTTCCTGCGCAACTGCACTCCATGGGTTTGTCTCGGCAAAATGGATATAGGCTGCACCGGCATCAAAGGGCTGGCCCAGTGTGGTGTCGGTATGAACGCGCCCACCGGCACGATCACGCGATTCAATCAGGATAAAACGCTTGCCTGATTTAGCGAGTTCCCGCGCGGCGGCGATTCCTGCGGAACCCGCCCCGATGATCACAACATCGGTGTCATCTGCACGCGCCTGACCCGCTGCCAGCATGGCGGCACCGGCAAGAATGGAACGGCGATTGAAAAAGATACGGCTCATAGGCGAAGCGTATTCCTCGAGGATTCAGGCAGTATTGCGACGCAGGTTACAACCGACAAGTGACAGTTTTGTCATTTTACTTTTGATCCGTTCTTTTGAACCGCGCAGCCAGAGGCTTGATGATTTGTGGCATGAGATAAATCGGAAATTGCGCCAGAGCAAAAAACAAAAACGTTGTCTTTGGCGCGGCCGCACCAAGAGCCGCGATCAGCAGCCCCATGTTACGCTGACAGGTGGCATAGCCCAGCACAAAGCGATCAGCCCCTGTCAGAGGCTTCAGCACGACCCATGCTGTTGCAAAGCCGAGGCCCGCCATAACGAAGGCAAAGATCAGAAACTGCAGCACCATCCACGGCGTTGCCAGCGCTGCTTCCATCACGCCGTCCATGGCTGCAATGGCAAACAGGAAATACATGATGACACCAATGCCATCAAAGGTCGCCTTGTTGGCGCGGATGCGCTCAATGCCCAGCACCTTGCGCAACACAACAGAGCCAATGATAGCGCCGCCAATCAGCAGAAGAAGGCGCTGAATCAGCACAGTGATATCGAGCGGCACGGCTGCTCCTGCCACGAACTCAACGATGATGGGCGAGACGATTGGGGCCAGCGCCGTTGTGACCAGAACGGCTGTCAACAGAAGCGTTGGCTCCAGCCCCAGCAGCATGGCAACTGCAGGCGCTGACATGATGGGAGGTGCAGCCGCCATCACGGCCAGTCCCAGCACAAGGCCGGGATCAAGGTTGGCCCGACCGATACCCATCAGGATAAGCGTGATAACAACGACCGGGGCCAGCACCAGCCAAAGGCAGGCGATGACCAGCGGGCGCGGGCTTCGCAGCAGTCCTTTTACCGCCTCAGTCTCGGCGCGGGCAAAGGTCAGCATGACAAAAATGAAAATCGTAATCGCCAGCAACGGGCGAGCCGCAGCTGCAAACTGGGGCAGGGCGAGGCCCACAAAAATCGAAAGGGCGAATCCTTGTGTGCCATACCGCCCGATGAAAGCGATGGGTTTTAACAGAAAATCGAGCACTACAGGGTTGCTTTCGCTATAGATAAGCCAGAACGGCGTTGTTTTCACAGGGTAAAGCGCAATACAACCCCTTGAAAGTTCGCGCTGTCTTAGCAATTTTCACCATGAGAAAATAGAGAATTCTGGGGCTGATATGCGGTCTGATGTAATTGTACTGGGTGCAGGTATTGTGGGTGTTGCAGCAGCCCTGCATCTGCAAAAACGCGGGCGCAGCGTGACGCTGGTTGATCTGCGCGGACCGGGGGAGGAAACCTCCTACGGTAACGCTGGCCTTATCCAGCGCGAGGCTTTCCTGCCCTACGCTTTTCCGTCAGGCCTCGGCAAGCTCATCCGATATGCCCTCAACGGCGAAACCGAGGCGCATTACCAGCTTTCTAGCTTGGTCAGCATCGCGCCAGCCCTGTTCAAATACTGGCTGAATTCCTCCCCAGAGCGCATCGAGCGCACGGTGCGCACCAACCGTCCGCTGTTTGAAAACTGCCTGAGCGAGCACCAGAGCTTGGCTGCCGAAGCGGGCATAACGGACCTGATGCGCCCCGGCGGCTGGATTCAGGTACACCGCAAGGATGAAACCCTGAATGGCACCTTGAAGGATGTGCAACGCCTGCGCGATGAGTTTGGTGTGAATGCTGATCTGCTTGACCCTGCCTCTCTGGCTGCGTTGGAACCCCACCTCTCGGTGGAGCATGCTGCCGGAGCGATCCACTGGAAAGACCCGCTTTCGTTGCGCGATCCGTTGGCCCTGACGCAAGGCTACGCAGATCTGTTCCAGCGCCGGGGCGGCACCTTCCTCAAGGCGGATGCACGCACCTTGTCGCAAAGCGGTGAGGACTGGCAAGTGCAAAGGGACTTGCAGGGTGAGGGCGGCCCGGTAACGGCCCGCGAAGCTGTTGTAGCGCTGGGGCCCTGGGCCAATCTTGTTTACGAGCCGCTGGGCTACAAAATCCCGATGTTCGTCAAGCGCGGCTACCACATGCACTACAAGGCCAAGGGCAATGCCACGCTCTCCCGTCCAGTGATTGACACAGACACGGGCTTTGCGCTCGCCTCCATGACCAAGGGCGTGCGCATGACGACTGGTGCTGAATTTGCCCATCGCGATGCGCCAGCAACCCCTGTGCAGGTAGACCGCTGCGAACCCAAGGCCAAAGAGCTGTTTCCGCTGGAATCCCGCGCAGAAGCCACACCATGGCTCGGCCGCCGTCCTGCCATGCCGGATATGAGCCCCGTCATTGGTCCCGCGCCCCGCCACAAGGGCCTGTGGTTCGTCTTCGGCCATGCGCATCACGGCCTCACCAATGCCGCTGTTTCGGGTCGTCTGCTGGCGGAAATGATGACAGGCGAAACGCCGTTTTGTGATGTCAGTGGGTTTAGGGCGGACAGGGCATTTGTGTGAGGGAGAGGCAAAACCATGGCAGCAGCAGCCTTGGGACAGTTTGTCTTTTCTTCGGACAAAAGCTGAAAAAAGCTAACTGTCTCTGCTTTGTCGAGTGGGTAGTTTTGAATTTTTCAATGATTTCAGATTGATAATAAAATTGAGTGCCTTGTTGTAGTAGCCAAATGAAAGCACTGAACGTTATCTATAAATTGACTTTCTTCAATGTGCTAAAACTGCCTCTGAATGACAACGCAGAAAAATTTCCTGTTTTGTATTTGACATTTCTTTGAAATTTTATAAGCGTGAATTATAAGTCAGAAAAGAAAATTTAATCAGTAATATCTTTAGCAATGGCTTTTTCACAGCACGTGGACTCTGAGCTGTTGTAACAACGCCTCTCAATTGAATGTGGAGATTACGGGAATGTCAATTCAAGCCCGATACACTATTGATGAGTATCCCGTCTTGGATTCCCAAGGCAGCAATATGATTGCTCCTTTTGAAGCGGTGGTCCCGATTGATCCAATTGAGAAAGTCGAAATCGTATCAAACATCGATCCGATTGAACCAGTTGAAATCGTTGCATCCATTGGCGATAACGAGTCTTTCGGGCTGATCGGGTTGGCTGCCTTTCGCCAGAATCCATTGTTCCAGGGTATTAACGGGGACAGCAGCGTTGTCGTTGTCATCGATACGGGAGCGGATCTTGACCATCCTGAGTTTTCTGCATCCGGCAAGATTGCCTACTCATATGATTTTTACGGGACGTCAGGAGCCGGAGACGCCGATGCGAATGATGTAAACGGTCATGGGTCACATGTAGCGGGCATCATTGCCGGAACAAGTTTTAACATTGGTATCGCCAATGGAGCGAGACTGGTAATCCTCAAAGTATCAAATGAAGTATCGGCGTCCCAAAGCATCTTTCAAGATGCCGTTGCGAGCGCACTCAATTGGGTCGCATCCAATCCGCTTGGCCTTAACATCTCCGCTGTGAACATGTCGTTCGGCAGCTCAAATCTGCAAACATCAACCAATCACCCGCTAGGCACCACTCTTGCACAGATCAAAGCTTCAGGTGTCGCGCTGGTTGCAGCAGCAGGCACCGGGTACAGCGGGGTTGCAGGTGTTGCAAACTATGCGGCCGATCCAAGTGTCTGGGCTGTCGGCGCAACTTACGGTGCAAACGTTGGTCCGAGATCATACTTGACTGGTGTCGCTGATTTTACGACCATTTCCGATCAAATCACGTCATTCTCTCAAAGATCACCTACGCACACTGACCTTTTCGCTCCCGGTTCCCAGATCATCTCGGCTTGGAAAGACGGCCAGACCGCTCTGACCGGTGGCACTTCGCAGGCTGCTGCACATGTAAGTGGGCTTGTCGCTCTTGCTCAGGATCTCGCCATGAAACAGGCCGGTGTCAAACTGGGTGTGGACACCATGTTGAAGCTGATTCGAGACAACGCGGTTTCAATTTACGACGGAGCTGTTTCGCCATCTGCTCTCCCTCAAGATCCCGGCGAGAATGACAATGTTGCAAACACCGAGGCAGTCTATCGTCGGATCGACGTGAACGCGACAATGAATGCTATTGTGGACCATTTCCGTCTTGGACGCTCCAGTTCATTAGATGCTGCAGGTAACTATGTAAATTCAAACTCGTTTTTTGGATGGCGTGGCAATGATGTCATGATTGGACGTGCGACTGCAGATCTGATGCAGGGCGGCGATGGTAATGACACATTCAACGGTGGCGCGGATTCTGACACACTGGTAGGTGGCGCAGGCAACGACACCTACATCGTCGACTCCAATCTCGACGCGGTGATCGAGGTCTTCGGTCAAGGCACTGATACGGTCTCGACGACTGCGTCGTTCTACGAGCTCGACGCCGGGCTGACGCTCGAGAACCTGACCTACACGGGCACAGGGCCAGGCACGCTCTATGGCAACTCGCTGAACAACATTTTGATCGGCAACGACGTCGGCAACAGTTTCAACGGTTTCTTCGGAGCCGACACGATGACTGGCGGGGCGGGCGCGGACTATTTTTACATCGACCAGAACGATCTGGTTGCTGGCGGTGCGGGCTACGATGCGGTGTTCATCCAGACGGTGACAGGCACGGCCCTGAATATGGGGGCGACGCAGGTCGAGTACGTCGTTGGCGGATCTGGCAGTGACACGATCACCGGGGGAGCGGCCACCTCGGCGCTGTCGCTCTTGGGCGGCGAGGGCGCGGACATACTCACGGGTGGCCTCGGTGACGATTATCTCTATGGCAACGCCGGCGCCGACATCTTCCGCGTCACGGCCAATGCCCAGTTCGACGCGATCCTCGACTTTGTCGATGCGGACGGGGTGAACGACGACCGGATCGATGTCAGGGCCTTGGGCGCAAGCTTCGACAGTCTCGCCGAGGTGCTTGCAGCGACCATCGACTACAGCGGAACCTCCGTCATCAACTTCGGGGCTGGCAACGCGCTGTATCTATACCTCATCCCCAAGACGAGCCTCACCGCGGATGATTTCATCTTCACGTGAGTGATTCACGATCTGCATGCAAGTCGGGGAGCAAGGCGTTTACGACGCTGAGGGGCAGGTAAACCGTTGCAAAGTGTGGCTTATCTAGCCTTCTCGCCGAAATGATGGCAGGCGAAACGCCGTTCTGTGATGTCAGCGGGTTCAGGGCAGACAGGGCATTTGTGTGAGGGCGCGCGCGGAAGGATAGGCTGCTGTCATTGTTTCAGGCAGCGCGAACCGTGCCAAGGAAGCGATCCATCTCAACACGCAATACTTCTGCCTGACGTGACAAATCCGATGAGGCGGCGAAAACCTTTGTTGAAGCTATGCCAGTTGCAGCGGCAGCGGTTGTGACGTGAATGATGCTTGATGACACCTCTTCTGTGCCGCGGGCAGCTTGCTGAACGTTGGTAGCAATCTCAACAGTCACCTTGTGCTGCTTCTCGATAGAAACAGTTATTTCACTCGAGATGGCATCAAGATCGCCGATAGTGCTGCCAATCGACTGGATGGCAGTGATCGTTTCGTTTGTGACAGACTGAATATTGGTAATGGTGGAAGCAATGTCGTCTGTGGCCCTGGTTGTCTGAGTTGCCAGCTGTTTCACTTCAGCTGCAACAACGGCGAAGCCTTTGCCAGCATCACCCGCACGCGCTGCCTCTATCGTTGCATTGAGCGCCAGCAGGTTGGTTTGAGCCGCAATGGCGTTGATCATTTCAACAACCGAGCTGATCTTTTCGACTGCAAGTGCCAGCTCTTTGACCTTGGCATCCGTTGCATGTGCATTGGCAACGGCCTTTCCAGCCATTTCGCTTGATCCGCGCGCATGACGGCCGATCTCAGCAATCGAGGATGCAAGCTCTTCGCCAGCAGCAGCGACAGTCCTGACATTTTGTGCTGCCTGTTCAGAAGCACTTGCCACCGTTGTCGATTGTAAACTTGCTTCCTCCGCTGCTTCCGACGTGCTTTCAGCTGCTGATTTCAGTTCGGCAGAAGCAGAGGCGATGGCCTTGATGACAGCCGCGGCATTTGATTCAAATGTTTCGATAGCATTCTCAAGCACAAGAGAGCGCTGCAGTCGCGCTTTCTGCTCATTTTCAGCTTCTGCACGCAGGCGTTCGCGCTCGATCCCGTTTTCCTTGAAGACAAGCATTGCCCGCGCCATTGCACCGATTTCATTGTTGCTGCCGGTGAGTGGAACTTCTGTTGACAGGTCATGGGCAGCGAGGCGAGTCATGGTGCTGGAGAGTGTTTGAAAGGATATCGTGATCATCCGGATCAACATGCCCGACAGCAGGACCACTCCAAGGAGCACCGCCATGACCTGGGCGAGTGTCAACCACATGGTCATTCTCGAGGCCTCAAGTTTGGAGCGCATCAAGATCTGGAGGTCCTGTGTAATGACGTCTTCAATCCTTTTCAGCCCATCAATCCTCTCCGTCGTGGTATCAAACCATGCCTTGCCAGAGATGCCCTGAAGCTTGCCTTCAAGCCCACCAGTAATAGCAACTCCCCTCATACGCTCGACTTCCTTCGCCGAGCGGCTTGTCATGACCTCATTGAATATTCGGGTCTGTTCTGGCGTGGCGTATCCGGCAAAAATCGAATTGTATGTGTTCTGGGCTGCAACCATCTCCTGGATGCGGGCAAGAAGGTCCGGCGAGAAGCTGCCAGCCCTAAAGCCAAGCGCACCGGTTGCACGCTCAATCCCTGCGCGCTCCTTGCCCTGCATGAAGCTTGCAAGGCTCACGAGGGGCCAGACAATTTCCGCTTCTGAGCTGAGGCGCCCGAACTGCTCTACCAGCGACAATATTTTGGCATTCAGCTGTGTGTAATAACCCGTTGCATCCCGCCCGTTGATTGAGAAGCTGTCGACTTTCTGTCGATGCTGTTCGATCTCACCAAGCGTAATGACGATGTCTTCAAAACTCTTCGCAAAGGAAGCACCATAGGCGCTTTTGTCGAACCGGCTCAGGAAAAGCTTCAGTTCATCCCTTTGTCTGTCGGTAGCCTGACGCTGAACTCCCAGATCATTCCTGACATTGGCGTCTTTCGATGAAATAAAAACGCCAGTCATGCCGCGCTCTTTCTGCTGCTCATGCACAAGATGCGACAAACCGACAGAGAGCTCGACGAGGGTGCCGACCTTTTTTGTTTCCTCACCCACCGATGCGGCCCGTGAAGCGATTTGGATAGCAAAATAGCCCATTGGCAACATGGGAATTGCGGCCACAAAAATAATGACCCAGCGTAATTTTAGACTATCCAGGAAAGATCTTTGGGTATTTTTTAATACATTTGTACCCTTCGGTCCATTTTGGTGATTGGACATGAAATTATTCCTTTAAATCACTCAATATATATAGTTTCATTGTAAGATTCTTTTATTAAAAATGTTTTAGTGCGATAAATAAGTATATTTACATTTTAAAAATAGCAACTATAGATTGTTTTGTAAGAGAAAATTTTAAAATAAAATATGATAATACATTGGCAAATTATAAAATAACATTTAAATTCATGCACTTAGCCTCTCCAGATCAGCTTTCTGTTTTTATACTCTTGATTGTGGTCCCCCCTGCCAGGTCACCACGCTCCAGGCCGTAGCTGTGTAGTAGAAGAATTGCTCTTCAGCGATCCGGTCCAGTTCCCAACGATGCAGGGCTACTTAGTCCAGTCGCCGCGTCACGCCGTCCTTGCCCACGGCTTCAAAAACCCAGTTGATGGCAACACTGTTGCCATCGAGAACCACGGCTTTGGGGGGATGTGTTATCATGCGTTCGATGCGTCCCAGCGCCTGCGCCTCGCTCTCCATCAGCACCTCGCGACCACGGCGTGGCTCTTTCAGGTTCTCGCGCATCGTAGCGTCAGCTGTATAGAAATCACGGATTGCTGCCACATGACCACCGCTGACAACAGCAGCGATGAAAGCGTCGAGGCGCTCCCCTGTGGGCATGGCGAAAAGTCCCTTTCAGTTTTTGACGATCCGGATGTCAAATGCGGTCTATCCGGACAATGATCTTGCTGAAACACCCTGATTTATAAAGAGACATCCACGGCACTTAACCTTAACAACCGGTAAAGCTGTCTGCTCCAATTTGAGCGGTGTAAACCATGGTTCATCAACACTTGAGGATGGACAGCCATGACCGAGCGCCGCGAAAATACCAGACGTCGTTGCCTCCTTGGCGCGCGTGTTGTGTTCAATGCCCGCAGTTCCACGATGTCTTGTACCGTGCGCAATATGTCGGATCGTGGAGCCATGCTGGTGTTTGGTGAAACGCCTTATATTCCTGAGCAGTTCGAGCTTCTGCTGGACAACCGTCGTACGCTGGCACCCGCCCGCGTTGCCTGGCGTAATGGGGATCGTGTTGGCATCAGCGTCCAGACCGATCTGTCAAAGCTTGATGAGCCGCGCGCTGAAACTGGTCTTGTTGGCATTGTCAGTGTTGCTGACGCGCGCGTGGTGCACTGAATCACGTCCTCACACAATCAGGTGAAGCACGGTTTTGCGCATTGCGCCAAGCTCCTGTCTTTGTCATGCAGGAGCAACAAACCATGAGTTCCCATGCCTGATATCACCTTGACCGGCGTGCTTCTCGCGGGCCTGCTGTCTTTTCTCAGCCCCTGCGTGTTGCCGCTTGTGCCGCCCTATCTCGCCTATATGGCTGGAACCAGCGTCTCCGCCATGACAGGCGAGGGTGCGAAGCCTTCGGCGCGTGTGCTGATCGCATCAGTGCTTTTTGTGCTGGGGTTCAGCACCGTGTTCGTACTGCTGGGGGCAGGGGCCTCGTCCATGGGGCGCGTGCTGCGCATTTACGGCGATACGCTCAGTATTGTGGCAGGCATTGTCATCATCATCATGGGACTGCATTTTCTGGGCGTGTTTCGCATCGGCCTGCTTTACCGCGAGGCGCGGCTGGAGGTTGGCAAACCTGCCGGACTGGCCGGTGCCTATCTCATGGGGCTCGCTTTTGCCTTTGGCTGGACACCCTGCATCGGCCCTGTGCTTGGCGCTGTCATGGCGGTTGCCGGTTCACAAGCCACAGTGGGGCAGGGCATGGGCTTGCTGGCGGTCTATTCGCTGGGCCTTGGCATTCCGTTCTTATTGGCCGCCCTGTTCATGGGGCCGTTCACGCGGTTGTTTGCGCGCCACAAGCACCACATGGGCCTGATCGAAAAGATCATGGGCGGCTTGCTGGTGCTGACCGGCATTGCCTTCCTCACCGGCGGTGTCGCCATGGCGGCCTACTGGCTGCTTGAGACGTTCCCGGCGCTGGGGAAGCTTGGATAGCACTGAGTTGAAATCAAAAATACTGCTGCTATGACTGGTTCTGTCATTTTTAAAACAGTCAATATCAGAGAGGCAACAATGGGTGCCATACTTGATCTCTTCAGATCGGTCGTTCGTGATTCATCTCTCAAGGAGCGCAAACCTTCAAATGCAATGCGGGTTATTTTTCCTTATCGATTGAATAATACATGGGTTTTTGATGATGAAACTGTTGGCTTGGTTCGCGAGCCGTTTGTTTTTGGTATCCCGGAAATGATTGATATTTTCATTGGGGATATCAAAGAGGCTGAATATGGTTTCAAACTTCTTTTTTCCGATAATTCCTTTCCTGGTTTTCAGGCAGAACTAACATGGCTTAGAGAGGATTACGGTGGAAATTGGTATCGTCTTGAAGCACGAGAAGGGCAGCAAGGAACAATGGAAGGGTGGCTATGCCCTGCCATGTTCAAGTATTTTGACGTTGCGCCAGACAAGATTTTTTGTCGTGTAGAACCGAAGCAATAAAAAACCGCCGGATCGCTCCGGCGGTTTCTCAGATCAGATTGATGCGATCAGATCAATTCTCGACGTAGGTGATCTTGCCAGCTGCGTCTTTTTTCCAGGTGTACATGACGTAGTCAGGACGGGTGATGTCACCCTTCTTGTCATACTTAAGTTCGCCGATAACAGTCTTGAAGGCGACACCCGAACGAATGTACTCGGCCATCTTCTTGGCATCGAGTGACTTCGTTGCTTCAGCAGCCTGTGCCATCACTTCCACGCCAGCGTAGGTGTAGAGTGTGTAGGCTTCAGGGTTGATGTTCTTGGCCTTGAAGGCAGCCACAACTGCAGCAGCTTCAGGACGCTTGCGGGGATCAGGTGGGAAGGTCATCAGTGTGCCTTCGGCACCTGGACCAGCAATGGTCGCAAACTCGTCAGACGTGATGCCATCGCCCGACATCATCGGAGCGCGGACAGCCTGGTCACGCATCTGGCGGACAATCAGACCGCCTTCTGTGTGGAGACCACCCCAGTAAACCACATCAACGCCAGCAGCCTTGATCTTGGTGATCAGTGCCGAGAAGTCCTTTTCGCCGGTGTTGACACCTTCGTAGAGCACTTCCTTGATGCCAGCGGCATTCATGGCTTTGCGTGTTTCATCAGCAAGACCCTGACCGTAAGGTGTCTTGTCATGAACAACGGCAACCTTCTTGCCCTGGAAGTTCTTGGCAAGGTAGGCAGCAGCAACTGCACCCTGCTGGTCATCGCGACCGCAGGTGCGGAACACGTTCCACAGGCCACGCTCGGTGATCTTCGGGTTGGTCGCTGATGGTGTGATCAGCATGGCGCCGTTCTCTGCGTAAACTTCAGAGGCTGGCAGTGTCACGCCCGAGTTGAAAGGGCCGATGACGTGCTTGATGCCTTCGGAAACCAGCTTGTTGGCAACCGATACACCCTGTTTTGGATCTGAAGCATCGTCACCTGTGACGGCTACGATCTTGCGACCGAGGATACCGCCCTTGGCGTTGAGGTCGGCAAAGGCTTGTGCTGCACCGTCGGTGAGCTGCTTGCCGAAAGCGGCGTTAGGACCAGTGATAGGGCCGATAACGCCAATTTTCAGATCCTGCGCATAGGCTGCGCCGGAAAGAGCAGTGCTCAATACCAGGCCAGCCAGGAGGCTTCTGCGATTCATATGGATTCTCCCATCTTTCTACCCCGGGTCTTCCCGCTCCCGGACGCGGTTTTGGAGGGCCAGTTGGCTTCTCTGAACGCAATCAAGCGCTTTTTGAAGACAATGTCATCCGAAAACGTACAAATACCTCATGAGACTTTACGCCGCCATGAAACAGGGCCTGCGCCATCGAAGGCGAAGGAATATTGTGTGCGCATTTGCTCAGCACGCTGCATGCGCCAGCCTATAATAGCGGCAATGAAAAGCACGACGAAATCCACGATGAAATATTGCACGCTGAGCAATGTTCCCTGGAAAAGCGCGAAATGCAGGAATCGCACGCCGCATGTCAGCAGCGCAACATAAACCGGCATGATCGCGAATGGTCGCCATGTCAGCGCGATCGACCGTCCCATCTGCCAAGCCGCCAGGCCGCCCATAACGACCGTGACCAGCACAAACAGCCAGGCCGAATGCTCTTCGTAAAGAATGCCCTGCATCGTTATGCCCTCCCGCATTCACTGAAGGAAAACCGGTTGCTACTTTTCCTGCTCATGCTCAGTGTTTCCCACCTTCGAGATAAGCCGCCCGCACGCGCGGATCAGCCAGCAGTTCCTTGCCAGTGCCCGTCATCGTGATCAGGCCGTTGACCATCACATAGCCACGATGCGCCAGTTTCAATGCATGAAACGCGTTCTGTTCAACCAGAAATACGGTCATGCCGTCTGTGCGGTTGATCTCCTTGATGACTTCAAAGATCTGCCGAACGATAATTGGTGCAAGGCCGAGAGATGGCTCGTCCAGCAGCAGAAGCTTGGGACGGCACATCAGCGCGCGGGCAATGGCCAGCATCTGCTGCTCACCGCCGGACAGCGTGCCAGCACGCTGTTGCAGACGCTCTTTCAGGCGCGGGAAAATGCCGCAAATCCGGTCAAGATCAGCAGGGAAATGCTGCATTCCCGCAACCGCCGAGCCCATCTGCAGGTTTTCATAGACTGTCATGCGCGGAAACACGCGCCGCCCTTCTGGAGATTGCGCAATGCCAAGCTTGGCAATGTCGTGGGTTTCCGTCTGGGTAATATCCTTGCCCTGATAGATGATCTGGCCTTCGCGCGCGCGCGGCGTGCCGAAGATCGTCATCATCAGGGTGGATTTTCCAGCCCCATTGGCGCCAATCAACGTGACGATCTCGCCTTCATTCACGTCAACATCGACGCCTTTGAGGGCGATGATCTTGCCATAGTAGGTTTTGACACCGCGCACCTGCAGCAGCGGGCGGACTTCTTTGGGCGGCGGTGCAACAGCGGCGCTCATAATCCAACCTCCGCTTCAATCTTGTGCAATTCATCCTCGTCTTCTGCGCCGAGATAGGCGGCAATGACCTTCGGATCATTCTGCACAAAGGATGGTGTGCCGTCAGAAATCTTGGTGCCGTAGTCGAGCACAACCACATGGTCCGAGATTTCCATAACCACAGACATGTCGTGCTCAATCAGCAGAAGCGCGGTGCCGTGCTCATCGCGCACAGCCCGTAGCAACGTGTTGAGATCAGCACTCTCGCGTGGGTTGAGGCCCGCCGCAGGCTCATCAAGGCAGAGCAGCAACGGGTTGGTGCACATCGCACGCGCAATCTCGAGACGGCGCTGGTCACCGTAGGGCAGATCACCGGCGGGATCATCAGCGCGGTCCATCAACCGCGTCTTGTCCAGCCAGTACTTCGCCTTCTCTACAGCGGCTTTTTCGGCTGTGCGGAAGCGCTTGAGGCCAAGCAATCCGCCGATGGTCCATTGCGATTCGGTCATCAATTCGTTGTGCTGGGCGACAATCAGATTTTCGAGAACCGTGAGGCCCGAGAAAAGCCGGATGTTCTGGAAGGTGCGGGCTACCTTGGCGACGGCCGCGATTTCATAGTCCGGCATGCGCTCCAGCAGGAAGAGGCGCTGTTCGCCAGCAACCTCCATCTTGCGGTCGCTGTCGGTCAGCGCTTCAAGGCGGGTGTCAAAATCACCGTCGCCGTGGCGGAAAGCAATGCGGCCTTCCGTTGGCTTGTAGAAGCCCGTGATGCAGTTGAACACGGTGGTCTTGCCGGCACCATTGGGGCCGATGAGAGCGGTGATCTCACCACGATGCGCGGTGAAGCTGAGGTTGTTGATGGCCACAAGGCCACCAAAACGCATGGTCAGATGCTCAACCTTGAGGATGGCGGGATTGGATGACGTGGACATCAGCCGTGGCCCTCCTTCACGTTGTCAGCGCCAATGGCTTTGCTTTCCTTGAGGAAGATGGACGGTGAGCGCGTCGAGATCAATCCACGTGGTTTCCACAGCATCATCAGCACCATGCCAAGACCGACGATCAACATGCGGTACTTGGTTGGGTCATCGCCAATGATGGGCTTGAGGAAGTCAAACTCACGCAAGAGCTCGCTGCCGCCGATAAGGGCGATGGCGGCTAGCACGACGCCCATCAACGAGCCCATACCGCCAAGCACGACGATGGCAAGGATGAGCGCTGATTCAAGGAACTTGAAACTCTCAGGCGTAATGAATCCCTGACGAGCACCAAAGAACGCGCCAGCAAAACCGCCGAACATTGCGCCAATGGCGAAGGCCGTCAGCTTGGTGTTGGTGGTGTTCATGCCGATGGCGCGGCAGGCAATCTCGTCTTCCCGCAGGGCTTCCCATGCCCGGCCAATAGGCAGGCGCTTGAGGCGCAGGGTGACCCAAGCGGTCAGCATCGCGAGAACAAGGATGGTGTAGTAGAGGAAGATCGTGCGGTAGATCGGGGAAAGTTCCAGACCAAATGTCGCTGCAAAGCCTTTGTCCGAGGCATTGAAAGGAATACCAAAGAAGTCGATGCGCGGCGCAGACATGCCTGCACCACCGCCCGTCAGGTCTTTCCAGTTCAAGGCGACGAGATAGATGATCTCACCAAAGGCCAGTGTCACGATGGCCAGATAGTCCCCTCGCAATCGCAGAACGGGGAACCCAAGCAATACGCCCCAGAGAGCGGCCATGGCTCCGGCAACAGGCAGAGCGAGCCAGAACGAAAAGCCGTAGGTCTGTGCCAGCAGCGCATACGTGTAGGAACCGATGGCGTAAAAGGCGACATATCCCAGGTCGAGCAGGCCAGCGAGGCCGACAACGATGTTCAGGCCCCAGCCCAGCATGATGTAGATGAGGATCTGGATGCCGAAGTTATCGACCCACTTGAGGATGCTGCCAGAACCGGCTGTCATCGTGACAAGCAAGGGATAGATGGCCAGAAGTACAACACAGACAGGCAAGGCGAATTTCTCGAACTTGGCAAAACCTTCGCCGGTTTTCGGCTTGGCTTCGCGGCGCTCGGCCGCCAGAGCCCGTTTCCAGGAAAACCAGCTTTGCCAAAGGCTGCCGATGAAGACAGCACCAACCATGGTTGCCAGCATGCCAACGCGCGGGCGCAGGACCATGATGTTGTTGAGTGTCTGGTCGGTCTTGAGACCAACAATCAGGCCGAAGAGACCAAGCGCCACAAGGGCAGCCCAGCAGGCAGACTTGAGAGCGCCCGCAAAATCGAACTCGGTTGGCACTTCGCCGGAATAGGCGCTGTCGGCGCGGGAAGGAGCACTCATCACACCTTCTCCACTTCAGGTTTACCCAGCAGGCCTTGCGGCAGGAAGATCAGCGTGATCACCAGAATGGTGAACGCCGCAACGTCCTTGTAGTCGATGGTGAAATAAGCAGACCACAAGCTCTCGATGATGCCGATCAGCAATCCGCCGATGACCGCACCGGGCAGCGATCCAATGCCTCCGAGAACCGCAGCGGTGAACGCCTTGACGCCGGGGATGAAGCCATCGTTGTAGGAAACCACGTTGTACTTCACCAGCCACATCACGGCGGCCACTGCAGCGAGGCCTGCGCCGATCACAAAGGTGATGGAAACCGTGCGGTCCACGTTGATGCCCAGCAGAGCGGCCATCTTGCGGTCCTGCTCACAGGCGCGCTGCGCACGGCCGAGGGGTGTCTTCTGCACGAGATACCAGAAGATCAGGAGCAGGAGCGCCGTCACGCCCATGATCAGGATATCCTTGTAGGCGACAACCACGTCAAAGCGTGCGCCTTTCATGACGGTAATGCCGCCATCAATGATAGACTGCACAGGCTTGTTGCGGGCGTCCTGGCTGACCTGCACAAAGTTCACGAGGAGAATGGACATGCCGATGGCAGAAATCAGCGGAGCAAGACGGAAGGAGCCGCGCAGCTTGCGATAGGCAACGCGCTCGATGCTCCAGTTGTAAAGACTGGTGATGACCACGCTGACAATGAGGCAGATGATCAAGGCCAGAAAGATGCCGGCGGCTCCAACGCCCACCAGCGCTGTCATGATCATGAAGGTGATGAGCGCAACGAAGGCGCCGACCATGAAGACATCACCATGTGCGAAGTTGACCATCCCGATGATGCCGAAGACCATTGTGTACCCAATGGCTATAAGACCGTAAATCGAGCCAAGCGTGATCCCGTTGATCAGCTGCTGCAAAAACACTTCCATTCAACGCTCCCTCAACGGTCTCCCAACCGTCTTTCCATCAGCTCCGCTTATACAAGCGTTCGGCGGCGCTGATAGCAACACTTCTTTACCCATATCCCGCGTTGATTGGTTACATCAATCCTGCTTCGACACTTTTTAGACACAAACCATCCAGCGCAGTGTTTCAATTCATCAAATCCCATGATTGCAGTGACTAACGCCAAAAAATCCATTTTTTTGAAGATATTCACTGCTGGCGAGGTTGGAACTGCCTTCTGTATGGTTTTTTGAAACCTCAAGCGTACACCTGGGACCAGAGTAAAGACCTGAAATGGTGTGTCAGTGGCCATTTTTTTGTTCGTTGCCAAACACATGAACAAACAGTTTTCACCAACGGGTGTAATTGATGAAATTTGTAGGGCGCGGGTTGGTGCTTCCCTCAATGTTTTAGATGTAAACAGTTTGCGGACTAAGTGCCGCGCTTTTGTTGCGTCACGAAATGTGTGTGGGCCGAACCAATGGACGATCACAAGCAGCGGGCTGCGAAAAGCAGCCTGGCAGAAGAGAAACGTGCGGAACTCGCCGCCCGTTTGACAGATTCGATTGCCCTGGCGCGTCTTGCGCCGGGGCAGCGGATCAGTGTCCAATCTCTCGCTCTGCATTTGCGTTCCAAAGTGGAAGAGGTGAAAGCCGTTCTGCCAACTGTTGCCCAAAGCAAACTAATGACGTTCACCGATACTGATGTGATCGTGGCTGAACTTGATCGTGACATGCTTGTCTCAAGGCTTGACGATCGTGAAATGCTGGAAAAGCAGATTGCTGCCGCTGCCGCAATGAAAGCAGCTTCTGATCACAAGGCTGCGCTTGAATCTGCCGTTGTGTCGCTAAAGCGTGCTGCTTTGGTGGGAGATATCGAAGGCTACATGAATGCTGATCGTGCCCTTGAGCGTGTGATTGGTCAGACGTCGCAGCTTGAAGCAGAGTTTGAAAAGCTCGTGCAGATCAAGCGTGAATTTCGCCGCGCCTGGTGCGCGCACAACCGTCTGCGTGACCTGAATGTGCCAGCCGCCATGCGAGAATCATTGACAAAATCTATCATCAATGGAGACTCTGACGGCGCGGTTTTGGCCGTTGACACCTTCGTGAAATATTTGAGAACATGTCTTTAGCGCTGAATGACATTACCGGTGATGCTGGCACAGCCAGAACTGTTGCCAGCATCGAACTGGCGATTGCAACGGCTGCGCTTGTCCCTGGGCAGACATATAAAAAGTCTCGTGTTGCAGCGTTGTCAGGTGTTTTTGATGGCGACCTTGATGACGCGCTTTCTGTTCTGGCAAGTGATGGATACCTTTCCTTCTCGGACGATCAGGTGACGATTTGCCCGCTTGATATTGATGCGGCGCTGCAGTCGCTGGACAAGATTTGCGCACTCGAGATTCACGTCGTTTCTCTCGCCATTCAGCAGATGACTGATCAGCAGCGAGTGCAGTTGCAACTCTTGATGCAGGCCACCCATCGGGCAGCATTGATCGGTGACATTCCCGCTATTCTGGCCTCAGACCGGAGCATTGAAGCGTTGATAGGTCAGGCCTCTGGTTCGCCTGCCAAAGCGGCAGAACTTGTGAAAATGAAACGCGAGCTGAAACGCGCCTGGTGCCACACACATCGCTTTCGCAATGTGAACCATTTTGTCGATATTCGCGGCCAGATGGTGCAGGCGATCAACACTGGCGAAGTGGATGTGGCTACGGACCTGATCAGGCAGTTTTTTGCGCTATTGCCCATAGAGCTGCGGAAACTGTAACGCGCTGCACCCGCTTTCAAAAGAATGGCATGGGACATTCAGCCATGAAGTGCTAAGCGACGCACAATGGCGCCAGCGCCTCAGATACGTTTCCAGGACTTTCCACACTATGAACGCCAAGCTATCCGCTGCTGTCAGCGGCAATGATTTTCGTGAAGCGATGAGCCAGGTTGCGGGCGCAGTGCACATCATCACAACCAACGGCGATGGTGGTCTGGCCGGGGCAACGGCCACAGCGGTGACATCCGTAAGCGATACGCCGCCAAGCCTGCTTGTTTGTCTCAATCAAAACAGCAGTACTTTGGCGGCCATCCGAAGCAACAAAACGTTCGGCATCAACATCCTGTCCGATCAGCATCTCGATCTGGCTAACCGGTTTGCAGGCCAGACTGGTGTTCAGGGCGCGGAGCGCTTTGAGCAATCCGCGGGCTGGCAAAACCTTCAGTCAGTTCCCGTTCTGGCGGGTGCGCTGGCGACCTTCACCTGCTCGCTAGCCGATATGAAAACAGTTGGCAGCCACATGATCATCATCGGGACGGTGGAAAAGGTCAGCGTGCACGCCGGTGGTGCGCCACTGCTGTATCACCGGCGCGGCTACAAGACGCTGTAAGACTCACCCCTTCTCCATCTCGTCAAACACCTTTTGCGCTTCATGGAAGGCGGTGTTTGCAGCAGGCACGCCGGCATAAACCGCGCATTGCATCAGCACTTCCTTGATCTCATCCTTGGTAAGGCCATTGTTGATCGCGCCTTTGACATGGATGCGGAATTCCTCCCAGCGGCCAAGCGCCGTGGTGACGGACAGCACAATCACAGACCGCTTTTGATAGTCGAGTCCGGGCCGATCCCAGATATCGCCCCAGGCATAGCGGGTGATCATATCCACCCATTCCGCATTGAATTCAGTGCGGCTGCCCTGCGAGCGGTTGACATGGGCATCGCCCAGAACCTTGCGGCGGTTTTTCTCGCCGTTCTCGCGGCGGCTTGCATCTGTTTTGGTCATGTCAATTCATCCTGAGATTGCATTTGTTGCTGGAAAAGTTCGTGCCCTAGTGAAAGGATACGTTGCAAGTCTGCGTACGGTAAATGAGCGCCTGCATCAGAGTGAACTTCAACGCTGACATTACCAGCCTCGGGCCAAACCACAAAAACAAAGACAATCCTGTTGTTAGGATCTTCGTTGGCAATTTCCAAACACCAATAGTTTGATTTTGCAGCTATCCGATTTTCTGGAGCGGCTAACGTGCACCATTGCCAATCCCAACCTAGATTACGGAGTTCAATACCCGCTGGGTTCAACACAAAAACTCCCGCATTGCCTTCGTGAACGCCTCAGGCTGCTCCATGTTAGAGATATGCGCTGCATCCAGCGACAACCACTTCGCACCTTTGATCCGCTCGCGCATCAGTTCCATCATGGCGGGCGTGGTGGCAGGGTCATGCGCGCCTGAAATCAGCAGAACAGGATTTGTGATCCCGCGAATGCTCTCGCGCTGGTCCATATCGCGAATGGCGGCACAACAACCGCAATAGCCGGCATCCGGTGTTGCCGCGATCATCTTTTTGACAGCAGCAATTTCCTTTGGCGCACGCTCAACAAAGCCCTTGGTGAACCAGCGTTCGATCGTGGCATCGACAATCGCAGCCATCGTGTTCTGGCGCACGTTGCGGATGCGGCCATTCCACAATTCCGGCGGGGCCATGAGCGCAGCTGTGTTGGCCAGCACCGCCTTGCCAATGCGGTCCGGGTGGTGTGTCAGCAACCACTGGCCAACCATGCCGCCCTTGGAGAGGCCGCAGAAATGCGCCTTTTCAACCTTGTGCGCATCAAGAATAGCGAGTGCATCCTGCCCCAGCTGCGCGATGGAATAGGGCGCATTGTCCGCGACACTCTTGCCATGGCCGCGGCTGTCATAGCGGATGATGCGGAAGGTGTCCTTCAGCGCCGCCGCCTGCGCGTCCCACATGTGCAGGTTAGAGGCGAGCGAGTTGGAGAACAGCAGCACGGGACCATCCGTCTTGCCTTCGACGAGGATGTTGAATGGTTCACCGTTGATGGTTTTGATGGGCATTAGACAAGGACTCCGTCAAAATGATCGTGCTGCCGCGCGTGTTCTTTAAGGATCATGTCTATGAACACAAACGAACTGCCAAGATAAGTCGCAGGATCGAATAACGCATCCAAATCTAGCTCCAACCCTTCCGGCATCTCGCTTAGGACGTCGCGCAGATGGCGTTTACTGTTCGTTGCGCGCTTACAGGCTACCTCGACGAGACTTTTGGCGTTCGCCTTACCAAGACTAGGAGCCAGCGCAAAGGTCACGCGCTCGGCCATGATCAACCCATTGGTCAATTCAAGGTTGGAGCGCATGCGGTCGGTATCGACTTCAAGGCCCTCCAGCATGGTCTGCATATGGAGGGCCGCCGCACCCGTCAGCAGCAGCAACTCGCGCATCGTGTCCCATTCCGCATGCCAGCCGCCCACACCGCGCTCATGCTCCTGCAAGCCAGCGGACAGCATGGTAGCGACCAGCCCCGGCGTGCGGGTGGCGATGGCGATGATCGCAACGGACTGCACCGGGTTGCGCTTGTGGGGCAGGGTGGAGGAACCACCCTTACCAGGCGCAGAAGGTTCGAAGACTTCGGCGACTTCAGTTTGCATCAGGAGGGTGATGTCCCGGGCGATCTTGCCGAGGACTGAGCACAGCATACCGAAGTCGCCGGCGAGCGTTTGAAGAGAAACCCTTGCAGTGTGTGTCGGCACACTTAATGAGTTTATCAGGCGGAAGAAGCGAGCATCGGGTTCTTCGATGCATACCCTCTGCATCGCTTCAATAACTTCGATTCCCCTATCTTCAAGTGCGGCCAATGCACCGTTCGCGCCGCCTAGCTGCGCGCGAGGACGGTGTGTGAAAATCGTCCATTCCAATTCACTCAATGGATTGAGCCAATTTGCGCACTTCAGCCCAAAACTCGTGGGTAGGGCGTGTTGTAGAAGAGTCCGGCTGACCATGATTGTATGCCTATGCGCTCTCGCCAAATCCGCTAGCTTGCGATTAATTTGTAGAAGGCGTTCGAAAACGCGGTTGCGGCCATCCAGCAGTACACGCCCCAACCCCGTATCAATCACATCTTGGCTGGTCGCGCCGTAGTGCACGAACTCAGCCGCCGCAGCGTCCTTCTCGCGCACTTTCTCTGTCAGCATCGCCACCAGCGAAATCGCCGGGTTGCCCGCCAACGTTGTCCGTCGTCCAATCTCGGCGATGTCGTAGAGATCAACATCGCAGCACGAGGCAATCGCCTCGGCTGCTTCTTTCGGGATAACACCGACTTCCGCTTCTGCCCGCGCCAGCGCCGCCTCGAAATCGAGCATAGCTTCCAGCCAGCGGCGGTCAGACAAAATCTCCGCCATCTCGGCATCTGCGAAGAGGGCGCCGGTGAGGCCGCTTGATGTAAAAGGACTCATGTCTGGTCTTTGCTTGGGCAAGTTATGAATCCCCTATAGCACGCTGATTGTCGCTGGCGAGACGGCTTGGCAAACAGCCAGCCGCAAAATTCATCAGCGCAGGGATTTTTTGAAAAGCAGTCCAAAACCACTCAAAAATCGTTGCCAGTCCTTCTCTGTTTCTGCTTGACCCCTGCAAAAAGCCGTCCCACACTCAGTTTTGAAGAGTTCGAGACAAGCTTTCCTGTTTGTCCTGCATTCCAAAAAGACGGGTTAATCCGCGTTTGGCCGGATGGCGCATAACCGCTTCCGGCAGTCAAAAAGGAGGAGAGTTTATGGCCACCGTATCCATGACGGTGAACGGAAAAGCTGTATCCGCGGATATCGATGCGCGGACGCTTTTGGTTCAATTTCTGCGAGACAACCTGCGCCTCACCGGAACCCATGTTGGCTGTGACACCAGCCAGTGCGGGGCCTGCGTGGTGCATGTCGATGGCAAGGCCGTGAAGGCCTGCACGACGCTGGCGCTCACCTGCGACGGTGCTGCCGTCACCACCATTGAAGGTCTTGCCAATGGCACGGCGCTGCATCCGATGCAGGAAGCCTTCCGGGAGCATCACGGACTCCAGTGCGGTTACTGCACACCGGGCATGATCATGGCCGCTGTCGATATTGTGAACCGCAAGGGCACGAAGCTCGACGAGCACACGATCCGCGAAGAGCTGGAAGGCAACATCTGCCGCTGCACGGGCTACCACAACATCGTGAAAGCCGTGGAAGCGGGCGCAGCCGCAATGGCCAAGTAGAATATGCCAAGTAATCTCCCTTCTCCCCATCTCAATGGGGAGAAGGTGGCTGAACGTTAGTGAAGCCGGATGAGGGGCGAGGTGAGTGTCCGCTGTGCGAGCTCTCCTGGCCCCTCACCCTACCCTCTCCCCGCTTGCGGGGAGAGGAACAGCAACAGGGAGACACACCATGACCACACCCACCACAGGCATTGGCGCACCGGTGCGCCGCAAGGAAGATTTCCGTTACATCACCGGCAAGGGGAACTACACGGACGATATCAACCGCCATGGCCAGACGCACGCCTTTTTCGTGCGCTCGCCACACGCCCACGCAAAGATCAAGAAGATTGACACCAAGGCCGCCATGGCGATGCCCGGCGTTGTCGGCATTCTGACAGGCGCTGATCTCGCCGCCGACAAGGTGGGCGGATTGATCTGTGGCTGGATGATCCATTCCAAGGATGGCTCGCCGATGAAAGCCGGTGCACACCCCGCGCTGGCTGATGGCAAGGTGCGTTATGTGGGTGATCATGTTGCTGTCGTCATTGCCGAAACACAGGCGCAGGCGAAGGATGCCGCCGAAGCTGTGAAGGTTGACTACGATGTGCTGCCAGCCGTGGTTGATCTCGCCACCTGCACCAACAAGGGCACCGGCGTCATCCACGATGTCTCGGACAACAACGTAGTGTTTGACTGGCATCTCGGTGACAAGACCGCCACGGATGCGGCGTTCAAGAAAGCCAAACACGTCACGAAGATTGACCTGACCAACAACCGCCTTGTGCCAAACGCCATGGAGCCACGCGCGGCGATTGGTGATTATGACGCCGGTGAGGACGCTTTCACGCTCTATACCACCAGCCAGAACCCGCATGTGGCACGGCTTATTCTGTCAGCCTTCATCGGCATTGCGCCCGAACATAAATTGCGGGTGATCGCGCCGGATGTGGGCGGTGGTTTCGGCTCCAAGATCTATGTCTATGCCGAGGAAACTGTTTGCGTCTGGGCTGCCAAGAAAGTGGGCCGTCCCGTGAAGTGGGTGGCAGACCGCACCGAGGAATTCCTCTGCGTGGCCCATGGCCGTGATCACATGACCCATGCCGAAATGGCGATGGATGAGGACGGCAAAATCCTCGCTGTCCGCGTCAAAACGCGCGCCAACCTTGGTGCCTATCTCTCCACCTTTGCGTCAGCTGTGCCGACCTATCTCTACGCGCCGCTGCTCTCGGGTCAGTATGATATCCCGGCTATCTATGCCGAGGTGGAAACCGTCTATACCAACACGGCGCCGGTGGATGCCTACCGTGGTGCAGGCCGCCCGGAAGCGACCTTTGTCGTCGAGCGGCTGGTAGAAGTGGCTGCCCGCCAGATGGGGCAGGACCCTGCGAAGTTCCGCATGAAGAACTTCATCAAGGCCTGGCCGCACCAGACACCCGTCATCATGATGTATGACGCCGGTGATTATGCCGGAAGCATGAAGCAGGCGCTGAAGCTGGCGGATGTCGACGGCTTCGGCAAGCGCAAGCGGGAAAGCGCCAAAAACGGCAAACTGCGTGGCCTTGGCTACTCAGCCTACATCGAGGCTTGCGGTATTGCGCCATCAGCGGCTGTTGGCTCGCTTGGCGCAGGCGTGGGCCTTTGGGAATCCGCAGAAGTGCGCGTCAATCCGGTTGGCACCGTTGAGGTGCTGACAGGCTCGCACAGCCACGGGCAGGGGCATGAAACAACCTTTGCGCAGCTCGTTGCTGGACGCCTTGGCATTCCCATCGATCAGGTGGCGATTGTGCATGGTGATACCGACAAGGTGCAGATGGGTATGGGCACATACGGCTCGCGCTCTGGTGCTGTCGGCATGTCGGCCATCGTCAAGGCGCTGGACAAGGTGGAGGCCAAGGCGAAGAAAGTGGCTGCTCTGTGCATGGAAGCGGCTGAAAGCGACATCGACTTCAAGGATGGGCGCTTCTCGGTGAAAGGTACTGACAAATCCATGGCCTTTGGCGAAGTGGCGCTGCAGGCCTACGTCGCGCACAAGTTCACCGGGCAGCAGCTTGAACCCGGCCTGAAGGAAGGGGCGTTCTACGATCCCACCAACTTCACCTTCCCGGCAGGCGTGCACATTTGCGAAGTCGAGATTGATCCTGAGACCGGTGTGACCAAAGTCGAGAAATGGACGGCTGTTGACGATTTCGGCACTATTATCAACCCGCTGATCGTCGAAGGGCAGGTACATGGTGGCATCGCCCAGGGCATTGGTCAGGCGCTGCACGAGAACACGATTTACGACAAGAACGGCCAGCTGCTGACCGCATCCTTTATGGATTATGGCATGCCGCGTGCGGATGACCTGCCGTCGTATTCATTGGGCTTCAACACGACGCCTGCGCCGTCCAATCCACTTGGCATCAAGGGCTGCGGCGAGGCAGGGGCGATTGCAGCACCTCCAGCTGTCATCAACGCTATTACGGATGCCTTGGGACACGAGGACATCGCCATGCCAGCCACACCGCAAGCCGTGTGGAAGGCAGCCCAGAAGGCCGTCAACAAGATGGCTGCAGAGTAATTTCCTTCTCCCCATGCGAATGGGGAGAAGGTGGCTGAACGAAGTGAAGCCGGATGAGGGGCTGGGTGATTGCACGCTGAGCGAAGTCACCAGGCCCCTCACCCTAACCCTCTCCCCGTGAACGGGGAGAGGGAACTGAAACAGGGAGAACCAACATGTACGCATTCAAATACCACCGCGCGACATCAGCCCGTCAGGCCGCAAACCTGTTGGGCAAGGCAGATGATGCAAAACTGCTGGCAGGCGGTCAGACCTTGCTGCCGACCATGAAGCAGCGGCTCGCGAGCCCCGCCAATGTCATCGATCTTTCCAAGGCCGAAGATCTCAAAGGCATCGAGGTCAAAGGCAAGACCATCGTCATCGGCGCAATGACAACCCACGCGCAGGTTGCCGAAAATGCATCTGTTCAGGCCAACCTGCCCGGTCTGGCCGCACTGGCAGGCGGCATCGGTGATCCGCATGTGCGCCACAAAGGCACCATTGGCGGCTCGGTTGCCAACAATGATCCTGCGGCAGACTATCCCGCTGCGCTCATGGCGCTCGGTGCAACGGTTGTCACCAACAAGCGCAAGATCGCGGCGGATGACTACTTTCAGGGCATGTTCGCAACAGCTCTTGAAGACGGTGAAATGATTACGAAGATCATCTTCCCCATGGCTTCCAAGTTCTCTTACGCCAAGTTCCCCAACCCGGCTTCGCGTTATGCGCTGGTGGGTGTTGCTGTCGCAAAGAAGGGCGCTGCGGTCCGCGTTGCTGTCACGGGCGCTGGCTCCAACGGTGTCTTCCGCTGGAAGGATGCTGAAACGGCATTGGCAGACAAGTTCAATGCGAAAAGCGTTGATGGTTTGAAAGCTGCTGACAAGGGCCTCAACGGCGACATTCATGCCTCGGCAGAATACCGTGCGCATCTGATCGGCGTTATGGCCAAACGAGCCGTGAGCGCTGCGATTGCGAAATAGGATCGCTGATTGGCAGGCATTCCGGAGTTCCTGCTGACCTCGGTGTTGATTGAACTGACACCGGGGCCAAACATGGCTTACCTTGCTGCCCTCGCCATGGCGAGGGGGCGAAAGCCTGCATTGTTTGCCGTTGCTGGCGTGGCTTGCGGCTTACTGCTGCTTGGCCTGCTTGCTGCATTGGGGTTGCAGGCCATCATCTTGGCATCGCCCTGGCTTTACCAGGCAATTCGCTATGCTGGCTTTGCCTATCTTTTGTGGCTGGCTTGGGAAACCTGGCAACCTCCAACCAGAACATCCCAGCATGATGAGTCATTTGACGGCTTTCGCAAAGGCTTCATCACAAACCTGCTCAACCCGAAAGCAGGCGTATTTTACCTCACGGTTGTGCCTGCCTTCATTGCTCCCGCCAACGGAAGCATCGTCAGCCAGAACGTGCTTCTGGCGGTGATTTACGTCACGGTTGCCACTGTCATCCACACTGCCATTGTGCTGTTTGCAGATGCAGCAGGACGCATTCTGGCCGCTGATGGCCGTATCGGTCTTGTCAGAAAAACGCTGGCGCTTGGCCTTGTAGCGGTTGCGCTGTGGTTTTTCTGGAAGACCTGATCAATACATAAACTTCTCTTCGGAAATTTTGCCGACTTTCACAGAGTAAAGCGCCACTTCCTTCGACTGCATACGCTGGCCTGTCTCATTGGACGTGAAATCCATATCAAAGACGAGTGCGAACTGATCGCCGTTCATGTAAGGCCCTTCTGTTGTCACATTGTGCACTGTGTGGTTGGCATACCACCAGTCGCTCTTGGCCTTCACGGCATCCGTACCCTGAACGCGGGCCATGGGACCATCCATCGCTTCAAGGCTGACGATATCAGGCGCATTGAATTTTGCTGCTGCTTCCTGATGCTGGCCCGCTTTCAGCACGTCTGTGAAGGCTTTTGCGAGTTCTGCGGCTGTCATGGCACATTCTCCTTGGTTGAAAGTTTGTTCTATATTTGTTCTTATTTACATCTGTGTCAACACTAATTCTGAAAAACCTGAAGCTGGGAAACAGAACAGGCGAATTCTCTGATGCATCCAAACTAAACGCGCGCTATGTCTCTTCTATGACCGCTCTTCCTGCCTCCATCGATGCCACCGTCGACCTCCTGAAATCTGCGCAATATGTCTCCGACAGGTCGCTGGCGACGGTGCTGTTTCTGTCGCTGAAAATGGGCCGTCCGCTGTTTCTGGAAGGCGAGGCAGGTGTCGGCAAAACGGAGATTGCCAAGGTGCTGGCCGCATCGCTTGGCCGTCGGCTTATCCGCATGCAGTGCTACGAGGGGCTCGATGTCTCCTCCGCTGTTTACGAGTGGAACTACGCTGGGCAGATGATGGCGATCCGCATGGCGGAAGCGGCGGGCGACAAGAACCGCGAGCAGCTGCAGGCCGATGTATTTTCCGAGCGTTATCTGATCAAGCGCCCGCTGTTGCAGGCGCTGGAGGATGATGGTTCTGGCCCGCCCGTGCTGCTGATTGATGAGTTGGACCGCACAGATGCTGCCTTCGAGGCGTTCCTGCTCGAAGTGCTTTCGGACTTTCAGGTGACTGTGCCGGAGCTTGGCACAATCAAGGCTAAGGCCCCGCCCATCGTCATCATCACGTCAAACCGCACGCGCGAAATCCATGATGCGCTGAAGCGCCGCTGTCTCTATCACTGGGTGGATTACCCTGATGCTAAGCGCGAACTCGCTATCTTGAAAGCCAAGGCGCCCGCCACACCGATGAAGCTCTCGAAGCAGATTGTGAGCTTCGTGCAGCGCATTCGGCAGGAAGATCTGTTCAAGAACCCAGGCGTTGCTGAAACGCTGGACTGGGCGACAGCGCTGGTGGAGCTTGACGCCGTGGCGCTTGATCCTGCCATGGTGAGCGATACGCTTGGTGTGCTCCTGAAGTATCAGGATGATATCGCCAAAATGCAGGGATCGAAGATGAAGGAAATCCTCGATGAGGTGAAGGCGGAGATGAAGGTGTGAAAGTGACGTGCGGTGTCAGCCAAATTCTTCTCCCCGTTCACGGGGAGAAGGTGCCCGAAGGGCGGATGAGGGGCGTGGTGAGCACGCTCAGTGGCCAGTCACTTTGCCCCTCACCCCAGCCCTCTCCCCGCAGGCGGGGAGAGGGAGTCACATCATGACCCGCACCTGTGGGTCCTGCACGCTCTGCTGCAAACTGTTTCCTGTCCCGGAGCTTTCCAAGCCGTCCGGTCGCTGGTGTCAGCACATCGCGCAGGGGCGGGGTTGTGGCATTCACGAAACCCGGCCAACGGTCTGCCGATCCTTCTGGTGTCAGTGGATCGAGAATGATGATCTGGGACCGGAATGGAAACCGGAGGTCTCGAAGTTCGTGCTGTCCATCTACCCAGGCTCCAACTCGCTGGCCGTGACGGTTGATCCCACCAATCCGCGCAGCTGGGCGCGGGAGCCTTATCTCTCAGAGCTTCGTCGCTTTGCTGCCGCCGCCTTGGCGCAGGGTGATCAGGTGATTGTCTTCAAGGGCGATGTTGGCACTGCCATCCTGCCTGACCGTGAGGTGGAGCTTGGCCGCATCCTGCCGGGCGACAAGCTGGTCACGCTGAAGCGTGGTGCGGCTTATGACGTCGAGGTGCGGCGATCATGAATGGTGCAGAGACATTCCTTCTCCCCGCAAGCGGGGAGAAGGTCAGGATGAGGGGCGAGGGGATTGTTCGCTGTACTCTGTTGTTTCGGCGTCCTTACACTACGCCCCTCACCCCAACCCTCTCCCCGCAGGCGGGGAGAGGGAGCAGACCTGCACCATGACTGAACTCACCCCCGGCCATATCGCGGATAACATCGCTTTCTTCGCTCGCGCACTGCGCACAGCCGGCATTCCCGTTGGTCCCAAAACCGTGCTTGATGCCGTGGAAGCCGTACAGGCAGCAGGCATTGGCGGGCGGGAAGACCTTTACTGGACCCTGCATGCGGTGTTCGTCACGAAGCGTGATCAGTCTATCCTGTTCGATCAGGCCTTCCGGTTGTTCTGGCGCAGGCGGTCGCTGATCGAAAAGATGATCCAGATGCTATCGCCGTATTCTCCGCTGAAAAAAGAAAGCGATGCACCTAAGCCGCTGGCCCGTGTGGCGGATGCCATGTTTGGTAATGTGCGTGACCAGGAACTGAAAGAGAAGCCGCAGATCGAGCTTGATGCCACCATGACGGTGTCTGATATCGAGGTGTTTCGCAGCCGCGACTTTGAGCGCATGAGCGCGGCAGAGGTGGCGGAAGCGAAGCGCGAGATTGCCAGGCTCGTGATGCCAATGGACCGCGTGCGCACCCGTCGCTATGCCGCTGATATCCGCGGCAGCATCATTGATCCGCGCCGCACCTTGCGCGCCAGCATGCGCGGTGGTGGCGCTATCATCGATCTCAAATACCGCGCGCATCAGCACAAGCATCCGCCGGTTGTGGCGCTGTGCGATATCTCCGGCTCGATGGGAGATTACAGCCGGATTTTCCTGCACTTCCTGCATGCGCTGTCAAAGTCAGGGCGGCAGGTGCATTCCTTTGTTTTTGCCACGGAACTAACCAACATCAGCCGCATGCTGAAGACCAGCAAAGACCCGGAAATCGCCCTGCAGGAATGCGGAAAGGCAGTGCGGGACTGGGAAGGCGGCACACGCATTGCCGCAGCTGTGGGTGAATTCAACAAGCGCTGGGCCCGCCGAGTGATGACCGGCGGCGCGGTGGTGCTGTTTATCTCGGATGGTCTGGAGCGGCGCGTGACCGATGAGTTGCATGCCGAGATGGACCGATTGCACCGCACCGCGCGGCGCGTCATTTGGCTCAATCCCTTGCTGCGCTATGATGCCTTTGAGGCCAAGGCCTCCGGCATCACGGCGCTGCTGCCCCATGTCGATGAGTTCAGGCCCATCCATTCGCTGAATTCCATGCAGGCGCTCTGCAATGCATTGGCATCGGATGCCAGCCGGGAGGCTGATCCGAAGCGGTGGCTTAAAGCCAGCTGACAAGCGCACTTTTGCCCACCCTGAATCTGTGTTAGTGTCAGCATCATGAGCAAGACAGCAGTAAAGAGCGCTGATCGACCGATGGCCTATGTTGATATCACACAGGCTGAGGAAATGCCTGTGCTTTCCCTCGCTGAAAAAACAGCGCTGGTTGACAGCGTTGAGGAATCGCGCGCGCAGTTGGCCAAAGGCGATTACATAGAGCTAGCGTCGGAAGACATCGGCCCATGGTTGCGTGCAGGCCTTGAAAAAGCGCGGCAACAGCGGCGTGATGCCAAATAAAATTCGCCTTTCAGCGCGCGCACAACAGGATGTAGCCGAACTTCATGGCTATCTTGCTGGCTACAGCTCCACAACGGCAGATGCAATCGTTGCAGATTTGGAGCGTGTTCTGAGGCTCGATGTGGCATCCAACCCAGAGGTTTATGGCTGGTTTTATCTGATGGGTGAGCCAGTCAGGGCGCGGTTGTTTCGTATTTCGCGCAGAACGCAATTCTGGATTGTTTACGAGTATTCTGCTGAAGTGAATCGTGTTCTGATCCACCGTCTCTGGAATGCCTCACGCAATCCTCAGAATTTTGAAATTTGAACGGACCTCACCATGCTCACAACAGATGCTGATATCCTGTCCATGGCCGAAAGCTGGAAGCGCGCAGGACGTGGCGTTGCGGTCGCGACCGTGGTCGAGACATGGGGTTCTGCCCCGCGCCCGGTTGGTTCGCATCTGGTTATAGACAGCGAGGGCAATTTTCTTGGCTCGGTGTCCGGCGGCTGTGTCGAAGGTGCCGTTGTCAGCGAAGCCATCGAGGTTATCGAGAGCGGCAAGGCCAAGACCCTGTCCTTCGGCGTGGCGGATGAAACCGCCTGGCGTGTGGGCCTCTCCTGCGGTGGCAAGATCAGCGTTTATGTGGAGCCGGTGCAGTGAGGCTGGATCTTCTGGCAGCGCTGAATGCAGAGCGTGCTGCGCGGCGCGCCGCAGTGCTGGTCATCTCCCTTGCAAGTGGCGAGGCACAGCTCATCAAGCCAGCGGATCTCGCACGGTTGCCTTTGGCAGGCACAGAGCTTGGCGAAGCTGTGGCCACAGCCCTGCGCCTTGGCAAAAGCGGCATGGTGACCATTGCCGGTGTGCAGCATTTCCTCACTGTACATGTGCCACCTGTGAAGCTTGTGGTGGTTGGAGCCGTTCACATCAGCCAGGCCATGGTGCCAATGGCGCGCACGATCGGGCTTGATCTGACAGTGGTTGACCCACGCACCGCCTTTGCGACGCCTGAGCGTTTTCCCGATGTTGCCTTGCTGGCGGAATGGCCGGATGATGCGCTGCCAGGATTAAGCGTTGATCCATTCACCGCCATGGTGGCCTTGACCCACGATCCCAAGATTGACGACCCAGCCTTGATGCATGCTCTGAAAGCACAGTGCTTCTACATCGGCGCTCTGGGCAGCCGGAAGACCCATGCGGGCCGTGTGGCGCGCTTGCAGGCCGCCGGGTTTGATGAAGCCAGCATCGAGCGCATCCATGCGCCCATCGGTCTTGATATCGGCGCAGTCAGCCCTGCCGAGATAGCACTCGCCATTCTGGGCGAAATCATCAGCACTTTGCGCAAAGCTCCACAATCATGAAGTTCGGCCCGGTTTCTATTCGCAAGTCCGTAGGCGGTGTGCTGGCCCATTCCATCCGGGAAGGGGCGCTGGTGCTCAAGAAGGGCACGGTGATCACGCAGGAGCATGTTGAGGCTTTGTTCGTTGCGGGCATTGCCGAAGTCACCGTCGCGGTGCTCTCCCGCGGTGATCTCTCCGAGAACGAGGCCGCGCGGCAGATCGCTTCCAGCGCTATTGACCGCGAGGTTGTGGCGGAAGAGCCGTTCACGGGCCGCGTCAATCTCTTTGCCGCAAGTGCCGGAGTGTTGCATGTCAATGCTGCCAGGATTGATGCCGTCAACGCGCTGGATGAATCCGTGACGATTGCAACGCTGGCAGACCGCGTTTCGGTTGAAGCAGGCGAGATGGTCGCGACGGTGAAGATCATCCCCTTTGCGGTACCAGGCGCTTTGGTGAAGGAAGCGATTGCAGCTGCTGAAAGCGCCATCGGCGTCTCGGCCTACAGCGCCAAACAGGTCGCGGTGTTTTCAACGCTCCTGCCGGGTTTGAAGTCTTCAGTCGTTGATAAAACCCTCCGCGTTTTTGACGAGCGCCTGTCGAAGCTTGGATCATCAAAGCGGCTTTGCGATATCCGCGTGCATCACACCGTAGATGATCTCTCGGAAGTTCTGCCCCGCGCCCGCGCACTTGGTGCTGATGTGGTCGTGGTCTTTGGTGCGTCCGCCATCACGGACAGGCGGGATGTGATCCCAGCCGCGCTTGAAGGGGCAGGCGGCAAAGTCATTCATCTCGGCATGCCGGTTGATCCCGGCAACCTGTTGATGCTCGGCGAGATTGATGGCCTGCCAGTGATTGGCGCGCCGGGTTGCGCCCGCAGCCCCAAGGAAAACGGCTTTGATTGGGTGCTGCAGCGCCTCATTGCTGACCTCAAAGTCACATCACAGGACATCCGCAAAATGGGTGTTGGCGGGCTTCTGATGGAGATCGTCTCACGGCCACAACCGCGCGATCCCGTGGCAGTGAGCGCGCCTGAGGTGGCGGCCATTCTGCTGGCGGCCGGGCAGGGTACGCGCATGGGTGGCGGCAAGATGACGGCACATCTCGGCGGCAAAGCGCTGGTGCGCCATGCGGCGGAAGCAGTGGAGGCCGTTGGCTTTCCAGCCTTCATCACGGTTGTTGGCCACGATGCCGCCAATGTCAGCGAGGCGTTGGCAGGTGTCGAGACAAGCCTCGTGAATAATCCAGACTATGCAACGGGCATGTCCAGCTCCCTGAAGGCCGGTATTGCCGCAGTGCCTGAAACCGCTGGCGCAGTGCTGGTCATGCTGGGTGATATGCCCTCGGTCACGCCTGCTATCATCAAACGTTTGCTCGATGCCTTCAGCGGTCACCCAGAGGCTCTTGCCATCGTGCCAACTGTTGCCGGGCAGCGCGGTAATCCCGTTTTGCTGTCGAGAAAGTTGTTTGGCGAGATTGCCAAACTCAAAGGCGATGCCGGTGCGCGCAAGCTGCTTGATGCGGTAGGCGAAGGCGTGATCGAAGTATCCATCGATGATGCAGCAGTTTTGCTGGATGTCGATACGTCAGAGGCCCTTGCAGCGCTTTGAGGTACGGTTGAACTGGCCTCACTCTCGCCTATCTATCTGGCAAGATAGTATCCTCGCGAGGGAGTTTGCAATGCAACGCTGGCGTTTGTTTCTTATGCTGTTTGTGGCGCTCTGCTCTGTAAGCCCCGCTTCAGCATCACAGGAAGCAGCATGGTCTGCTTTGAAAGCAGGAGCCATTGTGCTCTTCCGTCATGCCAATGCGCCGGGTGGTGGTGATCCGCCGGGTATGAAGATCGGGGATTGCAGCACCCAGCGCAACCTTGATGAGGCCGGGCGTGACCAAGCTAAACGCATTGGTGCCAGTTTCCGGCAAAGAGGCATTGCTGTGGGCGAAGTTCTTGCATCGCAGTGGTGTCGCAGTGAAGAAACAGCGCGATTAGCCTTTGGTGAGCTGACAAAAGCGGAACCTGTTTTCAACTCTTTCTTTGCTGAACGAAGCAAGGCGGAAGGCCAGTCCACAGCTGCCAAGGCCATTCTTTCCAATTGGCAAAACAAGGGCAGCCTCGTGATCGTCACCCATCAGGTCAACATCACGGCGCTGACAGGTATTGTGCCTGCCTCGGGAGAGGGTGTTGTTGTGCGCATACAGGATGGCCGCGTTGTCGTTGTGGGGCGGATCGCGCCATAATCAACTTCGCAACATGGATCAATTCAGGCATTCTACGTCTCTCCCTGTCTGGAGGTAGACATGCATCGCCCGGTAACAACAGCATCCTATGCGGAGCGTATTGATCGTGTTCTTGTCGCCATTGCGGCAGATATCGACAGACGCCACAGCCTGCAGGATCTGGCAGATATAGCCTGTTTTTCACCGTTTCACTTCCACCGCATCTACCATGCGACCACGGGTGAAACGGTGGAGGAAACCATACGAAGGCTCCGCCTGCACCGGGCAGCGGCTGATCTGAACAGCACTAAATTACCGATGGAACGGATAAGCCAAAGGGCGGGCTATGGCTCGCTTGCGGCGTTCTCGCGGGCATTCAAGGCTGACTATGGTTTGCCGCCATCCGCATACAGGCGCGGACGATGCAGTGATCTCTCCAGAGTGAAACTCAAAACGCAGGAGATGACGATGTATGATATCACGATTGGCAGTCACGAGGCTTTCAGGCTTGCAGGTCTCGCCCACAAGGGAGACTACAATGCCATTGGCACGACCTTTGACCGCGTGTCTGCCATGGCTGCGGCAAAGGGGTTGTTCACGGCTGATACGCGGATGTTTGGCGTTTATTTTGATGATCCGGATTCCGTGCCCCTGTCTGCCCTTCGCTCCTTTGCTGGTGTGTCAGTGGCGGCAAACTACCAGCCGGACGGCGATATGAAACTGCAGGATATCCCCGGAGGCGTTTCAGCTAGCCTGCTGCACAAGGGGCCCTACGCTGAACTGCACAAGGCCTACAGCTATCTCTACAAGGAGTGGTTGCCGCAAAGCGGACGTGAGCCAGCAGACAACCCGCCCTTTGAAGAATACCTGAACAACCCGCGCAGCTTGCCGCCGACAGAATGGCTGACACGGGTTTCCATTCCGCTGATGGAGTAACCATCCATGACGATGAGCAAACCGAGAAAGCGCATGAGCTGGCGACAGCGTTGCACCAACGTGAAGCCCGCGCATATCGTCAATCTGGCCAAGCCCTTCGCTGGCGTTCCAGCAGGTACTGATCTTCTGATCCCGTCTGCCACTGGCGTCGAGGATTATCTCAGGTCAATTCCAGCGGGCGAGATCCGTGATATTCCTGCGATGCGAAAGGCTTTGGCTCAGGCTCATGGCGCTGTGGCAACCTGTCCCGTGACAGCTTCGATCATTCTGAAAATCGTGGCGGAAGCCGCACTGGAGGATGCAAGCAGTGGCAAGCCAGTGGCTGTAATCGCGCCTTTTTGGCGCGTG
Organism: Beijerinckiaceae bacterium; assembly: GCA_051649305.1. Lineage (GTDB taxonomy): Bacteria > Pseudomonadota > Alphaproteobacteria > Rhizobiales > Beijerinckiaceae > JADCCX01. The sequence continues at coordinate 84,583 of JBOFGV010000087.1, forward strand.
ATTGCAGAAACAGGACCAATCGTTGAAAAGCTGTCCTGCGGCCCGGACTTTGTCAGGCTACAGCGGGAGCGTGAGGCTCAAAACACAGGCGCAGCCGGTTGCTGACCGCACCTGCCAACTGAACTGTCAAAGCTTCCGCGCAGGTTCTGCTGTTGATGCAGCGCCGGTTCTGGTGCTGCCGAAATCTGGCAGGTAGTCACCAATGCGCAAGAGGGTATTGGTGACGAAAGCAACTGACGTTTTCAGCATCGAGGTGATGTTGGTTGGTGTGAAGTGACCTGTCACCTTGACCTTGGCGTGGACAGGAAACGCGTTTTGGTGCTTCGGATCCATTGCCACCCTGACAACCTGTTGGCGCTCGCGCGCAGAGAAGACAGACTGGAATTCTACAGGAAGCGCATCTGCAACTGCTTCCAGTCGCAGAATACGACCGCTGCTGCGCAGCTTTCCATCATTGATGATAACGCCATCATTCGCCTCAACCGAGAACAGACGGCTCGTTGGCAGATAACCAATCACATAGGACTGCCCGTGGTAGATATCGAGAGCCGCTTCTCCTACGCGGATGATGGCTCCAAGGTTCGGAATCTTGGGGCCAACCATACCGGCAACCGGAGCGACAATCTTTCCCCCGTTATAGGCATTCTTCATCGCATCCAGCGCAGCAGTGATATCTGCCTTTGAACTGACCGTTGCAGCTTGCTCCTTTTTGAGCACCTGAACTTCACCCAGAAGCTGGGCTTCATCGCGATCTGCATCATAGGTTTCCCGCGTTGCTTCATTGACACGGGTGGCCGTTGTCAGGCTGCGGGCCGCCAGTGACTGGATATCCCGCAAGGAAGCTGCAGCTCGCCTGCGCCGCTCTTGCATCGCAGGTCGCATGGTTTCAATCTGGCTCATGCGCGACAGGATCTGGGTTTCGCGGGTTGAAAGCCCAGCCACTTTCGCCGTGAGTTCGGCGATACGGTCCAGCGTTTCGGAGGATACAACCGTAATGAGTTCCTGACCAGCTTTCACTTCGTCCCCAGGGTTGACGTGTGTGGCCATGACACGGGCATTGTAGTCCGGGCTGATGACGCTTCTTTCGCGCATGACAAGGCCATCTGCATCGAGAAAGAACAGCGGACCAACGAGTGCGGACAAAAGAATGGCAACAACGCCGCAAAGCGCAAAAAGGTACATGCGACGGGCAAGATTCTTGCCGCCGGCGCGCACCTGATTTTTAAGGTTGTCGGGTCTTACCCGCTTGCGAATGGCTTTGATCATTGTCTACAGGTTCCACGCTGCGCTTGCTGGCAAGCGCAGTCTCTCGCCAAACCATAGGCGCAAAATGGTAAAATTTTACGCAAGAAAGCAGTAATTACTTCCAGCGAATCCACTCGTTCACCTTTGGCGGTGCGAAGCTGTCATGCCGGGATGCGGAGTAGATCCACTCATTGATGAACGAATAGATACGGGCGCAGCGCATGATATAAGACTGGAAGAAGCCATAGACCGGAATGAAGGGAAGGTACTTCCAGTGCTCCTTGTTACCGCTCGCCAGCACTGCACAAACATAGACTGAAAGATCGAGCGTCAGGGTCAATACTGCTGTTATGGCCATGATTTCAAAGAATGAATCGCCGAAAAAAAGCCAGACATAGACGATGTAAAATGGGAAAATCAGTGCTGTCACCAGGGTGAAGAGAGTGAACTCGATCTGGTGCACCACTTCACTGGGCATAAAGTCTGCCCTGAAGGGGTTGAACATTCGCCCGTACTTTCTGTAGCGCAGCCAGAGAGAGTCACGCTCCCAGCGATTGCGCTGGCGGAGCAGATTGAACAGAGTCAAAGGCACGTCGGTATAGGCAACGGCGCGATGGGCAAAGGCCAGTTTGTAGCCCGCCATACGCAGGCGCAAAGAGATATCAAGGTCTTCACCAGGCCCCGGGTCCATGCCGTTGACCCGTTCCCAGGCTTCGCGGCGAAAGGCACCAAACGCACCGGAAATCATGCAAAGCTGCCCGAACATATCAAGCTGTGCCTTGCCCAGCACCATGCCTGAGAGATATTCAATGCTTTGCATCGAGGCGATGAAGCTGTCCTCGCCATTCTTGACCAGAACGCTGGCAGAGACGCCCGCAACATCCGGATCATGGAACGGCATGAGAATTTCAGCAATCGCATGGTGTTCAAAGGTGCAGTCGCAGTCGATAACGATGAAGATGTTTCCGGTTGCAAGCCGTGCACACAGGTTGATCGCCGAAGCCTTGCCGCCACGGATCATGTTACCTGCGATCTTGTCGACCAGCCCTTCGCGCTGCAGGCGCTTCATGATCTCGTAGGTTTCATCCGTCGATCCATCAGAGACGCAGATGATCTCAAGATCATTCAGGCTCTGTTGCTTCAGCGATTTGACACCTTTCTCGAGGGCATCCGCTTCGTTATGGCCCGCAATCAAGATGGAAATCTTGCCAAGATTGGTGGGAATCCTTGGCATTTCATCTGTTTTGTTGCGATCACGCATGTACATGAGCACGATGCCGGGGAAGCTTAGCGCATAGCGCGGCACTTCGAACAGCAGCAGAAACCAGAACATCACGAAGATGTCCTTGGCTGGTATCTGCGCAGCAAATTCAAGGATCTTGCTCCAGGTATGGTATTCAAAGAGCATGTGAGATTGCTGCGTTTATGGGGCCAGTGTTAGTGAGAAGCCGAGTGTTACTCCTTCGGCATTAATGCCCCGTTAAGCAGCTTCGCGCCTTTCACGTCCGTTCCGACCTGAAATCGTTCAATTTGTCTGCAAGTCCTAAACGCGATTTTCAGAATTTCGTGGTTAGGTCATCACTCCAGGAACGGAACGAGGCTCCAGAATGAGCGTGTCACTCTCATCGAACACCCGTGCAGCCCTCAATGCGCTTGACAGCGGTGGCCAGCAGAACATGGCGGTTTCAGCGCTTAAAATGGCAGCAAATTCCGACAAGGCTATTCTGGCTGTTGTTGAGCAGTCTGCAGAGAATTTGAAGGCGCTTGCACCTGCCGGTCAGGGCCGCAATGTGGACAGGCTGGCCTGAAAACCAATTCCATCTTTATAAATTAAGCCGGTCAGTGCAGCTGACCGGCTTTTTTGTGTTTGAATTATCTATATCACGACTGGCAAAGCTATTGGTTGCGATAAACCATGCCGCTTAAAGCAGCGTTGCAATCTCATCAGGCCCGAACACATGATACCTGGCCTTCAGGTCAATGGACAGGTTCTGCTCCAGCTCACGGCGGATCTCGGGCAGGGATGTTTCCACATTGCTCGACATCTCATCGGATATCAGCACGAGGAATGTCGTTGCCGCCTCGATGATTTCGACATCCTGCTCAAAGACCTCGCGCAGGACTGATGAGTAGAGCGCCAGTGCCTGATGGAAGGTCTTGTCGCCGACGGCCTTCTGGGTCACGCGCTCAGGATCAACCTTGATCATGAGGGCTGCGCAATCCTGATTTGCGTCGGCATGCTTCTTCACGAACCGCTTCATGCGGTCGCGGATGCCCATCTTCTCGTCCTGCTCACCGCTGTCACCATAGCCTCCCAACGGAGGTTCGAAGGCGGACTGACGACCCGCATCAGTCAAGGTGTATTCATGGAACGTTCGTGTCTTGGCCTTGTCCGCCTCAAAGCCGTCGTTGCAGTCAAGACACTTGAAGCCAACCTCCGCTTCGCCCGTTGTGTGGGAGCAGGAGTTGCAAATGACCAGTGCACCGGGCTTGTCGTAGTCTACCGAGAAATGCTCGCAATGCTGGCGGCATTTCGGGCAAACCAGCTCACGGCCGTTGCGGAAGTCCCGCTCCGGTCCCTGATAACCGCAGCGCAGGTGATGAATGATCGCTTCTTCCGTAATGTCGGGAGAGCGGCACTTGGAGCATTCCTCACGCACCAGCAGGCGGGCTGATGTGCACGATGGGCAGCACTGCACCTTATCGAAGAACTTGCGCTCCAGCAAACCGACGCGTGCGAGCGCTTCAGCCTGATGCAGCACGCCGCCGATCGCAGTTTCGTCCTTGTAGGCAACGATATGCTTCACATCCGGGCTGCGCAGCGCTTCCATGATGCGGTCACGCACGGCAAGGCGCGCCAGCAACATGTGCTTGGGGTCGCGTGAGCGGTGATAGGCTTCTGGCAATTGCTTCATGCGCATGGTCAATGGCTTGGCCATTTCCAATGCTTCCGAAAGACCGACACCAGACAATGTGCCAACCGAGATGTCAGATCGCGTCTTGTTCTGTCCGGTCACATCGATGACCGGCACAACAGCTGCGGTAGCAGCCGACATCCATGTGCTGATGACTGCATCTGCATCAGGCTCAGTCAGGATGATGGCATCAGGAATTTCACCACGCTGGATTTCAGCCACGCCCTTGGGCAGAAGGTCCGCCGAAATGCCAGCCGGCAATGCCAGGATCTTGATCTTTGGTGCGGCATATACCGCCGGCAAATTCATCGCCGCCGGGGCTTCGACATCCACACCAATGCCGGTTGCATCGGCAATGCGCTCGACATTCAGCGTCGAGGCCAACATCTCGTCGGCGGTGAAGATTGCCTGACCGTAGTTGACGGCGTTCTGAGGGTCTACCAGCAGAAGGATCTTGGGGCTGCCGAGCGCTTCTGCTTTCAGGAGCTGCAGGAACAGGGCAGTGGCGTTTGCGTCCTCGCGTGCCGACACCATGATGATGTCAAACTGGTGCTCGCGGACTGCCGTTGTCGCCTGGGCAATATCGGTCATTCCGGAAACGCTTGCGCCGCGGCGCATCATTTCCAGACACAACGGGGCAGAGGCTGCTGCGTCAGACGCAACAACCAGCACGCGTTCTACCGCGCTCGCTGCCTGTGTGTATGCCCTGTTCATCATGGCCTGATGGCCGCCCATTCCTTGTTTACGCTCACTGGCTCTTCGGACGGTTTCCGCCTTCTTTCACCAGTGCACCAAAAATACAGGTTTGGTGGCTAGGGCAGGTCAACAATCGACGCTCTATTATGGAAACCGCACTTTTCACGCCAGAAAGGGTGAATGGCTTGCTCCCAAACAGGGTTAATTCAGGAATTCTTCACCAACGGATAGCCGAAACGGCACAGTTCGCAGGGTAAATACAAGCTTGCGCGGTGATTGCGGTTTTACGGGTACCTCATTAGCCATTGGCAAAAGCGCACAATTCCAGGTTGCCAGCTGTTGCTTCCATTGCAAGATCGTTCAGCCATTTTTGAACCAGAAGAGCGGCGTATCCGTAGAAATACATAAGCAAATAATCTGAAAATGAATGGGGCTGAATATGACTGGCAAGGTTCTGATTTACGGTGGTGCAGGCGGCATAGGCGCGGCAACAGCGCATGCCCTTCACCGCAAAGGATACGCACTTCATCTCGTTGGCCGTGATGCTGAACGATTGGCCTCAGTTGCTTCAACACTTGGTGCATCGCACACTGTCGCAGATGTTGAGGATGCCTCCTGCTTTTCCCGCGTTATGGCTGGTGCGGGCGATGTCCTGGCGGGCATTGTCTATGCAGTTGGCACGATTAACCTGAAGCCTCTGGCGCGGTTGAGTGCTGCCGATTTTGAGAAGGACTTCCGCATCAACGCTTTGGGTGCTGCCATGGCGATGCAGGCTGCGCTGCCGGCGCTAAAAGCTTATGAAGGCACAGCATCTTCCGTGCTGTTTTCAACGGTTGCTGTGGCACAAGGCTTTACGGCTCATGCCTCGGTGGCAATGGCCAAGGGTGCGGTGGAAGGTTTGACACTGGCGCTGGCCGCAGAGCTCGCTCCCAAGGTGCGGGTCAACTGCATTGCGCCATCTTTGACTCGCACACCGCTGGCAAAGGCGTTGACCGGCAACGAGCAGATGGCAACAGCCATTGCCCATATGCATGCCATGCAGCGGCTTGGCGAGCCTGAGGATGCAGCCAATCTGGCAGCATTTCTGGTGTCTGAAGAAGCAGGCTGGATGACCGGCCAGATCATCGGTGTGGATGGTGGCCGGTCGTCCTTAAGAACAAAAGGCTAGGCTTACTTGTTCATCATGCCGCGCACGATGCCGATAACGGCCATCAGTACGCCGCCACCAACACCGCCACCAGCAACCGAGCTGATGATGCTGCCGAGACCCATGCCACCACCGGCAGCTGCGCCGCCCATGACCATGGAAAGGATTGTGCCACCAAGGCCACCACCGGCGATACCAGCGATGGAGTTGCCGAGTGTGCCGAGGCTGTTTTGTGGCATGACCTTGGCAGCGACATTGCCGCCGATTGCGCCTGAACCGAGTTGAATGAGAAGGGGAAGTAGAGCTTCCATGATTGACCTCTTTTCGTTGAGCGATCCACAAACCTCTGGCGGCCGCTTTTTCAACACAATCAAGCTTGCACGCCCGCACGTGTGACGCAACCTTTCATTTAGACTAACGTCTAAGAGCCAAGAGCACTCTATGCCGCCCATGCGCAAAAAGTCCGACCTCCCGACAAAACCCTGCAAGACCTGCGGGTTGCCTTTCACCTGGCGCAAGAAGTGGGAGAAGGTTTGGGATGATGTTAAATTCTGCTCGGACAGGTGCCGCATGGCTTCAAAGAAAAAGCCAACAGAAACCATGTCCCGATGAGTGGTGCGCTGCGGTTTGTTCTGGGAGATCAGCTGACACGAAACGTGTCATCCCTGCATGGCCTTGATAAGGACAATGATGTTGTTCTGATGGTGGAGGTGCAGGAGGAAGCCACCTATGTGTGCCATCACAAGCAGAAAATAGCCTTTCTTTTCAGCGCAATGCGTCACTTCGCGGAATCGCTTCGGCAGGAGGGTGTTAAAGTGGATTATGTGCGGCTGGATGATCCTGCCAACACTGGTTCGTTCTCCACCGAGCTTGAGCGCGCCATAAAACGTCATGAGTCTAGCGCTGTCTTCGTAACAGAGCCGGGAGAATGGCGCGTCTGGGAAATGATGCTCGACTGGCGTGAGCGTCTTGATGTGCCCGTGCACATCCGTGACGATGACCGCTTCATCTGTTCGCGCGATGAATTCGCCCGCTGGGCCGGGGATCGCAAGTCCTATCGCATGGAGTTTTTCTATCGCGAAATGCGGCGCAAGACTGGCCTGTTGATGAACGGAGATCAGCCCGAAGGCGGCGAATGGAACTACGATCAGGAGAATCGCAAGAGTCTGCCAGCCAAAGCCACTTTGCCAAAACGCACACGCTTTGAGCCGGATGCCATCACCCGCGAGGTGTTCGCGCTGGTTCGCAACCGCTTCGACAATCACTTCGGTGATCTCGAACCTTTTGGCTGGGCCGTGACGAGGGAAGGGGCCTTGGAGGCTCTGGAGCATTTCACCGGCACCTGCCTTGGTCAGTTCGGTGACTATCAGGATGCGATGAAAACCGGCGAGGATTTCCTCTACCACAGCATCATCTCGTCTTATCTCAATGCGGGCCTGCTGACTGCGCGCGAAGTGGCTGATGCAGCTGTGGTCGCCTATGACAAAGGCCTTGCGCCCCTGAATGCTGTTGAAGGGTTTGTGCGTCAGGTGATTGGCTGGCGGGAGTTTGTGCGCGGCATCTACTGGACCCGCATGCCGGACTATGCCGCCACCAACCACCTTGAGGCAAAGCGCAATCTGCCTGCGTTTTTCTGGACTGGCGAAACCGACATGCATTGCCTGAAAGAATGCGTGCGCACCTCGCGCCAGCATGCCTACGCCCATCACATCCAGCGCCTGATGGTAACAGGTAACTTCGCACTGCTGGCAGGCATAGCGCCTGAGCAGATCGAAGAGTGGTATCTCGTGGTCTATGCCGATGCCTATGACTGGGTGGAACTCCCCAATGTGCACGGAATGGTGCTGCATGCCGATGGCGGGTTGCTTGGTTCCAAACCCTATGCGGCGTCCGGCGCCTACATCGACCGCATGTCAAATTATTGCAGCAGCTGCCGTTACGATCCCAAATTGAAGGCGGGGCCTGATGCCTGTCCGTTCAACTATCTCTACTGGAACTTCCTGATCGAGAATGAAGGCAAGCTGGCGAAGAACCCGCGTATGGCGATGCCCTATCGCACGCTGGCAAAGATGTCGGATGCAAGGAAGGCAGAGATTGTGACGGAGTCGATTGCTTTTCTTCATGGTCTGGAAAGCTGGAAGGGGTGATACGATTGTCATTCCCGACGCCGCAGGCGGGCGGGAATCCAGTTCTTTTCTATCTGGCAAACGACAGTGGATTCTGGATTCCCGCCCGCCCTTCGGGCGTCGGGAATGACAAGCAGAAGCCTTGCAATCTCACGAGCAGCATCGCAGGATAGCCCATTGCCACAAAGGAATTTCACCAATGACATTTCAAAAAACTGGTTTGACCATCTGTTTGCTTGCGCTGTCTCTTGTCACAGCAACTGCCCAAAACCGCGCCTCCTTTGACTGTGCCAAAGCGAAGGAAGATATCGAGAAGGCCATCTGCAAAAGCGCTGTGCTTTCACGCCACGACCGCGATATCGCTGCTGCCTATGCTGACGCCCGCAAGCGTCTGGACCCAGTGGCGCAAGCTGCATTGAAGGATGATCAGGAGCTGTTTCTGGTGGGCCGTGAAATCGCGATGATCGAGCGCGGCGGTAACCTCGCTGATTTCATGAAAACACGGCTTGAGCTGCTCCGCTCGCTTGAAGCAGGGCCAACTGGCATGGGGGCAGCAGCCTTTATCGGCGAATGGAAAAACGAGAATGGCTCGATCCTGTTTGTCGCCGGAAAGAACGGCGAGGTGACGATGAAGGTGTCATCTGCAGCTATGGTGACAGCCAAGTGGGTCTGTGAATTTGAAAAATCTGTCCTGGTGCGTGCTGGGACCATCAGCTTCAAAGAAGAGAAAGTGCGCATTGATATTGTTCGCGCTGGCTCTGCGCTAAAGGTCAGTGAAACCTCTCCGCCGGATGACCATCAGAAGCCTTATTGCGGCCACAGCGGCGGTATTGAGGGGCATTACTTCAAGGTGAAGTGATCCCCCTTTGGGAGCTGGCAGACCTGATTTCATAAAACATCGCTGTGCCGCCATACAAAACAACAATTCCCCTTTCCATTCGGCCCGAAACTTGCTCCCATAGTGCCAAGACAAAGGGGAGGTCGCATGGCGAAGGAAACGGCTCAAAAGGCCATCTTCGATGAGATGCACGGGACAGATGGTTTCGTGCGTGATGGCTATCATGGCCTTGCGCAATGGTTGAAGGATTCACCCCCGGAACTGCTGAACAGCCGAAAGTCTGAAGCCGAACTGTTCTTCCGCCGTATCGGCATTACCTTCAATGTCTACGGCGATGCAGAAGGCACGGAGCGGATCATCCCGTTTGATATCGTGCCGCGTGTGCTGACGATGAAAGAATGGGCCAAGCTTTCAAAGGGCCTTGAGCAGCGTGTCAATGCCCTCAACGCCTTCATTGCTGATGCCTACGGCGAGCGCAACATTGTCAAGGCCGGGCTTGTGCCTGAAGACCTGATTTTGCAGAACCCTGCCTTCCAGCCCGCCATGGCGCGCATCAAGCCCCCCGGTGGTGTTTATGTGCATATCGCCGGTGTTGATGTGGTGCGTGTCGATCCCGATACGTTCTACGTGCTCGAAGACAACGCCCGCACGCCGTCCGGTGTTTCCTATATGCTGGAAAACCGCGAAGCGATGATGCGGCTGTTCCCTGATCTCTTTGGCAAACTGAAAATTGCACCAGTCGACAACTACACCGACAATCTGTTGCAGACCTTGCGTTCCGTTGCGCCGCCGACCGCGAGTGCAGAACCCAATGTGGTGCTGCTGACACCCGGCGCCTTCAACTCCGCCTATTACGAGCATTCGTTTCTGGCTGACAAGATGGGCATCGAGCTTGTGGAAGGACGCGATCTTTTCGTGCGCGGCAATGTAGTCTACATGCGGACAACGGAAGGTCCGCGCCGTGTGGATGTGATCTACCGGCGCATTGACGACGAGTTTCTCGATCCGCTGGCCTTCAACCCCACCTCGGTGCTGGGTGTTCCCGGCCTGATGACTGCCTATGCCGCAGGCAATGTGACCATTTCCAATGCGGTTGGCACGGGCGTTTGCGATGACAAGGCGATCTACAGCTACATGCCAGAGATCATCAAATTCTATCTGCAGGAAGATCCCATTCTGTTGAATGTACCGACATGGCGCTGCCGGGAGCCTGCGGCGCTCAAGTATGTGCTGGAGCATTTGCCGGAGCTCGTGGTGAAAGAGGTCAACGGCTCAGGCGGTTATGGTATGCTGGTGGGGCCACATGCCAGCAAGCAGCAGATTGCTGATTTCGCTGCCAAACTGACGGCGCATCCCGATGGGTTTATCGCGCAGCCAACGCTCGCTCTCTCCACCGTGCCATGCTTCATCAACAACGGTCTGGCTCCGCGCCATGTCGACCTCAGACCCTATGTACTGTCGGGTGCTGACAAGGTGCGCGTTGTTCCCGGCGGCTTGACACGTGTGGCTCTCAAGGCAGGGTCGCTTGTGGTCAACTCCTCACAAGGTGGCGGCACAAAAGACACCTGGGTGGTTGAGGATGATCCGCTTGGCAGCACTGTGGCAGGGGAGGGCTGAACCATGCTTTCACGCACTGCTGACAGTCTTTACTGGCTTTCCCGCTATATCGAGCGGGCTGAAAATCTCGCCCGCATTCTGGATGTCGCGCAGCGCTTGTCTGCGCTTCCCTCCGCCTATGCCGGAGCATCCAGCGAATGGGAAAGCGCCATCGCCACCGCTGCCTGCGCCAACGATTTCTACAAGGTCTATAACAAGCCGACACGCAACAATGTCATCGAGTTCATAGTGGCTTCCGACGCCAATTCATCTTCCATTCGCAATTGCATCGAGATTGCGCGTGCCAATGCGCGCTCCGTGCGCACGGCGTTGACCACAGAGATGTGGGAAGTCATCAACGGTGTCTGGCACGAGGTGCAGAAGTTCAAATTGAAGAACATTGACCCCAATGATCTCGCCCGTTTCCTCTCCATTGTGCAGGAGGCTTCCCTTCGCTTTGATGGAACTGCCTACCGCACCATGCTGCGGACCGACCATTTCCGCTTCCAGCGCATCGGTACGTTTCTTGAGCGTGCAGACAACATCGCACGCCTGCTGGATGTAAAGTATCACGTCCTTCTGCCGGAGAGTGCGCCAGTTGGCGGCGGGCTGGATTACTTCCAGTGGTCAGCCATCCTGCGCGGTGTCGGTGCCTTGACGAGCTACAACTGGGTTTATCGCGACAACGTCAAGCCTTGGCTGGTGGCTGACTTCCTGATCTTGAGAAAGGAACAGCCGCGCTCGCTGATATCCTCATACGAAAATCTCAACAGCCATCTTGATCATCTGGCCGAGCGATACGGACGTCAGGGGGCTTCCCAACGCATTGCCCGCACGAACTATGGCAGCCTTCAAAACCAGAATATAGATGAGCTCTTCCAATATGGCTTGCATGAGTTCCTTACGGATTTCATTTCAGAGAACAACCGGTTGGGCGCTGCTGTTGTCGAACAGTATCTGCGCTGAGTGCATGCGATGCGACTGAAGATCCGCCACATCACGCATTACGACTACGCCATGCCAGCGCAGTCTGCTGTGCAGATCCTGCGGCTGATGCCACGCAATTTTGATAGCCAGTTTGTGCGCAAATGGCGGGTCGAGATTGACGCTGACTCAAGGCTGGATCGTGCCGAGGATGCCTTTGGTAACTTCGTGCACACCTTCACTGTGGACGGTCCTGTGAAAGCCATGACTATTTCTGCCGAGGGGGAACTCGATGTCGAGGACTGCGGCGGTTATATTCGAGAGACCATCGAGCGGTTTCCGCTCGGCTTCTGGTTGCGCGAAACAGCGTTGACACGCATCGAGCCAGAGTTGCGCGCCTATGCCCGCAGTGTTGCCAGCGGAGAAGGAGGCGACAAGGTCGCCACCCTTCACGCTTTGATGGCACGTATCCACAACGAGTTTGCTTTCATGATTGGCGAGACTACGGTCACCACAACAGCACTTCAGGCGTTCCGGCAAAAATCGGGCGTCTGTCAGGATCTTGCCCACGTGTTTGTCGCCTGCGCGCGCTCGCTGGGTATACCGGCACGCTACATAGGGGGCTACTATCTGCGCACAGACACCATCACGCAGGAGGCTGGACATGCCTGGGCAGAGGCCCATGTTGATGGTCTTGGCTGGATAGGCTTTGATCCTGCAAACGGGGTGTGTGTCTCAGACCGCCATGTTCGCGTGGGCGTAGGCTCGGACTATCTTGAAGCAGCCCCAATCAGAGGCTCACGAACCGGCGGGGGCGAAGAAAAACTGAGCGTTTCGGTTGAGGTCAGTCAGTGCCGCATGGTGGTCGACAGCTGATCAGTTCTTCTCTTCCTTGGCGAACCACTTGCGATAGATGATATCGTAGGTGCCATTTTCTTTGAGCTTGAGCAGCGCTTCGTTGACTGGTTTGCGCAAGGGGCTCTCCTGCGGAAAGAGAATGCCGTAAGCCTCCTTGCGGAAGATGTTGCCAACCACGTTGACCTTGCCCTTGCCTTCCTGTGCCGCGAAATACAGCAGGACAGGCGCGTCAAACACCACGGCATCCGCTTGCTTGTTCATCAACTGTGCAATAGCGCCAGCAATAGTGGCATTTTCAATCACTGCGGCATTGTTGTTACGCAAATAGGCTGCAGCAGTGCTGCCTGTGACGGTAGCCACTTTCTTGCCAGGCAGATCTTCCGGCCCGTTGATATCGCCCTTCAATTGCTGAACCGTCAGGGCCGTTGTCACGTTGGCTGTGAAGAAAGCGATGAAGATCACGCTGATGAAAATGGATACGGCAGCAATGCCGCGTCCTACGGGTGATTTGGGATGGTCCAGTTGCTGGCCATGAGCCGCACCTGTTGCCCACCAGATGGCCTGAAAGATGCCGGGAAAGTAGCGTTTGCTGACAATCGAGTTTGGATGGTTGCGCTCCGCTATCCAGACGATATGCGCCGGTATGAGGATTAGCAGCGCGAGCAAGGTCCAAAGGCCCGGCATTGGGCCTGACGTCAGGAGGTTACGCACTGCAGCGAGGCTGAAGCCGCCGTCTGTACCTTCAGACCGCACCATGATCTGCAAACCTGAATCAAACATGGGCTGCGAGAAGTCGAATTTTTCCTCGCGCGCCGCTGTGATGGAAATGGCTGCAATGGCTACATCCGCTTCGCGCTTTTCGACGCTTCCAAGCAGGTTCGGCAATGTGTCTTTTTCGATGAAGACAAACGATTTCCCCAAAATTCCTGCCAGTGCCTGCCACAGATCAATGCTGAACCCGCGCAGCTTTTCATCTTCCTTGATCACAAAAGGGGCAACGGCCCTTGTCGAAACCTTAAGCGGCTCTCCGTTGCTGGCCTGCTGTGCAACTGCATTATGGTTGATTATCGTGCCAAACAGCACGAGCATGGCAAGGTGAAGGAAAAAGCGGAAAGAACGGAACAAAACTTGCACTCCAGAAATTGTTCGCGTGATAGACTATGCCTTGGCGTTTTTGCAATGATTAAAGGCAATGGAAAATATGAAAAACAAGCCGATTGCGTGATGCGCGGCTGGGGTCTATCAGCATGACAAAACTCACTGGTGATTGATAAAAACAGGTCAAGGCAGCATGACGTATTGCGTTGGAATTCTGGTGGAGCAGGGGTTGGTCATGATGGCCGATACCCGCACAAATGCAGGGCTCGACAACGTCGCGACTTTTCGCAAACTCCACGTCTTCGAGAAGCCGGGTCAGAAGCTGTTTTCGCTCTGCACAGCTGGCAATCTCGCTGTCACGCAATCTATCGTTTCGCATCTGCGTGAAGGCATCAAGAACCCTGAAACCAAGCAGGTTGAGCGGTTGATTGACCAGAACTCCATGTTTGAAGCCGTGCAATTCGTAGGGCGCGCCATCCGCAAGGTGTTCGAGATTGATGGCAATGCACTGGAGCAGCATGCCGCGAGCTTTGATGTTACCATGCTGCTGGGTGGCCAGATCAAAGGGGAGCCACTGCGTCTGTTTATGCTCTACAAGGCGGGCAACTTCATTGAGGCGACACAGGACACCTGTTTCTTGCAGATCGGCGAGCACAAGTACGGCAAGCCGATTCTGGATCGGGCAGTGCAGTATCATACCGATGTCTATGATGCCTTGAAGCTGGGGCTGATCTCCATGGATTCCACCATGCGCTCAAACCTTGGGGTTGGGCTTCCGGTTGATCTGATCGTGCAGAAAAACGATGATATCTCTTTTGATGTGCGCCGCCGCATCGAGGCGGGTGAGCCGTATTTCCATGATCTGCGTGAGCGCTGGTCAGCGGCGTTGCGGCAGGCACATCAGGCGATTCCAAGGCCGCCTTATGGCAGTGCAGGCAATTAAAGCCGTCTGCCTTCCCAGCTTGGCTCCCGCTTTTCAACAAAAGCACTTATGCCCTCCTCGGCGTCACGGGCCAGCATGTTGTCCACCATCACCTGCGAGGCATAGCTGTAGGCATCCTGCAGCGACATCTCTGCCTGTCTGTAGAAGGCCTGTTTGCCGGTTTTGACAGTCATGGCGGATTTGGAAGCTATGACAGTAGCCATCCGCATGGCTTCTTCGAGAGCGGCGCCAGCCGGGACCACGCTGTTGACCAGCCCATAGCGATGCGCCGTTGGGGCATCCGTCATTTCACCCAGCAGCAGCATCTCCATCGCATGCTTTTGTGAAACAACCCGAGACAGTGCGACCATAGGTGTTGAGCAAAAGAGACCGATATGCACGCCCGGCGTGCAGAACCTTGCATCAGCGCCAGCAACTGCGAGATCACAGGTCGCTACCAGCTGGCAGCCTGCCGCCGTCGCCACACCTTCAACTGCAGCAATGACTGGCTGGGGCAAATGCACGATGCGCTGCATCATGGCGGCACAGCGGCCCAGAATATCAGCGAAATAGGCACGGCCTCGGTCGGCATCGGCGCGTCTTGCGGTCATTTCCTTCAGATCATGTCCGGCTGAAAAAACCGGCCCTTCGGCGGCCAGAACAACAGCGCGGATGCTGGTATCCTGTGCAATCTCATCAAGCGCTGATGTCAATTGATCCAGAAGCGCCTCAGACAACGGATTGCGCCCGGCAGCATTCGCGAGTGTCAGAAGGGCAATGCCCTGTGAATCGGTGCGGACAAGCGGTGCAGTGTGTTTCATATCGGCAGGATAATCGGAACTGCTGGCTTGTCCATTCGTGCCGAAGCGCTATCGTTGCTCCAGCAATCAACAACGCTCTGGTTCCATGTCTGATAGTCACAACTCTAAAATGTCCCGCGACGAGATGAATGCATTTCTTGATCGGGAATTTCCACAGATTCACATGGGTGGCCGCATTTTCAGCGTGGAAACAGTGGGATACGGCAGTTGCCGCATGCGGATGGCGTTTCATGAGCGCAACATTCGCCCCGGTGGAACCCTGTCCGGGCCATCGATGTTCACATTGGCTGATCTCGCGTTTTATGTGGCGGTGCTTGGAGCGCTTGGCCCCGTGGCGCTGGCTGTGACAACCAATCTGAATATCAATTTTCTGCGCAAGCCCGCCCAGCGCGACATGATTGCTGAGTGCAAGATGTTCAAGATTGGCAAACGCCTCGCTGTGGGTGAGGTGATGATTTATTCAGAGGGTGAACCAGACCCCGTAGCGCATGTCACGGGAACTTACTCAATCCCGCCGATGCAATCATAAGGCGGCTTATCCAAACAGCCGCCACTTGCCTTTGGGCGGGGTGGCCTCAGGGCCAGGATCATCGGGTGCTGCGGGCATGGAAGCGGTTGCAGCTTCAACTTTTGGCATGGTGGCAGGAACCGGTTTTTCCTGCACAACATCAACAACAGTTGCCGCTATCACTGGAGCAAGGACAGGCGGCGTGCTGTCCTCAATCATCGGTGTCTTGCGGCGTTCCGCCATTTCCTCGATCAGCACAGAGCCGGGTGCCTGTGGCGGCGTTGTCCAGACATAGCCGCCCAGCGCGCCGGTGACTGGCGACACGGGGGACCATGTTTCAGACACGCGGCCATCAGCCACCCATGCCTTGTCGCGTCCGGCGCGCGAAGCTCTTGCAAGCCATTCACGCACAAGGCCCATGTTGCCGCTGTCTTGCTCCTCAAGCTCGGCCATCAGCACGCAGGCGCGCACGGTCGGTTGTTCCAGCACAACGGTTTCAAGGTTTTCCCGCGCTGTGGCAAACTCCCGTGCATCAATCGCTGCGCGTGCCATGGTGAGGCGCGACTCCGGATTGGCTGGAGCAAGCTTCAGCAGATTACGGGCGCGCTTCAGACGGTCCTGCGCAGAATCGCCAAGCCGGACATCAAGGTAAGCCTCGGCAGTATCGGGGTGCGGCAGTGCGGCCCAGCTGGCTTCCAGAATTTTGGAAGCTCTGGAATAGTCACCCTTCTCGCTGGTTTTGCGCCCGAGCATAGCGGCTGCCGGCACCAGCGATGGATCAAGTTTGTTGGCTTCCTGCGCTGCGCGCAAGGCCTCGTCCGGAGAGCGGTTTGCACGGTCGAGAGCATCTGCTGTCAGCAGCACGGCGCGCTGCTTGCGTGCGGTATCCTTGTCGATAATCCTGCGGCTGGCAGCCTGCTCAACCAGAGCCATAGCCCCCAGCCAGTCACGGTCCTGACAGCGATAGGAGAGGGCAGCATTGCTGGCCCAATCCGCTGATGGCGCGAGCTTGTAGGCTTCATCCGCATAAAAACGCGCGGCAGGAGCATCGCTTTTGCGCTGTGCCTCGATATAAAGACCGCGCAGGCCTACAACCCGCGTGTCAGCACTGTCGAGCATGGTTGTGAAGGCTTTTTCGGCTTTCACTGCATCGCCTGAAAGCTGTGCAGATTGCGCGCTTAGAAGCATGGTCAGCGGTTCTGCGCCCAACAACCTTTGGGCTTCATCTGCCTGCTTTGCAGCCGTGCGTGAATCGCCCGCACCAACAGCGACCATGCCGCGTGACACAGCCGCATAGCCCTTCTGCTTCTTGCGGCTGCGGCTGGCAATGGACATCAGGCTTGGCAAACGCAGCACGAGACGCACGGCGCTCCACAAAAGCACCAGCAGGATCGTAACAACGAGAAGCGCTATCAGCGCCGTGACAATATCGAGCTCGATGCGCTGTCCAAGCCAGGTGATGACCACATCGCCTTCGCGTTCGGCCACCCATGCGACGCCCAGTGCAATCAGCAGGAGCAGGCCAAGAAAGAAAACAATACGGATCATGGTTTGGCCGTTCTCAACGCTGTTATGGCGCTGTCCTGTAACACTGTCAGCGCTTTCGCGGCTTTGTCCCGCTCATCGACCATTTTGGCCCAGGCGGCTGAAGGCGCGCGAGCTGCCTCGGGCAGTTTGCCCCATGCGGCCAGCGCTTCTGCCAGGCTGCCCTTGGCAATGGCGGCCTCGACGGTTCGCACAATGTCTGGTGGCGTGTTGCCGCCGATTTCACCAACCGGGCGTACCTTCACAAACCTCTGCAGGTAGGACATGGCAGCACCGGGCGCTGCTTCGCCTGATTGCGCCAGCGGGCCAGCAAAAGCCGCAAAGCCAGAAGCGATCTGCTGAAAGGTTGGCGCGCCTTTTTCAGCAAATGCCTTGAGAGGCGCGAGCTGCTCAGGCTTTGCGCCCATAAGTTCCGCCGCCGTTAATTCTGTGGTGAAGCTGCCACCACGATGAAAGGCCTGTGCAAGCCCTTGTACGGCTGTGAACAATGGCGCGGCTGTACCAGCCTCCATGCGTTTGGTTGCCTGTTCCACACGCTCGGACAGCGCAGTTATCCGGGGTTCTGCGGCTTTGAGGGTGGCGTCAGTTTTGCCATCAACAGCTTTCAAGCTCTGCTCCAGCGCGCCAAGGCGCTGTGTCAGTGGCGTGATATCAAGCGGAGGAGACGCCGCTGTCGGCAGATTGGCCACGCGCGTGTCTGTATTCTTGACGCCGGATTCCACAGTTGCAACACGATCAGCCAACCGCTTTTCAGCATCTGCAATCCGCTTCGCGAGATCACCTTCAAGGGCAGCAAGACGCTGTTGCAAGGCCTGAACATCGGGCGCAGCGCTTGGAGCAGCAGGGCGTGCCTCCAGCGCGGACACGGTCTGCTTCAGCTTCTGGATGTCAGCCTGTGCCGGATTGGATGCCGTGCCCAAAAGGCCTGGCAACGAAGCGCCGCCGGCTGTTCCCAGCAGGCCACCAATCACAGCAGCGATTGCCATCGGTCCAGCCAAAGACTTTTGCGCCACAGGAGCAACTGGCGGTGCAATGATATCAGGTTTCATCTCCGAAACGTCAGGCTCTTTTGCAATCTCGGGCGCGGCAGACTGTTCTGTGTTTGCAGCAGTCGTTTCAGCCGCCACTGGTTCAACCGGCGTAACAGTGGAGTCAACGGCCTTCAGCTCAATTTCGGGCGACTTGCGCTGGCTGCGCGCACCACGACGGTCGGGTGCCGCCTTGTCATTGTCTGTCATAGTCTCTCCCCCGAAGCTGTGCGATTCAAACCAATACCGGTTTCAAGCGCAGAATTATGACAGAAACAATGCCTGTCACCAGAGCTGTTGCCAAGTCCATTTAGCATCCCAGGTCTTGTAGCCTTCAGTTTATCTCAGCTGTCAAAGCCGCAATCATACCTTCCAGCGTTGGGTGCTGTGCAACGCTTGTCCGGATCATGCGTTTGTCCTGCGTAGCCGTAGAAATGCAGACATGCAGAACATTCTGTATATGCATCTGCACTCCAGCTTTTTCGGCAAGATTCAAGAAAACCTCAGCAGCTCTGGGGGAGAAATGCATTACAGCATCAAGCTTTCCCTGCTTCAGCGCTGCGACAATCTTTGTATCCAGACTTGCAACGGGCAGTGTTTGATACACCTCAATTGTGGTGAGCTGAAAATCAGCTGCAAGCGTCTGTATGGCTGTATCCCGTCGGGGTACGCCAGCGAGATAGAGCAGTCTTGACCCATTCGCAGTATGGTTTTTGAGCAGAGCAGCCAGCGCCTCGCCATCGCCCCGTGCGGAGTGAACTGTTGCAAAGCCTGCTGTTCGTGCAGCTGCAGCAGTTGCATCTCCCACGGCATAAAACGGCAATAACTTGATGCCTTGGGAAGTGTCATCTGCCAGAAGGCGTGGAGCATGCCCGCTTGTGGCCAGAACAGCATCAAAACTGCCGCTGATCGCATGTTGAATCGGAACTACTGAGAATAGTGGTGATGAAAGCGTCTCATGCCCAGCCTTTGCAAGCGCAGCACAGGTGTCGGCAGCGCTTTCAACAGGTCTGGTGATCAGCACCCGCATTCACGCGCCCTGTTTATGAAAGATGTCCGCAGGCAAAAGCGCCTTGATCCGGAGGCCGAGCATCTCTCCCAGTGCCTTTGCATCGGTTCCGGTTGCTTCATCGCGGAACAGGCGCTTGCCATCGGGCGACAGCACAAGCCCTTGAAGATGTATAACACCATTTTCAATCGTGGCATGACCTGCAATCGGCGTCTTGCACGAGCCATCAAGCACGCCGAGAAAGGCGCGTTCAGCGGCCACACAGGTCGTTGTGTCCTGATGCACAATGGTGCGGGCAGCAGAGAGAATCTTTCGGTCATTGCTGCGGACAACGAGGCCAATGGCACCTTGTGCAACGGCTGGCAGGAAAGCGTCCGTCTCCAGAATCGAGGTGGCTTCATGGGCGAGGTTCAGCCGGTTCAGACCAGCCATGGCCAGAATCGTGCCTTGCACAGTGCCAGCTTTGAGCTTGGCGAGGCGTGTCTGCACATTGCCGCGTAGCAACTCCACCTTCAGGTCAGGCCGCCTGTTCAGCACCATCGCCTGACGGCGCAGGGAGGCCGTGCCGACGGTTGCCCCGGCGGGCAGCGTTTCAAGGGTGAAGCCTTTGAGTGCAATGAATGCATCCCGCGGGTCTTCGCGCTCCAGATAGCCCGCTTCCATCAAGCCGTCCGGCAGGGTTGTCGGCAGGTCCTTGCCGGAATGCACACAAATATCCACGCGGCCAGCAAGCTGCGCCTCGTCGATTTCCTTGGTGAAAAGGCCTTTGCCGCCGCTTTCAGACAGGGCGCGATCCTGAATCTGGTCGCCGGTTGTCTGGATGATCACGATCTTGAAGCGATCCTCGTGCTCCTGCAGCGCGTCGGCCAGTCTGGCGCGTGTTTCATGCGCCTGTGCCAACGCCAGCGGGCTTCCCCGAGTACCGATACGCAAAAGAGGTTGTTTCATATGACTTTCAAGGGTTGTGGCAGGGCAGGCAGCACGCCTATACAGAGCGAACTGCGCGGGAGGTCAATCTCTCATGCTTAAATGCAGTGTTTATATCTGGTGGAGTGGATAGAAGCGTATGCTGGTTCTTGGAATTGAGACGACATGCGACGAAACCGCAGCTTCCGTTGTGCGCCGTTTGCCCGATGGCCGTGGCGATATCCTGTCTAATGAGATTCTCTCGCAAATTGCCGAACACGCGCGCTACGGCGGCGTTGTGCCCGAAATCGCAGCCCGCGCTCATGTCGATTACCTCGACAAGTTGATTTCCCGTGCCCTGACGCTTGCTGATGTCAAACTCAGTGATCTCTCCGGCATTGCTGCCGCCGCAGGTCCCGGCCTGATTGGCGGGGTGCTGGTTGGTCTCACCACGGCGAAGGCATTGGCGCTTGTGTCGAAGAAGCCGCTGCTGGCGGTCAATCACCTTGAAGCACATGCTCTTTCGCCGCGCCTGACAGACGGCGTGCAGTTTCCTTATCTCTTGCTGCTGGTTTCGGGTGGGCACACCCAGCTGGTCGCAGTAACCGGTGTCGGCCAATACAGCCGCATCGGCACCACCATCGATGATGCGATTGGCGAAGCCTTCGACAAGGTCGGAAAGATGCTGGGCCTGCCTTATCCCGGTGGTCCGCAGGTGGAGAAGTTTGCTGAGGCGGGCAATCCCGAGCGGTTTGACCTGCCCCGCCCCATGCAGGGACGCCCCGAACCCAATTTCTCGCTTTCTGGCCTGAAAACAGCTGTGCGCCTTGCAGCTGACAGCATTGCCCCCTTGAGCGAGGAAGATGTGGCGGATCTCTGCGCCTCGTTTCAGGCTGCTGTGATTGATGTGATCGTCGAGCGCACACGCATTGGCCTGCGCGTCTTTCGCGAGCGGTTTGGCCATCCGCAGGCGGTGGTGGTTGCCGGTGGCGTAGGGGCCAACCAGCCTATCCGCCGCGCGCTGCAGCGTCTGGCCTTTGAAGCGGGCCTCCGCCTCGTTGTGCCGCCGCCCAAGCTTTGCACGGATAATGGTGCCATGATTGCCTGGGCCGGTATCGAGCGGTTGTCGCTCAATCTGATCGACAGCATGGATACGCCTGCGAGAGCGCGTTGGCCGCTGGATACCGAAGCGCAGGCCATTGTTGGGTCAGGCAGGCTGGGGGCGAAGGTTTGATGAGTGCCACGAGGCACTTTCCTTCTCCCCTTGCGGGAGAAGGTGGCCTTCGCTTCAGCGAAGGTCGGATGAGGGGTCGCGCCGCACTCTGCGGTCAAAACATTTGCATGTCGAAAAGTTGTAAGGCGAACACAGCGCTACCCCTCATCCGTCATGCTTTGCATGACACCTTCTCCCGCAAGGCGAGAAGGAGGTCGGTCCCATGACCACCACCCTCTTTCAGCACATCGGCATTGTGGGCGCTGGCGCATTTGGCTCGGCACTGGCCTGTGCCGCTGCAAGGGCAGGGCGGAAGGTTACGCTGTTTGCGCGGGATCCGGCGCAGGTTCACGACATCAACACGAAGCACGAAAATACCAAGGCGCTGAAGGGCTGCCAGTTGGACCCCACCATCAAGGCAACAAGCGAGCTGGCCGCGATGGCGCAGTGCAACGCTGTGATCCTCGCTTTGCCGATGCAGGCCACTCGGCCTGTGGCCGAGGCGCTGGCGCTGGCTTTGCCTGCAAGCGTGCCAATCATCTGCACGGCCAAGGGCATCGAGCGCGGTACATTGCTTTTTGCCACTGATCTGGTGACAGACCTGCTGCCGGGGCATCTCGCAGCCATCTTGTCCGGCCCCAGCTTTGCCATCGATATCGCTTCCGGCTTGCCAACAGCCGTAACATTGGCCTGTGCCGATCCCTATCTGGCGCAGGCCCTTGCGCAGGCGCTGAACACGCCAGCCCTCAGGATTTACCACGGAACAGATGTGCGCGGTGTCGAGATCGGTGGTGCTGCGAAGAACGTGCTGGCCATCGCCGCCGGCATCGTCGCGGGCAGGGGGTTGGGAGACAGTGCTCGTGCCGCCATCATCACGCGCGGCTTTGCCGAAATTCGCCGCTTTGGCGAGGCTTTCGGGGCGAGGCCTGAAACACTCATGGGCCTTTCCGGTCTGGGCGACCTGTTGCTGACAGCCTCGTCGCCACAGTCGCGCAATTATGCGCTGGGCTTGCGGCTTGGTGGCGGCATGTCCATCGAAGAAGCTGTTTCAACCGGCAAACTGGCAGAAGGGGCAGCCACAGCATCCGCCCTGATGGAACTCGCCAAGGCCCGCGATATTGACCTGCCGATTTGCGGCATGGTGGATGCGCTGCTCAATGGCTGGCTGACAGTGGATGGCGCGCTGGAAGCGTTGCTCAACCGGCCTCAGAGGGCGGAATAGGAAACAGATAGGAATACTGATGGCACATTGGCTCTATAAATCCGAACCCTTCAAATGGTCCTGGGACATGCAGGTGGCAGCAGGGGCCAAGGGCACGTTCTGGGACGGGGTGCGCAACCATCTCGCCAAGAAGCACCTGATGGCCATGCAAACCGGCGATCGTGGCTTTTTCTACCATTCCAACGAAGGATTGGAGATTGTCGGCATCGTTGAAGTGATCAAAACCGCCTATGCCGATCCCACTGCTGAGCCCGGTGAGCCT
>JBOFGV010000088.1:0-3273 GCA_051649305.1 Beijerinckiaceae bacterium
ATCGTGATCTTCCCAAGATGTTGGAAATTTGACTTTCAGGTACCCGCCAGCTCCATGCCAAAATTCATTAGGGGCCAATGAATGACCCCAACCAATTACTTGCTTTTCAATGCTCATTTCATCAAGGAAAAATTGCGCACTAATCAACGCAAAGAGACCACACCAGGCATCAATCAAATTCTGGAAAGTCGCCTTCTCCAGATTTTCAACTCTGTCATGCTTAAATTTATTATAGTCAGAATACCAAATCAGCTTGCTTCCATCCTTCCAAGCATCAAAAGGCTTTACTTGATAAGTTCCTCCATGCCACTCAGGCAGCAATATTTCATATTCAGAAATTTTATGTGAAATTTCTATCTTCTTATAGTCGTCAATGGTCAAATTTGAGCCCTTCAGATATCCATTTTCTCGCAAAATTGCACTTAGATTTGTCTCAACTTCAAAACATGCACGTGTGAAAAGAATACCTATGTGCTCTGAATATGTATTCAAATTCTGACTTGCAGGATGAATGGTTTCAAATAAAAATCTGATATCCCGCTGCAAAACGAGAAAACCACGTATGTATGATCGAGGATCAATTGAATAACTTGGCATACGAACGAAAGCCTTGCGATCATTCATCCCCGCATATTCTCCGTCTTTAAATGGGCGGACTGTGCGCTTAAATGGTGATGTCAATGCCAAGAAACCTAACTCCAGCTAAGCAAGATTAAAAGAAACGTGCTCAAAATCGCCGCAAACCCGAGACCGTTTGCTATGACCCCACATCAAACGTCACGCCCTGCGCCAGCGGAAGCGCAGCACCATAATTGATCGTGTTTGTCGCCCGGCGCATATAGGCTTTCCAGGCATCCGAACCCGCCTCGCGCCCGCCGCCGGTTTCCTTTTCGCCACCGAAAGCCCCGCCGATTTCAGCGCCCGATGGCCCAATGTTGACATTGGCGATGCCGCAATCCGAACCCGACGATGACATGAAGGTTTCGGCCTCGCGCACATCCCGCGTGAAGATGGACGACGACAGGCCTGCATCCACGCTGTTGTGCAACGTGATGGCATCAGCCAGATCAGTGTAGCGCATCACATAAAGGATAGGCGCAAAGGTCTCGCGCATTACGGGGCCTTCGTGCTTGGGCATCTCCACCAAGGCGGGGGCAGCATAATAGGCATCCGGATTGGCGGCCTCGCGAACGCGGTCCCCGCCGGTCACCTGCCCGCCCAGACGGCGTGCATCAAACAGGGCTTTCTGCATGCCGTCAAAGGCCTGCCAGTCCACCAGCGGGCCAATGAGCGTGCCTTTCTGGCGTGGGTCACCAATAGCCACCGAGCCATAGACCTTGCGCAGGCGCGGCACAAAAGCCTCGTAGATGTTGTCATGCACAAAGATGCGCCTGAGGGTCGTGCAGCGCTGGCCCGCTGTGCCCATGGCCGCA
The DNA here is from genome assembly GCA_051649305.1 of Beijerinckiaceae bacterium. GTDB lineage: Bacteria > Pseudomonadota > Alphaproteobacteria > Rhizobiales > Beijerinckiaceae > JADCCX01. The sequence goes on from JBOFGV010000088.1 coordinate 1,434, forward strand.
AAGGCAATGCCGCGCAGGGCCTGATCGAGATCAGCGGTTGGCGCAATGATGGCCGCGTTGTTGCCGCCAAGCTCGAGGATAGCGCGGGCAAACCGCGTCGCCAGCACGGGCGCAACCTTGCGCCCCATGGCGGTGGAGCCGGTGGCGGAAACAAGCGGCACGCGCTTGTCAGCCACAAGAGCAGCGCCCACATCTGCGCCACCCACCAGCACCTGCGACAGGCCCTCCGGCGCATCACCAAAGCGCGTTGCGGCGCGCTCGAAAATCGCCTGCACAGCAAGCGCTGTCAGCGGTGTTTTTTCGGATGGCTTCCAGACAACCGGGTTGCCGCAAACAAAGGCCAGCGCCGCATTCCAGGCCCAGACAGCGACCGGGAAATTGAATGCCGTGATAACACCGCAGACCCCCAGCGGATGCCAGGTTTCCATCATCCGGTGCATGGGGCGCTCGGTGGCGATGGTGAGGCCGTAAAGCTGGCGCGAGAGACCGACGGCGAAGTCGCAGATGTCGATCATCTCCTGCACTTCGCCCAAACCTTCAGACGTGATCTTGCCAGCCTCGATGGTGACGAGACGGCCGAGATCATCCTTGGCAACGCGCAGTTCCTCGCCCAGCAGACGCACAAGCTCTCCCCGGCGCGGGGCAGGCACAAGCCGCCATGCGAGAAACGCCTCATGCGCCTTGGCGATGGCGGCCTTTGCGTCATCAGCCGTGGCAGTTACAACCTGCGTGATGACTTCGCCCGTCACAGGCGACCGCGCCGGCAAAGCGCCTCCACCAACTTCCTTGGTCAGGGCTGTCTTGGCCACGCCAAGTTTCTTGAGAATGGCCAGTGTTTCCTTGGAAACGGCGGGGAATGGTTTGGTGCTGGATGGTTTGCGCATAACGCCAGTTATGCTGATTTCCCAAAAACTGCCAATCTCAAAACTGAATAGATGACAGAAGACTTTTTGGCGTGCGGATTTGGCCAACCCGGTTTATCGGAACAATATGAGCGAACAGTTTGATGTTGTGATTGCAGGTGGAGCCGTCATGGGCTCCTCGATTGCCTATCATCTGGCTACACAGTCCGATGGCAAACTGCGTGTGCTGGTGCTGGAGCCGGACCCGAGCTACCAGCACTCCGCCTCTGCCCTGTCAGCAGGCTCTATCCGCCAGCAGTTCTCGACAGCGGTGAACATCGATATTTCCCTCCATGGCATCGCCTTCCTGCGCAACATTGGCGAGACGCTTGCCGTGGATGGAGAAAGGCCGGATGTTGGCCTGAAAGAAGGCGGATATCTCTATGTCGCGACTGAGCGGACAGCGCCCGTTCTGCGCAGCATCAACGCGCTGCAAAATGCACGCGGCGCTGACATCGCGCTTTTTGAACCCGCCGCTCTGAAAGCGCAGTTCCCCTGGCTTCTCACCGATGATCTCGCCTGCGGCACATGGGGCAGAACCGGCGAAGGCTGGTTTGATGGCTATGGTCTGATGATGGCCTTCCGCCGCAAGGCCCGCTCGCTTGGCGTTGTCTATCGTCAGGCGAGGGTTGTGGGCATTGAGATGGATCAGAGCAGGGTGCAATCCGTTTCGCTTGACGATGGCACGCAGATCTCGTGCGGAGCGTTCGTCAATGCCGCCGGGGCTTCCGGTGCGCGGGTTCTGGCTGAGAGAGTGGGCTTTTCCATACCTGTCTACGCCAAGAAACGCTGCGTCTTTTCCTTCACCTGCCGCGATGCGCTGGCAGCTTTCCCCCTGCTGATCGACACATCTGGCGTCTGGGTGCGCCCAGAGGGTGAGGGCTATATCGCAGGCTTTTCGCCTGATGATCTCGATGATCAGGATAATGGGACGGACT
>JBOFGV010000089.1:0-26890 GCA_051649305.1 Beijerinckiaceae bacterium
GCCCTTGCGGCGGGTGGGGAGCTTCTCCTGCTCGCGGTTCACCTTCTCGATGATGCGTTCGACGATCCGCTCGGTCACGGTGACAGCACGGGCTGCTGCGGGCTGCGCCATCAGGGCCTCAACGTTGTCATCCAGTTCCTCGCTGTCGTCCTCAATCAGCGCCGAGTTCAGCGGCTGCGAGAGCTTCGAGCCATCGCGGTAAAGCGCGTTGGCCTTGAGGGCGAGTTTCCACGAGAGCATGTAGGCGCTCTTGCAATCCTCAACCGTGGCATCGTTGGGCATATTGATCGTCTTCGAGATCGCGCCCGAGATGAACGGCTGGGCCGCTGCCATCATGTGGATGTGGCTTTCAGCTGACAGCGAACGCTTGCCAAGCTTGCCGCAAGGGGTTGCGCAATCAAACACGGCGTAGTGTTCCTGCTTGAGGTGAGGCGCGCCTTCCAGCGTCATCGCACCGCAGACATGGATGTTCGCCATCTCGATTTCAGCCTTGGTGAAGCCGAGGAAAGGCAGCAGTTCAAACGCAGGATCTTCCAGCTTGTCGGCAGGCACGCCGAGCTTCGCCATCAGCGCATCGCCGAGGGACCACTTGTTGAAAATGAACTTGATATCGAAGGCGGAAGCCAATGATTTCTCAAGGGTTTCAAGCTGCGCATCATCAAAGCCCTTGGCACGCAAGGTGCTGTGGTTGACGCCGGGCGCCTGACGCAATGAGCCGTGGCCGAGTGCGTAGGCTTCCATTTCCGCAATGTCATTTTCGCGGTAGCCGAGGGCACGCAGCGCCTCAGGCACAGCGCGGTTGATGATCTTGAAGTAGCCGCCGCCAGCAAGCTTCTTGAACTTCACCAGAGCGAAGTCAGGCTCGATGCCGGTGGTGTCGCAGTCCATCACAAGGCCGATTGTGCCTGTGGGGGCAATCACGGTTGCCTGTGCATTGCGGTAGCCATGGGCTTCACCCTTGGCCAGCGCACGGTCCCAGGCTGCCTTGGCATGGTCTACAAGGCGCTGATCCGGGTTGGCAGCAGCATCCATGGGCACAGGGTTGACCGAAAGGCCTTCGTAGCCGCTGGTCTTGCCGTAAGCGGCGTTGCGATGGTTGCGGATGACCCGCAGCATGTTCTTCGCATTGGCCTTGTAGCCGGGGAAGGGGCCGAGTTCCTTGGCCATTTCCGCCGAAGTTTCGTAGGAAACGCCGGTCATGATGGCTGTCAGCGAACCAGCGATGGCGCGGCCAGCATCTGAATCGTAGGGCAGGCCGAGGGTCATCAGCAGACCGCCGATGTTGGCATAGCCGAGGCCGAGCGTGCGGTATTCATAGGAGAGCTGGGCGATTTCCTTGGACGGGAACTGCGCCATGGTGACGGAGATTTCGAGCACCATGGTCCACAGGCGAACAGCATGCTCATAGTTCTCAATCTCGATCTTGCGGGCAGCCTTGTCGAAGAACTGCAGCAGGTTCAGCGAGGCGAGATTGCAGGCCGTATCGTCAAGGAACATGTACTCCGAGCAGGGGTTAGACGCGCGGATCGGACCAGCAGCTGGGCAGGTGTGCCAGTCATTCATCGTAGTGTTGTAGTGCAGTCCGGGGTCAGCCGATGCCCATGCGGCATAGCCGATCTTCTCCCACAGATCGCGGGCCTTCAGCGTCTTCATCACCTTGCCGTCCTTGCGGGCGGTCAGGTTCCAGTCACCGTCTTTCTCGACAGCGCGCAGGAAGTCATCCTTCAGCGATACGGAGTTGTTGGAGTTCTGGCCAGAGACAGTCAGATAGGCTTCGGAATCCCAGTCGGTGTCATAAACATCAAAGGCAATGTCCGTGTAGCCCTGCTTGGCGAACTGGATGACGCGCTTGATGTAGTTGTCAGGGATCATCACCCGGCGGGCGAGCTTGATCTCGCGCTTCAGAACGGGGTTCTTTTCAGGGTCAAAGCATGAATCGCCGGGACCATCACAGTTGACGCAGGCTTTCATGATCGCGGTCATGTGCTTGCGGGCAAGCTTGGAGCCGGTGACAAGGGCAGCAACCTTCTGCTCTTCCTTCACCTTCCAGTCGATATAGGTTTCGATATCCGGATGGTTCGCATCCACCACCACCATCTTGGCGGCGCGGCGGGTTGTGCCGCCAGATTTGATGGCACCGGCGGCGCGGTCACCAATTTTCAGGAAGCTCATCAGGCCAGACGAGCGGCCACCGCCCGAGAGCTTCTCACCTTCGCCGCGCAGGCGGCTGAAGTTGGAGCCTGTGCCAGAACCATATTTGAACAGACGTGCCTCGCGGACCCAGAGGTCCATGATACCGCCCTCGTTGACGAGATCGTCCTGCACACCCTGAATGAAGCAGGCATGCGGCTGGGGATGCTCGTAGGATGATTTCGACTTCGTCAGCTTGCCGGTCTTGAAGTCGACGTAGTGGTGGCCCTGGCTTGGACCATCGATGCCGTAGGCCCAGTGCAGGCCAGTGTTGAACCACTGTGGTGAGTTTGGCGCGACCATCTGGTTCGCCAGCATGAAGCGCAGTTCATCGTAGAAAGCCTGCGCATCGGCATCGGTGTTGAAATAGCCACCCTTCCAGCCCCAGTAGGTCCAGGTTCCGGCAAGGCGATCAAACACCTGCTTCGATGAGGTTTCACCGACAATGCGATCGTTCTCGGGCAGGGAGGCAAGCGCAGCTTCGTCAGCAACAGAGCGCCAGATGAAAGACGGAACATCGTTCTCTTCCACCTTCTTCAGGCGGGCAGGCACACCGGCCTTGCGGAAATACTTCTGTGCCAGAACGTCGGAGGCCACCTGCGACCAAGTCGCGGGCACTTCAACGTTCTCAAGCTTGAACACCACCGAGCCGTCCGGATTGCGGATCTCCGACTTGGTGAACTGGAAGCTCATGTCCGCGTAGGGGCTCTGTCCGTCTTTTGTATAGCGGCGCTCGATGCGCATGGTCATATTCCTTATCTCGAGCGCCAGAGCGCCCACCAAGTTGAACAAACCCGGCTCGTTTCCGCCTTGTTTGAACCGCCCCTGCCAAGCCTTTTTCAGGCCCTTGTGATCCTTCCCAAACGGCGCAAAAATCCCTCAAGCGTTGTTTGCACCACGCTTTTGTCGTCAGCCCGTATTTGGAAACTTTTTGGCAGTTGCCCGCCTGTCGCTGCTTCTGCTGCAACCCAAACAGAATACGCATTTGTATGGCCTCACGTCAAGATATTGTGTCGGCCAAGTGTGTTTGATTCAACATCTGGTAGGTGGGGTGTGAACTCTGGGGATAACTGAGAAGAGTTTGTTAAGGCTTTGAATCTGCACTGAGATTCATTTTTGCTGCTGCCGCCCCTCTCTGCGGGCTCATGGTTTCGAACCCAAAATATGGTAAATTGTTTCTCCCACATGTAGTGGGTCGTAGCTTTTTATTAAGAAATCTGTTTTGGCTGATCCAACATTTAAAGCGGTGTTTAAACTGTTGAAATCTCTTTCGAGAATCGGTGCTCGCCATCGAATCGTCACAATCGTTCTCAATTCGTGAAACTTTGTGACCTTAGAAGAATCATTTAGCCGCCCAGAGTTCTTTCATGGGGTGATTCTGAATTGAGAGAGAATGATTCTCACTCACAGGCTGCTGGCGGCCTCTGAAAAAGCCGTAACAGAACAAACTCAGTTGCGTGGTGTCCAGGCCTGATAGTCACCACCGGTTGCCTGACGCGTGCCTTGGCCCAGTGTCGAGCCCTTGGGGCGATAGGCCATCGCAGAACCGGTCATGTTGGCTTCATGCGGTTTTTGCCATTCGCGCGGCTTGTAGTCTTCCTGCGAGGGGGCCTTGTCATAGGTGAAGGCCAGCCAGCCAGCCCAGCCGGGCGGAATGCGAGAAGCCTCAACCAGTCCGTTGTAGATCACCCAGCGGCGCTCATGGCCAAGCGCCTTGTCCTTCTCGCCGTTGCGGCTGCGGTAATAGACATTGCCATACTCGTCCTCACCCACACGCTCGCCCTTGCGCTTTGTGAAAAGCTGCATGCCGAATGTGGAGCCGTTCCACCAGGTAAAGAAGCTCAGTGCGAAACTCTTGAGGCCCATTGCTTAATTCCAGCCGTTTGAGACAGATACGTCTCTGCGTGACGGGGTTATGCTGTTTTGTGTCACAGGTGTCCAGAGCTGGATTGGTAAAAAGGCGACAGTCAGCCCGGCAGCAGATCAAAACCTGTTCTTATTGTGGGTTTCTGGGCAACATATTGATAAAACTGGCACGCCATGCCCTTTTTAGGCTCAAGACGCCGTGCTAATGGACAGAACTATGGTTACGTTTCGAATCTCCTCGTCGATCTTTGTTCTGGCTGCGGCCTCTCTGGCGCTGGCTGGTTCGCCTGCCTTTGCAGACAAGTTTCGCAACCCTACAGCAGTGTTTGCAGGCCTCGACAAAATCACAGGCCGCATCATTTCGTTTGAAGTGGCCGTGAACGAAACGGTGCAGTTTGGTGCTTTGCAGCTGACGCCAAAAGTCTGCTATTCGCGTCCTGCGGCTGAGAAACCGCAGACAACCGGATTTGTTGAAGTGGATGAAATCACGCTCAATAATGAATCCAAGCGCCTCTTTAATGGCTGGATGTTTGCTTCCAGTCCTGGCCTTAACGCCATCGAGCATCCGGTCTATGATATCTGGCTGACGGGATGCAAAGGTGCCACCCAGCGTGATCTGATCAAGACGCCTGTGGAAGAAGAAGAGGTCGTTGCAGCGCCTTCAAACGAGAATGCACTGGCAAGGCCGCTGGGGCCAGATGGCAAGCCGCAACTTGATCCTGCAGAACGTGCCGCTGAGCGCGCCGCTGCAGACAGACGCCGCGCCCAGCAGATCAACCGCTCAACCAGTGCAGGGCCAATCTTGCCGGGACAGCCTCTTAGCACAGCGCCTTCAGGACAAGTTATTCGTCCAACGCCATCGCAGCGGTTCTTCCCGTTACCAGGGGGCGCTGCCCCTCCAACTGGCATGATGGAAAGCGGGCGCTGAACTACTGTCCTGCAAACATAAGAACGTCATTGCCTGTGAGGATGCCTGACCAAGTGTCACCTGCAGGCTGAACACCAAGCCCTTGCTCCAGCAAAACCTGATAGAGTCTTTTGTCGATCTCAATCGCGCCAAACCGTGCGAGATGAGATGTCACAAACTGCGCATCCAGCAGTCTGTAGCCGCCGCGCTTCATGCGCCCAACCAGATGCACCAGAGCCACTTTTGAGGCATCGGTCATGGTGTGGAACATGCTTTCACCAAAAAACACCCCCCCGATGGAAACACCGTAAAGGCCGCCGACCAGGGCACCGTTGCAATAAGTTTCTACAGTGTGACAATGACCGATATCAAAAAGCTCCCGGTAGAGACGGCGTATGGTGGAATTGATCCAGGTTGTTTCCCGTCCTGGCGCGGCTGAGGCGCAGCCATTGATAACGGCATCAAAATCCTGATTGATCCGCACTTCAAACTGTCCGGAACGGACTACCTTGGCCAAACTTCGGGAAAGATGAAATCCGTCCAGCGGCAAGATACCCCGGCGTTTGGGCTCATACCAGTGCAGTGCCGGATCATGGGCATTCTCCGCCATTGGGAAAATGCCACAGGCGTAGGCTCTCAGCAAAACGTCAGCTGTAATATCCTGTGGCGGATCAGACGTTGCCATCGTGTGGTGCCGCCGGTTTCACCTGATCAAGGCTTGCCAGTCCAGTGGTCCATGCCGCCAGCAGCCAGGAATTTCTCCAGCCAGTGGATGTCATAATCCCCGTTCTGGATGTCTGCATTGCGGACAAGCGTGCGGAACAACGGCAGTGTCGTTTCAATGCCATCGACAACAAACTCATCCAGCGCACGCCGCAGTCGCATCAGGCACTCGTTGCGTGTGCGGCCGTGCACAATGAGTTTTCCGACTAATGAGTCGTAGTTGGGAGGAATGGCGTAGCCCTGATACACGGCGGAATCGACGCGCACACCCAAACCACCGGGGGGGTGGTAATAGGTGATAGTCCCGGGTGATGGCCTGAATGTCGCGGGATGCTCGGCATTGATGCGGCACTCGATGGCATGGCCTTCAATATGCACGTCTTTTTGCTGAACTGACAAATCAGCACCAGCAGCAACGCGGATCTGCTCGTTGACCAGATCGATGCCAGTGATCATTTCCGTGACAGGATGTTCCACCTGGATACGGGTGTTCATCTCAATGAAATAGAACTCGCCGTTCTCGTAAAGGAACTCGATTGTGCCAGCACCGAGATACTGCATATCCTTCATGGCTTTGGCGACGATACCGCCAATTTTCTCGCGCTCCTGCGCGTTGAGGGCAGGTGAGGGGCCTTCTTCCCAGACCTTCTGGTGACGGCGCTGCAAGGAGCAATCACGCTCACCGAGATGGATTGCCCCACCACGGCCATCGCCCAACACCTGAATTTCAATATGGCGGGGCTTTTCGAGGTATTTTTCCAGATAAACCGCATCATCGCCAAAGGCCGCCTTGGCTTCGGTCCTAGCCATTTGCAGGGCCTCAACCAGATCAGCCTCAGAGCGTGCGACCTTCATGCCGCGACCACCACCGCCAGCGGCTGCTTTTACCAGAACAGGATAGCCAATCTCGGCTGCAACGCGCTTGGCTTCGGTATCATCCGTGATCCCGCCTTCGGAGCCGGGAACACAGGGGATGCCGAGCTTGCGCGCGGTCCGTTTGGCTTCAATCTTGTCACCCATAGTGCGAATGTGATCCGCCTTGGGGCCGATGAAGCCAATCTTGTGGCCAGCCAGAATATCGGCAAACCGGGCATTTTCGGACAAAAAGCCATAACCAGGATGCACAGCATCTGCGCCGGTAATTTCGCAGGCTGCAATCAGTGCCGGTATGTTGAGGTAGCTGTCTCTGGCGGCAGGCGGTCCAATGCATACGCTTTCATCAGCCAATCGAACGTGCATCGCATTGGCGTCAGCCGTCGAGTGCACAGCGACAGTGGCAATGCCCAGTTCCTTGCAGGCACGCAGTACACGAAGGGCGATTTCACCACGGTTTGCAATCAGGACCTTGTCAAACATGGGACGCTCTCCGATCATTCGATCACGAAGAGTGGTTGGCCGAATTCGACTGGTTGACCGTCACTGACCAGAATGGCCGTAACAGTGCCGGACTGGGGAGCCGTAATATCGTTGAATGTTTTCATCGCCTCGATGAGCATGATTTTTTCGCCAGCTTTCACGCTCGAACCAATCTCGACAAACACTTTCGCATCCGGTGATGGCTTGAGATAGGCCGTGCCTACCATGGGTGATTTCACTGTGCCGGGGTGTGCAGCTACTTCAGCACTCTTGGCCATCGACTTTCCTGCCGGAGCAACGGGCGCTGAAACAGGCGCAGCCTGCATAACCATTTGAGGCGCGGCAGCAGGTGCCGCACTGAACCGTGCAACCCTGATCTTGAGGTCGCCCTTGGCAACTTCAATCTCGCCGACATTGGTTTCGGTAAGCAGATCAGCAATGGCGCGGACAAGCTTTGTATCAATGGCAGAGGATGATTCCGTTACAATCTTTTTGGGCTGGGGAGCTTTCGCCATCAGTTTAACTTCCTTCAATCAAGGCAAAAGGCGCGTAACAAGCACTTTGCCATCATCTCGGTGACGGCAAGTGCGGTGATTCTAAAATCAGCATCATCCTTGCCCGTTGCGCACTGTCTAGCCGAGCGCGCGATCAAGGGAAACCCTTTTGAAAGCGCAATCCCCTGTCTTGGCTGACGGGCCACTCAGCAGGCAGGTTTGCTCAGCAGGCAGATTTGCCACATTTGCGAATGCTGTCGATGCGTGTTTTCAAATCTGCATAGCCAACAGCGCCAACAACGATGTCCTCACCGACAACATAGGATGGTGTTCCTGTAAGGCCCAGCGCATCCGCAATCTGTACATTTTCCTCGATCGCTGCACGGACAATCGGATTTTCCATATCCTTGGTCAGGCGCGGCATATCCGCTGCCAATTCCTTGGCTGTATCAAGGGCTTGCTGCTTGCCGATTTTGCCGCGCACCGTGAACAGCTTCTGGTGGAAAGCCCACATCTTTTCCGGTGAAAACTGCTGCTTCAGGGCGACCGCGATTGTTGCAGCTTCAACCGATTCCTGACCAAGCACGGGAAAGTCCTTGGTGATTACGCGGACATTCTTGTCTTCTGCCACAAGCTTCTGGAGATCAGCGACAGCGCGACGGCAGAAACCACAATTATAGTCAAAAAACTCGACAATCGTCACATCGCCCTTGGGGTTTCCATAGGGCGTGTTGTGTTTGGAGGCGAAAAGCGGGCCGTTCTTGTCCTGTGTGATTTTCACCCGTGCAAGACGCTCGCCTTCCTTCTGGCGCTTCTCCAACTCTACCATAGCATCCTGAATGACTTCAGGATTGCGCAGGAGATATTCCTTGATGATCTCGTGCATCGCGTTCTTCTGGGCATCAGAGAAGCTTGCGGTCTGCGCGCTGGCAGGTGTCAGGGCAGGCTGAACAAACATCATCGTGATGACAAGCAGAAGGCGTTTGATGGACATAACAGGCTCCGGAAACGGTGAATTCTGGGGAAGGCGAATACGCATGCTTTATACAACAAAGCCCGTCGAAAGTGGCCTCACGATTGTGTGGGTTGATTGACGATATCATCGGCCTTCAGCCAGGCGGGTGAACCTTCTTTCAAGCCTGTCTTGGCACGGCGGGCGAGGCGCTTGGCTTCTTCCTGCCGTCCAGACAGAATGTAACCCTGCGCGGCAGAAAGAGAGGCCATGGCCTCATTGCCTTTTGCAGCATAGGCGCGCGCCAGAAAAGCAAAGGTGTCAGGAGAATCAGGATCACGCTGCGAGGCTGTTGTCAGTTCGCGGATGGCAGTATCAGCATCCCTGGCATCGCCGGTTGAAACAAGGGCGTGCCCCAGCATGGCGCGAAAGAGCGATTGTCCCGGTGCCAATGCAACAGCCTTGCGCAAGGGGGCAACCGCTTCGCGGGCACGGCCAGCTTCCAGCAAGGCTTGCCCTTTCAGTTCCCAAAAATGCGGGTTGTTGGGCTGCGTCGCAATCAGCGCGTCAATCTGGGCCTGCGCTGTCGCCTGATTGCCAAAGCGATAGGCAGAAATGGCACGTGCATAACGCGCGGGAAGGGAGTTGTCTGATGGGGCATAACGGCGCGAGAGTTCATCGGACCTGACCATGAATCCCCACAATTTGGCGCGTGCGAGATCATGCCGGGCCTTCAGAGCCGGACTGTCAGCCTTGTTGAAATGCGGGCTTTTCTCGGCATCCTCTTTCATCGAGGCAATGCGCTCAGGTGCCATCGGGTGGCTTTGCAAATAGGGATCGCTTCCAACACGGCGGAACAGGCTTTCATCTGAAAAGCGCTGGAATGTTTCCAGCATGCCCTTTGCTGATTGTCCGGTTTGGGTGAGGTATCGCAGGGCAGCTTTGTCAGCCGCCTGCTCTTCACCGCGCTGGTATGCAAGAAGCGAGCGCTTGGCCAGCTCCATGCCACCCATGATGGCACCCATGGGGCCTTCGCCACTGGCGCCGACATTGCCGCTGCGTGATCCCGCAGCCACAGCACCAGCCCCCAGCAGCATGCCGGCAACCGCGAGAATTTGAGCACGCTCCAGTTGCTCCCGCAGGCGGAACAGATGGCCGCCCGCAATATGGCCGGTTTCATGGGCGAGCACGCCAATCACCTGATTGGGAGTGGTTGAATCCATAATCACGCCAACATTCATGAAGACCTTGCGGCCTGAGGCTACGAAGGCGTTGAAGTCCCGGCTGCCTACCAGAATGATTTTCGTGGCACCCTCGTTAATGCCCGATGCCCGGAACACCGGATTGGCATAATCGCGCAAAAGCTGCTCAATCTCGGCATCGCGGATAATGGTAAGATTGCGCTGCTGTGCAACTGTAGGGAGGGGGCTGAGCAAAACAGCCACCGCCGCCGCCATCGCCATGGCACGGGAGAAGATGTTTGCTTTTGAGGCCTGTGATCGCATCATTGATCTGAAAACCATTGCACGAAACTCATCTCACCGTATGGAGCTTGCAACGACTGCGGTCAACGCAAGGCTACCAGCTGTTTTTCACACCTGTGTTATCAGCGATGCAAGAACTGCGGCAGTACGATGGCGAACAAGGCTTGATACGATGAAAAAAATTGAGACAACTGCGTTTGTCCCGCAAGTTTCGAAGCGATCAGACGTTTCACCGTTCATTGTGATGGATGTGATGACCGATGCTGCTGCGATCGAACACAGGGGCGGCAAGGTTGTGCACATGGAAGTGGGGCAGCCGGGGCATCCTGCGCCCAAAACAGCGAGAGCCGCTGCCGCTGCGGCACTGGAAAGTGGCCGGGTTCCTTACACCGAGGCGCTGGGCATTCGCGCTTTGCGAGAGCGGATCGCTGCGCACTATCAGGACACCTATGGTGTAACAGTACCCTATGAACGGGTTGTCGTGACAACTGGCTCATCTGGCGGCTTCACACTGGCGTTTCTGTCCATGTTTGAACCGGGCGATCGCGTTGCCATCGCCGCCCCGGGATATCCGGCCTATCGCAACATCCTGAAGGCACTATCGCTTGAGGTGGTGGAAATTCCGACGGGTGCTGATACGCGCTATGCGCTGACAGGTGATCTCATTGCCAAGGCCCATGCTGAAAAGCCAATCAAAGGCGTGCTGGCCATGAGCCCTGCCAATCCAACCGGTGTGGTGATGACGCCTGAAGCCCTGTCTGGTCTGTGTAAGACCTGCGCAGACCTCGGCTTGTGGTTCATCTCCGACGAGATCTACCACGGTTTGACCTATGGCGATGCGAAGGCTGAAACTGCGCTCAGGTTCAGCGATGACGCTGTAATCATCAATTCCTTCTCGAAGTTTTTCTGCATGACCGGCTGGCGGGTGGGCTGGATGGTTGTGCCCGAGCGTCTGATGCGGCCGATCGAACGGTTGCAGCAGAATTTCTCCATTTCTGTGCCTTATCTGAGCCAGATAGCGGCTTTGGCGGCCTTTGATGGCGGAGCAGAAATGGAAGAGGTGAGGGCAGGTTACGCCCGCAACCGTGCCATCTTGATGGATGGCTTGCCAAAGATTGGTCTGGGTCGGTTCCTGCCGGTCGATGGTGCATTCTATGTCTATATCGATGTCTCAGCCCTGACCAATGACAGCATGGATTTCTGCCGCCAGGCGTTGCGCGAAGCGGGTGTGGCCATCACGCCAGGTCTCGATTTTGATCCGGCAGAAGGGCACCGTTTCGTGCGGCTTTCCTTTGCAGGCACAGAAACAGATATGCATGAGGCCGTCGATAAACTGGGCCGCTGGCTCAAAAATGCGGCGTCAGATTCCAACAGGACATCATAATGTTCTCTGATCGCCCATTGCCTAACCTCACTGATTTGCAATCTGACGATATCGCTTTTCTGTCTCTCGGCCCCGTTTGGGTTTTCGACAGCGTCTGTGTGCTTTGCTCTAATGCGGTCCGGTTGACCCTGAAGCATGAGTACCCAAGCCCGACACCTGTCAGATTTGTGGCAATCCAGTCGCAACTCGGAAGGCGTCTGGCGATTGCCTATGGCATTGATCCCGAAAAGCCCAACACTTTTCTATGGTTAGATCAGGGCATAGCGCTGGAACGAACATCTGCAATCATGTCACTGGCCCGCACTATGGGCGGCCCTGCAAGGTTTGCACCGTTGTTACGCCCCATTCCCCGCGCTATGCGCGATTGGCTTTATGACCGGATTGCGCTCAACCGTTATGCGCTTTTTGGGAAACTGGATGCTTGTCATCTGCCGGAAGCGCAGCATGCCAAGCGTTTTACACTGTCATGATTTCCAAAATGTTCTGACAGACCTTGCACTAGAATTGGCCAGACGACGCCAAAGCAAGCTATCGGGCCGCCACTCACGGTCCCGATTCTGATCTCGCAAAGTGGACCAATTTCGTGCAGATTTCCTTTGCCGACGCTGAAACTGACATGCATGATGCCAGCGATAAACAAGGGCGTTGGTTACACAATAGTGCCTGAATCAACCGGACATTGAGCCTGAAACAAGAGGAATTGCCATGAACCCTCAAGAGATTGCCCAGCAAACCTCTGTTCTCTGGAAGCTTGTGCTTGAATACGCGCCACCGGTTGTTGGCGCATTGATCGTGCTGTTCATCGGCTGGACGCTTGCCAACTGGCTGCGCCGGTTCATTACAGCGGCCCTTGCCAACACAAAGATTGATGCGACCCTGAAGCCCGTGATTGCAAGCACGGTGCGTTATATCGTGCTGGGTCTGACGCTGATGGTCGTCATGCAGCAGTTCGGCGTGCAGACAGCCAGTCTTTTGGCTTTGCTGGGTACCATAGGCTTGGCCATCGGTCTTGCCTTGCAGGGCACGCTTAGCAACGTTGCGGCAGGTCTGATGCTGCTTTTCCTGCGCCCCTTTGAGGTTGGCAACCATGTTGAAGCGGGCGGAGCAGAGGGCGTTGTGCTGGGAATTGATCTCTTCCACACCAATCTTCGCACCACGGATGGCGTTGATATCGTTATACCCAATGGCTCCATTCTCTCTGGCACAATCAAGAATATGTCAGCTTTTCCAGAGCGCATCATTGATACTGTGATCAATCTGCCGGGTGAAACGGATGCTGGCAAAGCTCTTGCAGCCATTCATGATGTCCTGACAAAGCAGGAGAGAATCCTTCATGACCGCGACAACACTGTGTCGATCAAATCATTGGCAGGCGGTGGGGCTGAAATCCACGTTGCCGCCTGGGTGAAGAATGAGGACTATCATGCCGCACGAACTGCACTCTTGCTGGCAGTCAAGCAACGGGCTGTGAAGGACAAACTGGCTCTCGCTTGATCTGCAGCGTTCATAAAAGAAAAGGCGGCATTTCTGCCGCCTTTTTGTTACTCGCCACCAAGCGCCTTCTTGGCCTTAGACCACCAGCCTGACCGCTTCGGGCGGTTGGGATCTTCGATCTCCGGCTCAATGACAGGCTCGGGCTTCGGCTCTGGCTTTTTGGCCACTGGTGCTGGTGCTTCAACAACCGGTGCAGGCGCTGCAACAGCTTGAACCACAGGCTCCACAGCAACCTCGGCCACCACCTTCTTGGCACGGCCCCGCTTTGGCTTCTCAGCCGGTTCTGCAACTGCCTCAACAACGATGGCTTCTGCAGGAGCTTCAGCCTTCTTTCGGCCCCGCTTTTTGGGAGCAGCAGCTTCTTCAGCAACAGGGGTAGGTTCAGCCGCAACAACTGCAACGGGCTCTTCCGTCATAGTAACAGTCGCACCACCTTCGGAGTCAGCGGCTACCGCTGCACCTTCAGAGGTCTGTGCTTCCCCCTCAAAACGGTTGCGGCGTCCACCACGTCTGCCCCGGCGACGGCGACGGCGTCCGCCATCTCGCTCGCCATTGCCGTTTTCTCTCGAACCATTGGACGATGAGGCTTCGGTTTCAGATGACTCGTCGCCATCCTCATCGTCAGACTCTTTCTCGCTATCATCACCCTGTGCGGCAGACTGCGGACGATCTGCGCGTGGCTCGCGGTCTCCCCGGTCACGTCCGCCCCGGCGGCGGCGACGCCGACCACGACGGCCGCCGTTTTCGGAATCGTCTCTTGAAGATGAGGAGTCATCGGAGGATTCAGAGTCCGCCTCATCCGAAGCTGAAGTTTCTGCCTCATCCTCAAAGGTTTCTTCCGGAATATCCTCGTCAATCTCATCGACAATTGGTGTCGTATCATCGACACGCAGGCCACCTTCCGGTGCTGGCTCACCACGCTCGAGAGTATAGTAGTTGGTGCCATGCAGGCTGTCGTCAGCCAGAATGGCAATAGTCACGCCAAAGCGCTTCTCGATCTCGCGCAGCGTCAGGCGCTTCTGGTTGAGGATATACAGCGCCACTTCCGTGCGTGTCTTGATGTTGAGGTGGAACTGCGCGTTCTTGAGCAGGGCCTCCTCGATGCTGCGAAGGATCAGCAGTGCCACCGACGAAATCGAGCGCAGGAAGCCAGAACCGCCACAATGCGGGCATGGCATCGTGGAGCTTTCCAGCACGCCTGTGCGCATGCGCTGTCGCGACATTTCCATCAGGCCGAAGGGCGAAATGCGCCCGACCTGAATGCGGGCGCGGTCGTTTTTCAGGCAGTCCTTGAGCTTCTTTTCAACCGTGCGGTTGTTGCGATGCTCTTCCATATCGATGAAGTCGATAACGATCAGGCCGGCAAGGTCGCGCAGGCGCAACTGGCGCGCCACTTCCTCAGCAGCCTCAAGGTTGGTCTTGAGGGCCGTATCCTCGATGTTGTGCTCGCGGGTTGATCGACCCGAGTTGACGTCGATCGAAACCAGCGCTTCGGTTGGGTTGATGACGATGTAACCACCGGACCGAAGCGTCACAGTGGTGCTGAACATCGCATCCAATTGGCTTTCAATGCCATGGCGCGCAAACAGCGGCTGCGGCTCGCGGTAGGCCTTGATGGCTTTCACCTGCGACGGCATCAGCATCTTCATGAAATCGCGGGCTTCCTTGTATCCGGCTTCGCCTGACACAACGACCTCGTCCACTTCCTTGCCGAAGAGATCGCGCAGTGAGCGTTTGATCAATGAGCCTTCCTCATGCACGAGCATGGGTGCCACGGACTGAAGCGTTGTTTCACGCACCTGTTCCCAGACACGCAGCAGATACTCAAAGTCACGCTTGATTTCAGGCTTTGTCCGGCTTGCTCCTGCTGTGCGCAGGATAACGCCCATGCCATCTGGCACCTCCAGATCGCTGGAGAGTTCCTTAAGGCGCTTGCGGTCTGCAGAATTGGTGATCTTGCGGCTTATGCCACCACCACGTGAGGTGTTGGGCATCAGAACGGAATAACGACCTGCCAGCGACAGATAGGTTGTCAGCGCGGCACCCTTGTTGCCACGCTCTTCTTTCACCACCTGGATCAGCAGGATCTGCCGACGCTTGATGACTTCCTGGATCTTGTACTGCTTGCGGGGGCGGAAGCTGCGGCGCTGCTCGCGCATGTCTTCCATGGCATCGCTGCCGCCGATCTGCTCAACATGCTGTTCTTCAGCTTCAGCCTCAGCGGTTTCGCGATCAGCCTCCTCGGAAGATTCATCCGAAGAATTATCGCTGGTTGCTTCTTGTTCCGCGGAAGCAGCAACTTCATTCCCATCATTGTCATCCGAAGCGGCCTCAGCAGCCTCTTCCGAGCCTTCTGCCGGCGCATTCTCCGAAACCGTTTCGCCGTTCTGGGCAGAACGGGATTTGCCACCACGACGGCGACGACCGCGCTTGCGGTTTGCGCCTTCGTCGTTTTCGTCGGCCTCGTCCTGTTCGGCGAAGCGGGCTTCTTCCTCAAGCAGAGCCTGCCGGTCAGCAACCGGGATCTGGTAGTAGTCAGGGTGAATTTCGCTGAAAGCAAGGAAGCCGTGGCGGTTGCCACCGTACTCAACGAAAGCAGCCTGCAACGAGGGCTCAACCCGCGTTACCTTTGCCAGATAAATGTTTCCTCTCAGTTGTTTACGAGAGGAACTTTCAAAATCGAATTCGTCAATGCGGTTTCCGCGTTGCACCACAACCCGTGTTTCTTCGGGGTGCGATGCGTCTACAAGCATTCTGTTGATAGCCATTGTGGTCACTCAGGTGGGCCGCCCGTAAACCTGGTTCTGCCGGAGAAGAAAGCTCCTCCAGCCACAGGGAAGGGATGCGGCGATGTGTTGAAGAAAAAAGGTGGGATGCGCCGGGATCAGACTTTCCGGTCTGAAATCCGCGCAGTGAAGTTGAAACAAGGGTATGGATGCTCGCCAATGAGCCGGAGTCATTCGCTCTCGATGCAAATTGCGTCATCATATGTCCCGATCCAGACCGCAGAGTGCGATCCAACGCCGGTTACTTTGTTCGGGAGAGTTCAGGAAACTCCAGCTGTCAGCAACCACCAGCCAAGCTACCCAAATCAATGATTCGAGACGATACGGCAAAAGCGTCATATGCTCTCTAACGGGTCATGCCATGTTTTGGCAAGCTGGCAAATGACGGTTCCTGTGTTCCTAAGCGGGCGTTAACCACGTTTTGTTACAATCTTTTCATTCACTTGGATGCGAGGCTGGTTTTGGGCCGCGCGAGTACGGAGATGCGTGTTTTGCATCGTGAGAAGACCACTTTAGGGGGCTTGTTGGCCCGCCTTGCGTTCATGATCCTGCTTGTCGTGGCATTTTCAGCCGGAGCGGAAGCTGACATGCGGCGCAAAAAAGCGGCTTCCGCTGTGCAGCAACCCGTCAATGGGCCCGTCGTTACGCAAATTGGATTGAAGCAGGACGAAAGCGGCACGCATGTTTTTGTGGATATTTCCCGTGAGATCGTGGCTACGGTCAGTGCCATGACCGAGCCCCAGCGATTGTTGCTGGATTTTCCTGCAACGCGCTTTCATGCGCCTTCCCTTGAAGTGAAGGAGAGGCACGGCACCATCCGGCAAGTGCGCTTTGGTGCCTTCATGCGCGGGCAAGGGCGTGTTGTTCTCGATCTTGGCAAGCCTGCCATTGTCGAGGAGCAGCGGTTTGTTCCGCTGGATGGCGGCGGGTTCCGTTTGGCAATCCGCTTGAAGGAAACAACGACTGAAGCTTTTGCAGCCCTTGCCCATCCTGTTTCCGATGACATCATCACAGGCACCACCCCGGCAAAGGCGCAATCTCCTGATGATCTGCCGGTTGTGGTGCTTGATCCCGGCCACGGCGGCGTTGATCCCGGTGCATCTGGCCCCGGCGGAGAATTGGAAAAGACAATTGTGCTGCAATTTGCGCTTGCCATGAAGGAGCGCCTTGAAAAAGGCGGCAAGGCCAAGGTTGTCATGACCCGCGCAACCGATGTTTTTGTTCCCTTGCGGGAGCGCGTGCGGATTGCCAGACAATCAAAAGCCGCACTTTTTGTTTCATTGCATGCTGATGCGCTTCCAGATGAAGGGGATGTCCGGGGTGCCAGCGTCTATGTTCTGTCTGATCGTGCAACAGACGAGCGCTCGGAAAAGCTGGCTGCAAAGGAAAACCTTGCCGATCTTGCCGCTGGCCTTGATCTGAAAGATGATCAGGATGAGGTCACTGACATCCTGTTTGATCTGGCGCGGCGTGAATCACGTGCTTTTTCCAACCAGTTTGCCCGCGGCTTGGTGGCAACCCTGCCCAAGGCGACCCGTATGCACAAAAATGCCCTGAGAGGGGCCAGTTTCCGTGTTTTGAGAGCGCCGGATGTGCCCTCTGTCTTGATTGAACTCGGCTACCTCACCGCGTCTGATGAGGCAAAAATGATGCTGACAGAGGAATGGCGCATCGCAACCGCAGGAGCGGCGAGCGAGGCTATCGAGCGGTTCCTCGCGGAGCGTATCGCCCGTGATCGCGACAAGCCGTGATGCAATCCACGACAGTTTCTGCTGTGAATGATCGTGTTATGGTGGCCGTGTTGCCGCATGAAGGCCACACTCCACTGGAAAAGGGAGTTAATACCAGCGTTAGCGCTGGTTTCTTGCGTGTTTTTGCATATATGAAAACCGATCAGACTGATTTGCGCCTGTCGCCGATCGGTTGTTTTACCAGCGGGGTCCGGGCCGATGCGCCTGATCTTTAGATTTTTTGCTTTTGCATTTGGCGCTGCAACCTTCATTGGTTTGCTTGGCGCGGCTGTATTTGGCTATGTCATCTGGAAGTACTCGCAGGACTTGCCAGAGCACGCCCAGCTGCAAAACTACGAGCCACCGGTGATGACCCGCGTACACGCCGGAGACGGTGGTTTGCTGGCGGAATATGCTAATCAACGCCGCCTTTATCTGCCAATTCAGGCCATGCCGCGGCTTTTGATCAGCGCGTTCCTGTCGTCAGAAGACAAGAATTTCTACAAGCACAACGGTATCGACCCTGAGGGTATTGCCCGTGCTGTTGTTTCCAACTTCCGCAACCGTGGCGCTCGCCAGCAGGGGGCCTCCACAATCACACAGCAGGTTGCAAAGAACTTCCTTCTGGATGGAACACAGTCTTACGAACGCAAGATTCGCGAGGCGCTGATTGCGCTGCGGATCGAATCAAGTTTCTCGAAAGACAAAATCCTCGAGCTTTATCTGAATGAGATTTATCTCGGGCTCGGCAACTACGGCGTTGCAGCCACCGCGCTGAACTACTTCGGCAAGTCGGTCCATGAGCTCACATTGGCTGAAGTGGCCTACATGGCCGCGCTGCCAAAAGGCCCCAACAACTATCACCCCATTGAAAAGCGTGAGCAGGCTTTGATCCGCCGTAACTGGGTCATTGAGCGTATGGTGGACAATGGCTTTGTGACCCGCCCTGATGCTGACAAGGCCAAGGCTGAGCCGCTGACCGTCAATTTGCGCGCTGTTTCCGCAAACTTCCTCAACGCTGGCTACTTTGCCGAAGAAGTGCGCAGGGAGCTGGCCGAGCGTTATGGCTCGAAAAAACTTTATGAGGGCGGCCTTTCCGTCCGCACAACACTTGACCCTCGCTTGCAGGTCATGGCCCGCAAGGCACTGATGGACGGTCTCGTGCGCTTTGATGAAGCGCGCGGCTGGCGTGGCACTGAAAAGAAGGTGCCGCCATCCGGTGACTGGGGCGCTGCCCTCGCAGCAGAGCCTCTCTATAATGATGTGCAGCCATGGCGTGTTGCCGTGGTTCTGGATGTAACCGATCAGCAGATACGCATCGGCATCCAGCCGCGTAAATTGCCCGGTGGCCAGATTGAGCGTGAACGCATTGTCGGTGTAATTCCTGCGGAAGGTGCCCGTTGGACCCGCAGGCGCTTGACGCAGCTGGTTACGGCAGGTGACGTGATTTATGCCGAACCGACAGACCGGCAGGGTCAATTCCGCCTTCGCCAGTTCCCGGAAATTTCCGGAGCGATTACAGTGCTTGATCCGCACACAGGGCGTATTCTCGCGATGGTCGGCGGTTTCTCCTTTGACCAGTCAGAATTTAACCGTGCGACACAGGCCATCCGCCAACCCGGTTCGTCCTTTAAACCTTTTGTTTATGCAACAGCTCTTGATAATGGCTACACACCGTCTTCGGTGATTGTGGATGAAGCCATCGAGATCGATCAGGGTGGTACACTGGGTATCTGGAAGCCGGAAAACTATGATGGCGGAACGGCTGGTCCGCGCACACTGCGCTACGGCATCGAGCAGTCCAAGAACTTGATGACCATCCGCCTTGCGCGGGATGTCGGCATGCCGTTGATTGCGGAGTACTCCAAGCGATTTGGTATCTATGACGATATGTTGCCCGTGCTGGCCATGTCGCTCGGTGCTGGTGAAACGACAGTTCTGCGTCTGACAGCAGCCTATGGCATGCTTGCAAACGGTGGTCGTCGCATCAAACCAACATTGATTGACCGTATCCAGGATCGGTACGGCGCAACCATCTTCAAGCACGATGAGCGGATTTGCAGCACCTGTCAGGCAGACCGCTGGACCAGTCAGGACGAGCCGCGCCTGGCTGACAAGCGCGAGCGCGTTATTGATCCGATGTCGGCCTATCAGATCACCTCCATGATGGAGGGGGTTATCCAACGCGGCACGGCTACAGCTGTGAAAAGTGTTGGCAAAACGCTGGCTGGCAAAACCGGAACAACGAACGATTCGAAGGACGTGTGGTTTGTAGGATATTCGGCTGATCTCGCTGTTGGTGTTTTCATGGGCTTCGACAAGCCAAAGTCACTGGGTGATTCCGCAACTGCCGGACAGTATGCAGCACCTGTCTTCCGTGACTTCATGGCGGCTGCCCTGAAGGACAAGCCTGATGTGAAGTTCCGTGTGCCTTCGCAGATGAAGCTTGTCCGCGTAAGCCGCAGCAGCGGTGTGCGTGTCGGCCCCGGAGAGGATGCCATTCTTGAGGCCTTCAAGCCGGGAACAGGTCCGCCTGACAGTTCATCTGCCGGTTCGGGTTCGTCAGCTTCATCCCGTCGTGGTGGCGGGGATACGGACCGCGCTGTTTCTTCCGGCACTGGCGGACTGTACTGAACCTACAAACACGAAGGATTTACAGCGCTGTCACGGCGCTGTAGACCCGACGCATCGGCCTAGAGCCAAATCCCTTGCACTTACGGTGTATCATGCGCGCAGAGCATCAATCGCTTGTCGATTCGATCAAGCAGTCAGTCGGGCTGCTGAGGAGGCATCTTTGACTGGGATGCCGCAACACGACGTCTCGCTGAAGTAAACGCACTCGCCGAGAGTGCTGATATCTGGAACGATCCAGCCAATGCCCAGAAGGTGATGCGTGAGCGCACTGACCTTGAAGCGCGCCTTGGTGGTATTTCCCGTCTTGAGCGTGAGCTTGATGATGCGTCAACCCTGATTGAACTGGGTGACGCTGAAGGGGATGAAGACACCATCAAGGAAGGTGAGTCCATCCTGCGCGCCTTGGACAAGGACGCCCAGAAACAGCAGGTTGAAGCCCTTCTGTCCGGCGAAGCTGACTCCAACGACACCTTTCTGGAAGTACACTCCGGAGCAGGGGGCACGGAAAGCCAAGATTGGACCAACATGCTTTACCGCATGTACACGCGCTGGTGCGAGCGGCGTGGCTTCAAGATCGAGGTGGTTGATCTCTCGGATGGGGAAGAAGCCGGCATCAAGGGAGCTACCATTCAGGTCAAGGGGCGCAACGCGTACGGCTGGCTGAAGACCGAGAGCGGCGTGCATCGTCTGGTGCGCATCTCACCTTTCGATTCCAATGCGCGCCGGCACACCAGTTTTGCCAGCGTGACTGTTTATCCTGTGGTGGATGACTCCATCGTGATCGACATCAACCCTGCAGATGTTGAAACCCAAACCATGCGCTCTGGTGGTGCTGGCGGTCAGCACGTCAACAAGGTGGAATCAGCTGTTCGCCTCATTCACAAGCCGACCAATCTTCAGGTTGTGTCCGAAGGGCAGCGCTCCCAGCACCAGAACCGTGAAACTGCCTGGAAAATGCTGCGTGCCAAGCTTTATGAAATCGAGCTTCGCAAGCGCGAGGAAGCCGCTATGGCCGAGCAGGCCGCCAAGACCGACGTGGGTTGGGGACATCAGATCCGCTCTTACGTTTTGCAGCCCTATCAGCTCGTGAAGGATTTGCGCACAGGCGTCACATCCGGCACGCCGGGTGATGTGCTCGATGGCGATCTCGATGAATTCATGGAAGCTGCATTGGCGCAGAAGATCAGCGGTAATGTTTCCGAGGTCGATGATATCGACTGATCAGCGGTTAAAGACCACTGTGCTTCTGGCCTGCGCGCAGAAAACGCATAGGATCAGCTGCGTCGCCATCAATCCGTGTTTCATAGTGCAAGTGAGGGCCGGTCGAGCGGCCTGTTGAGCCGACGCGGCCGATCAACTCGCCTTTGGCAACATTGTCACCCACATCAACCTCGATAGAAGACAAATGGGCGTAGCGCGTTGTCAGGCCATGGCCATGGTCGATCTCAACCATGTTGCCGTAGCCGCCAATACGTCCCGCGTCGATCACCTTGCCGGAACCAGTGGCACGCACTGCTGCGCCGGTTGGCGCGCGAAAATCAATGCCTGTGTGCATCGCCAGCGAGCGTGTAAAGGGATCAGATCTTGAGCCAAATCCGCTGGTTGTTTCAAATTCCATACCAAGAGGGCGATCAATCGGTAGGCTGGACACCACTTTGCGAATGCGCTGTGCCTGCTGAATGGCAAACTGGGTTTGCGAAAGCTTGAGCTCAAAAGCGCCCATGTTTCTGCTGTTCAGAGGAACCAGCGGCCCACCCTGAGCAGTGTTCTTACTGTCACTGATAAACCGGCTGGCGGGCAGCCCCGTTTCCACGACGATTTGCGACAAGCGGAGAGCGCTGGCCTTTGCCTTTTTCTCCATGTTGTCGAGCGCTGCAATCTGCTGTTTCTCCACGCGATCAGCCAGATCCTTTGCAGAAGCTATGGCTATGGCAGCTGGCGTTTCCATCAACTGGCTTTGCTTCAGCGTGCGGTCGAGGGCGGCAGGGGAGGCTGAATTGCGTGGCGCAAGATTGCGCAATTCAAAGAGTTCTGATGCCGGAGAGGGTTTGAAATTCTTATCTGCACTGATGGGAGCAAAACTGTTCACCGAACCTGTTGTGACAGGATCGGCTGCTTTCATGCCAGGACGAACAACAGGGCGTTGCGATGTCATGCCTGACTGATCTGCCAGCGAGGCTACAACAGCATGGCGGGTTTCCAGTTGCGCCTGTCTCGAGAGAAGCTCATGCAATTTGCCATCAAGTGAGTTCTGATCGATCAACTGGCGCGATGTCACCTTGTCCATCTGGTTGCGCAGGGCCGCCAAACGGTCCTCATAGGCATATTGCATTTCAGATTGCTGGTTCATCAGGCGTGCCAGCATTTCATCCTTGAAGACGATATACACTGTGGCAACGAGATACCATGTCATCAACAGAACAGTGAGGGTTCCGCCAATCACCGTTGCCCATGGGCGCAAATGGATAATCCGGGGCACTGGCCCCTTGCCAATGACCAGCGAAAGCGATGCATCTGTGTTTGCAAAGGGTGATGGGGTAGGCCGACGATGCGTCATAGAAAGACCCGTACACAACGCTGACTCGCGTTTTACAGACCTATTCAAACACTATTAAGGTTAACATTCCGCAAAACCACCGCCAGGCTGCGTATGGTAAATGCAATCCAAACCTTATCTCACAACGTGAATTTGCCGTCCCTGACGCTCTTCCTTGATCCAAACCACGCGGGGAGATGGGTTCAGGCGTTGGCGAACCTCAGTGCCATAGGTCAATTTCACAGGTTTGCTCATGTGCTTGCGTGAAGGCTCGCCGATGATGTGGAAAGTTGGCTGAGCATAGGGCTGGTGGGTATTCAGCCCAGCGCGACCATGCCGCTGATAAGCATGCCAACGATAGCCATAGTATGGTGCCTGCATGACAATCCGGCCTGATGGCAGTTGTGACAGGATGGTATTCGGATCAACAGGGCTTCCCGACAACATCTCGAGTCGACGCCGCTCTGGCGCAGGATGATAGGAGTGTGGCTCATAATAATTGTGATGGCTGCCTGAGATGCCCAGAATCTGGCGGGGAGGCAATTGAGCTGGGTTCAAAGGCAAAGTGAGCGTGGTGGGGGCGGGCTGACTGGCAGTTGAAGGCCGTGAGCGCGGCATATCTGGCCCATAGCCGCCGGAAGAAGTACCAGATGCTGGATGCACATACCGCTGTTTTGGAACGCTGTGGTGATGTTTTGCGCCTTGGCCAGCGTGCATCTTATGGCCAGAAGTGGCTGAGGCGGGTGCTGTATACATGGCGCAGACCACTGCCGAGCACGCAACAACTGAAAAGGCACGCAAAAGGAAAGACTGCATAACGCAACTCCTGACGTAAGGCGGCCCCCTCACTTAATGCATTCTTAACATACTATGCGCTGGGGTAAAGATAGAGACTAATTGGCAAACAGCATAAAAAAAACGGCTGCACCAAGAAAAAAGCCCGCTGCTGATGCCGCTCTCAATGACCAGCGCAAGAGCACCAGACGTCTTGCATCAGTCACCATCTGAGCAGCCCTCTCTGCAGGATGACGCATATCCTCTGACATCATGATCCAGACTTCTGTCTTGCGGAAAAATCTCGCATCGCTGTTCCTGGCCTTGATGAGAAGCCCAATAGCAATAAACAAGGCCCCAATCCCGCCTGATCGCAGAAAGTTGACGATGTCGCCTGCAAATCCAATCATGAAACAAAAGACCGCCAAACTGGCAAAGCCTACACCTCTTGCTACGGAGAGAGTGGTTAGTCGCTCGATCTTGTCATACATGACAACCTTGCAATCAACGGGCTTGTCACCAAAATGAGCCAGTCATTTTGGTTGTGCAAGTGTCTGCTGATCACAGTTTCAGGAGCGCAAGGGGTCTTTTTATCAATCTACCAAAAGCCGAGCATTTTTGTGAATGCTGGCAATGCCATAACAATGGCTGCTACAAGCCAGACGGTCAGTGAAGTAGCACTGCTTTTTTCCAGACCTTTTGTCTGCTCATAGATTGCAGCAGGTACGCCAGCGAGGATGACTGTGAAAGCCGAGATGCAAAGCGACACGAAATAAAACAACAGAAGCGGCGAAGAAAACAGAAAACCTGATATGATTGCGGCTATTGGGCCTGACATCATATCAAACCATGGCGAGTTATGGGAGCCATTGATAAGGCCAGCCATGGCCAGCCCAATCAGTGTTCCATCCGTACGCAGGGCTGTTTCGCGTTCATCCATATCAGCCTCCCAACTTTGGTGAAAAGCCGAACATCACCGCAACAATCAACAGTGCGATACGCAGGAGCATGAGCCAGAACACCGAGAAAATCATAACCATGCCATTGGGTACGATAGCTGGTGTGAGTACACGAACGCATTTTATGATTGGATCTGTAACCTGGGCAAACACGCGCCAGATAACTTTGTCACTGTCCGGCTTGAACAATAGCGACAGGATATAACGGCCCATCAAAGTATACATCGCGGCCGCGAGAATGAAATTGGGAATCGTAAAAAACCAGTAGCCAGGGTCGCTCATTGTAACGCCTCTCGAACGCACATCCAGATAATCGAAACAGGGCGGGGTTTGACCCCCGCCCTGTATCTTCTAGCGGAATAAAACGACTTATGCAGTCTTTTCATCCATCAGGGTCTGGCCACGTGGGCGGCGGCAGGCATCAACGAAGTCCTGCATTTCCTTGGAAGGAGCAGGTGTCATCATTGAAACAACATACATGACCAGGAAGCCGACGGGCAGACCGAAGGCAGCAGAGGAGATGTTGTTGAGGTTGAACCAGCCGACGCGTGAAGCGAGCGGATGCGAGGCCAGCACAGGTCCATCAAGCATTGCAGGGTTGGCAAGAGCAGCCTTCATTGCATCAGCATTGACGAGTGGAGCACCCGTGATCGGATTGAGCAGCGAACTCATGCCGAAATACTGAACGCCGAGATGCGGCCAGTAGCGGGTGATGACCAAGTAGAACAGAGTGACGAAGAAGCCAGCGAGAATACCAGCAACGGCACCTTTACCTGTTGTTCGCTTCCACCAGATGCCCAATACCAGTGCCGGGAACAAACCACCTGCCGCCAGTGAGAATGCCCAGGCCACCATCGCGACGATATCAGTCGGTCGGGTGGAGGCCACCCAGGCCGCTGCAATCGCAACAACCACCAGAATAATACGCGAAACGACCATGCGCTTTGCGGGTGGCGCATTCGGGTTGATCATCTTGTAGTAAACGTCATGCGACAGCGCGTTGGCGATGGCGAGCAGCAGACCGTCAGCAGTTGACAGGGCAGCAGCAAGACCACCAGCAGCCACGAGGCCGGTGATGACGTAGGGAAGACCAGCGATTTCAGGAGTCGAGATCACCACCACGTCGGTGTTGATGCCCAGATCCTGCCAACGAAGCACACCTGCATGTCCGGCAATAGCCTTACAGGATGCAACAACATCAGCCATCGAAGCCGCATTCTTGCCGCAGATCGTTACCAGGCCAAGCTTGCCCCAGTTGTAGACCCACATTGGCATATCAGCGACGTTTTTGCCGATCAGTGTCGAATAAACTTCAAGCTTCGAGAACGCTGCGTATGCAGGTGCTGTGAAGTAGAGGATGAAGATGAAGAGCAGCGACCAAGCCACGGAAATGCGGGCTTCACGCACCGATGGGGTGGTGAAATAACGCATCAGAACGTGAGGAAGTGAGGCTGTACCCACCATCAAGCAGAAGATTAGCCAGAAATAGTTGGCTGGTGAGTAGCTGGTGAAGGGCTCCGTATGGATCTTCATCGTAGCCGGTGCGAGACCGTTCTTGATGAAGCTCTGCTCCAGATCAGAAATCTGCTGCAGGGCTTGGCCATAAGTGAGCTGCGGGATAGGTATGCCGAACTTGATGGCAGACATCCACATCACCGGGATCAGGTAGGCTACGATCAGAACGATGTACTGGGCAACCTGTGTCCAGGTAACAGCTTTCATGCCACCCAGCATCGAGCAGACCAGAATACCGGCAAGGCCGACAAAGCAGGCAAGTTCGAAGTTCATGTCCAGGAAGCGCTGGGCGATAAGACCAGTACCGAAGATCTGCGCCACCACATAGGTGAAGGAGCAAGCCATCAGAACCATAACACCACACAGACGGGCCGTGTTGCCACCATAGCGGGCCGACAGGAAGTCTGGCACCGTATAGGCACCGAACTTGCGCAGGAACGGCGCGATAAGAACAGCCACGAGCACATAGCCACCCGTCCAGCCCAGAACGAAGGCAAGGCCATCGTAACCAAGGAGGAAGAGTGAGCCGGCCATCCCGATGAAGGAAGCTGCCGACATCCAGTCAGCGCCCGTTGCCATACCGTTATAGAATGCCGGGACCTTGCGACCCGCCACGTAATACTCGCCGACTTCGGCTGTTCGCGTCACAATGCCGATAAAGGCATATACAAGGATCGTGAAACCCATGAACATATAGCCGAGGATCTTGTTAGGAACGCCGGCGCGCTCGAGAATCGCGATCAGGATGATAAAGGCGAGAAAGCCGCCGGTATAAATGGTGTAAATGCGGCCAAGGCCGGATGTAAAATCCTTGCCGCCTGTTTGAGTTTCCGTTGCCATGTTTGAAGCTCCTTACTCGTCTTCAGCATAGCCGAATTCGCGGTCTACCTTGTCCTGGGCTTTTGCAAACCAGAAAAGAAGGCCAACGAAAATGACAAGCGAACCCTGTGAGGCCATATAGAAGCCCAGCGGGAAGCCAAAAATCTTGATGCCGTTAAGCGGAGTGACGAACATATGCACGACAAAGCTGAAGAAGACCCAGAGGGCCATCATAACTATCATCAGCTTACTGGTCTTGGACCAGTGCGCTTCTGCGTTTGATTGAG
>JBOFGV010000090.1:0-102440 GCA_051649305.1 Beijerinckiaceae bacterium
TTCCTCGGCTTCACCAAGGCTGAAATCGAGATGGCGAACATCCATGTCTGTGGTGCGATGACGCTGGAAGGTGCGCCTCACCTCAAGCTGGAACACTATGCCGTGTTTGATTGCGCCACACCGTGCGGCAAGCTTGGCAAGCGTTCGCTTTCGGCTGAAAGCCACATCCACATGATGGCAGCGGCCCAGCCGTTCATCTCAGGCGCGATCTCGAAGACGATCAACATGCCCAACGATGCCACGGTTGAGGATTGCAAGAGCGCCTACATGCTCTCGTGGAAACTCGCCCTCAAGGCCAACGCGCTCTACCGCGATGGTTCGAAGCTCTCGCAGCCTCTCAACTCGGCTCTCATTGAAGACGACTCGGAAGAGTTGGATGACAACGTGGAAGCCCTGATGGCGCAGCCCGCAGCGGCCCGTGCTGTCACAGTGACCGAGCGGATCGTCGAGCGCATCATCGAGAAGGTGAACCGCGAGCAGGAGAAGCTCCCCACCCGCCGCAAGGGCTACACCCAGAAGGCGAAGGTTGGCGGCCACACTGTGTTCCTGCGCACCGGCGAATATGAGGATGGCCGCATCGGCGAAATCTTCATCGACATGAACAAGGAAGGGGCCACACTGCGCGCCCTCCTCAACAACTTCGCCATCGCGATTTCGCTGGGCCTGCAATACGGCGTGCCGCTGGAAGAATATGTCGAGGCCTTCACCTTCACCAAGTTCGAGCCAGCCGGCATGGTGCAGGGCAACGACACGATCAAGATGGCCTCGTCGATCCTGGATTACATCTTCCGGGAACTCGCGATCAGCTATCTCGGCCGCAATGACCTCGCCCATGTTTCGCCGGACGAGGTTGCCTACAGCGCACCACAGAAGCCGGATGACGGCACCTCCACCGGCAGCGCAAGCCGCGTTGTCTCCAAGGGCCTCACCCGTGGCCGCGCCACCAACTTCCTGTCGGTGGCCGGTGGCGGCCAGATGACCGGCAGCACGCCGACAACGGGCCAGACACAGATGCAGGCCGATGCTTCGGGCGGCGCGCAGGTGTATTCCTTCGCGGGCAACACGGCGCTCAAGCAGGAGCCTGAGGTGGCAAAGAGTGTGGAAGCGCTGTTCCAGCCTGCGGTGAAACTGGCTGTGGCACAGGACGGCGCGAAAGATCAGGCACGCTTTGCCGCCAAGATGAAGGGCTATCTGGGCGAAAGCTGCTCCGAGTGCCAGAACATGACACTGGTGCAAAACGGGACTTGCAAGAAGTGCGATACCTGTGGGGCGACGACTGGGTGCTCGTGAGGGTCAATTGCTGACACCTATCGCTAATAGGCTCTCGCTCGCGCTCCAACAAGAGCGCGAGCGGCTATACAACGAATGGTTTTTCAAGTGGCATCATATTGGCGGGCAACACACTATCGAAATGGATGATTTTGCTGGTGGCAAGATCATATATTCTGGACTTCAATTTTGGGGTTCTCCAAGACAAGTATACTGGGCAACGATCAAAAGGTACGTTCGAAACAAAACAGCTGAAAATTTGCGCGATATCGAGAGTCAAATTAGCAATTTCAGTTACGAAAAAGGACTGCTGATCCTTGAAGAATGCGAGCAACTTCTTTCAGGTCATTTTCGTGAAGTTACAAATTATGCAGTCAAGAAAGACCGTATTCTACGTGGAAATGGAACTGATCTCCCAGAAGAAGATCGGACACCTCTTTTAGACATTTCAATTGAAGGAAATATCCGGTCACAGGTTGAATCCATAAGGAATTTCCATTTTCCACCCGAAAATAAATTTCAAAAAATCGTTCGTATCGCTAAGCAAAATAAAGATGTTTCTCCATATATCGTCTTAGTCGTAACAGTTGCAGGCGCTGTTTTTGCTTTTATTTTTACTCAAATGAAAGACCTTATTAAGGGCTGAGTTATGAAGTTGGGCGTACACGGTCCCAATTCCTTCAATGCCACCTCCAATCTCCTCTTCCTGAGGTGCTTTGCAAAGCAAAGCCTCGAAGGACGCAACGTGCCTCCGCCAGACACCGCTATCAAAGCAAACAGACCGCTTGAATATTGTGCGTCCTTCGAGGCTTTGGCTATCGCCAAAGCACCTCAGGATGAGGAACATCGTGGCATCTCCCCTCATCCGACCTTCGCTGACGCGAAGGCCACCTTCTCCCGCAATGGGAGAAGGAAGAATGCGTAAAGCACCCTGATTTTTCGCAAATTGTGGCTCCCTCCTCTCCATGGCAGTGTGACCGTCATGATCACAAGTAAGACACCAGCCCATCAACGCCATCCAATCGCTACTGGTAATCAGTAGTTTTTATGCTATGTTTATCTGGGATCAAGACAAAGCCCGCCAGAACATCCTGAAGCACGGCATTGCTTTTGAGGAAGCGAAGGCGGTGTTTTCTGATCCTCATGCCTTCATCCGCTATGATGACAGGTTTGATTATGGCGAGGACCGAATGGTCGTGATTAGACTGTCAGCAGCAAAAATCCTGTGTGTTGTCGCGGTGGAACGCGATGGGCCAATCAGGATCATTTCAGCACGCAAGGCCACGAAGGAGGAAGCGAATGTCTACTTCAAAGCCGCTCACGGCGGATGAACTGGATGCCCTGTCCGAGCGCCCTTGGACAGAGGCAGAGCTTTTGGCTGCGCGGCGGGTGCCCGAAGCCAAGCGGCTTCGCCTGAGGCTTGCGCTGACGCAGCAGGCGTTTGCGGAGCGCTATCACATTCCACTGGGCACATTGCGTGACTGGGAACAGGCGCGCTCAGAGCCAGATGCGCCCGCACAGGCCTACCTGAAGGTTATTGCCGCAAGCCCCGAAACTGTGGCCGAGGCGTTGGCAGGCAAGGCGGCGGCTTAAGCATTGTGCGTCCCCTCACCCTGAGCCTGTCGAAGGGCGAAACGACGCTTTGCGCCTCCTCAGGATAAGGATGTTCTGCGCCAATGCCACAATCGCAAGGAGGGATGGTGCGAACCAACAGTTGATGGCATCAATGGTGTGGTTCAGTCGCTGCTTTGAGGAGCAATCACCATGAAGCGGCATTACTAAACTGAACCAGAAGTCTTTATTTCAAATTCCCATTGATACTGATGGAGAACATCATGGACATTACCGCATTTCCCAAAAAAATTGAAGGCAAGGTCGATTGGCTGAAAGAGAACCCTCCTGCCATACTGCGCAAGTATGTTTTGCCGCTCGACATCCAGCCTGGCGACGACAAGCAGCCTGACCCAGAGCTTGTGCAGCATATGCTGAAGACCTATCGCCTGCTCAGACTCGGCATGGGATGGATGGCCATTGCCTATCCGTTTGTGCTGGTTGTGCTTGGGTTGGTCCTTTTCAATGTTCAGTGGCAAAACTCGATCAGTGATTATTACTACGCCTTGGCACAGAACATAACATTGCCGGAGCAATGCCTGGGGGATAATCCATTGCCGAACTGCGGGAGCGGCTGGGTAGCGAAAGCAGCCGAGATGCAGTTCCCTTTGCGATCCTTCTTTTGTGGCGGCCTGATTGCAATCGGATTCTTTCTGATCCTCTACAAAGGCATTCGGTGGCTTGAAGACTGGGCGCTGAACTTTGCAGGTTTGTTTGCCATCGGTGTCGCGATCTTCCCGATGGATAAGCCGCCATATGTATCGGTATGGCCAACGAACTGGCATTTTATTTCGGCGATCCTGCTGTTTGTTTGCATGTGGTTTATCGCGCGTTTTTGCGCCAAGGATACGCTCGATAATTTCAATGAGGGATCACCGGAGATTGCGCGTTACACACGCATCTACAAGTGGCTCTCAAGGGCTATGCTGGGCGTCCTCTTCGCGGGATTGATCTATTTCCTGATGAAGAAATTTCAAATTCCCCATTTTTCAACCTTGCTGTTCGTCATTGAGGCAAGCGGGGTTGTGGTCTTTGGCACCTACTGGGTGATCAAAAGCAAAGAAATCAACAAGCACGAGTTTGGGCGCAAATCATAGCAGTCGCATTCCCCGCGCATCACGAAACCAGGATTTCAATTGGAAAGGTGCTAATCCAGACCTTTTCATCCTGGGGACGCTCAGGACGCGCCCCTCTCCCCTTGCGGAGAGGGACCATGCGGAGAGTGAGGGGTGCACACCAGACCGCCCTACCCCTCATCCGACCTTGTCCAGCAAGGGGAGAAGGAAGAGATCACCCCCCGACACCATTTTGTCATCTCCCGTGAATACGTCTGCCCGCGAAACAACGCGGAGATTTGACATGCATGGCATGCTTGAAGGCAAGACAGCGCTGATCGTGGGTGTAGCCAACCATGACTCCATCGCGGCGGGCTGCGCCAGCGTTTTTGCCAAACAGGGCGCGCGCGTCATTCTCACCTATCTCAACGCCAAGGCTGAGTCGCATGTGCGCGCCGTGGCGGATACCATGGGTGCAGAGCTTTTGCTGAAACTGGATGTGACAGTTCCGGGCGAAATGGAGGCTGTGTTTGCCGAGGTGGGGCAGAAGTTTGGTCAGCTGGATATCCTCGTGCATTCCATCGCCTTTTGCCCGAAGGATGATCTGCACGGACGCGTGGTCGACTGCTCACGCGATGGTTTTCTGGCGGCCATGGATGTCTCCGTCCATTCCTTCATGCATATGGTGAAACTGGCCGAACCGCTGATGACGCGCGGCGGCACTTGCCTTGCCATGAGCTATCTGGGCGCACAGCGCGTGGTGTCCACCTACAATGTCATGGGGCCGGTGAAGGCAGCGCTTGAGGCAGTCACCCGCGAAATGGCCTCCGAGCTTGGGCAAAAGGGCATCCGCGTGCATGCGCTCTCGCCGGGGCCAGTGAAGACCCGCGCGGCGTCTGGCATCGATCATTTCGATGATCTGCTCAACGAAGCCGCCGCCAAAGCGCCTACAGGCCATCTCGTCACCATCGAGGATGTCGGCTCCTACGCCGCGTTTCTGGCCTCAGATGCTGCTGCGAACGTGACGGGCACTGTGCCGATTATCGATGGTGGCGCGCATATCATGGGGTGAGGCCAATTGATGAAGCCAATCGCGCTGCATCCAGTTGCGCCTAAAAGAGGTAACCGCTTGGCCAACCAGAGAGCCAGCATGCCCCTTCTCCTCTTCGCCATCGTCACAGCCCTCGTGTTTCTGATCGCCGACGCCTTCATGATCCCGCTGGTGATGCAGCCGCTGTTCAAGGCAGCACTTGGCGCGGCAATGCTGGACGATCTGCGCCTTGTACCAGCAGCGATGTTTTACATCGTGCACATAGCAGGGTTGGTGTATTTCGCCGGGCAGCCCACCCTGCGCGGTGGCTCAAGCAGAATGGCATTCCTGAACGGTGCCATCCTCGGGTTTGTCGCCTATTCCTGCTATGAAATGACCAGCTACACCATCATGCGGGACTGGACCTTGCAGCTTGTGATCATTGATCTTGGCTGGGGAACAATGATCTCAGGTGTTGCTTCATGGGCAGGCGCGCTGGTGATCCGGATGACAGCCAGCAGACAGCATTCAATCGATTGACTTCAATATAATACATTATACGCTCCCTTTTGCGCGTTGATTGCTGCTTAAAACAGCAACCGACAGACGCACATAAAAAGACAATCACGGGGAGAAAGCATCATGACCAAACTGACACGCCGCGCCATGCTGGCTGCAAGCGGCACATCCGCCGCAGCGCTCGCCACCGGAAGCGCCAGTGCACAGATGACCGCCGCACCAAAGACACCTTTTGCTGTGGCCCAAACCACCATTCCGGTTGTCGGCACAACGGATGTGTTTCCGGTCCGCCGCATCTATTGCATCGGCCGCAACTATGCAGCGCACGCCCGCGAAATGGGATCGGACCCAACGCGCGAGCCGCCGTTCTTCTTCCAGAAACCCACGGATGCGATCCAGAACGTGGCAGCCGGAACAGTGGCCGACCACGCCTATCCGTCGCTCACCAAGAACTACCACTATGAGGTGGAGCTGGTGGCAGCACTCAAGTCCGGCGGCAAGGACATCACGATGGAGAAGGCGCTGGACCATGTCTATGGCTATGCCCTTGGTCTTGATATGACCCGCCGCGACCTGCAGCGCGCGCTTGGTGACGAGAAAAAGCCCTGGGAAATCGGCAAGAGCTTCGATAACTCGGCCCCAATCGGCCCGATCCACCGGGTAGAGCAGGTTGGCCACTTCAAAGCGCAGCGCATTTCGCTCGCCGTCAACGGCACAGTGAAGCAGAACGCGACATTGGCCCATATGATCTGGTCCGTGGCCGAGCAGATCGTGCGGTTGTCGTCAGCGTTTGAACTCAAGGCAGGCGACATCATTTATTCCGGCACGCCGGAGAATGTTGGCCCTGTGGTCAAGGGTGATGTGATCCTCTGCAAGCTTGAGGGACTGCCTGATCTCTCGATCAAAATCACCTGATTGCGAAATAGCATAAAGACAAGGAGAGGCGGGCAAAAGAAACATAGCAAGAACATTATCCTCTTGCGCCTTTGCCCGCTTCAGCCTTTAAGAAGGCATGGAGAATCCAAACACTTCGGCCTCCAAGGCCTTTAACGCCCATGGCGCTACGCTGACGATTGATCTCGCGGCGCTGGTCGACAACTGGAAACTGCTGGCTGAGCGCGCCAAGCCTGCGGATTGTGCCGCTGTGGTCAAGGCGGATGCCTATGGCTTAGGCATTGAACCGGTGGTGACGGCCCTTGCGCGGGCGGGCTGCCACATCTTCTTTGTAGCTCATCTTGAAGAGGGCGCGCGGGCCCGCAAGGCGGCTCCGCTGGCCCATATCTATGTGCTCAACGGCATGCCACCGGGGGCGGAGCGCTCGTACACCGGTTTGCGCCTGCGCCCGGTTCTGGGCACATTGGCGGAATTGTCCCGCTGGCGCACTGTTCGTGGCGGACCCATGGCGCTGCATGTCGATACAGGCATGAACCGCCTCGGCCTGTCGCTGGAGGATGTGAAGTCGCTGGCTACGCTGGAAGACTGGACCGGCATTGATGTCGAATTGCTGATGTCGCATTTCGTTTCATCCGAAGAGACAGATAACCCGCTGAATGCAGCGCAAGTGACACGTTTCGAGCGCGTGTCAGCCATGCTGGGAAAGCACGTGCGGCGGCGCAGCCTTGCCAATACCTCGGCGCATTTTCTGCCAGAGATTCCGCGCTATGATATGACGCGCACGGGATATGGCCTCTACGGCGGCAACCCCACGCCGGGGCAAGCCAACCCTATGAAACCGGTGGTGCGACTGGAAGCAACCATTCTGCAGCTCAGGCATGTCGAAACCGGCGACCATGTGGGCTACAACGCCCGCTGGACTGCGAAGCGCCCCTCGATCATCGCCACAATCTCTCTGGGCTATGCCGATGGCTGGCTTCGCGCCATGTCCTCGACAGACAAGAAGCCCGGCGGCATGGCGTTTATCAACGGCGTTCTGTGCCCGTTTGTTGGCAACATTTCGATGGACCTGATCACGATTGATGTGACGGACTGTCCGGCAGGCAGTGTGAAGGCGGGGCATATGGCCACAATCCTTGGTGATGGACTGGATGTTGACGAAGCTGCGGCCATCGCAGGCACCAACGGCTATGAAATTCTCACATCTCTCGGCGGACGTTACAACCGCCGGATCATAGGACACTAGACGTGGCCAAATTTCGCTCGAGTTTCACCTGTCAGGCCTGTGGTGCGGTTCATGGCCGCTGGCAAGGGCGCTGCGAGGCTTGCGGCGAGTGGAACACGATCGTTGAGGAAGCGGATGGCGCGGCCCCGCCCCTGCCCGGTGGTGCACGCGCTGGCAAAGGACGCGCCATCAAACTGGAAGGTCTGACAGGCGAAACCAAAGACGCGCCGCGTGTTTCCTCCGGCATTGCAGAGCTCGACCGCGTGACAGGCGGCGGATTTGTGCGCGGCTCGGTTATTCTGCTTGGTGGCGAACCGGGCATCGGAAAATCCACCCTGCTTATTCAGGCCGCTGCTGCACTCGCCATGAAAGGCCAGCGCGTCGTTTATATCTCAGGCGAAGAAGCGGTGGCGCAGGTTCGATTGCGGGCGCAGCGATTGGGCCTGTCACAAGCCAATGTGGAGCTCGCGGCAGAAACCCATGTGGAGGATATCGTCGCCACGCTTTCTACCGGTGCCACGCCAGCTCTTGTCATCATCGATTCCATCCAGACCATGTGGACAAGCGCGGTTGAGGCCGCACCCGGCACAGTCACGCAGGTGCGCGGCTCTGCACAGTCGCTCATCCGCTATGCCAAAACCAGCGGTGCCTGCGTCATTCTTGTGGGGCATGTGACCAAGGACGGGCAGATCGCTGGCCCGCGCGTGGTGGAACACATGGTCGATGCCGTCATCTTCTTTGAAGGCGAAGGCGGGCATGATTTCCGCATCCTCCGTGGCC
This sequence comes from Beijerinckiaceae bacterium, assembly GCA_051649305.1. GTDB lineage: Bacteria > Pseudomonadota > Alphaproteobacteria > Rhizobiales > Beijerinckiaceae > JADCCX01. Next base: position 8,384 of record JBOFGV010000090.1, read on the forward strand.
TGAAAAATCGCTTTGGCCCTACGGATGAAATCGGCGTGTTTGAAATGCGCGGCGATGGATTGAGTGAGGTGGCAAACCCTTCGGCACTGTTTCTGGGCAACCGTGATCCCAATGCAGCGGGCACAGCGGTGTTTGCTGGCATGGAAGGCACGAGGCCACTGCTCGTCGAACTGCAGGCGCTTGTTGCTCCCACAGGTCTTGGCAATGCACGGCGCGCGGTTGTCGGCTGGGATTCAAGCCGTCTTGCCATGGTGCTCGCCGTACTTGAAGCGCATGGCGGTGTGCGGCTTGGACAATACGATGTTTATCTCAATGTGGCGGGCGGCCTGAAAATAACGGAACCGGCGGCTGATCTTGCGGTGGCAGCTGCACTCGTCTCGTCGCTCACCGGTAATCCGCTGCCCATGGATATGGTGGTGTTTGGCGAAATCAGCCTTTCCGGCGCAGTGCGCCCAGTGTCTCACGGCGGACACCGGTTGAAAGAGGCCGCAAAACTCGGATTCGAGCGGGCTGCCACGCCTCCCGGCAAGCCAACCGATGAACCTGTCAAAGCGGTCAATGCCCGCCAGATGCAGCGAATTACCGATCTTGTAGCACTGATTGCAGCCGGAAAGCCAATAAGAACAGTGGAACGAGCGCAAAGGGAGACGTGACGTAACGGTTTGATACCGCTATAGAGAGGCCAAAGACAGGGTTTTGGCCCAGATATCTATGACGCGTTTTGAACTTCTGGAGCATCCATGCCAGTCACTATCCTTGATATGATCGTTATCGGCGTCGTGCTGATCTCTGCTCTTCTCGCTGCGCTGCGCGGCTTTACCCGTGAAGTGCTGGCCATTGGCTCATGGGCAGTCGCTGCCGTCGTAGCTTTCATGTTCTACCAGCAGGCCGTGCCTTTGGTGCAGCAGTATGTCTCTGCCAACAAGTCCATCGCCCAGCCTGTGGCAGCCGGTGGTATTTTCCTGCTCACACTGTTGGTCGCTTATTTCCTGACCTCGAAGCTCTCGGACATGATTCTCGACAGCCGGATTGGCGCTTTGGACCGCACATTGGGCTTTGTCTTTGGTGCAGCGCGCGGCCTTTTGCTGGCTGTTGTCGGCTTCCTGTTTTTCAACTGGCTCGTCTCTGACAAGCAGCAGCCAACATGGGTGCGTGATGCCAAATTGAAGCCATTGCTGGAATCAACCGGTTCCACCTTGCTTGGCCTGCTGCCAGAAGATCCTGAAAAAGCCATTCTGCAACGGGTGCGCCCGAAACCGGCTGATGGCGAAACACCGCGTGAGCCAGCAACGGAAACACCTGCTCGCCGCAGTGACGCGCCATCTGGCACAATCACCGCCAATGCAGACCGCGCAACCCTGTTTCGCATGATTGAAGCTGGACAACGCACTGCCCAGAACCGATAGACGGCTGATCCATTTCCAGACTTCAACGGGGATACCCTGATGACTGAAATCAACAGCGAAGACAGCGATTTTCTAAGAGAGAAATGCGGCGTCTTCGGCATTTTCGGTCATCAGGATGCGGCAGCCATCACGGCCCTTGGCCTGCATGCGTTGCAGCACCGGGGTGAAGAAGCAGCCGGAATCGTAACATTCGACGGCGGGCGTTATCACTCTGAGCGCCGCATGGGCCTTGTGGGAGATACTTTCTCACGCAAGGAAGTGATCGAGCGTTTGCCAGGCAATGCCGCCGTTGGCCATGTGCGTTATTCCACGACTGGCGAAACCATCCTGCGCAATGTGCAACCGCTGTTTGCCGAGCTTGATGTCGGCGGTTTGGCCATTGCCCATAATGGCAATCTTACCAATGGCTTGACCCTGCGCCGTGATCTGGTGCGCAAAGGTGCAATTTGCCAGTCGACATCCGACACTGAGGTGGTCCTGCACCTCGTGGCGCGCTCACTTCGCAGCCGCTTTGTTGACCGTTTCATTGATGCGCTGATGCAAATTGAAGGCGCATACGCATTCGTCGGTCTCACCAACAAGAAACTGATTGGCGCGCGCGATCCGCTTGGCATTCGCCCGCTGGTGCTGGGTGATCTCAACGGCTGCCCTATTCTGGCATCGGAAACCTGTGCACTGGATATCATCGGCGCGCGCTTTGTGCGCGATATCGAGAATGGGGAAATCGTGATCATCTCGGATCAGGGTATCCAGTCGATCAAGCCGTTTGAGCAGAAGGCCATGCGCCCCTGCATCTTCGAGTACATCTATTTCGCGCGGCCAGACTCGGTTGTGCATGGCCGCAACGTCTATGATGTGCGCAAGAAGTTTGGCGCAGAACTGGCGCATGAAAGTGCTGTTGAGGCCGATGTTGTCGTGCCAGTGCCTGACTCCGGTGTGCCCGCCGCCATCGGCTTTGCGCAGGCATCCGGCATTCCCTACGAGCTCGGCATCATTCGCAACCACTATGTTGGCCGCACCTTCATTCAGCCAAGCCAGTCTATTCGCGAGCTTGGCGTGCGCATGAAGCACAGCGCCAACCGCGCCATCATTGAGGGCAAGCGGATTGTGCTGCTGGACGATTCCATCGTGCGCGGCACAACCTCTGTGAAGATCGTGCGCATGATGCGCGAGGCCGGTGCCAAAGAAGTGCATTTCCGCATCGCCAGCCCGCCGATCACCCATCCCGATTACTACGGCATCGACACGCCAAACCGCGACAACCTGCTGGCCGCCCGCATGAATCTGGAAGAAATGCGCGCCTATGTCGGCGCAGACAGCCTCGCCTTCCTGACTGTTGACGGCGTTTACCGCGCCTGTGGCTATGAGGGCCGCGACGCTGTGACGCCGCAATTCACCGACCATTGCTTCACCGGCGAATACCCCACGCCGCTCACCGACCTCAACGACGAGAGCGAGAAGCAGCAACTCTCCCTCCTCGCAGAAGCCAGCTGAACCATGTCCACACCTGATCTTAAAGGCCGTGTCGCGGTCGTCACCGGCGCGTCTCGCGGCATTGGCTATGTCACTGCCCTGCAATTGGCAGCCGCTGGCGCGCATGTCGTGGCTGTCGCCCGCACTGTTGGCGGGCTGGAAGAGCTTGACGACGCGATCAAGACAGCGGGTGGCAGTGCCACGCTGGTGCCATTTGATCTCAAGGACTTTGCCGCGATTGACCGTTTGGGTGCCGCCATCAACGAGCGCTGGGGCAAACTGGATATTATGGTTGGCAACGCCGGAATGCTTGGGCCACTTTCCCCGCTTGGGCATATTGACCCCAAGAGTTTTGAAGAAGTGATGGCCGTCAACGTAACAGCGAACTGGCGCTTGATCCGCTCGCTGGACCCGCTGTTGCAGCAATCGGATGCTGGTCGCGCGGTGTTCGTATCTTCCGGCGCTGCCCACAAGACCATGGCCTTCTGGGGCCCCTACTCCGTCTCGAAGGCTGCCTTGCAGGCTCTGGTGATGACCTACGCTGCCGAGAACCTGCGTAGCAATGTGCAGGCGATGCTTGTGAACCCCGGCCCGTTGCGCACCCGCATGCGGGCTGATGCGATGCCGGGCGAAGACCCGATGTCGCTGCGGACACCGGAGGATCTTGCACCGCATATTGTCAAGCTTTGTGCGCCAGCGTCGCGTGAGCGCGGATCGATTTTTGATTTCCCGACGGGCAAGATTTTGAACGCTCAGGCTCCGGCCTAAAAGGGCACTTCCTTCTCCCCTTGCGGGAGAAGGTGGCAGGCGAAGCCTGACGGATGAGGGGTGTTCCGAAGGAAATCATGAGTAGACACACCGCGTCAGGCTGTTGGACGATTGCTGCGCAATACCCCTCATCCGACCTTCGCTAACGCGAAGGCCACCTTCTCCCGCAAGGGGAGAAGGCAACACCCTCTTCACCCTACTTCTTCCCACCCTTTTCAAACGGGTTTTCCTGCGTGCGCATGGACAGGCGGATAGGCGTGCCAGGCAGATCGAAATCCTCGCGCATGTTATTAATCAGATAGCGCACATAGCTTTGCGGCAGATTGTCCAGCTGGTTGCCAAACAGCGCGAAATGCGGTGGGCGAGACTTCACCTGAGTCATGTACTTGATCTTGATGCGGCGACCGGACACGGCAGGTGGCGCATTGGCGTTGAGTGCGGCTTCCAGCCAGCGGTTCATCTTCGATGTCGAGATGCGGCGGCTCCAGACTTCAGCCGCGCCGAAGCAGGCTTCCATCAGTTTGTCGATGCCCTCGCCAGCGGCGGCTGACACCGGAACAACGGGCGTGCCCTTGAGCTGCGGAAGCGCAAAACCGGCCTTCTCCTGTAGGGTCTTCAACAGGCCCTTCTGGTCCTTCACGAGGTCCCACTTGTTGATGGCGATGACGAGAGCACGGCCCTCTTTCTCCACCAGATCAGCAAGGGTGAGATCCTGCTTCTCGAAGGGGATGGTGGCATCGAGCAACAGCACGACAACCTCGGCAAAGCGTACAGCACGCAGGGCGTCGGACACAGCCATCTTCTCAAGCTTGTCCTCGATGCGGGCGCGCTTGCGCAAACCGGCGGTGTCATAGAGCTTCACCTGACGCTCGCGCCATTCCCAGTTCACGCCGATGGAATCGCGCGTGATGCCCGCCTCCGGGCCAGTCAGCAGTCGCTCCTCGCCCAGCATGCGGTTGATCAGCGTTGACTTGCCTGCGTTGGGGCGGCCCAGGACCGCCACGCGCAAGGGGCGCACAATGCCGTCATCCTCATCGCTGTACGGCGGTGGTTCTTCGTCTTCCTCGAAATCATTGTCGAGAATCCACGGCAGGGTATCGACAATCGCCTCACGCAAATCGGCCATGCCTTCGCCATGCTCGGCTGAAATGCCAACCGGCTCGCCAAGGCCCAGCGCATAGGCTTCATCCACGCCAGCAAGCGACGCACGGCTTTCCGCTTTGTTGGCCAGCAGGATGACCGGCTTGCCGGTGCGGCGTGTCAGCTGTGCAAAGAAGCGGTCCGACGGTGTGAGACCAATGCGCGCGTCAATCATGAACAACACGGCATCACAGCCTGCAATCGCAGCCTCTGTCTGCTCGCGCATGCGCACCGAAAGCACGCCCTCGTCGGCTTCTTCAAGCCCTGCGGTATCGACAATCGTGAACCTGAGATCAGCGAGTTTCGCCTCCCCCTCGCGCCGGTCGCGGGTCACACCCGGGCGATCGTCGACAAGCGCCAGTTTCTTGCCAACGAGACGGTTGAACAAAGTGGATTTGCCGACGTTGGGACGTCCGACAATCGCCAGAGAAGCTGAGGAAAGTTCGCTCATTTCGCGCCGCGCGTCAGGCCAATCAATAATTCCGCGCGGGACTTGATGGCGGGAGGAGCATCGCGATCAATGATGATTGTATCGAGATGCGTGCGGGCTTTCTCGACATTGCCAGCCTTCAGGGCGGCAGCGGCCAGCAATTCATTGGTTGTATGACGCCAGTTGCTGGTAGGCGAGGCAAGCGGGGCAAGCCGCTGCTCGACATCCGCCAAAGGCAAGGAATCCACCGCAAGCGCGCCGGCACGCAGCCGCGCCATATCCCGCAATGGCTGGTTCAGGGCTGCATCAGCTGCCAGCGCATCAAAGGCCTTGATCGCAGCGGGAGCATCCTTCTTGCCAAGATCACCCGCCATGCGGAACTGCGCCAGCACCTTGTAAATGCCGTTGCTTTCACCGGCTATTTTGGCGATGGCCGCTTCGCCTTCAGCGGTTTTGCCGGTCTGGATCAACTGAAAGGCGGATTCAAATTTTGCACCCGCTTCAGCAGCAGCTTTCTCACGCTGCCACTCGAAATAGCGATAACCGGCAACACTGAGCACGAGAACAGCGCAGGCGGCGATGACAAAACCGCCATATTTTGACCAGGCCGCTTCAGCCTTTGAACGGCGGAACTCTTCGTCAACTTCGTTAAAGATATCAGACATCTTGCTTCAACAGCTGCTTTTTGGTTGTAGGATTGATTTGTGCGTGGCATGCGCTAACACACCGGGGCTGGAAAAGCGAGGTCCAAGAGACCTTGATCAACCACCTCATAATTTCGCCATTTCGACCGTTCAGGCGTGTTGCATGAGCTCTGAAACACCAAAAGCGCCGCCGAGCTTCCGCGATCTGGAAGAGGTGATGGCGCGCAGCCTGAAGCAGGCAGAGCCGGCTGAAACCTATCGCAGCCTGCGCCTTCAGCCTGTTGTTTTGCCGCCACCGCCTGCAGAAAGCGCTCCGCCTTTGCCCGCTGCCGAGCCCGATTTTGTTTCAGCGGAAGACGATATCGAACCGGATCATTCTGCCGAGGTCAAGCGCAGCAGCAGGTTGAAACTTGCGATGGCTGGTGCTCTGGCCGTGATGGCCGTTGGCGCAGGGTTCTGGGCCTATCAAGGCAATGGACCAAAAGATCAGGTGGCTGTGCCCGAGATCAAGGCTGTGCCAGAGGCTGTGACCAAAACGGCTGTTGTTCCGGAAGCACCTGTTGCTGCTCCTGCCCCAGTTGCGGCCACTCCGGCGACAACAGGCGATGCCTCCATGGGACAGGTTTCAACCGAGCTTGTGCCGCCAACCACCGACGGACTCTCGCCAGCGCGGCGCATCAGCACCATCCGCATTATCGTCGAAAACGATCAGGAAGTCCGCGCTCTGCGGTAACGCTTACCGCCGCACCTTCGCGTCGCGGTTGGCCTTCAATTTGGCAAAATCATCGCCTGCATGATGCGACGAGCGCGTCAGCGGCGTCGCTGACACCATCAGGAAGCCCTTGGCGTAGGCGATGGTTTCGTAGCTCTTGAAGGCATCCGGCGTGATAAAATCGAGTACGGGATGATGCTTTTTGGACGGCGCGAGATATTGCCCGATCGTCATGAAATCGACGTCGGCAGCCCTGAGATCATCCATCAATTGCAGCACTTCGTTGCGCTCCTCGCCGAGGCCCACCATGATGCCGGACTTCGTGAAGATCGTCGGGTCCACCTCTTTCACCAGTTGCAGCAGGCGAATGGAGGCGAAGTAGCGCGCGCCGGGACGCACCTTCAGATACTTCGAGGGAACGGTTTCGAGATTGTGGTTGAAGACATCAGGCCGCGCGCGGGCGACGGTTTCGATGGCACCCGGCTTGCGCAGGAAGTCCGGCGTCAGAATTTCGATGGTTGTCTTTGGCGAGCGGCCCCGGATAGCGTTGATGGTTTCAACAAAATGCTGCGCACCGCCATCGGCCAGATCATCCCGGTCCACCGAAGTGATCACAACATGGTTGAGGCCAAGTTTTTCAACCGCAATGGCGATGTGCTCCGGCTCTTTGGTGTCCAGCGGCTGCGGCATGCCGGTCTTCACATTGCAGAAGGCGCAGGCGCGCGTGCATGTGTCCCCCATGATCATGAAGGTAGCATGCTTCTGCTCCCAGCATTCGCCAATATTGGGGCAGCCCGCCTCCTGACACACCGTCACGAGGCCATTTTCCTTCACGATGCGGTTTGTCTCGGCCCATTTCGGCGAGCCCGGCGCTTTCACGCGGATCCACTCAGGCTTACGCAAGACAGCGCTGTCTGGCCGATGGGCCTTTTCCGGATGGCGGGGTTTGGCAAGAAGATCAAGAACGACGGTCATGGGCGAGTTCCAAAGAGAAAGCTTACATAGGGCGATGCGGCAGGTGATACAATTGCTTCAAGCTGCAAAGCTGCGATGCAGTTCCCTCTCCCCGTAAGAGGGGAGAGGTATAAACATTACGCATTCAACGCTCATCACATAAACATCCATGACGCTATTTAACTTTAACAGTTTGTATGCCGAGCCACGTTTCGTGGAGCGTTGAGGGTTCGCGATCCTGCTGTACCATCACCCACAACCAGAAGAGAATGCCCCCACAAAGCAACCCAATCGCAAAGTGATCGGAATTCGTTCCAAAAATGGCGGCAACAATAGGCCCGGGTGCGAGGATCGAGAGCGCTACTCCAAAGCAAAACAGCGCTCTTGCGACAGCATTGCCGAAACTGAGTTTTGAGCCATCCTGCCGGTAGGTTCGGCACTTCATCAGAATCTTGCCAACAGAACCGCCGAACTTCCAATGCATGATCACACTGTTGACAAGCAAAATGACCGACATAACGCTCACGGCATAAATGTAGTCCCTGTACTGCTCAGGCGTGTAACGCGACATCATGGCAAGCGCAGGCGGGGTCACGTTGGCGACGTTGATAGTCACCATCCAGACAACACAAAAGATGGCAGCATCAATGAAAGCATAGCGCAGCCTGCCGCGTTGGCTTACTGGCTTGTATTCGTGAATGATGGTCATGGCCGAGTTCCAAAGGAATACGTACTGAGGGCGATGCGATGAGGGACTATTACCTCTCCCCGCAAGCGGGGAGAGGGTTAGGGTGAGGGGCTGAGTGGTTTCGCGAAGAGCCAGACACAAAGGATTGAACAACCGAAGAACAAGCTATTTGTGAACCTTCCAAATCATTGCTCCCACACAAAATATGAAAACCAAGAGCACGACAAAGCCACCGTCGAATGGCAGAGGTAGGTTCCCAAGATACTTCCCAAGCGCTGCGCCCAAAATAGCCGCTGGTATTGCCAAAATGGGTTTATTCAGCAGTTTTTTGATTTTCAGCCAGCTCATTCAAGAATCCTCAAATGACTCCGCAGCGGAAAAAACCCTCACGCATTCAACGCCCGTCCATAGGCATCAAGCACGCTCTCCTTCATCATTTCTGACAATGTCGGATGCGGGAAGATCGTGTGCATCAGTTCTTCCTCGGTCGTCTCCATGCCCATGGCGACGACATAGCCCTGGATCAGCTCGGTCACCTCAGCACCAATCATGTGCGCGCCGAGCAGCTTGCCGGTCTTGGCGTCAAAGATGGTCTTGATCAGGCCGTTGTCCTCACCCAGCGCAATCGCCTTGCCGTTGGCAGCAAAGTTGAAGCGACCGACCTTGATGGCAATGCCCGCCTCCTTCGCCTTGACTTCCGTCATGCCCACCGAAGCGATCTGCGGGTGGCAATAGGTGCAGCCGGGGATCTTCGACTTGTCCATGGCATGCACATACAGACCCTTGATATGCTCGATGCAGACCACGCCCTCGTGCTCTGCCTTGTGGGCCAGCATGGGCGGACCGGCGACATCGCCGATGGCGTAGATGCCTTTAACATTCGTCTCGCTGTAGCCATTTGTGACGACACAGCCGCGATCCGTCTTGATGCCGAGCGCTTCAAGCCCGAGGTTCTCGATGTTGCCGATGACGCCAACCGCCGAGATCATGCGGTCTACGGTCAAGGTGTCTGTCTTGCCGTCCTGCTCGATGGTGGCAGTCACGTTGTTCGCGCCCTTCACCACCTTGGTCACCTTGGCGCTTGAGCGGATCTTCAGGCCCAGCTTCTCGAATGTCTTGCGGGCGAGAGCAGCGATTTCGGCGTCTTCCACCGGCAGGATTTGCGGCATCACCTCGACCACGGTCACATCGACACCCATGGCGTGATAGAACGAGGCGAACTCCATGCCGATAGCGCCTGATCCCATGACCAGCATAGACTTTGGCATTTCGGTCGGAATCATGGCTTCAAAATAGGTCCAGATCAGTTTACCATCAGGCTCGATGCCGGGCAGCGCACGCGGGCGCGCGCCGGTGGCGATGATGATGTGCTTGGCGGTGTAGGTGCCCTCCCCCTGCACGCCCTTGGGAATGGCGTTCTGCGGCTGAACGGCAGGCTTGGTCATGGCCTTCACCACCACCTCACCGGGTTTGGTGATTTTCGCCTCACCCCAGATCACGTCGATCTTGTTCTTCTTCATGAGGTAACCGACGCCGCCGTTGAGCTTGGCTGAAATGCCGCGCGAGCGGGCAACAACCGCCTTCACATCCGGCTTCATTGTGCCTTCCAGCACCAGACCATAGTTCTTGGCATGCTGGGCAAAATGCAGGATTTCTGCCGAGCGCAGCAGCGCCTTGGTGGGAATACAACCCCAGTTCAGGCAGATGCCGCCGAGGTGCTCACGTTCGATGATGCCGACCTTGAAGCCGAGCTGTGCGGCGCGAATGGCGGTGACATAGCCGCCGGGGCCGGAGCCGATGATGAGAACGTCATAGTTGCTGGACATGGAACGTTTCCTTTTTCCCTTCCCTTTGCGGGCCGGATACAGGGTTGGAATTGTTTGCTGACAGGTGTGCAAGGATCGTATCCAGCACCACTGTCATTTCGGTCATTACTTCGCGGTTGGAAAAACGCAGGACACGAAAATTCTGTTTCATCACATAAGCATCGCGCTCATCATCAAGCTGCCGCTTGTGTTCAAGCCCGTGCTGCTCGCCATCAACCTCAACGATTAATCGTGCTGCAAGGCAGCAGAAATCAGCAACGTATGGACCTATCGCGAATTGCCTGCGGAAGTGGCTGCCTTCATTGCTCAATCGATAACGCAAATGCCACCAGAGTTTCTTTTCAGGCTCGGTCATGCTCTTGCGAAGCGCCTTCGCATTTCGTTTCGCAGCAAGTGTTTCCAGCGCGCGATCTGTTTCCTGTTGCCAAGCCATCAGCAAAGGCTCCCTTCCCTCCCCCTTGCGGGGAGGGTGGCCCTTCGCCCTGCGAAGGGTCGGGTGGGGGTGATGGGTGCCTCATACTGAAGCATCCCCACACATTGAAGCACCCACACCCCTACCCCTCCCCGCAAGGGGGAGGGGAAAGGGCCCAACGATTGTGCTTGATTGCGCTTCATGCTCAAAACCGGAATGACAAAATGGCGTAGAGGCTGACAAGTGCCAGAGCGCCGACTGCAAAGGCGATGAAGTGGCCATAGGCACGGTTGAAGGCCACAATGCTCTTGTTGCCCTCACCGCCCAGATTGCCGAGTGCAACGGTGGTGCCAAGCAGCGGAAGCACAAAAGCCGCCATCACAACACCCAGCACAATGCCCAGCACAATGAGGCCGAGCCCCCAAAGCAGGCCTTGAGAAACAAGCGCAGAGACAGCGAGGGTGATGACACCAAACAGGCTCGACCAGCCGGAGAGCGCACCCATTAGAGGTGATGCATACATGTTCTCACCGCCGGTTTCCTGAATCGCCACGCGCAGCAACTGCGAGCGCACGATGAAAAGCGCGAGGCCAGCGGCGATGAGGATGGGCAGGGTGAAGAGCATTGATCCCCCTTCATTATGATGCTGGGCGCAGTTTCGCCCGCACCTTTTCAAAAGTCTCGTCGTCTCGTGTCAGCACGAAGGGTGGTGCTGATCGGCCCGCCAAGCCAAAGATATCGCCTTCAGCACTTTCAGTTGTCCGCGCCAATGATTGCGCTGCACTTGCACACTCCCATTGTGCGCCGCGGCTACCGGTGGCTGGATTGTACGTGTTCGCACCATAACGGTAGCAATATGCTGCAAGCTCTATTTCCTGCCCCGTTGTATTGTTGCGGATGCGCCGGATCTCAAGTTGCCATTCGCCCTGCAGTATCATGCGATTGCCGGGATACCAGAGGTAGATCTTTCCATCAGGTGCCTTGAAAGAAATCTGCGGTCCGTGACTGGAAGACAACGATAAGGTTGTCCTGTTGTGTATTGCAGCGCGCGCCTGATCGCGTGTGAGCTTTGATGCATCAGCGAGCTGAATGCTTCGTGCAGCAGCATCTGCTTTGGTTTGCGCTTCCGAAGCACGTTGAGTGTAACCTGCCAATGCAAGGCATGCAACCACTATGAAAGCCGCACGACGGATGTTAGACCATGATTGAGTGGGCATGATGTTACCCCTCCTCAGACCAGCATCCCCATCGGGTTCTCGATGTACTTGCGGAAGGCCGCCAGCACTTCTGCGCCCAGCGCGCCATCCACCGCACGGTGGTCGGTTGACAATGTCACGGACATGACTGTGGCGACAACAACTGCCCCGCCTTTCACCACAGCGCGCTTTTCGCCTGCACCAACCGCGAGAATAGTCGCATGCGGCGGGTTGACGATGGCGGCGAAGTCCTTGACGCCGAACATGCCGAGGTTGGAGACAGATGTCGTGCCGCCCTGATATTCCTGCGGCAGCAGTTTGCGGTTTTTGGCGCGCGCAGCCATGTCCTTCACCTCGTTCGAGATGGTGGACAATGTCTTGTGGCAGGCATCGCGGATGATCGGCGTGATCAGACCGCCGGGGATGGACACCGCCACGCCGACATCCGCATGCTTGTGCTTCAGCATCGTGTTGTCGGTCCAGGAGGCATTGGCATCAGGAACGGCTTTCAGCGCCATCGCCCATGCCTTGATCACCATGTCATTGACCGAGAGCTTGTAGCTTGGCTTGCCATCGGTTTGGGGAGCTGCCGCGTTGATCTGCTCGCGCAGGGCCAGCAGCGCATCGAGTTCGCAATCCACCGTCAGGTAGAAATGCGGGATGGTCTGCTTCGCTTCCGTCAGGCGGCGCGCAATGGTCTTGCGCATGCCATCGTGCGGCACTTCGGCGTAGGAGCCCGGATCGAAGAGCTTCTTGGTCATCTCGTCCGATGGACCAGACGCCATTGGCGCAGCTGGCCTTGGTGCGGAGGCAGGGGCTGCAGCGGGAGCAGCTTTGGCTGTTCCGCCAGCCATGGCGGCTTTGACGTCAGCTTCAACAATACGGCCATGCGGCCCTGTGCCTGCAACCTTGGAAAGATCGACGTTGTTCTGCTGCGCGATGCGCTTGGCAAGAGGTGACGCCACGATGCGGGAGCCATCGCCGGCAGCAACCGCTGGGGCGCTTGCGACAGCCTGCTGGGCAGGAGCGGCAGCCGCCACAGGTGTTGGGCTTGGAGCAGTCGCCGCTGGCGCAGCTCCACCGCCCGCCGCCACCTTGGCGACATCCTCGCCCTCGGCTGCAATCACTGCGATCAGCTGGTTCACAGGCACATCGGCGGTGCCCGCAGCCACAACGATCTTGGCGAGAATGCCATCATCGATGGATTCCACCTCCATCGTCGCCTTGTCGGTCTCGATCTCGGCCAGCACATCGCCGGACTTGATCACGTCGCCTTCCTTTTTTAGCCATTTGGCAAGGTTGCCCTTTTCCATTGTGGGCGAAAGAGCTGGCATCAGGATGTTGGTGGGCATGTCAGGCGTCCCTCAAGAAGTCTTGCCGGTCTTGGCCGGTCTGGATGGGAAAAGAAGATCGATTGGAAAGGATGTCGCGTCAAATGGCGGAAAGTTGATATCGCCTTCGCCGGTCAAGCCGCCGATGCGCATCCATTTGCCGGCTACAAGTTGGTAGACATCAAGGAAGCGCGTCAGCGGGTCCAGCAGCCAGTAGTAGGCCACACCGTGCTCTGCATAAATCTGCATCTTTGCGCCACGATCCAGCCGCGCAGTGGACGGCGAGAGGATCTCACAAATCCAGTCTGGCACAACAGTGATACTGGCGTCACCACTTAGATCAGGCGCGCGCTCAATGCGCCATGCTGCAAGGTCCGGCACAAGAATATGCGGCCCAAGGTGAAGCTGTGGCTCGTCAACGAAAACCCAGCCACCGGGACCGCCATTCCCTAGATCATAGGGACCACCAAGCACCATGCCCATGCGTGTCGAAGCACGGACATGGCGTCCAACCGGCCGTGGATGTGTCTCCAGCACACCATGGATGATCTCCGCCACCAGATGGGGCGGGACCTTCTCAAGGTCGGCGTAGGTCGCCGGGGTGGGGACGGGTTTGGTCATGATGCTACTAGCCGTCCACGCGTTGCGGCTGAGAGGATGGTGTCGCGTTTATTGTAGGCTTACGCGACCAAATGAGAAAAATTGCTGCAATGAAAATAAACGCGAATGTAAGATAGTGAAAAGTTGTTTTACGCGAGAAAATCGCATCACTCACACCCATGTGGTGTTTTGAATATGAAGCCGAGATCGTCTCAAGTTCTTTGGTTTGAACATAATTCCAGAATGGCAATCGCATTGCACCGTTAATCTGATGTGTTCGTGCCTCGTCCAAAAGATTTTCCAGCCTGCGGCACTCCTGCCGCATGCCGTCTGGCAGATCTCTTGGGCGACAGGTTTCAGTGAGGTCACGTCGCGTATCAGCGATTATCTGCGCCTTTTTCTTTGCAATATCGGAAAAGAAAGGAGGTGCATCGGCGTGCGAGAGCAGAAGAAATTGAGACAGCATCACAAAGACAAAACCTACCGTTCTGGCCTTTCTGCTCTTGTCCAAGTCGCTCCAGGCCATCACAGTTTTCCACCCGTTTGGTCTGCATTTGCCCTTTGGCTCCTGCCTGACAACCAAGAGTAAACGAGATATGCGAGCAATGACACAACGAGTGCCGCACCACAGAAGGTGTAGTAGAATTTCGATCTCTCAGCGATCTTTGCATTAATGCGATTGGCCTCACCATTGTAATGCAAACGGTCCGGAGCGAGCTCCTTCCCTATCGTGCTGTTCCATTCAACCAAGCGAATGTAAGGCTCATGAGACACAGCACGGGTTGAAGCAACAATATGCCGTCCGATTTCGCAGGCAGAAAGCAGCTCTACGGAAGGAACGCCGGACTGTCCGGCGCATGAGAATTTCAAACGCGCTTCCAGATTTTCCACCAGTTTCACCTTCTCCCGGCTGAGTGAATTGGCAAAAATCATCGAATTGGGAGAAACGTACGAAAAATAGACAAAAGAGCCAAGTGAAACCACGGCAACATATCTGAACAGCCTTGCGCTGGCTGTTATTGCCGGACCTGCATCAATGTGACTTTGCGCAATCACGCTCTCCTCACCGATACATCACGGCTTTTGCCGCCGCGACAACCTCGCCAACGTTTGGCAGCGCCAGTTTCTCAAGGTTGGCAGCATAAGGCATCGGCACGTCCTTGCCGGTGATGCGGATGACCGGCGCATCGAGATAATCGAACGCCTGCTCCATGATCTTCATGCCGATTTCAGCCGTCACGCCAGACTGCGGGAAGCCTTCTTCCACGGCCACGCAGCGGTTGGTCTTCATGACTGACGCAACAACAGTCTCGATATCCATGGGGCGAATGGTTCTGAGATCGATGACCTCTGCATCAATGCCTTCTGCCGCCAGAATATCCGCTGCCTTGCGGGAATAGGTCATGCCAATGCCGTAGGAGACGATGGTCACATCCTTGCCGATGCGGTCAACGCGCGCCTTGCCGATAGGGAGCACATGGTCGCCCTTGGGTACCTGGAAGGACTGGCCGTAGAGGATCTCATTCTCAAGGAAGATGATCGGGTTTTGATCGCGGATCGAGGCCTTGAGCAGGCCCTTGGCGTCGGCAGCTGTGAACGGCATGACGACCTTGAGGCCCGGCACGTTGGAATACCAGGCGGCGTAATCGTGGCTGTGCTGTGCGCCGACGCGGGCCGCAGCACCGTTGGGGCCACGGAAGACGATGGGGCAACCGAGCTGGCCGCCGGACATATAGAGCGTCTTGGCGGCAGAGTTGATGATGTGGTCAATCGCCTGCATGGCGAAGTTGAAGGTCATGAACTCGACGATGGGCTTGAGGCCACTCATGGCTGCGCCAACGCCAATGCCAGCAAAACCATGCTCGGTGATCGGCGTGTCAATCACGCGGCGCGCTCCGAACTCCGCGAGCAGGCCCTGCGTGATCTTGTAGGCGCCCTGATATTCCGCCACTTCCTCGCCCATGATGAAGACATTGTCATCGGCGCGCATTTCCTCGGCCATGGCTTCACGCAGCGCTTCACGCACCGTCATCGTTACCATCTCGACGCCAGCGGGATATTCAGCGGAAGCGTCATAGGCCGCAATAACGTGAGCAGGAGGAGCCGTCTTTGGAGCAGCAGCAACAGTCGGCTCAGCCGCAACCGTGGCAGCGGGAGCAGCCGCAGGCGCGTCGCTGACGGTCTCACCTTCCTGCGCAATTACGGCAATGCGCGTATTGACCAGCACATTGTCTGTGCCGCCCGGAATCAGGATTTTGGCGAGAATGCCATCATCGATGGATTCCACTTCCATTGTCGCCTTGTCGGTCTCGATCTCGGCCAGAACATCACCGGATTTGACCTTGTCGCCCTCGTTCTTGAGCCACTTTGCAAGCTTGCCCTGCTCCATGGTGGGAGAGAGCGCAGGCATCAAAACATCTACAGCCATCGTATTTTATCCTGAAACCAGAGGTCTTTGAACCTGAATGTTTTACTTGAGAATGTCGGTGTAAAGCTCTGATGCATCAGGCTCTGGATCAGTCGTGGCAAAGTCAGCAGACTCGTTGACGATGGCGCGGATTTCAGAGTCGATCTTCTTCAGATCATCCTCGGTCGCCCACTTGTTCTCGATCAGACGGTCGCGCACGCTCTCAATCGGATCGTGGTCCGAGCGCATCTTGTCCACTTCGTCCTTGGAGCGATACTTCGCAGGATCGGACATCGAGTGACCACGGTAACGGTAGGTCTGCATCTCGAGGATGTAGGGCCCCTCGCCGGTGCGGGCATGCTCGATGGCGCGGCGACCAGCCTCGCGCACAGCATGCACGTCCATGCCATCCACCTGCTCGCCGGGAATGTTGAAGGAGATACCACGGCGGGAGAAATCGGTCTGTGCAGAGGCACGGCTGACGGCTGTACCCATGGCGTAGCGGTTGTTCTCGATGATGAAGACAACCGGCAGCTTCCACAGCTCGGCCATGTTGAAGCTTTCGTAGACCTGTCCCTGGTTGGCAGCGCCATCACCAAAGTAGGCCATCGAAACGGTGCCATCGTTGCGATACTTGTTGGCGAAGGCGAGGCCAGCGCCCAAAGCCACCTGTGCACCCACAATGCCGTGGCCACCGTAGAAGTTCTTCTCTTTCGAGAACATGTGCATGGAGCCGCCCTTGCCCTTGGAGAGGCCGCCGCGACGTCCGGTCAATTCTGCCATAACGCCCTTGGGGTCCATGCCGCAGGCGAGCATATGGCCGTGGTCACGGTATCCGGTGATCACCTGATCGCCCGGAAGAGCCGCCATCTGCATGCCGACAACCACTGCTTCCTGACCAATGTAGAGATGGCAGAAGCCGCCAATCAGGCCCATGCCATAGAGCTGTCCGGACTTTTCCTCGAAGCGGCGGATGGCCAGCATCTCGCGATAGGCATGCAATTCATCTTCCCGTGAAAAAGCCGCTGGCACATTGGCAGCGGCTCGGGGAGAATCAGATTTTGAGGATGCCTTCGCCACCGCTTTCGCGACAGCAGCGTTGGAGGCTTTACCTGTAGTTTGCAGAGCGGCAGTGGCCATGGCGCATCCCTAAAACAATTAGACTTATGTATTGGAAGCTACAATAGCGCCGAAGGTCTGCTTGACCAGTAGCGGCAATGCGGGAGCATCATGCATTTTTCGCATAGGTGCACCGCAACATATGCGTTTGCAGCGCAACAAAATACAAAATGCTATCGTTCAATGATTTAAATGAGTGCGCTGAAAATGTTGTTTAGGGGAGAATGACAACAACGTCGTTTCTATGCGCTGTGTTCAGCAAGGCGCGCGCGCGTTCTTCCAGCAGATCCCGGTCAAGATTGTCTGCCCGCAGCAGATTCACACGGCGTTCCCACTCTGCACGCTCAAGCTTGACCTTGCGGGTTTCATCTTCAAGCTCGTAGATCTTGACCTTGTATCCAGCCTTGGCATGCAGGCCGCGCTCACCGTGATGGGCATGATAGGCGAAATAGCCGACAGCTGCCCCTGAGAGGGCATAGAACCCCAAGGCAAGGATGACATTCTGGAATCGCCGACGCGTAACCATGCAAGAGACTCAACACGAGCACAGTAAAGGCGAGATTAATGGCGAAGCTGGATTCAGCGAATAACTACGCGACAGCGACCAAAGCCGCCGCAACCCGGCGCTTTTCAGCCAGCAGCACATTGTAGGTGCTGGCAGCGGAAGGCGTTGTCATGACATCGACGCTGATGTCGGCATCCCGGAAGCGCCAGCGCAATTCCTGCGGCATCGGGAGCGGCATGCCCCCTGCCCCAATCAACAGGATATCGATACTGTCCTTTTGCGCAAAGACAGCTTCATAAAGCGCCTCCGTATGGGCAAAGGGTGTCGGTGCCTGCCAGATGTGGATTCCATCCGGAAGTATCATGATAGAGCCCTTGTGGCTCATCTCACCGAAACGAAACCCGCCACCACCGAAACCAGCTATTGCGTGCTGGCCCGGCAGGAAACCATCATAGAGCCGGGGCGTATCGGCCATCTCAGGCTTTCTCGATGACGGCCTTGTCGTCGCCCGACATTGCACGGCCATCACCGAACTTAAGGCCGAGGTAGATCATGATGGGGGCGGCGACGAAAATCGAGGAATACGTGCCAACGATAACGCCAAAGAGCATGGAATAGGCAAAGCTCTCGATGGCCGCACCGCCGAAGATCGACAGGGCAATCAGCGCCAGAATGGTAGTGATTGAGGTGATCACCGTGCGCGTGAGGGTTGAGTTGATCGAGAGATCGAGCAATTCCTCCAGCGGCATTTTCTTGTACTTGCGCAGGAGTTCGCGGATGCGGTCATAAACCACCACGGTATCGTTCAGCGAGTAGCCGATGATCGTCAGGATTGCCGCAATCGAGGTCATGTCGAACTGCAGCTGCATGAAAGCGAAGAAGCCGACCGTCAGCACGATATCATGCATGGTGGCGATGATCGCCCCTAGCGCGAATTGCCACTCGAACCGGAACCAGAGATAGACACCGATGGCCATGATCGCCACCAGCACGCCGATCATCCCGTTCTGGACGAGTTCAGCCGCCACACGCGGACCAACCGCCTCAACGCGGCGAAATTCGTAAGTTGCCTCGAAAGTGTCGCGGAACTTCTTCACTACGGCCTGCTGGGCCGCCTCGCCGCCAGACTGCAATGCCACGCGCACAAGCACTTCCTGTGGGCTGCCGAAATTCTGGAGTTCGATATCGCCAAAGCCGAAGGCACCTGACTTCTGACGGAGATCCGCGAGATCAGCCACGCCCTGCTTTGCCTTCATTTCAATCAATGTGCCGCCCTTGAAGTCGATGCCGACATTCATGCCAACGGCAAGAAACAGCACAACAGAAACAATGGACATGATGGCCGAGAACGGAAAGCTGATCCGTCTGAAGCTCATGAACGGGAACTTGGTGTTGTCAGGAACAATCCGGAGCAGGCGCATGATCTAAAATCCTTCCCGGCTCAGATGCTGACGGACTTGGGTTTCGCATAGCGATACCAGGTCGCAACCATCAGGCGGGTCAAGGTGAAGGCGGTAAAGACGGTGGTGACGATGCCGACCGAGAGCGTAACGGCAAAGCCCTTGACCGGGCCGGAGCCGAGGAAGAACAGCACGGCACCTGCAATCAGCGTGGTCAGGTTGGCGTCAACGATAGTGGCCAGCGCGCGGGTGAAGCCGGCGTCAAGCGATGAGACAACAGAGCGCCCCATGCGCGATTCCTCACGGATGCGCTCGTAGATCAGCACGTTGGAGTCGATCGCCATGCCGACTGTCAGCACGATGCCTGCAATGCCCGGCAGGGTGAGCGTCGTGCCAATCAGCGACATAAAGCCGAAGATAAGCCCGACGTTCACGGCAACGGCTGTCAGGGCGATGATGCCAAGGAAACCGTAGGTCGCCAAAGTGAAGGCCACGATGAGCACGAGCGCCACCCATGACGCAAGTTTGGCGGCCTCGATTGAATCCTGTCCAAGGCCCGCGCCAACAGTGCGCTCTTCAACAATCGTCATCTTGGCTGGCAAAGCACCGGCGCGCAGCAGCGTTGAGAGATCATTGGCAGCCTGAATGGTGAAGCGACCGGAAATCTGGCCAGAGCCACCGGTGATGGGCGAAATGATGCGCGGCGCAGAGATAACCTCATTATCGAGAACAATCGCAAAAGGCTTGCCGACGTTGTCCGTGGTTACACGGCCGAAGACCTGCGCTGCTTTCACGTTGAAGCGGAAGTTGACGACAGGCTCACCGTTGCGGCTGTCAAAGCCGGGTTCAGCTGAAATCAGGTCTTCACCCTGCACCATGATGCGGCGCTCGACAGGAATCGTCCGGCCCGGATTTTCCTTATCCTTCAATTCTTCCACTTCAGCGGGATTATAGCCTGTATCAGCCACAAGGCGGAACTCCAGCTTGGCTGTAGAGCCCAGAAGCACTTTCAGGCGCTGTGGGTCTTGCAATCCGGGAACTTGAATAAGCACACGGTCAAGGCCCTGCCGCTGGATTTGCGGTTCGGTGGTGCCAGTGCCATCGATACGACGGCGGATAACCTCAATCGACTGACCAACGGCGCGGCCAATCTTGTCACGCAAACCTGCTTCCGTGATTTCAAGGCGAACAACGCCGTCAGGCAATTCCTGAACGGTAATAGTGTTGTTGCCAGTCTGGCCAACAATTGCGTTGGTGATGGGCTGCGACAATTCACGTAGTTTCGGAAGGGCCTTCTCACGGTCAGCTGCTTCTGGAATGCGGACTTGCACTGCCCGGTTCTGAATGCCGACACCGCCAGAAACAGCAACGCGGTTTTCGCGCAGCACACGCCGCACATCATCCTGAACCTGACGCACCTGCGCGCGGGTCAGATCAGCCACATCTACTTCCATTACAACGTGAGAACCACCCTGCAGATCAAGCCCGAGGGTGATCGCCTTTTGCGGGACGATCCATGTCGGCAGATACTGGTTGACCTTCTTGATGCCATCGGCTCCCAGCAATGTGGGCAGCGTCAGATAGCATCCCAGAAAGCACGAGATCAGGATCGCGGCGGTTTTCAGCGCATTGTAACGGAACATCGGGCGCTATCCTCAGGCGGCTGGTGCTGGCTCTGTTTTGTTGCGAACGTCAGCGATCATGCTTTTGATGACCTTGACCTTCACATTGTCAGCAATTTCCACTTCCGCTTCGTTGTCGTCGATCACCTTGGTGACCTTGCCGATCATGCCGGAATTCAGCACCACGGTGTCACCGCGACGCACGTTCTTGATCATTTCCTGATGCGCCTTCACACGCTTTTGCTGCGGGCGAATGAGCAGGAAGTACATGATGATGAAGATGAGGATGAACGGCATCATCTGAACAAGGATGTCGCTGCCACCGGGGGCTGCTGCGGCTTGTGCGTAGGCTGGGGTGATCACGGGATCGACTCCGATGGGTTAAAAGGTTGAAACGAAACGTTCTGCGCTCTCTTAAACAGGCTGCACCAGAAAGCAAAGCCTTGAAAGCACTTGATATCGGGTTCATTGGCTGGAAATACAACTGTCTTTCCTTTCTCATACACCTCGGCTTTCACAAACCATGTCCAGCACCGATCCCGCCCTGCTCTCATTGCTCACACGCATCGCGGATGCTCTGGAGCGTCAAGCGCCTGTCAGAAACAATAAGCCTGACATCTCGATAGCCAACGCCTTTATCTGGCACGCGAACCCTGCCCATTTGCAGGCCGTGCCCAAGGTGAACGGTGTGGAACTGCCGTTGCTCCATGGCATTGACCGCGCGCGCGATATACTGCTCGACAACACAAAGCGTTTTTCAGAAGGATTTCCCGCCAACAATGCGCTGTTGTGGGGCGCGCGCGGCATGGGGAAATCATCCCTCGTGAAGGCAGCACATGCGGCCATCAACGCGCGGCGCGCTGTTTCCGGGGCGGCACCGCTCAAGCTGATTGAAATTCACCGCGAGGATATCGAATCCCTGCCCGCCCTGATGACAATCGTGCGCAATGATCCCCATCGCTTCATCATCTTCTGCGATGACCTTTCGTTTGATCACGATGACACCAGCTACAAGTCGCTGAAAGCAGTGCTGGAAGGCGGCATTGAGGGCCGCCCTGACAACGTGATTTTCTACGCCACCTCCAACCGCAGGCACTTGCTGCCGCGCGACATGATGGAGAACGAGCGTTCCACCTCCATCAATCCCGGTGAAGCGGTGGAAGAAAAGGTCTCGCTGTCAGATCGATTCGGCCTTTGGCTCGGTTTCCACAAGTGCAGCCAGGATGAATATCTTGCGATGGTAGACGCCTATGCCAAGCACTTCGGCCTCGATGTGAAGCAGGAGGCGCTCCACCACGAGGCGCTGGAATGGTCGATCACGCGCGGCAGCCGCGCGGGCCGTGTGGCCTGGCAGTATATTCAGGATTTGGCAGGCCGCATGGGCGTGAAGATCGAGGGGTGAGAGCACTCATTTCAGCACGGCAGGTTTAGCAAAGGGCGAGCGCCATATCTGCAACCCAAGTGTAGTGCCTGCTGCCGCAACGAGAATGGCTGCTCCACCAAACAACTGCAGGGGCTGCAGTTTCTGACCAAAAGCCACCACATCCACGATGACAGCAACCACGGGATAGATGAATGACAACGCACCAACGTGTGTTGTCGGCAGTTTCTGGACAGCGCTGTAAAGCAGCACAAACATGATGCCGGTGTGGACAGCACCCAGTGTCGTCAGCGCCATCCATGTGTTTGCCGAAAACGCTTGAGATTGAGACCCTGCGAAAGGGGCCAGCATGAGTGTTCCGACTATCACCTGAACCAAGACGATGACAAAAGGTGGAATGCCTTTCAGTCTGCGCGCCACAAGGGTGCCGATGGCGTAGAAAAACGCCGCAGAAAGTGCCAGAAGAATGCCGAAGAGGTAATCGCCGCCTGCTCTGCCGGATGCTGGCTTGCCCTGCACAATCATCAGCATGCCAGCAAAAGCCACGCCAAGCCAGATCATGGCATTGAGCGTTGGCTTCTCCTTGAACAGCACAGCGCCAAGCGCGATCAGCATGAAAGGCTGGGTGTTATAGACAACGGTCGACACTGATATGGATGCATGTTGATAGGCCGAAAACAGGAGAAGCCAGTTCAGCACAATGGCTACGCCGCCCAGAGCCGCCAGCCCTGCATTCTGAAGCGAGATCACATCTCGTCTCAAATGACCAAGGGTAGCACAGATCACCAGCAGCGTTACCGCGCCAAACACGCAGCGCCAGAAAACAACATCAACCGCAGGCAACCCGGCCACAACCACAAACCAGCCGATCGTGCCTGAAATGATCATGGCGACAGCCATTTGCGCCGCACCGCTCATGTGCTGATTCATGGTTCTCTCCTGTTGCTTCAAAGGGATAACAGGCATCAGGATAGTTTGCTGACAGATCAGAAAATATGGACTATCGAAGGCAATTGCGTTAAAATGGCTTATATGCGGAGGCGGAAAAGCGATATGAGGCAAGATCATGCTGGATGAGATTGACCGTCAGATTCTGGCTATCGTTTCAGCAAACGCCAGAATTTCACTGAAGGAACTGGCGGATCAGGTCGGGCTGTCTTCTCCAAGCGCATCAGAACGGTTGCGCAAGCTTGAGGAGCGCGGCGTCGTGCGCGCCTTTACTGTCGACATCGATCCGCAGGCCGTTGGCTACACTCTGCAGGCCATCGTGCGGATAAGGCCCCTGCCCGGGAAACTGCACATCGTGGAAAAACTCATCGACAGCATTCCGGAGTTTTCGGAATGCGACAAGGTGACGGGAGATGATTGCTTTATCGCGCGGTTGCATCTGCGCTCGATTGAGCATCTCGATGCCATTCTGGACAAGATCACTGACAAGGCCGAGACGCATACGGCCATTGTCAAATCACAGCCGGTCAAACGACGGCTGCCGCCACTTTAAATCCAAACACCAGACCTGAATCCAAACACCAGACATGGAAACGGCGGCTCCGTTTCCTGGCAGAGCCGCCGTCCATAAAAACATCCGGTTGGGTCTCGCAGGTCCCCGGACGTTTTGTTCCAAACCTCAGTTATCGAGGAATTTCGTTGGATCAACCGGAGTCGAACCCTTGCGCAGTTCAAAGTGCAGCTGCGGAGATGTCACGTTGCCTGTGGAGCCAGACTTGGCGATCAACTGGCCACGGCTGACTTTTTCGCCGCGCTTGACGTTTAACTCGCCATTGTGGGCGTAGGCCGAGACATAACCGTTGTCGTGGCGCACCAGCACAAGCTTGCCGTAGCCTTTGAGCTCTTCACCGGCGTAGGCGACTGTGCCGCCTTCCGCTGCCTTGACAGGCGTGCCTTCTGGCACAGCGATGGCGATGCCATCACCGTTGCCATTTTTCGAGCCAAAGCCTGAAATCACGCGGCCTTTAGCTGGCCAACGGAACTCTGGCTTGTCCTCTGCAGCAGGTTTCTGCGGAATAGACTGTGTCGTCACAGGCTCGGAAGCCTTTGGCGCTTCAGCCACCTTGGGGGCTTCTGCTTCAACCGGCTTTTGGGCGGTCAGCGGAATAATGCGCGGCGCAGGCTTGGGAGCCGCAGGCTTTTCAGCAGTTTTCTTGGGCGCTTCGTCTTCTTCCTCGTCCTCAGCATCTGGCTTGGCAGGCTGAACAGGCTTCACCGGCTTTGCGGCCTGCAGAACTGTTGGCTGTTTAGCCTGAGCAACAGGCTTCAGAGGTGCAAGGGCTTTTGGCGGCGCAGCAGCAATGATCTTCTTTGGTGCCTCGTCCTCATCATCCTCTGCCTCAACCGGCTTTTGCAGCTTCACAGCAGGAATAGGCTTGGCCGCAGCGACAGCTGCTGGAGCAATACGCTGTGGCTGCGCAGGAGCAGCTGCGACAGGGCGTGATGGTGGCAATGGCACGGCAGCTGGTGGTGTTGCCTGCGTTGCACGCAGTGGTGCAACAGCCTTTGGAAGCAACAGTGGAGCTGCTTTCTTGTCGTCCTCGTCGTCATCCTCTGCCTCAACAGGCTTGGCGGCGACAGACTTGGGAGCAACAGGAGCAGCAACAGCAGGAAGTGTTGCAGCAGGCCTTTGCATGGCCATAGGCTGTGCAACCTGAGGCACAGCAGCGCGTGCTGGTTCCATCAGACCGGGCTTGGCAGCTGCAGCCGTGCCTGAACCATTATAGACCGGAATAATCGCCTGCTGACCGGGGCGGATAGAGCCACCGTTGGCCGCCAGAATGGCAGCCACAGGCACGCCGTAGCGGGCAGACAGGGCGTTGGCGCTGTCACCGGCACCGACAGAAACAGGGGTTCCACCAGCGGCTGACCAACCAGCGGCTGAGCCACCGATGGGCGAAGCCTGCTGCAGGGTTGTCGAGGCGACGCGCGTCATCGGCTGGTTTGTGACAGCTGGAAGAGACGCGCTCTGCACCGGGTTCAGAGGATTGGACACACCATTGCGCGACAGGGTCGCTGGCAAAGGCTGGGACGTGACAGCACCGATCGGCGCTGTGCGGCGGGGGATGGACCCCGTCGTGGCCGCGCGGTCCACATTTTGAGTGGATGCAGCCGAGAATGGATTGGTGAAGGGATTCTCGCCAAAGCGCGATGAATCCGTGCTGCATGCAGCACCAGCGCTTGCCAGAAAAGCGGCAGCGAGAACTTTTAAGATCCGCTTGCTATCGCAAGCCACAACACGGGTACGCATTACTCAACACCCTGATACGCAACACTAACGATGCCATTAATGAAGCAGTGAGGTTAAGGAGGCGTTTCCGAAATGCTGAAAATCACCTATTTCAGCAGTATTTTTTGTTCGGCATACCAATATTTCAGAGAAAGACCGACATGCCGGGAACAACGGGCGCAAAATCGGTGGCTCCAAGCGCTGTCTGCATGAGGCGGTCACCCTCCATCTCATAGCGCATCAGGAACTGCTGCCCCTCCGAGATAACAGGGGCGAGCACCTGCCCACCGTCAGCGAGTTGCGCCAGAATGAGTGGAGAAAGCTCCTCGATAGCTGCGTTGAAAATAATGCGGTCAAACGGGCCCGCAGCAGGCATGCCCCCCTCGCCATCTCCGTGGGTGATAACCGTGTTTGCAAGCCCCAGCGCCTGAACACGGGCATCGGCACTTTCCGCCAGAGTGTGCCAACGCTCAATGCTCAATACCGCGCGGGCCAATCCTGCGATCACAGCGGTTTGCCAGCCTGTGCCTGCTCCGATTTCCAGCACATGGTGATGGGGCTCAATCTGGAGATAATTGATCCGCTCGACAATTTCGAAAGGCGAGCCCGTCTCCTGTCCACAGTCCAGCGGTATCGACATGTTCTGATAGGCAAAACCGACATAACGCAGCGGAACGAAAGCGGCGCGCGGCGCACGCTCGATGGCGTTCAGAATGGCAACATCGCGTTGCCCGCGCGCACGCAACGTCAGCAGGAAATTCCCGAGCGCTTCGTCCCGGTCATATGTTATGGCATCGACCTCTCTGACAGCGGACATCGTCACCCTCCGAACACCTTGGCAAAAGCTGTAGCGGTTGGCAGATCCGTCAGATCAAGCTTGATCGGCGTGATGGATATGCGCTTGTCAGCCAGCGCATGCAGATCCGTTCCTTCATGCGGCGTGATCTTGCCACGGGCAAAGGCGATCCAGAAATACGGCTTGGCGCGGCCATCGGCGCGCTCTTCCACCCGCAGCAATTCCTGATTGCGCTGCCCCTGCACGGTGCTGGCTGTGCCGGTCACTTCTTCAGGCGGGCAATTGGGGAAGTTGAGATTCACCAAGGTGTTCTTGGGGAAACCAACCTCCAGCACGCGGCGGATGACATCAGGTGCATGCGTCTGGGCACAATCCCAATGGATGTCATCGCGGTTTCCAGGACCATAGGCCTGGCTGAGGGCGATGGACCTGACGCCCAGAAGCGTGCCTTCCATCGCCCCGGCAATTGTGCCTGAATAGGTGACATCCTCGGCGACGTTTTGGCCGTGGTTGACACCTGACAACACGAGGTCCGGCTTCTGGTCGATCAGGATATGGCGAAGGCCCATGATGACGCAGTCCGTTGGCGTGCCTTTAACGGCGTAGTGCCGTTCGGAAATCTTGCGCAGGCGAAGCGGATCATTCAGCGACAGCGAATGGGATACGCCGCTCTGGTCGGTTTCGGGGGCAACCACCCAGACATCATCAGAGAGCTTGCGGGCAATCGCCTCCAGCACGGTGATGCCGTGGGAGTGGATACCATCGTCGTTCGTGATCAGGATGCGCATGGGGTGCTTTCGATTTGGGTTGCTGCACGCAGATTATACGTCCTTCGAGACGGCGCTGCGCGCCTCCTCAGGATGAGGAGCATTGTGCAAAGCCCGGAGTTTCTCATCCTGAGGTGCGAAGCGAAGCGTAGCCTCGAAGGACGCACAATGCTGTTGCAAACATCCAGAAAACGAAAAACCGTTGTCACTTCGCACCCTCAATGCGCGTGATATCACCCATATAAGGCAGCAACACATCCGGTACGCTCACTGAGCCATCGGGGTTCAGATAATTCTCCATCACAGCAATCAATGTGCGGCCAACCGCAAGGCCAGAGCCGTTGAGCGTGTGGACATGACGCAGTGTCTTGCCTTCCGCCGGACGATACCGCGCATCCATGCGGCGCGCCTGAAAATCTCCGCAAACCGAGCAGGAAGAGATTTCACGGTAAGTGCCCTGCCCTGGCAGCCAGGCTTCGATATCGTAGGTCTTCTGCGAGCCAAAGCCCATATCACCAGTGCACAGCGTCATGACACGGAAGTGGATGCCAAGCTTCTTCAGCACGTTCTCGGCTGAGGTCAGCATGCGCTCATGCTCTGCCTTCGAGGCTTCCGGCGTGGTAATCGAAACGAGCTCGCATTTCGTGAACTGGTGTTGGCGCAACATACCGCGCGTGTCGCGGCCTGCTGATCCAGCTTCAGAGCGGAAGCAAGGTGTAAGCGCTGTCAGACGCAGAGGAAGTTCCTTTTCCTCCAGAACGGCTTCGCGAACGAGATTGGTCAGCGTGACTTCAGCGGTGGGCGTCAGGTAAAAATCATTGGTCGTCTTGAACAGATCTTCCTCGAACTTTGGCAACTGACCGACGCCGTAGACAGCAGGGGCTTTCACCAGCAACGGCGGATTCACTTCCGTATAGCCATGCTCTGTTGTGTGCAAATCCAGCATGAACTGGCCAATAGCCCGCTCCAGACGTGCCAACTGGCCCTTCAGCACCACAAAGCGCGCACCGGACATTTTTGATGCAGCCTCGAAATCCATCAGGCCCAAAGCCTCGCCAATCTCGAAATGCTGCGCACCGAGATGATTGGCAGTCGGCTTCATGCCGTACTGGCGATAAATCACGTTGCCATGCTCATCTGCACCCAGTGGCACATCGTCAGCCGGGGTGTTGGGGATGGTTTCGAGCGCCTTGCGGATGTCTTCATCGATGTTGCGCTGGTCCGTCTCGCCTTGGGTCAAACGGTCCTTGAGAGCAGCAACTTCGGCTTTCAACGCCTCAACCGTCGCCATGTCCTTACGGCCTATGGCAGCGCCAATTTCCTTGGATGCAGCGTTGCGGCGCTCCTGCGCCTGCTGCAACTCACCCACAACCTTGCGTCGGGTATCATCCAGCGCCAGCAGGGATGAAGACAACGGTTCAAGACCACGCGCCTTAAGGCCTGCGTCGAAAGCGGCGGGATTATCGCGAATTAATTTAATGTCGTGCATGATTCAGCTCGCAATTGGTGAGCATGGCCTTGCCGATCAGGTGGTGGTGGTTTCCGCCTTCGGCTTGGCCCTGCCCCGCTCTACATATTTCACAGCGAAGATGGCAAGCTCGTAAAGAAGCAAGGTCGGCACGGCAAGTGCGAACTGGGAAATCACGTCCGGTGGGGTCAAAACCGCAGCAATGACGAAGACAATGAGGATGGCGTAGCGGCGCTTTTCGATCAGGAACTTCGAATCGATGATGCCTGCCCTTGCGAGCAATGTCAGAACCACAGGCAGCTGGAACGTGATGCCGAAAGCCAGAATCAGCTGCGTGATCAGATCGAGATATTCGCCGATCTTGGCATCAAGCCGGATCGCGGCCAGACCTTCCGTGCCGGGCAGCACCTGCTGCGCCAGTGAGAAGCGCATCAGCAGTGGCATTGCAACGAAGTAAACCACCAAAGTGCCAAGCAGGAAAAACGCTGGAGTAGCAATCAGATAAGGCAAAAACGCATCTTTCTCGTTCTTGTAGAGGCCGGGAGCAACGAACTTGTAGATCTGCGTCGCAATCACCGGGAAGGACAGGAACAACCCGCCGAAAACGCCAATCTTGATCTGCGTGAACAGTGGCTCCAGTGCATGGGTGTACTGCGCGGCAACCTTGTCGAGCCCGCCTGCTGCCCAAGCGTAAGGACCGAGGAGGATCTGGAAAATCTGGCCCGAGAAGGCAAAGGAGATGATGAACATTACGAAGAAGCCGATCAGCGCCTTGATCAGGCGCGACCGCAACTCAACGAGATGGTCCATCAGAGGAGCTTTGGACGCGTCTATATCGTCCTGTCCCGGCTTTTTCTCAGTTTCAGTGGTCATGCAGCAGAACCTGAGGAATCATCAGCTTTTTTACGGGAACGCTTTGGCTTTGGTGCCGCTTCCGCCACTGGTGCTGCCGCAGGCTCGGAAACAATAGAGACAGGCGGTGCTTCAGCAGGCAAAGGAACCACGGGATCAGGCAGAGTTGCAGCAGGCGTGCCCTTGATCTCGTCCTTCACGGACTTGATCTCGTTGCGGATCGTTTCAAGCGGATTGAAGTTGGTCGTGGCGGATTGCGCCACATCATTCACATCGGTGAAGGCCTTCTTTGCCTGATCAAGCTCTGCCTCACGCATCGCTTCGTCAAACTGGCCACGAAACTCGGAGGCCATACGGCGCACCTTGCCCATGGCATTGCCAGCCGTGCGCAACAGGCCCGGCAATTCCTTGGGGCCAATCACGACAAGCGCAACAATTCCGATGACGAGGAGCTCGCCTCCCCCGATATCAAACATGGCAATCCATTCCGCGCGTGCTCAGGATGCTGGCTCGCAGCATCCCGAAAGCGTTGTCAGCCTGAGGGACAATCAGTTGGTCTTGGTGGAAGAAGCAGCAGACTTGGCAGCATCAGCAGCGGCTGAAGCGGTTTCCTCAAGCTTTTTCTTCTCTTCCTCGGCTTTCTTGACGTCGTCGTCTTCGGCCATGCCCTTCTTGAAGGCCTTGATGCCCCCGGCAACATCGCCCATCAGTTCAGAAATCTTGCCCCGGCCAAACAGCAGCAGCACGATCACTGCAACCACCAGCCAATGCCAAATGCTCAATGAGCCCATGGCTTTACTCCCTTGTTAAATGCGGCGCTTGTCGCCGCGTATGAATGCAAACTATGCGGGCTGATGACTGAAAACAAGAACTTCGTCAAAATCGATTTCGATTCCCAAGTCCTTTCCTCCGTCCTTCCCCCGTTTTTGTTCTGGTCTTTCCCTTACGCGAGCCTGCACGGGAAAGTCCATTCCCTGCACGTTGAGATCAACCATATACATTTCACCTAAGAAACGTGACCCGATGATCCGCGCCGCGACGCCCTGCCCTGCCGGCTTCAGACGAAAAGCCTGCGGCCTGATGCACAGCGTTGCAGGTCCATCGGGCAAGCCCGTGACAGGAATTTGACCAAACTGCGTTTGGGCCATTCCGTTCTTCACTGTGCAGGCTATCTCGTTGAGATCACAGAAGAAGCGTGCCACATCAATATCAACCGGCGCACTGTAAAGTTCTTCCGGCGGTCCTTCCTGAATCACGCGTCCATCGCGCAGCAGCACAATGCGGTCGGCGATGCGCATCGCTTCTTCAGGGTCGTGCGTGACCATAATGCAGGTGGCACCCGTCTCGCGCAAAAGGGCAACTGTTTCCTCGCGCACCACATCGCGCATACGCCTGTCGAGATTGGAAAAAGGCTCATCCATCAGCAAAACACGCGGGCGCGGCACAATGGCGCGGGCAAGGGCAACACGCTGCTGCTCACCTCCAGAGAGCATGTAGGGATAGGATTTCGCCAAAGGCAGCAGGCCCACGCTGCTCATGGCGACTTCAGCAGCAGATTTCTGCTCGGCTTTCGACATGTCACGCAAGCCAAAAGCCACATTATCCAGCACTGTCATGTGCGGAAAAAGTGCATAGTCCTGAAACACCATGCCAATGCCGCGCTTTTCGGTTGGCAAGCTGCTGGCAATGTTGGCAATCACCCTGTCGTCCATCAGCAATTCGCCGGAGGTTGGCTCCTCAATGCCTGCAGCAATGCGCAAAAGCGTTGTCTTGCCGCAGCCAGATGGCCCCAGCAGACAAACAACTTCGGCGGGTTTTATGGTGAGCGAGACATTGTCTATCACCTTGCGATCGCCAAAGGCCTTGCTGATGGCCTTGAATTGCAGACTTGCGGGAATAACCGCGGTGGCGCGTCCGCGTGCAGGCGTCGCGGGCAAAGGGGCCATCGCTAGAGCCGCTCACCATCAAGAGGATTGAGGCGTGCGTCTTCAGAATCTGCACTGTCAGAATCCTCGGATTCATCCGCAGGCAGCAGAGGTTCCTCGGCGGCATTGATGCGCTCTTCGAGAGCCAGCACCAATGGATCAGCTTCCAGCGGATCTTCATCAGACCGCAAGGTGGGATCATCAGAAGGCAGCGGCATGAGGAGATTACCCGGCACGCGCCCATCAAACATGCCTGCCTGACGCAACTCATCAAGCCCCGGCAGATCACCCACGACATTGAGGCCGAAGTGGCTGAGGAAAGCTTCCGTCGTGCCAAATGTAATGGGGCGCCCCGGCGTCTTGCGGCGACCGCGCATGCGCACCCAGCCGGTTTCCATCAATACGTCCAAAGTGCCTTTGGCGGTTGCGACACCACGAATGTCCTCAATCTCGGCGCGTGTGACAGGCTGGTGGTAGGCTACAATCGCAAGTGTTTCGACAGCCGCACGGGAAAGCTTCTTGGGTTCTTCGACCTCCTTGGTCATGAGGTAACCCAGATCAGGCGCTGTGCGGAAAGCCCATTTTCCGCCAATGCGCACAAGGTTCACACCCCGCGCCAGATAATGCGGCTCAAGATGCGCCATCACATCCCGCAAGGATACGGATGCTGGAATGGCCGCCGTTAGAACATCCTCTGACAGCGGTTCGCGCGCGGCAAACAGCAGTGCCTCGGCAATGCGCACAGCTGTGCCAAGGGCCATGGCAGCGGACATTTCCTCTTCAGAGCCAGCAGGCTGAAATCTGAAACTGGCTGAAAGTTGTGTTGGTTTACTCATGATTTTTCACTGATGCCGCAGTTGCGGGTTCTACCGGTTTGGCCTTGCGACGCAACCAGAGTTTGTCAAAGGCCTGATCCTGACGGATTTCGATGGAGCCATCCCGCACCAGTTCCAGCACCGAGGCGAAAGATGATGCAGAGACGGACTTGCGCATCGAGGGTTCTACTGCATAGCGCAGCAGGTAGGCGTCCATAGGAGCCCAATCTGAAATTTGTCCGATCAGGCGCTCAAGCGCTTCACGCGCTTCGCTCAGGGACCAGACGAAGCGTTTTTCAATCGTCACCCTTGCGAGCGCATGTTTCTGTCTCTGGCGGGCATAGGCGGAAAGCAGATCGTGCAGGGTGGCTTCCCATTGTGGCCTCTCAATGAGCTGAATGTCTTCCGGCTCACCACGCCCGAAAACATCCTGACCCAGTTGCGGGCGCATCATCAGGGCTTGTGCCGCCAGCCGAATGGCTTCCAGCTTGCGAAGACGCTCTGCCAGCGCACCGGCCATTTCCTCAGCACTCGGACCATCATCTGCACGCGTATCCTTGGGCAGCAGAAGGCGCGATTTGAGATAGGCCAGCCAGGCAGCCATGACCAGATAATCCGCCGCGAGTTCGAGGCGCACTTTTCTGGCGGCTTCGACAAACTGCAGATACTGGTCGGCCAGTGCCAGAATGGAAATGCGGTGCAGATCAACCTTCTGGCGGCGCGCAAGCTCCAGCAGCAGATCGAGGGGGCCCTCGAAACCGTCGACACCAACGATCAGTGCGGGGTCGCCTTCACGGCGTTCGCTGCTGTCGCTGTCAAAGAGATCTTGTTCTGCCATGGACTCTGGATGATTGTTTCCATCCAGATGTCGCTTTTTCAGACGATTGTCGCAAGCGCTGCGTCCAATCTGGCGCGTCCTTCCACAGGATCAAACGGTTCCGGCAGGTTTGCGATGCGATTCATGGCCGCATCGGCACGCCTTTTGGCTTTTCCGGCAAGTTCCGGGGTCGCAGAAAGAATCGCTTTCATCTCCGCCATATCGCCATTGCAGTGCAAAGCCATATCGCAACCAGCTTTGAAAGCGGCTTTTGTGCGAGACTCAAAGTCACCGGCCAGTGCCTTCATCGAGAGATCATCGCTCATCACGAGACCGGCAAAACCGATTTCGCCCCGGATGATCTTGCGCATCACCTTGCGGGAGGTTGTGGCAGGACGTTTCGCATCAATTGCGGTGTAGACAACATGGGCTGTCATCGCCATCGGCATATCCGCGAGATGACGGAAGGGCATGAAATCCGTGGCCGAAAGCGTTGCGTGATCCGTCTCGACCACCGGCAATGCGAGATGGCTGTCAGCCCCTGCCCTGCCGTGACCCGGAATGTGTTTGATCACAGGCAGAACGCCGCCAGCAATCAGGCCTTCCGCAGCGGCACGGCCCAGCTGGGCAATGATCTTGGGATCAGTGGAATAGGCACGGTCGCCAATCACATCATGCGCGCCGGGAACCGGCACATCAAGCACGGGAACACAGTCCACATTGATGCCAAGCTGCAAAAGGTCATGCGCCATGAGACGCGCGCCGAGGCGGGCAACCTCGCGGCGAATAAGTGAGTCATTGCTGTGCACACGGCCATAGGCGCGGCCTGTTGGGTAAACCGGCCAATGGGGCGGTCCCAGACGTTGAACGCGGCCGCCTTCCTGATCGATCAGAACAGGCGCATTATCCCAGTCCACACATTTGCGGAATGAATCCACGAGCTTGCGCACCTGATCCGGCGTTTCAATGTTGCGCTTGAAGAGGATAAAGCCCCAGGGGCGCTCCGCCTTGAAGAAAGCCTTTTCTTCACGCGTGAGTTCCTTGCCGGTGCAGCCGACGATCAATGCTCTGGTTGACATGAAACAATCCGTCAGTTGCGGGCTACGAAGCAGGTGCCGCCGTTGGCTTTCAAACGCTCGCAGACGCTGACAGCCTCCTCGCGTGAGAAACTGCCGACACGCACACGGTAGACATTCCGGCCATTGACCTCCGCTGTCCGGATATCAGGATCGTAGCTGCCGATGACAGAGCTGTGCTGACCGCGGATGCGGTTGAACTTCGAGCGGGCAGCATCCGAGCTGCCTTCTGCAGCCAGCTGGACAGTGAAGTTGCCTGTCGAACCTGTGGTGCGTTCTGCCGGAGCGGCAGCTGCTGGCTGTGCCGAGGCCACACGCTGTGGCTGCGCACGGTTGGCAGCAGGCGTGATCCGCAATGGCGCATTGGCATCATCTGGCTCAGGTGCGGGGCGCACACCGGGGGCTGGAGGTGCTGCGGGCACAATACGGGGCTGGGCCTGCGCGCGGGATGGCGCAGGTTCACCCTCAGGGCGAATAGGAACGGCACGAACCCGGCGTGGCTCTGCCGGGGCTGGTGCCACTGCCGCAGTGCGTAATGGCGGTGCTGCGACGGGCGCAGAGGTTGAAGGCGTCAAAGGTGCAGGCGCTGCAGCCGCTGATGGAGCAGGTGCCGGTGCACTGACAGCCGGCACTGGAGCAACAACAGGCGGAGCTGCAGGTGCCGGTTGGCCAGCGATGGTGATCGGCACTGAAGCTACGGGACGCGGCGCCGGAACTGGTGCAACAGCGGGCACAGAACCAGCAGGCGGTGTTGTGCTGACAGGAGCAACAATGGCAACACCAGGAATTTGGCGAACACCGTTAGATGTCGGCACTGCCGGGGCAGACGATGGTGCTTCTGCTGTTGTCTGAACACGGCGCTGGGCCTGCGCCAGATCAACCGGCTGCTCTTCACGCGGCGCGACGCGCTCGACTGCCGCTGTCTGCGGCCTTGATTGCAGAACTTCCTTGTCCTGATTAGGCACTTCTACGCCGCCCGGATTGGCGGGGCGTTCCTTGGTCACACCGGGCTTGGCTGCAATAACAGGCGCATTGACTGGCGCCGCCTTGCGCATGCCCGAACCCATGCCCAGCAAACTGCCCATACCAATGATTGCAACACCGACAACACCTGCCGCGATCATCAATCCACGGCGAGACTTGGCTGGCTTGGCAGGGGCTGCATAGCCCGCATCATTCGCGGGAGCAGCCTGAGAGGCGGCGGAGCCCGCCATTCCCATGGCGACAGCACCGGCAGCCGCAGCGGCAGCACCCATGCCAACGCCCGACAGGGATGGGCCGCCATAAGTAGTCTCAGCTGGTGGAGGCGGCACAACAACTGGCTCAAGCGAGGGAACAGGCCTCTGCACTGCTGCGTCGCCACCGGCATCGCGCATGGCAGCCTCAAATTCGGCCAGCATGTCGTCAAATTGTCCTGGAGGCTTTTCAGCGGTCTTTTCTGCAAGAGGCTCTTCCACAGCAAAGGTTGGTGCATCAGAAACGATTGCAGATGGCTCTTCAGCTGACTTTACGGCGGCTTCCAGACCGAACTCGTCTTCAAAAACACTGAAATCGTCTTTCAGAGCGGAGCGCAGCTCAACGGGAGCCTCATCCTTTTCCGTCAGTTCCAGCAGATCATCAAAATCCGCATCTTTTGTCGAAGCCGCTGTTTCCAGAGCGTTTTTGTCCACGATGCTCGGAATGAGTTCTTCGGAATGGGCAACGTCCTCTGC
Organism: Beijerinckiaceae bacterium; assembly: GCA_051649305.1. Classification (GTDB taxonomy): domain Bacteria; phylum Pseudomonadota; class Alphaproteobacteria; order Rhizobiales; family Beijerinckiaceae; genus JADCCX01. Next base: position 43,864 of record JBOFGV010000090.1, read on the forward strand.
AACTTTACCCTTCTTCAAATCCTCAAAATCAGCGAAAAGCGGCTCGATACGCGGCGTATGCTCCGGCATCACGCCAGAGGCAGAGCGTGGTGGCGCTTTCAGGAAATCATCAAATGAAACGGCACGCGCTGCCGGGGTAGAGGCTCCACCAACTGAACGCAGAGGATCATCCTGCTTCACGATGCGCGCCAGCTCAGCCAGCGGGTCGTCAGAAAACGTCCTCTTTGGCTCAGCAGCCTCACGCAGCTGGCGCTCCAGGTCGTCAAGGTTCAGGACAGGCCGTTGATCAGCACTCTGTTTCATCGCAACACCATTTCACGCACTGCGCTTCAACATTAAACCAGAATACCGGATCAGCGCATCTCTTCAGGTGCACTTACTCCCAAGATATTCAGGCCTGAGCCGAGCACAGACATTACCGAAGACACCAGAGCAAGTCTGGCCCTCGTTGATTTTCCATCTTTATCATTAATAAAACGTAAGGCCGGGTTCTCTTTACCGCGATTCCACAAGGCATGCAGCCCACTGGCCACGTCATAAAGATAGAATGCGACGCGGTGTGGCTCGCGGGAAGAGGCTGCAGATTCGACCAATCGCGGGTATTGCGCAATCAGTTTCATCAGGCCGCGCTCTGACTCATCCGTCAGAAGCCCCATGTCTGCCGTGGCGAGTTCCGAGGCCTGAATGATCTCTGGTCCAAAGGCAGCGACTGCCTGCCGGTAGATCGAGTTACAGCGCGCATTGGCATACTGCACATAAAACACCGGGTTCTCCTTGGATTGCTCCAGAACCTTGGCAAGATCGAACTCAAGGGGAGCGTCGTTCTTGCGGTAGATCATCATGAAGCGCACCGCATCAGAGCCGACTTCATCGACAACCTCGCGCAATGTCACGAACGTCCCTGCCCGCTTGGACATTTTCAGTTCCTGACCGTCACGCAGAAGCTTCACCAATTGGCAAATCTCGATATCAAGCTGAGCTTCCCCACCACTGATGGCTTTGACGGCAGACTGCATGCGCTTGATGTAGCCACCGTGATCAGCGCCCCAGACATCGATCATGGTCTTGAAGCCACGCAGATATTTGTCGCGGTGGTAGGCGATATCAGAAGCAAAATAGGTGTAGCTGCCGTCGGATTTCATCAGCGGACGGTCAACATCATCACCAAAGGACGTGGCGCGGAACAAGGTCTGTTCCCGGTCCTCCCACTCTTCGTCCTTCTGGCCTTTGGGTGGCGGCAAACGCCCTTCGTAGATCAGGTCTCGCGAACGCAGGTCAGCAATGGCAGCCCCCACCGGGCTTGCGTTGCCTTCATGCAATGAGCGCTCCGAGAAGAAAACGGCGTGTGTGATCGACAGCGCCTTCAGGTCATCCCGGATCATGTCCATCATGGCATTGATGGCGGTCTCACGCACATCCGGCAGCCATGTGGCCTCCGGCATCTCAACCAGCGCCGTGCCATATTTCTTGGCCATCAGTTCACCAACAGGCTTCAGGTAGTCACCGGGGTAAAGCCCCTCTGGGATAGCGCCTATATCTTCGCCAAGAGCCTCGCGGTAGCGCAGGAAAGCCGAGCGGGCGAGAACATCCACCTGTGATCCCGCATCGTTGATGTAATATTCGCGGGTGACATTATGGCCTGCGAAGGCCAGCAGGTTGGCCAGTGCATCGCCAAAAATGGCCCCGCGGCAATGGCCGACATGCATGGGGCCTGTTGGATTGGCCGAAACATACTCGACATTCACCTTGGCATTGCCGCCCATGGCGCTGCGGCCATAGTTCACGCCTTCAGCAACGGCATGCAGGACAACGGCATCAAAAAGACCTGATACCAGCGTGACGTTGATGAAGCCCGGCCCGGCAATCTCGGCCTTTACCACATCCTTGTCCGCCTGCAGGGCTGCAACAACCAGATCAGCAAGATCACGCGGTTTCATACCGGCTTCTTTTGCCAGTACCATGGCCACATTGGTGGCAAAGTCACCGTGGCTCGCGTCCTTGGGTGGCTCCACCACAACGCGGGAAGTGTTGAGATTGGCAGGCAGCTTTCCAGCTGCGCCCAAATCTGCAACGATCTGAATGACTTTGGCCTGATAGTTCGCAAAAAGATTCATAGGATTCACGTTGTTCCACAATACAGAATTGTGTGTGGCGGCTAGCTTAATTTAGGCACTGCGTCAAACTTCCTTCTCTTGCAGCTGCCTGTGCGTTTCTATCGCATAGCGGTCTGTCATGCCCGCAATGAAATCACCGATATGAACGGCTTTTTCATGGTCGTTCATGGACAGGATGTGGCTGCGCCACTGTTCTGGCAGGAGCGCTGGATTGCGCGTGAATGCGCTGTGCATCTCTTCCACCATGCGCTCGGCATCGGCCATGACAGTCATGATACGAGAGTTGCGGTAAAGCCCCTTGAACAGAAAATCCCGCACAGTGCGCTCAGCTTTTCGCGTTTCATCAGAGAACCCGATCATGGCCTTTGGTGCTTTGCGCACATCCTCTGCTGTTTCGATGCCAAACTCCTGCAACCGCCGCTCGCTTTCGCTGATCACATCCTCAACAAGCAAGGTAATGATGCGCCTCTGCAGTTCATGCGTCGTTCTTGAGCGCCCAAGCCCCGGATAGGCCGTGCGGATATCGCCCAGTAATCCGGCCAGAAACGGAACCTCCTCCAGCGCTTCCAGCGTTATGATGCCAGCGCGCAGGCCATCGTCTATGTCGTGGGCGTTGTAGGCGATGTCGTCTGCAATGGCCGCAGCCTGCGCCTCCATGCTGGCCTGTGACCACAGTTCAAGAGAATGGTGCGTATCATAGGCGGCAATCACAGCAGGCAAAGGCTTGTCCGCATGCGGACCAACCGCCCTGCCATCGCGGTCAACCAGTGGTCCGTTGTGCTTCACCAGACCTTCAAGGGTTTCCCATGTCAGGTTCAGGCCATCAAACCGGGCATACCTCCGCTCAAGACTGGTGACGATTTTCAGTGACTGGGCATTGTGGTCAAAACCTCCAAAGCCGCTCAAGGCGCGGTCGAGCGCCCGCTCTCCCGCATGTCCAAACGGGGTGTGGCCAAGATCATGTGCCAGCGCCAATGTTTCAGCGAGATCTTCATCCAGCCCAAGTGCGCGGGCGATGGAACGGGCGATCTGGGCCACCTCAAGCGTATGGGTCAGGCGGGTGCGATAATGATCGCCCTCATGCTCAATAAACACCTGCGTCTTGTGCTTGAGCCGCCGAAAGGCTGTCGAGTGCACAATCCTGTCCCGATCGCGCTGGAAAGGGCTGCGGGTGGGCGATTCTGGCTCATCCAGCAATCGGCCACGGCTTTTCTCCGGATCAACGGCATAAGATGCTGTCCAGCGCTGCCCTGGCTTCAGGTTTGCTGGCTTTTGACCATGGATCGCAGATGATGAGGTTGAAGTCTTCACCATTGCACCTTACCTTCCGACTCATGACGGATCAAAGACTGAGTTGCGACCATGACTGATACAGCACCGGTTATCCTCACTGATCGCGCCGCAAAGCAGGTCAGCACCATCCTGAGCAATGAGCCGGAGGGCTCAACACTACGCATCAGCGTCAAAGGTGGTGGCTGTTCCGGATTTTCCTATGGCTTTGATATCGGTCAGGACAAGGCCGCCGATGATATCGTTATCTCAAAAGCCGATGCCACTGTGCTCATTGATGCTGTTTCCATTGAATACATGAAAGGCGCCACGATTGATTTTGTCGATGACCTGATGGGCCAGTCTTTCCGCATTGAAAACCCGCTGGCCACATCAGGCTGCGGGTGCGGCACATCATTTTCGCTATAAACGGCACAAGCTTCGCAATTTCTCCACAATTTAAGAATGCGATGAACATTATTTTATGAGTCGCGTGGCTATCGTGCCCGCGACCAATCATTATCGGGGGCACTATGAACCGTTTTCTGGCTACGGCACCTGTTGCTGTCATCGCACTTTTCACCACACCATCGGATCACTTCCGCCTGCCCGAGGGCCCCTCAGCTGCCTATGCACAGCAGGCCGTGACGCTGGAAAATCTGACGTTTAAAGGTGATATGGGTTCCGTCAAAATCCCGCGCATTGTTGTCGAGGGATCAACCGCTTCCAAGGCTGATATCGAGGCCTTGTTTGACACCAAGTCGCTCAACACCCTTGCGACACGGCTGGCAAAATTCTCGGCACGCAGTGTCACCATCCCCACGTTGGAGATTGTGCAGACGGTGCAGGATAGCGACAGCACAACGGTCTACAAAGATGTTGTGATGCGCGACATCCAGAACGGCATGATTGCCGAACTGGTCACACCTTTCGCCAGCGTGAAAACAAAAGTGAAGCCCAATGCCAAGGCCAAGGACCTTCCTGCCTTCGACATTGACATGAACAACATGGTCATGAAGGGCACGGATCTCCCGCTGATGCTGCGCTTTGCCTTTGACAAGGCTGCTGACGGGGAAACGCTGAAAACAGCGATGGCCGAGCAGACCGTTGGCAAGGTTGTTTACCGCGTCGGTGACATGGGAACATTCACCATCCAGTCCATGTCCGCCAAGGACTTCAAGCTCAAACCTTTGAGGAAGCCATTCATCGAAACAGTGACTGCGCTTGAAAAGAACAGCAAGGACAAGACCAAGTCCAAGGATGCCGACAAGGACGCGCTTGATTTCCTGACTGATCTTCTGACGGCCATGTCCTTTGGCAGCATGGACATGAACGGCATGAACGGTGAATTCAAGGTTCCGGGCGAAGCCAAGCCAGTCAAACTGGACATCCAGAAAATTGCCATGGCAGGCGGAGCTGATGTCCCCGGCCGGTTCACCATGCAGGGCTTCAAAACCAGCATGACAGCCGGTTCAGTCAATGTCGGTGAGATCACGGTTGACGGTGTGACTTTGGGCAACATGGTCAAGGCACTGCAATCCGTGGGCAGCGGCGGAGATTTTTCAGACCTCAATCCTGCAGACTTTGTGCCGAAGATGGACCTGATCCGGTTTTCTGGCATTGATATCGATGTTCCTGATACCAGAGCCAAGGATCAGCGCGTGAAAGCCAAGCTTGGACTGTTTGAAACGAAGATGAGCAACCATGTTGGTCCTATCCCCGCCAATGTGATGGTGGCTATCGACCGCTTCCAGATGGATCTGCCCAAGAATACCAAGGAAAAGGGGCTGAATGACCTCATTGCCCTTGGATACAACGCACTGGATGTTTCATTGCGCTATGACCAGACATGGGATCAAACGTCGAAGGTGCTGAAACTGAACGAGCTTTCCATGCGTTCGGCTGGCATGTTTGCCACGAAATACACGCTGGAGCTTGGCAATGTCAGCAAGGAGATCTTCACGCTGGACAAGGCTGTTGCTGCTGTTGCTGCCTTGGGGGTTACGGCCAAAAGCCTTGATGCCAACCTGACCAACGAAGGTTTGGCTGAAAAGTTGCTGGCACAGCAGGCAACCCAGCAGAAGCGCAAACCGGAAGATCTGCGCGCAGAATTGGCGGCAGGTGCCACCATGATGGTGCCAATGATGATGGGTGATCACCCGGCTGCCAAGACGCTGGGCACTGCACTTGGTCAGTTCGTGGCCCAGCCTAAGAACCTCAGCATCAATGTGAAAGCAAAGGACGCCGGACTGGGTGCAGCTGATTTCATTGCGGTGAAGAACCCTATGGACCTCCTGAAGAAGGTCGACATTACGGCGGTAGCGAACAAGTAAATCTGGTTCATCAAGCTGGATCAATCCGGCAACAAAAAACCGCCCTTCCGGGGCGGTTTTTCTGTTTCAATGATACTGTCTAATAGCTGAAATTACTCAGCCTTCTTGGCTTTCTTGGCAGGGGCCTTTTTAGGCTTTTCAGCCTTTTCCGCACCTTCTGCCTCATCCTCATCGTCGTTCAGCAAGGCATCCTTGCTCACAGATACTTCAACAAGCTTCACCTGTGTCAGAATGTGGTCAACGACCTTTTCTTCAAAGATTGGCGCGCGCACTTCGGCAAGAGCCTGTGGGTTCTTGCGGTAGTAATCCCACACGGCCTTTTCCTGACCGGGATACTGGCGGGCGCGGGCAACAAGGCCCTGGCTCACTTCATCGTCAGTTACCTGCACTGCGGCTTTCTCGCCGATTTCAGCGAGAACCAGACCAAGGCGGACGCGGCGTGTGGCGATCTTCTGATAGTCAACGCGGGCTGCATCTTCGGTTGTGTCTTCGTCTTCGAATGTCTTGCCAGCAGCCTTCATTTCAGCTGTCACATTGTTCCAGATCGAGTTGAACTCCTGATCCAGCAATGTGGGTGGCAGTTCGAAGGTGTACTTGGAATCCAGTGCATCAAGAAGCTTGCGCTTCATCTTGCGGCGGGCTGCGCCTTCAAACTCGGATGAGATGGAGGTCTTCACAGCGTCCTTAAGCTTGCCGAGGTCTTCCATGCCGTACTGCTTGGCGAGATCGTCATCGATCTTGAGATCACCAGCGGCTTCAATCACCTTGGCAGTAACATCAAACTCGGCAGCTTTGCCTGCGAGATGAGCGGCCTGATAGTTCTCGGGGAAAGACACCTTCACCAGCTTGGTTTCATCAACTTTCATGCCGGTGACCTGATCTTCAAAGCCGGGGATGAAAGTGTTGGAACCCAGAACCACCTGAATGCCTTCGCCCTTGCCGCCATCAAACTCCACGCCGTCAATGCGGCCAACGAAATCAACCGTAACACGATCGCCTTTGTCGGCCTTGGCCTTGGCACCCTTGTCGGTGAAAGGACGTGATGGCTCGGCCATACGCTCGATGGCACCCATAACATCGGCTTCCGGAACGTCTGCAACCTGCTTCTCGAGGGTGATGTCGCTGTGGTCAGCCACTTCGAACTTCGGCAGCACTTCGAGGGCCACGGTGTATTCCAGATCGCCACGGGCGGACATGACCTCTTCGATCTTCTCCTGCTCCTGCGGGAAATTGATCGCTGGCTCGAAAGCGAGCTTCAGGCCGTGATCATCCACGATCTTGCGGTTGACTTCGTTCACAACGTTCTGGACCACATCGGCCATAACCGACTTGCCATAAACACGCTTCAGGTGATGCTGTGGAACCTTGCCGGGGCGGAAGCCGGGAAGTGTAACCTTCTTCTGCAATGTCTCCATCTCGCCCGCGAGGCGTGTGGCGAGGTCAGCAGCAGGCAGAACCACCTTATACTGGCGCTTCAGTCCTTCGACGGAGGTTTCGGTGATTTGCATGGTCGTGCGCCTTCATTGATCGTCATAAAATGGTGGTAACAGCCTGTTCTATGCACACTCTGCCCGTTCAGGTTTGTCCTTGGTGCGGGCGGAGGGACTTGAACCCCCACGACTTGCGTCGCCAGGACCTAAACCTGGTGCGTCTACCAATTCCGCCACGCCCGCTTGCCTGGACCAACCCCGAGACTGCAGAAGCTTACAGCGAACCACTGTCGAGACGGCGTCCATAGCGGATCACAAATCATTATGCAGCAAAAAAATATCAGACGACACGCGGACTTCTCGAGAGGCCGAAGAGATGGCTTGATTTATCAGGCCACGCGCTCAAATAGCATTCATAGCGGGCGATTCCGCAGGCTTGCGGAGCTTAGATAGAATGATTTCCCGTCGTGATACGCTGAAAGGCCTTTCGGCAACGGTTACCTGTCTGTCAGGTTCGGCACTGGCGCAGAGCCCGGCCACCCCATTCATTTTGACAGCAGCACCAGCCAAAAGCCGCATACGGCCGGAGCCTGCCGGTGAAAGCGAAGTCTGGGCCTATAACGGCGCATTGCCCGGCCCGGTCATTCGCATGAAGCGCGGACAGGCGAGCACCATTCGTCTGGTCAACAATCTGCCGCAACCAACAAGCCTGCACATTCGTGGCCTGCGCAATGCCAATGCCATGGATGGTGTCGCTGGCTTGACGCAACCGGCCGTCGATCCGGGCAAGAGTTTTGACTACGTGATCACGCCGCAGGACAGCGGTGCCTATATCTATCATCCCATGATCCCCGGCCGGACATCGGAACAGCTGGAACGTGGCCTCTCTGGCATGCTTGTTATTGAGGAAGACAACTACGACGCTGCGGTGGACCGGGATATCGCCATTCTCCTCGATGACTGGCGACTGACACCGGAACATCAGGTTGACAGCACAATGGCTGTAGCGGCTGACAATTCCCGCCTTGGACGGTTGGGCAATGCGCTGACCGTCAATGGCAAAACCAATGCCGAAGAGATTAAGTTGAAGCCGGGCTCCCGCGTGCGGCTACGCATCGGTGGTGCCATGAACGCTCGCATCCTGCCAATGCGGTTTGAAAAGATGACCAGGGCCACCGTCATCGCCATCGACGGTCAGCCCTGTGATCCTTTCGATCCCCTGCGCAAGCAAGTGATCATTGCGCCGGGCTCACGCTATGACGTGATCCTCGATCTGCCGGAAAAAGCGGGCGAGGAAACCCTTGTGCAGGTTTCACTGGGCGAAGGCATGACTGTCGTGCGGTTTGTAACCGAGGGCGAGAAACTCGGCACCAAGCCGCCCGTCCCTGCTTTGCCTTCCAATCCTGCCCTGCCAGCGGGCATTCGCCTGCAAGAGGCGCGGCGGGCTGAATTCAACATTGCCGGTGGCTGGGACATCAAAGCTCCTGAAGGCGCTGGTGCTGCCCCCGATGTCATCGCCAAAGCCTTCCCGGATGCTGCGAAGGTCTGGACGCTTAATCATGGCTTCCCTTCCGGCCTCACCGGCAAGCCGATCTTCAGCGCCAAGAAGGGCAATATTGTTGTGGTCGCCCTCACCAACCGCACGGCATGGACACAGGTGATCACGCTGCACGGCCATGTCTTCCGGGTGCTGCACGGCATGGATGATGGCTGGGAGCCGTTTTTCCTTGATACGGTCATTGTGCCGGAAGGCCGCACCGTGCGTATTGCGTTTGTGGCTGACAATCCGGGCAAATGGCTCATAAGATCAGCTATTATCGAACACATGGAAAGCGGCGTGCTCTCATGGTTCGAGGTGCTGGCATAAGGTGGATGGCGCATGACAAACAGAATCAACCCGTTGCTGAAGCGATTCAACACGCCATTTAAAGCCCCTGATTTTGCTGCCATTCTGGTGACAGACTACGCACCGGCCTTTGCTTCGGCGATGGAAAGCCATCTGGCCGAAATCGATGCCATCGCCGGCAACAAGGCTGCCCCCACATTCACCAACACCATCGATGCGCTGGAGCTTTCGGGCGAGGAACTCGACCGTGTTTCGAGCGTTTTCTGGAATATTGCAGGCACAGATTCAAACGATGACATCCGCGCTCTGGAGCGAGACATCTCTCCCAAAATGGCAGCGCACAGCAATGCCGTCAGCACCAATGCGAAACTCTTCCAGCGTATCGAAACGATCTACCAGAACCGCGACGCCCTTGCCCTTGATGCCGAGCAAAAGCAGGTGCTGGAAAAGACCCGCACGCAGTTCATCAAGGGCGGCGCAAAACTGGATGGCGCAGCGAAGAAGCGCGCCGGAGCAATCAAGCAGCGATTGGCATCTCTTGGCACCAGTTTCAGCCAGAACGTGCTGAAAGACGAGACAGACTGGACCATGGTGCTCAGCAAGGATGATCTTGCAGGTCTGCCGGATTTTCTGGTGAGTGCTGCCAAAGCCGATGCCGAAGGCCGCAAAGTCGATGGCTATGTCATCACGCTTTTGCGCTCTTCCGTTGAACCGTTTCTGGTGTTCTCCGAACGGCGTGATCTGCGCGAAAAAGCCTTCCGGGCTTGGACTGCCCGCGGAGATGCGGGCACCACCGACAACAAGCCTGCTGTGAAAGAGACACTGCAACTCAGGGCGGAATATGCCCGCCTTCTGGGCTATCCCGACTATGCCTCCATGAAACTTTCAGACAGCATGGCGAAATCTGCGGCCAATGCGCAGGCACTGCTCGACAAGGTTTGGCCTGCCGGCAAAGTGCGGGCAGCTGAGGAGCGCAACGAACTGCTTGCTTTGGCCAAAGCAGACGGCCTTGCAGAGATCAAGCCGTGGGACTGGCGGCATTATGCCGAGAAACTGCGCAATCAGAAATTCGCGCTCGATGAAGCCGTGATTAAACCCTACTTCCAGTTAGAAAAGATGATCGAGGCGTCTTTTGACTGCGCCACGCGGTTGTTTGGCCTTACCTTCAGTCTTGCACCTCACGTGCCTGTCTATCATCCTGATGTGCGCGCCTATGAGGTGAAGAACGCCAAGGGTGATCACATCGCGCTGTTCTACAGCGACTATTATGCCCGCCCTGGCAAGCACTCCGGCGCATGGATGAGCGCCTTCCGCAACCAGCAGAAGCTTGGTGGAGAGCGCCGCCCGATCATCACCAACGTGATGAACTTCGTGAAACCGGCAGCAGGCTCGCCTGCCCTTTTGTCATTCGATGATGCACGCACGCTTTTCCATGAATTTGGCCACGCGCTGCACGGCATGCTGTCCGATGTCACCTACCCATCATTGGCAGGCACAAGCGTACCGCGTGATTTCGTGGAACTGCCTTCGCAGCTCTATGAGCATTGGCTGGATCAGCCCGAAGTGCTGGCAAAGTATGCGGTGCATGCCGAAACCGGCGCGCCTATGCCTGCTGAGCTTCTAAAAAAGCTCATTGCCTCGCGCACCTTTAACCAGGGCTTCATGACCGTTGAATACTGCTCGTCGGCTCTTGTTGATCTGGCCTTCCATACAGCGGCCGATCTCGACACGCTCGATATTGCGGCCTTTGAAAAGGCCACGCTTGATCGGCTGGGTATGCCTGCAGAAATCGTGATGCGGCACCGCACACCGCATTTCTCGCACATCTTTTCTGGCGAGGGCTATTCCGCCGGATATTACAGCTATCTCTGGTCCGAGGTGCTGGATGCCGATGCTTTCGATGCGTTCAAGGAAGCGGGGGATATTTTTGATGCTGCAACAGCACAAAAACTCGCCACGCACATCTATTCCGCCGGGCACACCAAAAATCCGGATGAAGCCTATGTCGCCTTCCGTGGGCGCCTGCCAAGCGTGGATGCCCTGTTGAAGAAGCGAGGGCTCATTGCTGCTTGATTGATCAAAATTCAGTCATATTGATTATTTTATGTGCAAAAAACTGATCAAATTTTGGACTGGTGAGCAATCTCCGCAAGGTGCAACCTCTCAACCCCATTTTTTTGAAGCATTTTTCGTTGCGAACCCCGGCTTGGCACGCGGACTGCTTGCTTTGAGTGAAACAAAATGACAGGAAGGCCGCGCGACCCTTGCGGAGGTGCGGTATGGCTATGAAAAAGATCGAAGCGATCATCAAACCGTTCAAGCTGGATGAAGTGAAAGAAGCACTTCAGGAAGTTGGCGTTCAGGGCATCACCGTCATTGAAGCCAAAGGGTTTGGCCGCCAGAAAGGCCACACCGAGCTTTATCGCGGAGCTGAATATATTGTGGATTTTCTGCCCAAGGTGAAGCTTGAGGTTGTCGTGACAGACAATCTGCTCGCCAAAGCCGTTGAAGCCATCAAGTCAGCGGCGCAAACAGGCCGCATTGGCGACGGAAAGATTTTCGTGACCCCTGTTGAGCAGGTCATCCGCATTCGCACCGGCGAAACCGGTGCCGACGCTGTTTGAGGATTGCAATTCCTTGAACAGTACCCCTAAAACCAGAACCTAATCGTCCCAGACCAGAGAGGATCCTCCATGACGACGGCAAAAGAAGTCCTGAAAAGACTGAAGGACAATGACGTCAAGTACGTCGACTTCCGCTTCACCGACCCACGCGGCAAGCTGCAGCACGTCACATTCGACGTGACCTTCGTTGATGAAGAGTGCCTTGATGAAGGCCTGATGTTCGACGGTTCGTCGATTGCTGGCTGGAAGGCCATCAACGAGTCGGACATGCTGCTGAAGCCTGATCTTGAAACCTGCACTATGGACCCGTTCTTCGCGGCTCCAACCATGAACATCCTCTGCGACGTTCTGGACCCGATCTCTGGCCAGAACTATGAGCGTGACCCACGTTCGATTGCCAAGCGCGCTGAAGCCTACATGAAGTCAGCTGGCGTCGGTGACACCGCCTACTTCGGCCCAGAAGCTGAGTTCTTCGTGTTCGACGATGTCAAGTTCTCGGCTGACACCTACAACACCGGCTACAAGGTGGACGCTGTCGAACTGCCAACCAACGGCCAGACAGACTACGAAGGCGGCAACATGGGTCACCGCGTTCCTATCAAGGGCGGTTACTTCCCAGTGCCACCAAATGATGCCAGCCAGGACATGCGCGGCGAAATGCTTGCTGCCATGGCGTCCATGGGCGTCACCGTTGAAAAGCATCACCACGAAGTGGCTTCTGCCCAGCACGAGCTTGGCATGAAGTTCAACACGCTTGTCGTGATGGCTGACCAGATGCAGTACTACAAGTATTGCATCCACAACGTTGCCCAGTCCTACGGCAAGTCGGCTACATTCATGCCGAAGCCTGTTTACGGCGACAACGGCTCGGGCATGCACGTTCACCAGTCGATCTGGAAAGCTGGCAAGCCAATGTTCGCTGGCGACAAGTACGCTGGTCTCTCGGACATGTGCCTTTACTACATCGGCGGCGTGATCAAGCATGCCAAGGCCATCAACGCCTTCACCAACCCATCGACCAACTCATACAAGCGTCTGGTTCCTGGCTTTGAAGCCCCAGTGCTGCTGGCATACTCGGCCCGCAACCGCTCGGCTTCCTGCCGTATTCCATGGACCAACTCGCCGAAGGCCAAGCGCGTTGAAGTGCGCTTCCCTGACCCGATGGCGAACCCCTACCTCGCCTTCTCGGCCCTTCTCATGGCCGGTCTTGATGGTATCGCCAACAAGATCCACCCAGGCGAAGCCATGGACAAGGATCTCTACGATTTGCCACCACGCGAGTTGAAGAAGATCCCGACCGTTTGCGGCAGCTTGCGCGAAGCGCTTTCCAGCCTCGACAAGGACCGCGGCTTCTTGACTGCCGGTGGCGTGTTCACGAACGACATGATCGATGCCTACATCGAATTGAAGATGCAGGACGTCATCCGCTTCGAGCACACACCACACCCGGTCGAGTATGTCATGTACTACTCGTACTGATTTGGTTTCATTCGAGAAATGAAAAGAGCCCCGGAGCAATCCGGGGCTTTTTTATTCCTTCTCCCCTTGCGGGAGAAGGTGGCACGCGAAGCGCGACGGATGAGGGGTCGTCGTGCCCTATCCGGTTTTTTCTTTGACCACCTCAAAAGCTATTTGGTTAGCTCTGCGCGACCCCTCACCCGTCAGGCTCCGCCTGCCACCCTCTCCCGCAAGGGGAGAGGGAGAGCGCTTGTGCTTGAAGACTCAGTGAGTGATGATCATCTCATGAGCACCATTCCCCCTCGTCCTGTCATGCGCCGCCTTGCGCGCAAGCAGCGGGCGGGGCCATCCAACGCCGAAGCGATGCTGTGGACCATTCTTCGCGACCGGAGGATCACCGCCAAATTCCGACGCCAGATGCCGGTTGGTCCCTACATTGCAGATTTTGCCTGTCTTGAGAGACGATTGATCGTGGAAGCGGACGGCCCGCATCATGACGCCGCTGATCAGAAACAACGCGATGCTGTCCGGGAGCAGTGGCTGACTGCACAGTGCTTTCGTGTGCTGCGGCTGACATCAGACGAGGTGATCGGCGATCCGGAATTGGCGACACAGAAGATCATCGCAGCTCTGAACCTGCCCGTACCAAAGCGAAGCTAGCGCCCTCCTTCTCCCCTTGCGGGAGAAGGTGCCCGCCGGATGGCGGGCGGATGAGGGGTCGCGGTGAACTCTCCGGCAAGCGAATCAACATGCTGAAAGACCAGCCGGCTAGCTCCGCACGACCCCTCACCCGGTTGCCATCCGGCAACCACCCTCTCCCGCAAGGGGAGAGGGAAAAGCGCGGGGCCTACTTCTCCGTCACAGCCAGTTTTGCCCCCAATAGTGCAAACGCCCCGGCGAATGAGCGACGCATCCAGAGCAGCACATTCGGGCGTGACAGCACTTGATCGCGCACTGAAGCTGCCAGCAGGCCATAGAGCGCAAACACTGCAAAGGTCATCAGCATGAAGACACTGCTCAGTTCCAGCATGCGCAGCATGGGGCTCGCTTCATCAACCCGCACGAACTGCGGCAGGAAAGCGAAGAAGAAGATCGTCAGTTTGGGATTGAGAATGTTTATCAGCACCGCATGAACAATCACCTGCCATGACGAGCGCGGCTTGGCATCGGGCTCGACACTCATCGCGCCACGCTCCTGCAAGGAACTCCAGGCCATATAGAGCAGATAGGCGACGCCAAGATATTTCAGCACGGCAAAGGCCAGAGCGCTGGTGTGAAGGATGGCCGCGAGACCCGTGATCGCGGCCAGCATATGCGGTACAATACCGAGGGTGCAACCAAAGGCGGCCACCACGCTGGGCTTGCCGCCACGCGCCAGACCCGTTGCGATGGTGAACACGGCGCCGGTTCCGGGAGAGGCGACAACGACGAGAGACGTGATCAGAAATTCAATCCACATGCTGCTTACTTTCCCGACAGTTACACGTCATTGCGAACGCAGTGAAGCAATCCAGCCAAAACTTTCAATCCTCGGGATGCTCATAGCTTCGCACGGATTGCTTCGCTGCGCTCGCAATGAAGACTCTGACTGAACCTATCAGCCGTGCACAACAATGCAACGCAACATCAACGCTTGGCCAATCTGCCCTCCGCTGTTTTCAGCAGATTATGCACTTCTTCCAGCGTTGTGTCAGGGTGGTTGTTCCAGTCCATCAAACGGTGAAGCTTGAAGCGCCCTACCCCGACCTCGTTCAGCACTTCCCGAACCGCCTGCATGGCGGGCTGGCGATAGTGCACGCCGCCTGAAACCTCGGTTGTAGCCTGCATCATGGCACAAAACAGGCTGAGCTTTGTTTGTCCGGCCGGACACTGGCGGTTGTCTTCCTTGTTCCAGATGTCTTTGGAAGGCAGCAGCGCAAGCGCACGCCGGATGATCCTGATATCATCCTCGGTTGGCGACAACTGACGCTTGGCGATGATTGTCAGCTTCAGATCATCTGCTTCCGTCTTTGCTTCTGTGATTGCGAACCAGCCGAACGGTGTTTTGGCGACACCTGCCTTGCCATCCTTCGGCTTGATGACACCGAAGCGTGTGGGATCTTCCGGCTCCTTGCCCTGCATAGTGCCCAGCCAGTCGTCAAACCTGTCCTGCTGGCGAAGCGTTACGTTTACTGAGCGGTTGGGCGCGCTGCAGCTGAAGTCTTTGCGTGGCCCATCAATGTTGATGGCCAAAGCGTTCACAGCACAGGGAATGGCACAGGTTCCCGCATAGTCAGCCCCGCTTTTCTTCAGCGAGCAGATGATGGTGTTTGGCTCGGCTGTTGCTGGCGAAGCAAAAAGTGCCAGGCTAAGAATGCCCATAATCAACGTTTGAAAAATGCTGGAAAAGTTCATCGGTCTTTGTCTCACTCCTGCGTCACTGCAAGAATAAACCATAAGCCAGATCCGACAAGTTGCAACACAACCAGTTTGGAGTCGAGGTGGTGTATTCTTCCTTCTCCCCTTGCGGGAGAAGGTGGCCTTCGCGTGAGCGAAGGTCGGATGAGGGGTCGTCGTGAACTCTCCGACAACTTTGGCGGCATGCGGAAATGCCGCCTGGCTAGCTCCGCGTGCCCCCTCACCCGTCAGGCTTCGCCTGCCACCCTCTCCCGCAAGGGGGAGGGAAAACAGAGCAAACTGCCCTTTGCACTTCGCAGTCCCGCCCGCTATAGGGGCGGCATGACATCGACCGACAACTCATCAACCGATCCACGCTCCGCCCCAAAAATCAGCTTCGTCTCGCTTGGCTGCCCCAAGGCGCTGGTCGACAGCGAGCGCATCATCACGCGCCTACGCTCGGAAGGTTATGAACTGACCAAGACGCATGCCGGTGCTGATGTCGTCATCGTCAACACTTGCGGCTTTCTGGATTCTGCCAAGAAGGAATCGCTGGAAGCCATCGGCACCGCCATGGGCGAAAACGGCAAGGTGATTGTCACGGGCTGCATGGGGGCAGAGCCTGAAGAAATTCAGGCGAAGTACCCCAATGTTTTCGCCATCACCGGCCCGCAGGCCTATGAAAGCGTGATGGAGAAGGTGCATCTCGCTGCCCCTCCAACGCACGATCCGTTCGTTGATCTCGTGCCGCCACAGGGCATCAAGCTTACGCCGCGCCATTATGCCTATTTGAAGATTTCAGAGGGCTGCAACAACCGCTGCTCTTTCTGCATCATCCCCAAGCTGCGCGGTGATCTGGTTTCACGTCCTCTGGGGGATGTGATGCGCGAAGCTGAAAAACTGGTGAATGCCGGCGTGAAGGAACTGCTGGTTATTTCGCAGGACACATCCGCTTACGGCATTGATGTGAAATACGCACCGAGTGTATGGCGCGAAAAGGAATACCGCACGAAATTCCTCGATCTCTCATCAGCTCTGGGAGAACTCGGCGCATGGGTGCGCATGCATTATGTCTATCCCTATCCGCACGTCGATGAGGTGATCCCGCTGATGGCGGAAGGCAAGATTTTGCCCTATCTTGACATCCCCTTCCAGCATGCCTCGCCAGAGGTGCTCAAAGCCATGCGCCGCCCTGCTAGCCAGGGCAAGACCATGGACCGCATCCGGCGCTGGCGGGAACTCTGCCCTGATCTCACCATCCGCTCTACCTTCATCGTCGGCTTTCCCGGCGAGACGGATGAGGATTTCGAGATGCTGCTCGATTTCCTTGATGAGGCAAAGATCGAGCGTGCAGGCTGCTTCAAGTATGAGCCCGTTCGCGGTGCAACCGCCAATGATCTCGGCCTTGCGGTCGTGCCTGATGAAGTGATGGCTATTCGCCACAAGCGCTTCATGGAAAAGCAGCAGCAGGTTTCTGCGCGCATCCAGAAGGCCAAGGTTGGTAAGCGCCTGCAGGTGATCATCGACGACATGGGAACCACTGTCGCCAAGGGCCGCTCCAAGGCGGATGCGCCGGAAATCGACGGCAACGTCTATGTGTCTACACGGCGTCCGTTGCGGGCGGGGGATATTGTCACGGTCAAAATCGAGCGCGCAGATGCGTATGATCTGCACGGAACGGTGGGGTAGCTCCCTCTCCCCGTTAGCGGGGAGAGGGCTGGGGTGAGGGGCCAGGTGATCGGCCGCTGAACCAACCCACCATGCCCCTCATCCGCCCTTCGGGCACCTTCTCCCCGCATGCGGGGAGAAGAACCAAGCTACCCCCTCAGCCGCGCCAGCACCGCCGGACTGGGGTGACCATCAGGAATCAACCCCAGTTTCTTCTGTTCGGTTTGCACAGCCTTGCGAGTGCCTTTGCCGATCTTGCCATCAATTTTGCCCATGGCATGTCCGCGTGCCTGCAACAGGCGCTGCAACTCCGCTATCTGTGGCGTGTTGAGCTGTGGCTCTTTGGTTGGCCATGGCGTGCGGATAGCCGGGCCACCAAAGATGCGATCTCCGAGATGACCAACGCCAACGGCGTAGGAATCTGAAGTGTTATACTCACGGATAACCTCGAAATTGTCGGTGATAAGAAACGCCGGACCATTGATGCCTGCTGGCAGAAACAGCCCTGCCCCGCCCGAACGCGGCATGGAGCCGGAGGCTGCGCGCACGCCGAGCTCCTGAAACTTGGCAAAGCTGTGCCGCGCTGTGCGGTCCCCAAAAGCCCAGTCAAATTTTTGCGGCAGAATTACCTCAAAGCCCCACGGCAGGCCCGTGACCCAGCCATCCAGTTTCAGGTGATTGGCAGCCGAAGCCAGGGCATCACGTGTGGAGGTCCAGATGTTCTTGCGGCCATCGCCATCACCATCCAGCGCATATTTCAAAAAGCTGGTAGGGATGAACTGCGTCTGCCCCATGGCACCCGCCCATGAGCCCACCATACGCTCGCGGCTGATGTGGCCTTCCTGCAAAATCTTCAGCGCAGCGATAAACTGCTGGCGGTAGAAATCCCGCCGTGAGCCGCGAAACGCCAGGCTGGCGGTGGAGCGCAGCACATCCTTGTTGCCCATGGCGGCACCAAAGTTCGACTCCATGCCCCAGATGCCCGCAACCACTTCCTTGTCGACACCAAGGTTCCGCTCGACCCAGGCGAAATCGCCCTGTGCGCGGTTGGCGGCGGCACGCCCGGCACTCAGACGGCCAGCGGAGGCGGCACTGTTCACATAGTCCCAGAAAGGCCGAGAGAACTCGCTCTGGCCGCCGCTGGAAGCCGCAGGACCGGGATCAAAAGCCAGATCAGCAATCACGCTGCGAAACAACGCATCAGACACACCAGCGGCACGGGCATCCCCGGCCAGTGATTGCAGGAAGCCTTGAAAGTCTGCGGATTGACCGAAAGCTGTCTCAGCCGTGGCGCATCCGGCAAGAATGAGAAAATGACGGCGGTCTGGTGTCTTGATCATGAGAACAGCCATAACCGTTGATCAGATTCGGGTCTATTGCCGCGCCGCCATAAAGCGGTTTTTCAGCCGAAGCGCCGGTTTCTCGATCCACAGCCAAGAGAGAGCGGCAATAGCATAGGTTATCGCCAGCGCTGGCAGAAGCATGATCCAAGGCGAAATGGCGGGGTACAGCGCCTGCAACACTTGCTGCACCGGCCAGCCGTAGAGATAGACGCCGTAGGAGATATCCCCCGGCGGTTCCATACGCGGATGCGACAGGCCGGGTGCAAGGGCGATGAAGAGCATGAGATAAGCCGTTCCGACAAAAAGCAGTGGCTTGTAAAGCGGCGGGGCAGCAAAGGCAGCAAATGTCAGCAAGGGCACAAGGCTTACGACAGCTGCGAAAGACAGCGGTATTTTATCCCGGTAGAGATAGATCAGCGATCCCGCCGCAAAGACCAACGGCAGACGCAGCGCTGTTTCCTGCCCCTTGGGGATGTCGCCCCTGAAGGCCAGCACAACCAGAGCCAAAGCAACAAGCGAAGCGCCAACAAGCGCCACTGCCCGATGGCGAAAGCCACCGAGGACACCGTAGGCCAGAAGACCAGCATAGCAGATGAGTTCGTAGCGCAGGGTCCAGACGGTCGAGATCGGCCAGCGCAGCGGATTGTTCTCGAAAACGCCGGGGAGCACAGTCGCGCTTTTGAAGGTGGTGATTGTGACCCAGATGAAATTCCAGACGCGCATGTCTGCAAGATACTGCCCCTTTTGAACAGAAGTCATGGCTGTGCCAAAAACCAGTCCTGTCACCAGCACTGCCACAATCAGGCCGGGAAACACGCGAAGCAGCCGCGCAATTGCAAAAGGCAAAGCGCCGCCTCGCCGGTCCCAGCTCATGGCTACCAGAAAGCCCGAGACAGCAAAGAAACCGTTCACCCCATGCTCACCCAGTGTGTAACCGGTGAGTGCATAGAGCGGCTCGTCCGTGTGCCGTCCTGTGCCGACGCTGAACGCATGGCTGAAGACAACCGCCAGTGCCAACACCAATCGCAGGATGGTGAAATTGTCATAGGGGCGCTTGATGGCTTCAGCGACAGTCATGATACATGCTCGCTGCCCGCGTTGACATTGGCCCGCACCTTCTGCGCCTTGATACCGCGAATGGCAGCCAATGTCCCATTGATGGAACCAAGCTGCTTGGCGCGTTCCGGCGCTTTGCCACGCAGTTGAGCCCACAGCATCTTGACCATACCCTCCATGGCCTTCCAGCCACCCCAAACCAGCATGCCGTGCTTGCGCCGCACATAGCTTTCCGACCATGCCATATGCCAGTGCTTCATCTCGGTCATCTGCAGGGATGGCGGCGACGATGTGCCACCGGCGTGATCCGCTTCTGCAGCAGCCACATGCACAATCCGGCTACCTGCCTCGTTGACCCGGCGAGAGAGATCATCATCTTCAAAGAACAGGAAAATTGCAGGATCGAAGCCGCCGAGTTTCGTGATTTCCTCGCGGCGCAGCAGGATAGCGGCTCCACTGGCAAAGCTGATGGAACGCAGGCCCGCGTCCCCTGTTTCAACCGGTTCGAAACCCTTGTCGCAAATGCTGGACTGCCATTTTTCAAAGCGCGATCCATCTGCCCGGTAAAGCGTGGGCACCAGCATCCAGCATTCCGGGTGACGCTCTGCGGCTTCAACAAGCACATCAAGTGCACCAGCACGCAACCTCGCATCGGGATTCAACAAAAGCACGTAAGGCGTTGTTGCAGCGAATATTCCTGCATTGCAGCCAACCCCGAACCCCATGTTTTCGCTTTGGCGGATAACCGTAGCGCCAGCGGCCTCGGCCAATGCCACGCTGTCGTCAGAACTGGCGTTGTCGACCACGATCGCGGCCGTTCCAGATGGCAGGCTTTCCAGCGCGCCGGAGATGACGCCAGCACTGTTGTAGGTGACGAGAACGGTGGTGACGGATTGAACCATCAGCGGCACTCAGCTGTTCCCTCGCCCCGCTTGCGGGGAGAGGGTTAGGGTGAGGGGCAGGGTGAACATGCGCGGTGTCCAAACACCTGGCCCCTCACCCCGACCCTCTCCCCGTTTCACGGGGAGAGGGAGAAGAGGCATTACGCCTTCTCCGGCAGGTTGGTGCGGATGTGCAACTCGCGCAATTGCTTGTTAGAGGCTTCCACCGGTGCATTCATCAACAGATCAACCGCCTGCTGGTTCATCGGGAACATGGCGATCTCACGCAGGTTCTGCTCACCGGCCAGCAGCATCACCATGCGGTCAATGCCCGCTGCCATGCCGCCGTGCGGCGGTGCGCCGTACTGGAAGGCACGGTACATACCGCCGAAACGGTCGATCACTGTCTGCTCGCTGTAGCCAGCAATCTCGAAGGCCTTCACCATGGTTTCGGGGCGATGATTGCGGATGCCGCCAGAGGCGATTTCGTAGCCGTTGCAGACGAGATCATACTGGTAGGCGTTGATCGTCAGCGGGTCTTTGGTCTGCAGCGCTTCCATGCCACCTTGCGGCATCGAGAACGGGTTGTGGCTGAAATCCACCTTCTTCTCATCGTCGTTGTATTCATACATCGGGAAATCAACGATCCAGGCGAATTCGAAGCGGTCCTTGTCGAGAAGGTTCAGGTCTTCACCCACCTTTGTGCGGGCAAGGCCTGCAAACTTCACGAACTTCTCGGGGTTGCCGGCCACAAAGAATGCGGCATCGCCTTCTTTCAGGCCGAGCGCCTGACGCACAGCTTCCGTACGCTCTGGGCCAATGTTGTTGGCGAGCGGGCCAGAGCCTGAAACAACGCCCTCTTCTGCTTTCCAGAAGATGTAGCCAAGGCCCGGCTGGCCTTCGCCCTGCGCCCAGCTGTTCATGCGGTCACAGAAAGCGCGGCTGCCGCCTGTTGGGCCGGGAATGGCCCAGATCTGGTTACCGCTTTCTTCCAGAATACGGGCGAACACCTTGAAACCAGAACCACGGAAATGCTCGGAAACATCCTGCATCTCAATGGGGTTTCTGAGGTCCGGCTTGTCCGAGCCGTACTTGCGCATGGATTCCGCATAAGGGATGTGGCGAAAGCTTTGCGTCACAGGCTTGCCCTTCGAGAACTGCTCGAACACCTTGCGGTAGATCGGCTCCATCGCACCCAAAACGTTCTTCTGCTCGACAAAGCTCATCTCAAGGTCAAGCTGATAGAACTCGCCGTAGAAACGATCCGCACGCGGATCTTCATCGCGGAAGCACGGCGCGATCTGGAAATAGCGGTCAAAGCCCGCCATCATGATGAGCTGCTTGTACTGCTGTGGTGCCTGCGGCAGGGCGTAAAACTTGCCGGGATGCAGGCGGGACGGCACGAGGAAGTCACGCGCGCCTTCAGGCGATGAGTTTGTCAGGATCGGCGTCTGGAACTCGAAAAAGCCAGCCTGCTTCATTTCCACGCGGATTGCGTCAATCACCGCGCCACGCAGCATGATGTTGTTGTGAAGGCGCTCACGGCGCAGATCAAGGAAGCGATATTTCAGGCGGGTTTCCTCAGGATAGTCCTGATCACCAAACACCGGCAATGGAAGTTCAGCCGAAGCCCCCAGCACATCGATGGATGTAACGAACATCTCGATTTCGCCGGTTGGCATATTGGCGTTCTGCGTGCCATCCGGACGGGCGCGCACCATGCCTGTTACGCCGATGCACCATTCCGAGCGTACCTTTTCAGCGTCCTTGAAAGCAGGAGATTCAGGATCCACCACCACCTGTGTCAGGCCGTAATGGTCACGCAGATCGATGAACAGCACGCCGCCGTGGTCGCGGATGCGATGCGCCCAGCCAGAGAGTTTGGCCTCATTGCCGATATCGCTGGCGCGCAGGCCTCCGCAGGTGTGCGAACGATAGCGCGAGATGAGGTTAGTGGCAGCTTGTGTGGACATGAGAGACTCGGAATGTTGGTGTCTTTTCGACAGAACCCTGTCAGAGCCAGCACCGCCCCCAAAAGTCAAGGAACAACGGCACTATCCGTTCAAGCCTTGGTGCATTTTGCCAGTTCGTCGACAGAGGCAATGACACAATCCGCATTCAGGCCTGCTGCGGAGGGCGTGACAAGAATGGTCGTCAGACCTGCCGGAAGGTGCTTGCGGATGAGCGTGTTCACACTGTCAGCCGTGATTGCGGCTATGCGTCTGGGTTGATCATCGGCTGCGTCAAACCCCATACCATTCAGCATGCTGGCACGAATGGAACCGGCTGCTGATCCGGACCGGCGCATCTGATCAGGCAGGCCAGCGATGATCCGGCGCTTCAATGGCTCCACTTCGTCTGATGTCACACCATCCGTCAGAAACCGGCGATATTCCTCTCGTATTGAGGCAAGGGCTGCCGCTGTTTTGTCATGCGCCACAGAGGTTTGCATGTTGAAGATACCGTGTTCGTCAAGGACACCGATGATCGATGCCGAGGCACCATAGGATGCGCCCAGTTTCTCGCGGACAGCAACAAACAGACGGGCCTTGAAATCACCACCCAGCACATTGAGCGCGATGTTGCGCTCGATCCCTTCCTTGCCCGGGGCCCATTCTGTTGGAGCCCCCATCAGAATGATGGTCTGGGGCACGTTGCGTTCGATAACAATTGTCTTGTTCAGGCTTGCAGGCTTGAACGGGACAGCAGGTTTGAGGGTTGCAAATTCAGGCAACCCGCCAAAGACACGGTCGACAAAGCCTGCCGCATCCTCTCGCGTCAAAGGCCCCGCTGCAACAACCGTAAGGTTGCCACGGGCGAGCGCAGACTTGCGCCACTGGTCAACATCCGCAACCGTAACATCGCTGATCAGCGTTTCAGGCTTCAGATTGTTAAGCCTTGTCACCTGATGATCGCCTGTGATCAGGTTGGAAAGGGCCTTGCTGGCTATGTTCTCGGGCTTTTCATCTGCAGCCTTCAGCCCATTGATGAAAAAGCGCTTGCGGCGTTCCAGCGTGATTTTGGGCAGCCGTGGTTCTGTCAGTGCCGAAGCCAGCAATTTGCCTGTCGCTTCAAGGCCCACCATTGGCGCAATGAGGCTGCCTTGCGTGTTGACGCGCCCCTGATTGAGGCTGATGGAGCTGCCGAGATCCTTGAGCTCTTCCTCAAAGGCTCCGGCATCAAGCGCCCCTGCGCCGCCACCGATAACAAGCCCTGCGCCCAGTCCGACGAGGCCGGTTTTTTCAACCTGATGCAGGGCGTGCTGGTCCTGCCAATAGAAAGTGAGTGCCTGCTCTTTTTCATCTGGCAGGCGCATATGCACAAGCTGGATGCCACCCGGCGTCTTGCCAATGCTGATACCGTAGGATTTCTGGATTGAAGCTTGACCTGTGTTGGTTGACTGGGCCTGCGCTGCCCCGTGGCCAAACAACACAATGGCTGCAGCACAAAAACCGGTCGCAACTCTGGAAAAGAAGTTTTTCACGCTGCGTACCTGTCAGTTCGTTTGCGGTTCATTGATCGCGATAGCCTCGCGGCCATTGCCGGTAACGGCGCGCAGCATCGCCGAGATATCTGCGGTTGTAACCTTCGCCACGGCATCAGGAAGTTCTTTCAATCGCTCATAGGGCAAAGGCGACGTCAGCCAGGCTATCAGACGACCAGAAGCGGCTTGTGGCTCTTCAAGCTGGCGCTTGTAATCCCGGTCAAAGCGCTTCTTCAAACGCTCGAGCGTGGCTTCATCAATGCCTTTTGCCGCGAGCTGCACCATATAGGCTTTCAGCGCTGGCAGCTGCTCTTCAACCGTGCGCCCCAGTTCTGGTGTTGATCCAATAGACAACGACAGGACACCGCCCAGCTGACGCTCGACGGTGGCAAAACTGATGGCGGAAGCGACGGGATTATCGCCCTCAACAAGAACGGAATGCGGACTGCCCGCCAGTTTACTGGAGAGAAAACTCGTCAGCATAAACCGGGTTGCAATCGTTTTGAGCGGATCTGTTTCAGCAAAGGAAACAAGCTGCGAGAGCGAAACGCTGGGATTGGCAATGCGCTTGTCAGACTTGCGAAAGACCCTGCTGTCAGCTTTGACAGAATAGGCTTTTTCAACCCAGTCCCGCCGTGGTGGAGCCGCAGCATCCAGCGCTTTCAGATATTTCTCGGCTGTGTCTTTCACCAAGGCATCCTGCAACGGCCCGGTGACAATGAAATAGACATTGTTCTTGCGATACCAGCGTTGATGAAAGCGCTTGGCCTCTTCAACCGTGAAGGCAGCAATCGTTTCAGTTGTACCGATTGTCGGGCGGCCAACCGGGGAGTCTGGATAAAGGTAACGTGTCATCTCTATAGCTGTAGCAGCGTAGGGATCTCCGGCATAACGCTGGTCGTGCTCCTGACGCACCACATTGCGCTCACGAAACGCATCTTCGGGCGTAATCGTGAAATCAGTCAAACGCTCGGTGTAGAATTTGAAAAGCCGATCCAGACGCTCCGGCACATCTTTGGCATTCGCAGGAAAGCGGTGGATGTAGGCGGTGGCGCGCGCACTCGTCCAGCCGTTGGAACTGCCATCGGCGAAGAATCGCACGGCAGCATCGGTGTTGCCAGCATTGCGGCCAACAAGCACGAGGTGTTCAAGGTAATGTGCCATGCCGAACTGAAATACATTTGTTTCGTCAGCACTGCCTGCGAGCACCACCATCTGAAACTGGATGGCATTGCTCTTGGGATCAGGCACGAGGAAAACCCGGTCTGAAACCAGTTTCTCCTGTGCAAGCGATGGGGACTGGAGAACGCTTATCAAAGCGACTACACCCAGAAACAGCAGTCGAATGAATCGTGACAGGCAATGCGTTTTCATAGCGGCAATGTGGTTCAGCCAGTGCATCAACGCAAGGGCCACAAAGGCACTCATTGACTTGTGCATTGCAACATGAGATACGGCAACCGTCGTCAGAAGATGACAACTTCTGCTCCAGTCGCGTGATGAGCTGTTTCCAGCCCAGACTGTTGAGCAATTGGTTTTTAAAAACCACCTGATTTCCCGCGCACGCTGGGGCATCAAGCCATAAACCGCAGTGTTTGCGAGGCTTGCAGCCGAGAGCATGAGCTCTGTGCCGCGTTTCCTGAACTTTGCACATCGCAGCATCGCTGAAAGCGGTGCGCTAGAAAGATATACCCTTGTCTATTCAAAATCTGACTTTTGCCGCTCTCGGCCTTGCTGCTCCGCTCCTCAAGGCGCTGGCTGCTGAAGGCTACGAAACACCGACCCCCATCCAGGCGCAGGCTATTCCCTCCGTGCTGGATGCGAAAGATCTTCTGGGCATTGCCCAGAC
The DNA here is from genome assembly GCA_051649305.1 of Beijerinckiaceae bacterium. Taxonomy (GTDB): domain Bacteria; phylum Pseudomonadota; class Alphaproteobacteria; order Rhizobiales; family Beijerinckiaceae; genus JADCCX01. The sequence continues at coordinate 69,595 of JBOFGV010000090.1, forward strand.
CGGCACCGGCAAGACAGCGGCTTTCGCTTTGCCGATCCTGCATCGTCTGGCTGCCAACAAGCGCCCTGCCCCGCGCAAGGGTTGCCGCGTGCTTGTGCTCAGCCCAACGCGCGAACTCGCCACCCAGATTGGCGAAAGCTTCAAATCCTACGGCCGCCACATGGGCATTTCTGTTGCCGTCATCTTTGGTGGCGTTGGCTACCGCCCTCAAATTCAGGCACTGGCCCGTGGTCTTGATATTCTGGTGGCGACACCGGGCCGTCTCATCGATCACATGGAGCAGAAGACAGCGGATGTATCTGGCACCGAAATCTTCGTGCTCGATGAAGCTGACCAGATGCTCGATCTCGGCTTCCTGAAGCCAATCCGCAAGATCGTTTCCAACCTTGTTACCAAGCGCCAGAACCTGTTCTTCTCGGCCACGATGCCGGATGAAATTGGCAAGCTTGCCGGTGAACTCCTGAAAGAGCCTGTGCGTGTATCTGTTACGCCGGTTGCCAAGACGGCTGACCGCGTTGACCAGAAGATCATCCACGTGGCGACACAGGCCAAGAAGCATCTGCTTACAGAACTGCTGTCTGATCCCGAGATGGCCCGCACGCTCGTCTTCACCCGCACCAAGCGCGGCGCTGACAAGGTGGCTGAGCATCTGGAAAAGAACAATATCAGCGCTGCCGCCATTCACGGCAACAAGAGTCAGAGCCAGCGTGAGCGGGCGCTGGACTGGTTCAAGAACTCAAAGATCCGCGTGCTGGTGGCAACGGACATCGCAGCACGCGGCATTGACGTTTCCAACGTCAGCCACGTGATCAACTTTGAACTGCCGGAAGTGGCAGAAGCCTATGTACACCGTATTGGCCGCACCGCGCGCGCTGGTGCCGAAGGTCAAGCGATCTCGTTCTGTGACAGCGAGGAGCGCAGCCTGCTTCGTGATATCGAGCGTCTGATCAAGCAGTCGATTCCATCGGAAAGCCGTGGCGACATCGTCGTGCCTGCTTCTGAAATGCATCAGAAAGAAGAGCGCCGTCCACAGCGTGGTCGCCAGCAGCTACGTGGTGGGAACCCAAGAGGTGAGCACTCTCGCGGCGGCTCACCGCGCGGACAGTCTTCGCCCCGCAGTGCACAGGAAGCACCGCGCAAGCATTTCCAGATTCCGCGCGAATTTGGACAGGCCGGCGGCAGTGCCCCAGCGGCAGCTCCAGCTCCGCGCGCGGACAACAACAACCGTGCGGACAACCGCAAGGCTGATACGCCACGCGCTTCGGGTGGGGATCGCAACTTCCGTGGCAATTCATCATCAGGTGGCGGACAGCGCCAATCCCAGTCCGGTGGTCAGGCGCAGGCTGGTGGCCGTGGTGGCAAATGGCGCGGTGCAGGCCGCTCGCGCCCGCAGTAAGCTTAAGGAAAGCGCAGTTTAACAGCTGCGCTTTTCACGCCTTTGGCGTTGCCAAACGGGCCTGTGCTGCCAGTCTGATACCGGCATTGGCAGCGCCATAGCCCTTGTAGCCATCACGCTGCACAATCTCGAAAAAGAAGCCGCCTTCCATCGACTGCGTATAGGCCTGATGGAACACGCCGTCCGCATCGCGGTCATAAAGGATATCGAGCGCTTTCAAGGCGTCGATTTCCTCTGCTGTCAGATCAGCGCGGGCCTCAAGATCATCGTAATAATTCTCAGGAATGGGCAACATGCTCACGCCCGCATCCCGCAAATGCTGAACCGTGCGCTTGATGTCCTTTGTCAGCAGCGCGATGTGCTGGACGCCTGATCCAAAGAAGTCATTGAGGAAACGGGCTGACAGCGTGCGGTGGCTTTGGGAGCCATTGAGCACAAGGCGCAGGCCGCCATCTGGCTCGTCCAACCCGCTTTCAATCACCTGGCTTTGCACCACGCCACCGGGGTCCATAACCGCCTGGCTGGGCATCTTGTGTGCTTCAATCAACGAGGCGTAAAACAACAGCCAGGTCAGCATTTCCTCATACTGCATGGATTGCGAAATATGATCGACAGCCAGCAATCCTGCATCAGGATTTTTCTCAACTATAGGCAGGAAATCCACCTCGGACCAACGCCCAAGGGCTGAGGCTCTGTCAACAAAATAGACAAGACTGCCGCCCAACCCGCGCACGGCAGGAATATCGAGTTCACCCGGCCCCAGCGCGCCCATATGTGGCGTATCAAGCAAGGCCTGCGCCCGCTTGATCGTGGCCTTGGCATCGTGCGTTCTGAAGGCAAGCGCACAAACTGACGTGCCGTGCGTGACATGGTAGCTGTAGGCAAAGCCTTCTTTCTCGTGGTTGACCACAATGCGTATTTCGCCTTGCGACCACAGCGAAACATCCTTGGAGCGATGCTTGCCTGTGCAGGAGAAACCTAGGGCTGACAGCAGTTTTTCGAAACCGGGAAGATCTGCTTCATCAACCGCAAACTCAATGAACTCCACAGCTTCAATGGGAGACGGGGGTGGCATCGCGGTTGCGCCAGTCAGCGGTTTGCCGATGCGTCTTGCGCTGTCATCCAGCAGCCAGATCAGTGAGCGATGGCCATCGAGTGCAACAGAGCGCGCAGAGCCAGCACGGAACCGGTCGTTGAAGATTTCAAGACTCAGATACCCATCGTAACCTGTGGATGCGAGTGCGGACATGAAAGCCGAGAGATCAAAATCCCCCTGCCCCGGCAGGCAGCGCCAGTGGCGGCTCCAGGAGAGATAATCCATCTGCAATTTCGGCGCATCAGCCATTTGCACGAGAGAGATTTTCTCCTTTGGGATCGTACCAATGACAGAGAGATCAAGCCCGCGCGACTGAATGTGGAATGTATCCAGCACAGTGCCAACACTTGCATGGTTGGCACGCCGCACAATCTCCCATGCATCGCGGTAGTCATAGATATGCCTGCCCCAGGCGAGCGCCTCATATCCCACGCGCATGCCGCGTTTGGCTGCCCTGTCACCCAGTTCTGCAAAGTCTGCGGCCAGTCGATCAATGCCGCCTGAGGCTTCAGGAGAAGCGCTGGAACAGACAAACAAGAGGTCGCTGCCAAGCTCCTGCAACAGATCAAACTTGCGCTCTGCGCGGTCAAAGGTGCGGGTGCGGCGTGCATCCGGCATGCCCTCGAAATCGCGGAACGGCTGGCATGTCACGATGAACAGACCGAGGTCCGCACACATCCGCCTGATATCAGCGGGAGAGCCGGGATAGGCGATCAGATCGTTCTCGAAAATCTCGACGGCTTTAAATCCCGCCGCGGCGATGGCTTCCAGTTTCTCCTGAAGATTTCCTGATACGCAAACCGTTGCAATCGATGTCTTCATCTGAAAGCCTGTTGTCAGTAGGAGATGCGCGCCAGAGCCCTGAGGTTATGCGGTGTTGTCACGGGAAAGCCAAAAAATGCGAGATAGGCAGGTATCTGCTCATACAGCATGTCAAGACCGATTTGCGTGGGGCAACCCCTCGCTTTTGCTGCAGCAAGAAACGGCGTCGTCTCGGATGACATGACAACCTCACCCACGAAGCTGTCTGGTGCAATGCGCGCAACATCCACCGGCATGGCATCGCCTGCCTTCATGCCCAGGGGGGTCGCATTGACGATAATGTTGTACCCATCGGGATCGTTGGAACCGACCTCAACAGTGGTATTAGAGTAATGCTGCACCAGACGGGTAGCCAGCTCTTCCATGCTTGACATGCTGATATCGTAAATGCCGATATGACCGGCACCTGCAGCTGCAAAGGAAGCTGCGATAGCCGAGCCGACGCCGCCTGCCCCGACCACAAGAATACGCGCTCCGGCCACTTTCTGTCCTTTACGCAATACACCCTGCACAAAGCCATCGCCATCGAACATATCCCCTATCAGCGAGCCGTCCGGCTTTCTCAAAACAGCATTGCACGCGCCCGATATTTTGACTGAGACTGAAACATCGTCGAGCATATCCAGCACGGTTACCTTGTGCGGCATGGTGATCAGCGCGCCATGGATGTTGGACATGCGGAAGATGGCATTGAAAGAGACATCAAAATCCTCCCCCCGAACACCCATGGGAATGACTGCAGCGTTCAACCCAATGCTTTCAAAATAAGGGTTGTAGATCATCGGCGCCTTGAAGCTTGATGTGGGATAGCCGATGTGGGCGATGAGCGCGGTGTTGCCGTTGAGCATAATCATACAATCTTGATGCTTGTTCCGCGTTCAGCGGATTCTTGAATGGCGGATACAACCTTGAGGGTCATCAGGCCTTCCAGGCCAGAAACCAGTGGCTGCTCCTCGCCATGGATAACCTTGCAGAACTGCTTGATTTGCAGGTGCAACGGATCTTCGTGCGCAGCTGTCAGCCGCTCTGTGCGGAAGGGCTGCCACCAGCTGCGCGCGCCCTCGTTGGACCAAAGCTCAAGGCGCGGAATGGACAGGGAACCGTGGGTTCCGCCTATGGTGTAGCAGGATTGGTCGGTCTGCGGATAAGCCGGGTTTTCGCCGGTCGTCTGCTCCCAGCTCCATGGGGCTACGATGGTGTCGCTGGCATTGACTGTGCCCAGCGCTCCATTGGCAAATTTCAGGATGACAACTGTTGTTTCATCCACGGCAAATTGGCGTACGGCATTGGATTGAAAAGCCTGTACTTCGACAACCTCTCCACAGAGATAACGCAGCAGATCGATATCGTGGATCATGTTGAGAAGAACCGGACCTGCCCCCTTTTCGCGACGCCAGGCGGTATCAAAGTAGTCATCCGGCTTCATCAGCCAGAACGTGGCCTGCACGCTGACAAGAGTGCCAAGACGCCCTTCATCGATGATTGCCTTGGCCCGCTGGACCATCGGGTTGTGACGGCGGTGATGCCCTGTCAGCAACGGCACACCCGCCTTTGCAGCAGCCGCAACAAGCTGTTCGCCACCAGCAATAGTGTCCGCAACCGGCTTTTCGATGAGAGCAGGAATGCCTGCCGCGATGGCTGCCAAACCATGCTCGACATGGAGCTGGTTGGGTGTCGCAATAATCATCCCATCTGGCTTTCCGGATGCCAGCATGGAGGCAAAATCAGCAAACCACGGAACTTGATGTCTGGCCGCAAGTTCGCGGCTGGCAGGCGTTGTGTCGACGATGGAGTGAAGGGCAGCGTCAGGATCAGCCAGGATATGGGCAATGTGCCGCTGGCCAATCTGGCCAGCTCCCACCACGGCAATCTGCGTTATCCTGCCCATAATCTTGTGTTACTTCTTTGCGCCTGCAATGAGATGGGCCAGACGCTCCACGCCCAGCACATACCCTTGCGTACCGCATCCCGCGATCACGCCATCTGCCCGTAACGAGACATAGGAGTGATGGCGGAAGCTCTCACGCTTGTGGACATTCGAGATGTGGACCTCGATCACCGGATGATCAAACGTGTTGAGCGCATCCAGAATGGCGACCGACGTATGGGTGAAGGCGGCTGGATTGATCACGATGCCGGCGGCCGTTTCGCGCGCCTCGTGAATCCAGTCGATCAGTTCATATTCGCGGTTGGACTGGTGAAACCGGATATCCAGCTTGTGGGCCGCTGCAGCCTTGCGGCAGGCAGCCTCCACATCTGCCATGGTCTCGCGACCGTAGATTTCCGGCTGCCTTTTGCCCAGCAGGTTGAGGTTGGGTCCGTTGAGAATGAAAATCGTTCGCGCCATGGCAAGCCCTTTCCTTGTTACGATGCGGGAAACGGCTGGAACAAAAGTTGGTCCGACCGAATCAATTCGCCCGGACCAACGTAATGCTTGCTACCTGCGGGGCAACAAACGCCTCAAAGCCAGTTCATCCTGATCTTCTTGATGTTCGTCGGCTCTCTTGCGGAGCTTCGACTCAAAATGGTCCATGCGGTTCAATTCGTCAAGACAAATTTAACCGCGTAGTTCATTCAAACGATGTGATGCAGTTGGCCGCTGTCGAGACGTTCATGTCCTCCTGTCACCTGCGGCAAGATTGTCCCATAACCGCGAAACAGCCACGTTTCGGCTTTTCTTCAGGCGAAACGCGTTGATTGTCAGTGGCATTGACCACTCATCACCCCCTGCTGCAACAAGCTGGTTGCCATGGGCGGATACAGTGGATTGTGTCAGCCAGGCGACACCCTGCCCTTCGAGTGCAACAGCATGAAGTGCATCTGCCATGTCCGTTTCCAGCAAACGGACACCGTTGAGAGGCTTTGCAGCACTTTCAATGATCAAATCGACAAGGCGGGCAAAATAGACGCCCGGTGAATACATGAGGAGGGGCACAGGCCGTCCCTCACGACCGGGGAAATGAAACTGCGGTGACGTTGCTGGGTTGGCAGACATCCACGGCCTGAGAACATCAGTGCCAATCGTCAAACGCTCGAACTCACTGGGATCGAGATGCACAGGCTGCTGCGCAGTTTCATGGCAAATCATGATGTCTGCTGCCCCCGAAACAAGCGATGTTGTCAGGTCATGCACATTGCCATGAAGCAGGCTGCAGCTGAGGCGCGTTTTGGCTGACCATGCTTTCCACCATTTGGGAAACAACGCGGTTGAGATGAGATACGGCAAGGCGATTCGCACATGATCGCGGCCAAAGACCGGACGCCCGTCCAACTCGCCACGCGCATCCATCAGGCGCGCCAGCACTTCACCCGCGTGAACACGGAACTGCTCACCGGACTGTGTCAATATTGGCGGATATTCGCTGCGGTCGATCAGGGCCGTGCCAGCCCAGGCTTCAAGGGACTGGATGCGCCTGCTGAAGGCCGCCTGTGACGCGTTGCGGCGTGATGCAGCCCGGGTGAAGTTGCGCGTTTCTGCCAATGTCAGGAAATCCTGCAACCATCTTGTGTCCATTGCCGTGGCTCCTGTGGGACTGTGTGCAAACAGGAATAGCAGGGATCAAACTCTCGATGCAAATTTTGCATCGGCAAGGACCGGAATCCTCTGTTTCCTCCCCAAGCTTTGGCAAGGGGATGCAGCAGTTGCATTGGCAACCGGATGAGAAATACAGGCATGTTATGACATCAAATTTTGCGAGGCATGCCATGCAGATCAACCCTCCCTACCTGATGTTTCTCGGTGATGTTCACGATCAACTGGCTGCCAAGACAGCACAGGGAATCGCTGACTGGCGTCCGGAATGGTGCGTTGGCCAGATGCGGCTTGAAGGCTGCAAGGCTGATCTCGGCCTGCCGGAAATGACCGTGGCTCAAGCAGCAGCAAAAGGCGTCAAAACCATGGTTGTCGGCGTGGCCAATGCCGGCGGCGTTCTGCCCGCGCACTGGAGCGCCAGCATCGTCAGCGCCATTAAGGCAGGGTTTGATATCGCAAGCGGCCTGCACATGCGGCTGGGCGACAATCCAGCCATTCGGGCCGCTGCCGACAAGCATGGCAGCAAGCTCTTCGATGTTCGCCACTCAGACCAGAAGTTTGACACCGGCAAGGGTACAAAGCGCCCCGGCCTGCGCCTGCTCACGGTTGGCACGGATTGCTCCGCTGGCAAGAAATACACTGCACTGGCTCTTGAGAAAGACATGCGTGCCAGAGGCTATGATGCCGATTTCCGGGCAACCGGGCAGACCGGTGTTTTCATCTCAGGCCGCGGCGTGGCGATTGACGCCGTGGTGGCCGATTTCATTTCAGGTGCCGTCGAGTGGATTGCCCCCGCCGCAGCGCCCGGCCACTGGGATCTGATCGAAGGCCAAGGCTCCCTGTTCCATCCCTCGTTTGCGGGCGTAACCATGGGCTTGCTGCACGGTTCTCAGCCTGATGCCTTTGTGGTCTGCCATGAACCGACACGCACGAAAATGCGCGGTGTCCAACATCCGCTTCCTTCCATTGCCGAAGTGATTGACCTGACGATCCGATGCGGACGCCTGACCAATCCTGAAATCCGTTGCGCAGGCATCGCGGTCAATACGCAGGCGCTAACCGAGGCAGACGCGCTGGCGTATCTTGCCAAAACCGGCAATGAGCACGGCCTGATCTGTGTAGATCCTGTCCGCTTCGGGGTCAGCACACTCGTTGATCAATTGCTCAAGGATTATCCAGAAAGCGCCTTGCGATAACCTGCAACCCGTTGAATGATCAGACCATGACAAATCAATTGCCTGCCTTGAAGCTCACCATTGCGGTGGAGCGCTTTCCTATAGCCGGAACGTTCACGATTTCCCGTGGCAGCCGCACAGAAGCTGTTGTGGTTACTGCGACAGTTTCGGATGGCACGCGCCAAGGCATAGGCGAGTGTGTGCCCTATGCGCGCTATGGCGAAACAATCGAAAGTGTCGTCGCCCAGCTGGAGACAGCTCTGCCTGTTGTTTCAAAAGGCGGAACGCACAATGACCTCATCGCTTGCCTCCCGGCAGGCGCAGCACGCAATGCGCTGGACTGTGCAATCTGGGATTATCGCGCCAAAACCTCCGGAAAACGTGTCTGGGATCTGATTGGCTTGAAACCACCCGCTGCTGTGACGACCTGCTACACACTGAGCGTTGGCACACCAGAGAGCATGCATGCAGCCGCTGTTGCCGCAAGCCATCGCCCGCTTCTCAAGGTCAAGCTGGCTGGTGAAGGCGACCCGGAACGCATTGCCGCAGTGCGCAGGGGTGCTCCACAGTCTCGGCTCGTTGTCGATGCCAACGAGGCATGGACAACTGATAACCTTGCCACCAATGCAGCGGCCTGTGCCAAGGCTGGTGTTGAACTGATTGAACAGCCCCTGCCCGCCAAGCAGGATGAACCCTTGCAGGACTTTAAATCCCCCGTCCGGCTCTGCGCTGATGAAAGCGTGCACACGCGGGATACGCTTGATGTTGTTGCCAAACGCTACAGCGCCATCAACATCAAGCTCGATAAAACCGGCGGATTGTCTGAAGCCATCGCCATGGTTCAGGCCGCGCAAAGCCTCAAGCTTGATATCATGGTTGGTTGCATGGTCGGCACATCGCTTGCCATGGCACCCGCGATGCTGATTGCCAGCAGTGCCCGGTTTGTCGATCTCGATGGACCGCTGTTGCTGGCGCGGGACCGGGAGCCGGGATTGCTGTTTGAGGGAAGCACTGTCCATCCGCCTGAAGCCGCGCTTTGGGGTTGACAGACCGAGCTTAGCAAACACCAATACCGTTCAAGGCGTTTGAACCACCATTTGGCCCGGAAAGCCGAATTTATCAGGGAGAATACTGCTATGAAGACGAAAATCATTCTGGCTGCGCTTGCAGCCACAGTCAGCGGGGCGTCTGCCCAAACGCTGTCACCCAGCCCAACGCTTGATTTGATCAGAACCAGAGGCGCCATCGAATGCGGTGTGCACCTTGGTTTGCCAGGCTTCTCCTTCGCCAATGACAAGGGCGAGTGGACCGGCCTTGATGTCGACTATTGCAAGGCGCTGGCCGCCGCTGTTCTGGGCGATGCCACCAAGGTGAAGTTCACCCCAACCTCGGTGCAACAGCGCTGGCCCATTTTGCAGTCGGGTCAGGTTGACCTCCTTTCGCGCAATTCCACCATCACCTTCTCGCGCAATGCCTCGCTCGGCCTGCACTTCCAGGGCATCAACTTCTACGAAGGTCAGACCTTCATCGTGCGCAAAGCCACCAATGCCAAGGCGGCGAAGGATCTTGATGGCGCATCCATCTGCGTGGCTGCTGGCTCAACAGAAGAAAAAAATGCTGCTGACTGGTTCCGCGAGCGGAGCCTGAAGGTCACCATCACCAACTTCCAGAAGAACGATGACGCCATTGCTGCCTATGATGCCGGACGCTGCGATGCGTACACCGCAGGCATTGGTGCGCTTGCCGGTCAGCGCGCGAAACTGAAGGCGCCAGCTGATCACGTCATCCTCGCCGAGCCTATCTCCAACGATCCGCAAGGTCCTGTCACGCGTTGGGGTGATGACCGCTGGCAGACAACAGTGCGCTGGGTTCTCAACGGCATGATTGCTGCTGAAATGCTGGGCGTGACCTCGAAGAACGTCGACGATATGAAGGCCAACTCCAAGAATGCGGAAGTGCGCCGTCTGCTGGGTGCTGAAGGCAACTTTGGCGCAATGCTCGGCCTTTCCAATGACTGGATGTACAACGCCATCAAGCAGGTTGGAAACTACGGCGAAAGCTATGATCGCACAGTGGGCAAGGACTCTCCCCTGAAGATCGAGCGTGGCCAGAACCAGCTCTGGACCAAGGGCGGATTGCTGTTCACACCACCGTTCCAGTGAGTTGAACTGTCAGTCTGAACTTTTGCTGCTCCGGAGCGTTTGTTCCGGAGTGGCAGCTTGCCCCTTGCCATCTTTCCAGCGGTTAGAGCTTTGTCATGACCAGCCTTGTAAAACTGCTGAACAACGGCCGGGTGCGTGACGGCATCTATCAGGCCGGTGCTGTGCTGGGTCTGGTTGCGCTCACCATCTTTTTCGTGCGCAACGCCTCTGAGAACATGGTCAAGGCGGGCATCGCCTCGGGCTTTGACTTTCTGGGGCGCAGCTCCGGCATTGAAGTGCCCTTTGTTCTCAATGGCTACACGGCGCAGGATACAGTCCTCTCGCTGTTCTGGACAGGCGTGGTCAACACGTTGTTTGTTTCGCTGATAGCGATGGTGCTGGCCACTCTTCTCGGCTTTCTGCTCGGTTTGGCGCGCCTGTCGTCGCATTGGCTCGTGTCGACACTGGCAGGAGCCTATGTCGAGTTCGTCCGCAACATTCCGCTGCTGTTCTTCGTGCTGTTCTGGTATTTCGGCGTCATCGCCGCCTTGCCCCAGCCGCGAGACAGCATCAGCTTTTTTCAGACAGCGTTCCTCAACAACCGTGGCCTTACCATTCCAGTGGCCAACAATCCCGCTGTCTTCAGCTGGGCAGCGATCGCTATTCTGGTTTCCGCCTGCCTGTTCCTGATTTTCAGGCGGCATGTGGGTAAGGTGAAGGAGGCGACCGGCAAGGACGGGCCTTTGATCAAAGTGGGTGTCCTGCTTTTGCTGGCGGTTCCTGTTGTTGCCATCGTTGCGGCGAGCGCCTCAACCAGCTGGAGCATCCCTGCCTTGCGTGGCTTCAACTATCGCGGTGGCTTTGTGATTATTCCTGAATTCGTGGCGCTGCTGGCCGCACTCGTCACCTACACCGCAGGCTTCATTGCGGAAATCGTGCGCGGCGGCATCCAGTCCGTGGTCAAAGGCCAGCGCGAGGCTGCAGCGGCCCTTGGCCTGAAACCAGGCCAAACACTGCGCTTTGTGGTGATCCCGCAGGCCATGCGCGTGATGATACCGCCCATGACCAGCCAGTATCTCAACGTGCTGAAAAACTCATCCTTCGGCGCAGCCATTGCCTACCCCGATGTCGTCAGCCTGTTTATGGGATCGGCCTTGAACAACACTGGCCAAGCCATCGAGATCATCGCCATGACACTCGCGGTCTATCTCGTGATCGGTCTCGCGGTTTCTGCCCTGATGAACTGGTACAATGCCAGCAAGGCCTTGGTGACACGATGACCACACCGGTCCTTTCCTCTGAACCTATGCGCAATCCTGCAGGCATTGCCACCCGCTCTGTCTGGCGAGACAGGCTGTTTTCGACGCCGCTCAACAGCGCCATTTCGATCGTTATCATCGGGCTGCTGGCGTGGATTTTGATACCCATGCTGCGCTGGGCAACGATTGACGCCAGTTGGGTTGGCAGCACCAAGGCTGATTGTGTGGCCGGTGGTGCGTGCTGGGTATTCGTAAAAGCCCGCTTCATGCAGTTCATGGTCGGGCTTTATCCAGACGCCGAGCGCTGGCGTACCTTGCTCTGGGCCATCCTGATCATTGGCGCAATCCCCGCTGTTTTGATGTCGCCACAACGCTACCGGTTGAAAATTGCCCTTGCGCTGCTGGTTGTTCTGCCACCTCTCGGTATCTGGCTGCTGGCCGGTGGCTTTGGCCTCAAACCCGTGGAAACACGCGACTGGGGTGGGTTGATGCTCACCATCTTCATCTCGATTTACTCCGCCCTGATTGCCATTCCGCTTGGTATCCTGCTGGCACTGGGTCGACAGTCCCGCCTGCCCTTGATCCGGCTTCTCTCGGTCATCTTCATCGAGTTCTGGCGCGGTGTGCCCATCATCGCGGTGATCTTTCTGGCTTCGCTTTTACTGCCGCTGATCATGCCATCAGGCGTGGGCGTGGACAGGTTGGCGCGTGCCGTGATTGGACTTGGCTTTGTCATCGCCGCCTATATGGCTGAAGCTGTGCGTGGTGGCCTGCAAGCCCTTCCCAAGGGGCAAGCTGAGGCTGCTACAGCCCTAGGCCTCAGCTACTGGAAGACCACATGGTTTATCGTGCTGCCACAGGCGCTGCGCATATCGTTGCCCGCCATGACCAATGAATTCATTGCACTGGTAAAGAACACCACGCTTGTGCTCGTTGTTTCCATTCTGGACCTTTTGGGCGTCGCACAAGCGTCCCTCGCAGACCCCAACTGGGTTGGCATGAACATGGAGGCCTATGTCTTCTCGGGGGCGATCTACTGGATCCTCTGCTTCGCCATCTCACGCTGGAGCCGAAACCTGGAGATCAGGTTGGCGAAAGCGACGGAGCGGTAAATAGCTTCATTTGAGTCTAGCGCGGCTGAAAGCGTTTACTCCTCCTCAGAAGGAGATCCCCCCAACCAAATTGGGAAAGCGATTGAAAAAGTCCGCTGTCGTCTTTGCGAGGGCCAAACCGACGAAGCAATCCATCTTGCAATGGCCAAAACAAGCACACGACGTGCAGAACCCGCGCCATACTTGGCAATCTTTTGACTGGATTGCTTCACTGCGTTCGCAATGACGGATGAGTAAAATTGTCTTTTTCTTTCAATAGCCACCAAAAGCGAGGCACAAAAAACCGGGCACAAGGCCCGGTTTTTCTTCAAGTTCCGGATGTTATCCGAAAATCAGAACTTCTTCACGATAGGCGCTGTCGAAGCAGCTGGGGCATCCCAACGATACTTGAGCGACATAGCCAGAATGTGAGCATGGCCGCTGGAGTTTCCTGTGTAATTGAAGGCCGTGAAGGATGGGTTGCCAGCTGGGTTGCGAGGATCGCCAACACCAACGATGTTAACCTTGCCCTTTTCAAGCATCAGATAGCTGTAGCCAACGTCAAACGAGAAGCGCTCGTTGATCTTGTAGGCAGCACCAGCAGAGAGCCAGAGACGGTTGCTGTCGAGAACGCGAACACCGCGTGTCTCATCCGTGATCGGCGACATTTCGTAGGCAATACCAGCACGCAGGCTGAGGTTCTGGTTCCAGTTGTACTGGGCACCGGCAGCAAGGAACCACTCATCCTTGTAGCGCAGGCCAAGACCTGTGATCGGAGCACCTGTTACAGCGCTGGTGATTGGTGGAGACTGGAGACGGCTCCAGTTTGTCCACTGCACAGTACCAGTCACTGTCCACTGCGGATTGATGTCCTGCTTCAGGCCCAGTGTAACAATCTCAGGAAGATTGAGATTGGACTTGATCAATGTCTCTGAAGCACCAAGCGGGCTGAGGGCTGTCAATGTTCCCTGCAGGGAATGACGAATGCTTGAGCGGTATCCAAGGCTGATTTCACCACCCTGCCAAGGCTTGAGGGTCACACCTGCAGTAAAGCCAAATCCATATGCATCGCCCTTGAGACGCGTTGGCGACGTTGCACGAAAGAGCGCAGTCTGTGCTCCGAGAGGCGCAAGGGCAACCGATGGCCAGTAACGGGTATCGCCGCTTTTCAGATCAACCTTGAAATCCTGTACTGTCACACCAAAACCAACTGACAACCAATCATTGAGCTTGATGCCCATTGTAGGAGTGATCGCGAGGCTCTTGATCTTTGTGCTGGTGCCATAAACGTTACCAGCAAATCCGGAATCAGCCTTGGTTGTGTTGCCAAATGGCGAACCTGTCTGAAGGCCAAGCCACAGCCAGTTGTTGAACTGGTAGGAGTTGTAGGAAGCAGGAGCGACGGCACCCTGGTTGATGTCGCCGGAAGAAACTGTGCGACCTGGAACAAAAGCGTTGAGTCCACCAAGAAGTGGGTTTGCGTAACCTGCGCTTGTTGTCTCAACCTTCGTGCTTGGAACGATGAGCGTTGCATTCCACTCGCTGTTACGGCCTTCGAAGTTTGTAATGTTGGCTGGGTTCCAGAACATGGAGCCGAGACCAAAAGCGCTTGTACCGGCACCGGCGAATGAGAAGCCCTGACCGGTCGCGCTCTGCTGACGGTTGGCAAAGCCACCGGCGTTGGCAGCGGTGGATGCAAGTGCAAGGGCAGAGACGGCGCATGCGCTCATCAGAATTTTGGAAGTCAGGCTACGGGTCATTGTTTCCTCGTCTTATTTCTTGTTGCGCAACGCGAACATGATTCACGCCATGGTTCTGTTGTAAACCCTGCCTGTCATCTTGGATGAGTGCAATGGCCTGCATTAGCTCAAACACCGGCTCAAGCCGCAGAGACGTGCGAATGCTAAAACGCGTTGCCAGTTTGCAACACAATTGCCACAATTCGCCCTTCCCTTGAACAGAATTGCTAGTGCCTGAACATTTAGTAGTTGATCCACGACCGCCCTTCTCCCAACGTAGAAAAAGAGGCGGAGGAAACCAAATGAAACTCGTAAGATGGGGCAAAGCCGGCAAAGAGAAACCCGGCATTATTGACGCTGAGGGCAAGGTGCGTGACCTTTCCAGTGTTGTCGCTGATATCAACGGCGCAGCGTTATCACCAGCCGGGCTTGCTAAAATCGCAAAAGCGAAAATCGAGAAACTGCCACTGGTACGGGGCAAACCACGGTTTGGCTCCTGCGTTACTGGTGTTCCCAATTTCTATGCGGTTGGCCTGAATTATGCCGACCACGCCGCCGAAACCGGCGCGCCAATCCCCAAAGAGCCTATCCTTTTCAACAAGGCTACCTCCTGCATTATGGGGCCGAATGATGAGGTGATGATCCCCAAAGGTTCGAAAAAGACTGACTGGGAAGTTGAGCTTGCCATCGTCATCGGCTCGCGTGCCAGCTATGTCACCCAGAAAGATGCGATGGAAGTCATTGCCGGTTTCTGCATCTGCAATGATGTGTCCGAGCGCGAATACCAGATAGAGCGCGGCGGCCAGTGGATGAAGGGCAAGGGTTGCCCAACCTTCGGCCCAATTGGCCCATGGATGGTGACCAAGGACGAGATCAAGGACGTGCAGAAGCTTGGCATGTGGCTCGATCTCAACGGTGAGCGCGTCCAGAATGGCTCTACCAAGACCATGATCTTCAACGTGAAGCAGATCGTTTCCTACATGTCGCAGTTCATGGAACTGCTTCCGGGTGATGTCATCACCACTGGCACGCCGCCCGGCGTTGGCCTTGGCATGAAGCCGCCGCGCTTCCTGAAGCCAGGTGATGTCATGCGCGTGGGCATTGAGGGACTTGGCGAGCAGAAGCAGCTCGTGACCGCCTGGCACGCCTGATTGAAGTGAAAAACTCCGGGCAACATCTGTTGCCCGGGTCTCTACCCTTCACGCATATAGTGCGCGACACCTCCGCCAAATGACCAGTCGATCAGATTGTTCTCGCTGAGCACAATCATCACATCGGCTTTGGAAAACGCACCAGCTGCTTCCGAACGCGCAGTTATGCCTGCATAAAGCGCCCGTTTTTGATCATTGGTGCGCCCTCCCCGCAGGGTTATGTGGACAATCGCCGATTCCTTTGCGCGCTGCACATCTGGAAATGTCGGGTCCATCACAAGATCATCAGCGTCATGCCGCGTGATGATCTGGAATCGGTCCGCCGCTGGCACGTTGATGGTTTCAACCATCGTGTCATGCACTGCATTGGACAGGGCCAGCTGCCGCTCGCGCGAAACAGTGGTGGGTATCGATATGCGAACCAGCGGCATATCACTGCTCCAGAACTGTTGAGAGTGACTTGCGCGACAACGACCGGCTGCTCCGTGGCTTGTGGAACAGCGCCCGAATGGATGTGCCCAACCAACGGACAAGCCCCCTCAGTGTCTCGCTGCGCATGACATTGGCCTTGTGGTTGTAGGCCTGCAGATCAAGACTGCCATCCCTACGGCGCAGCACAGGCTCTTGCGTGCAGGTGCACTGGTTGGTTTGAATGTCGCTATGGTGTCTCATCGCTCGCTCCTTGGATATGAATTTGCTCTGACAACACCCTTGTATTTCATCATTTAAATGAGATAATTATCTTATTGAAGCAATCACTCATGAATTGAATTCTGCAATGCATGCATCCTATGAAATGCTGGCCTTCACGCATGTGGCCGATACCGGCAGCTTTGCCGCCGCATCAGAGATCATGGGCCTGACGCCATCAGCCGTCTCCAAGCTTGTTAGCCGCATCGAGGACCGTCTGGGCGTGAAGCTGCTGGTGCGCACCACGCGCAAACTGGTGCTAACCGATGAAGGCCAGCTTTACCTCGCACGCGCCAAGGATATCACGGCTGCTATCGAGGCCGCTGAAAACGAGATTTCGGAGGGCAGCACAACGCCATCCGGCCACTTGCGCGTCAACACTGGCACAGCTTTCGGGCGGCATAAATTGGCTCCTGTGCTACCGCAGTTTCTGGAGCGCTATCCCGCTATATCGGTGGAGCTCTCCATCTCCGACAGGCAGGTCAATCTGGTTGAGGAAAATGTGGATGTAGCCGTGCGCACCGGCGTGATGACAGACAGCAGCCTTGTGGTGCGCAAGATCATGGATGCAAGGCGTCTCATCTGCGCCAGTCCTGCCTATCTGGCGAAGCACGGCACACCGCAAACTCCGTCCGATCTTGCCAACCACAACTGCATCATTGTCAGCACACACGCACGCTTTGGCCGCTGGCCGTTCCTGACAGCAGAGGGGATCAACCTGCTGGAGGTAAAAGGCTCCGCTTCGTGCGACAGCGCCGACATCGTGCTGGAAATGGCGCTCGCTGACCTCGGCATTATCCGCCTTGGCGACATGATGGTGACCGAGTCCGTTGAGCGCGGCGCGTTGGTGGAGCTGCTGGCCAACAACCATGCGCATGAGCCCTTCCCGATCAGCGCCGTGACGCTGCCCGGCCGCAACCGCGTGCCGCGCGTGCGGGCGTTTGTGGATTTTCTGGTTGAGACGTTCAGAGGATAGGAGGATGTAGGTGGCAGTAGAACGGTGACTGCTTCCGTTTTCTGGAAAGCAGCGGAGGAAACCGGTAGCTGTCGTCGCTTTGCGGGTGAACGCGCATCGTAATCGATGATTTAATTATGCGATTGAGATCGTGTCCCCGTAATCCCGTAATCCCTTTCAGTTGACGTTATTTGACGACACCCGACCTTGGCACAATTCACCCGTGGATCAGATGCCGCTCAGGGCGCCGTCCACACCATCACCGTAATTCCCTTTACTTTTACCTCTAGGCATCACGTCACGAAGCAAATGATGTATTTATTCATACTGCCTTAAGAGTGCGGGGGCTGCAAGCGCTGCACCAATTGACGCAACGAACTAGGTAGCAGGCCATTGTGCTTTTTGAACTGACGACGAAAGTGATGTTGATTTTCAAAGCCCAGACTGTAGGCAATCTTTTGGACTGAATCTTCGCTTTCAATCAGCAGATGTTTGGCTTTTTCCAAGCGCCTAGCCAATTGATACTGATGCGGAGCCATGCCAGTGGCGGATTTAAATTGACGCGCAAAATGCCAAGCACTCAAATTACAGCTCGCAGCAGTTTCAGACAATTGCAAGCCGTTCCCCAAATTCGCCTCAACGTATTCGCACACTTGCCTCAAGCGCCGTGCATCAAGTGCATGCTTCTTCAATTTGACACAGATTCGTGTCTGCTCCTGCACAACATGCCAAGCCAACTCATGAGCCAAAGTGGAAATTTGCAGCGACGAAAATTCGTCGATTCCCAACACTGCACGGCGCAGTAAGTGAGCGCGTGCAAGCACAAACGCATCGCGTACAAAAAGTTTGTTGTGACCACCTTGCAAGGTTGATTCCATCTGAAAATCTTGGATTCCTAGCTCCGCGCTAGCTGACTGCACCAACGCCGCATCAGGATATATCTCCAGCGTCTCGCTGTACTCGGCCACGTGCAATAAGCGCGCTCCACTTGGACCGACGAAGAACACGCCGCCAGGTTGTGTATCAATGCAAAACGTCTTGCCCATACTTTGCTGGACCACTCCTTCGTGTTTTGAAAATACCACCTCCAACCGGTTACCGCGTGTGTCCGCTGCTCCCTCAAACGGAGGTAGCCATGCGTAGTCTACTTCAAGCAGTGGCCAATTCAGTGCAATGCGATGCGGCGCTCGCTGTAACAGGGTTTGCAGTGCAACGGGATGTGTTGTCGGCGTATATGTATGACGCTGGCTCAATCTGGCTCCTCCGAGAAAGTTTCAATGTCTCGCGCCTCATTTGCGAGCACCAAAAATATCCGCAAGACTTTACCTAAAATATTGGAGCAGCAAGATTCGAGCCTGTCAAACCGCTCCAATAGCCGTAGAGTTTTGTCTTCATGAACCTATTGGAGACTCACATGCTCAAAACCTACCACGGTAGTTGTCATTGCGGCGCGGTGCGCTTTGAAGCGGATATTGATTTGGCGCAAGGTGTAGGCAAGTGCAATTGCACTATCTGCACTAAGACACGGAACTGGTCAGCACTGCTGAAACCTGATGCGTTTCGGCTGCTCGCAGGCGAGGCTGATTTAAGCGACTACCAATTCGGTAGTAAGCAAGGGCATCATGTGTTTTGCAAGCATTGTGGCGTACGTTCATTCAGCCGAGGCTATGTTAAGGAAATCGGTGGCGATTTTGTCTCAGTGCAACTCGCATGTTTGGACGATGCTTCGCCTGAAGAGTTGATCAATGCGGAAACCAAAATCGGCAATGGCCGAGATAACCTGTGGTGGGAAACTCCGGCCGAGACAAAACATTTGTGATACCTTGGGACGTTGGATGTTCGCGTAATTTGCGTTTTGGAATTACGGAATTACGTGGACGCCATATCAATTGCATAAATAGTTGCATGGCTGTGACTTTGCACGACTCACAAAGCGCGGACAGCTCCCGATTTCCTCCGCCGCACGTCAGAAGACGGAAGCAATCGCTGTTTTGCTGTCGTCGTACCACCACCTGTCCAAAAATTGATTTCACCCGCAACCAATTGGGGATTGCATTCACCCCGTCCAAAGCTAAGCTCACGCTCCATAACCCCGCAGAAACAGGCGGGTTGCGGAGGAAAAACCAGTGACATTCAAAACCACAAACAAAACACGCCGGGCTGTTGTGGCTGGCCTTGGCGCAAGCATCGCCGCCCCGTTTGTCATCACCAGCGCCAATGCGCAGGCGGTTGTCACACTGAAGCTGCACCACTTCCTGCCGCCGGTTTCCAATGGCCATGCCAAGATGCTGGCACCATGGGCGCGCAAGGTGGAGGCGGACAGCGCTGGCAAGATCAAGATCGACATCTTCCCCGCCATGCAGCTTGGCGGCACACCGCCGCAACTGTTCGATCAGGCGCGTGACGGCGTGGCAGACATCGTCTGGACCCTGCCCGGCTCGACGCCTGGCCGGTTCCCCACCACAGAAGTGTTTGAACTGCCTTTCATTTGCGCAGAAAGAGGTATGGTCAACGCAAAAGCCGCTCAGGAATTTGCCAATGCGCACCTCAAGGACGAGGTGAAGGACGTCAAGCTCTTGTCCTATTGGGCGCATGATGGCGGGCATATCCATGCCAACAAGCAGATCAAGACCATGGATGATCTCAAGGGCATGAAAATTCGCAACCCTACACGCCTTGCAGGCGAGGCGCTGAAAGCGCTGGGTGCAACATCCGTCGGCATGCCCGTACCGCAAGTGCCTGAAAGCCTTGCACAGCGCGTAATCGACGGCGCCGTGATCCCCTGGGAAGTGGTGCCAGCCGTCAAGGTGCAGGAACTCGTCAAGTTTCACACCGAAATCAAGGGTTCGCCAACGCTCTACACCGCCAGCTTCTTCCTCGCGATGAACAAGGCGAAGTATGACGGCATGCCGGCGGATCTGCAGGCCGTGATCGACAAGAACTCCGGCATGGCTTTCGCAGAAATGGCTGGCAAAATGTGGGATGCTGAAGCTGTGACTGTGCGGGACATGGTTGCCAAGCGCGGCAACACCATCACCGTGCTGGCGGACGATGAGAAAGCCCGCTGGATCAAGGCGACCGAGCCTGTGCACACAGCCTGGATCGAGCAGCAGAAGGCCAAGAACATTGACGGCGCGAAGCTGATCGAAGCCGCGCGCGCGCTGATCAAGAAGCACGACGTTTGATCGACAATAAGCCGCCCGGAGCACTGTTTCGGGCGGTTTTTACCGCTGAGGCAGCATAAACCGCGTAAAGTAGGCGCCAAGCTCAGCATGCGCATCCAGCGGCAGGATGTGCCCGATGTACTGATCTGGCCTCACAACCACCATACAGCCGGTTTCCCTGTTGATGTTTCGCAGTGCAAAGATATCTGATCCGCTCCTGAAGTCCGGGCAGAACATCTTGTTGTAATCCACCAAGCCATATTTGCCTTTGCGTGGAAGCAGCAGCGATGGCATCGATTCCAGTGCAACATCCTGATGGTTCTGCTGGAAGACGGCCCGCACATCGATCACGGAGTCGATGCCTGCACCCGCTGGCGTAAAGCGCAGAACGGGCGAGTCCTCCGAATTTTGCAACCAGTCGCAGAGGATTCGAACAGGCGCATGATCTACACTCGGTTTCTCCTGTCCGGCGAACAGAAACAGACGCCAGCGGCCATCGGCTTTTGTGGTAGTGGCGCTGAGATCAACCGGCTTTGCATCGGACAATTGCACCACCGCTGCTGAATGAAAGCGCGTGCCAACCTGAAAGCCTGCTGCCAATGCCTGATGCGCCGAGTCAGCCGTGAGCAATGCCGGCGCATAGCGTGTTGCAGTGCCCGCTGTGTAACGGCCATGCTGCACGAATGCGCGCTGGACTTCAGCCGGGTCAACCCCTTCCTTGTCATCAGGCGATTTCTTCAAAGGTGCGCTCAGGAGCTTTGCCCAGGCCCGATCAAAATCGATCAGTTCCTTCGCTATGGCCTGCCGCTCGTTTGAATAGGTATGCAACAGCGCTGGCGGGCTCTGGCCGCGCAAAACAGCGGCCAGTTTCCAGCCGAGATTGAACGCATCCTGCATGGAGACATTCATACCCTGCCCTGCCTTCGGGCTGTGGGTGTGGCAGGCGTCTCCTGCTATAAACACGCGCGGCAGACGCGTGTCTGTTTCAGCCGCTGGCACATCGTCGAACCTGTCACAGAGCCGCTGGCCAATCTCGTAAACAGACCACCATGTGACCTCTCTCACATCAAAGCTATAAGGTCGAAAAATACGCTGTGCGGCCGCAATCAGGCGCTCTATCGTGATGTTGCGTGCAGCAACCCGCTCATCCGCCCGCAGTTTCTCGAGCTCGACATAGATGCGCACAAGATAGCCGCCTTCACGCGGAATGAGGACGATGCTGCCCTCGCCGCCGGACTGGATAAGCACTTTCTTGCGAATGTCAGGAAAGTCCGTGACTGCAAGCACATCCATGACACCCCAGGCCTGACTGGCTGAATCTCCGGCAAGAGATTGCCCGATGGACTGGCGCACTGCGCTGCGTGCGCCATCGCACCCTACCACGTAGCGCGCCTTGATGCTTTCAGTCTGGCCAGTGCGCTCGCCTTCTGTCCAGTCGAAGGTCACAGAAACTGGGTGTGTGCCACCCAGATTGCTTTGTTCTATGGCGAGGCCATTCAGACGACGCGCATAATGCGGTTCCAATCGGTTGGCAGAGTTGCGCATCACATCGAGATAAAAATCATGCACGCGAGCCTGATTGAGAATGACATGCGGAAAAGGTGAAAGACCGTCCTCCACATCCTGCACAATGCCCTGACGGCTTATGTGCTCGCGTTTTGCCGGATCTGTCCGCCAGAATGCTGTCTCGGTTATCCAGCAGGCCTCGCGCAAAACGCGCCAGTCAAAGCCAAAAGCGGCAAACATTTCCAGTGTGCGGCAGGCAATGCCATCCGCCTGCCCTAACCGCAAAGGTCCTGACTTCTGATCAACAATACAAACCTTGATATCCGGAAAGGCTGAAAGCTGCGCAGCGAGCGTAAGCCCGGCTGGCCCGCAGCCAACAATCAGGACATCGGTTTCAGGAGGCAACGGATCAAAACCGGAGGAAGGGCTGATGTTGGCAGACAGAAGCGCTACATCAGGATCGCCGACATGCAGACCATTGAGATGAAACTGCATGGAGGAAATCTCTTTTGTTTTTAAGGTTCTATCCAGCGGAATAGAGTGCTGCGTTTCAAATTGATTGATCACAGCGTCTGATGTCAACAGATAAGCTGCCAGCCTCCTTCGCACACTTTAATGCCAACCATGACTACAAGCGTGGAACATCTGTGCCATAAGATATGGCCATCGGAAGTGCTAAATCTTTGGAATTTTTGGTCGGAGCGGCGGGATTTGAACCCACGACCCCTAGTCCCCCAGACTAGTGCGCTAACCAGGCTGCGCTACGCTCCGACTTGGCTACGCGTATAGGCGAAGCTGAAACGCCATGCAACGCTGTTAAGCCTATGCGCGCAATAAAACCACAGTCTATGTTTCAGGAAACAATCAGGCCGCCTGAAGTTGCCCGAGAATACGCTTGCAGACCAGCAACTCTTCCAATGCAGCTTCCAGTCTGGAGCGGGCGTCGGCATCAACTGGAAGGACGCGCATGGGCTGCATGGGTGTTGCCGGAGCAACCAAAGCTTTCGAAGCAACTGGCGCTTTAGCTGCGGACAAAGGGGCAGCGATGGTTTCCCCTTCCGCTTTCCAGGCGCGCATGACGGTTTTGACGCCGCTTTCCTTGATGATTTTTTGCACACCCTTGATGGTGTAGCGCTGGTCATGCAGCAGGTGCTTGAGACCACGCAGAAAATCGAGATCATCAGGGCGATAGTAACGGCGGCCGCCACCACGCTTCAAAGGTTTGATCTGCGTGAAGCGAGTTTCCCAGAAACGCAGCACATGCTGGGGAAGATCAAGATCTTCGGCCGCTTCGGAGATGGTGCGGAAGGCATCGGGCGCCTTGTTGTCAATCATTCAAATGCTCCCGAAATGATCACAAGATCACTCTTCCTCATCCGCCATCTCAAGGCCATTGATGCGGCCTTTCAGGACATTTGAGGCCTTGAAAACCATGACACGGCGCGGCGTGATGGGCACTTCCACGCCAGTTTTGGGGTTACGGCCCACCCGTTCGGCTTTAGAGCGAACCAGAAATGACCCGAAAGACGAGAGCTTGACATTCTCGCCCCGCTCGATGGCATCCGCAATTTCAGCAAGGATCAACTCGACCAGATCAGCCGATTCACTGCGCGACAGGCCAAGCTGCTTGTAAACAGCCTCGGCAAGATCAGCGCGGGTGAGAGTCTGGTTGGCCACAGAAATTGACTTCCTTCAATGATTCAAATGCCAGATAACCTGATTCAAATCAGCTGACTATCCCTCTGAATTTGTGACGATATTCGCCTTGCGTCGCAGGGTCAACCGCAAAAACACGATCAGTGTGCGGGCTTTGGCGCAGAGCGAAAGCGGCTCACGCCATGGCGCATGCCCAGATCAACCACAAAGCCGACTGCAACGCCGAAAACACCAGCCTGTGCTGCATCGACAAACCAGCTGACAAAACCGGTCATGACGGATGTGAGCGAAGAAACGGCTTTTGCAACACCGTGGATGAAATGCTCGATGCCAGTGAGGCCATAGGAGGCCAATCCGTGGATGATGATGCCACCACCCACCCAGAGCATGGCAGCGGTGCCCACAATGCTCAGAAACTTGAGGAGCACGGGCATCCCCTTGACCAGCAATTGTCCCACTGGCTTTGAAATCGCTCCTCCGCGCTGAGCGAGATAAAGGCCAAGATCATCCGCTTTGACGATGATGGCGACAGCACCGTAGACAAGCATCGTGATACCGATGCCAACGGCAGCAAGCACAGTGGCCTGCATCGCAATGGATGCTGTCGCAACGGACGCCAATGTGATTGCCATGATTTCAGCCGACAGTATGAGATCGGTGCGGATGGCTCCAGCCACCTTTTCGTCTTCCAGCGCTTGTGCATCTTCAGCGCTGCTGACAGCGGCGTGTGCATCATGATCATGTGCTGAAGGAAACAGCATATGATGCAGTTTCTCGTAACCTTCGTAGCAGAGATAAGCCCCGCCAATCATCAGAAGCGGCGTGATCAACCAAGGGGCAAGCCAGTTGAGCAACAGGCAACCCGGTAGCAAAAACACCATCTTGTTGATGAGCGAGCCCTTGGCGATCTTTGCGATGATCGGCAACTCACGATCAGCAGCAAAACCCACGACATAGCGCGGAGTGACAGCTGCATCATCAATGACAATGCCGGCTGCCTTGGAGCCAGCCTTGGCAGCCTGCGCAGCGACGTCATCCAGCGAGGCCGCTGCTACCTTGGCAATGGCCGCCACGTCATCAAGAAGTGCCAGAAGTCCGCCGCTCATACCGCCCTCACATCCGCAACATCACGCTACCCCAGGTGAAGCCGCCGCCCATGGCTTCCAGAAGCACAAGCTGCCCCTGCTTGATGCGGCCATCTTTGACGGCTGTGTCCAGCGCGAGTGGGATGGAGGCTGCAGAGGTGTTGCCATGCAAATCCACGGTGATCACGACCTTCTCGGGTGCAATGCCTAATTTATGTGCCGAGGCATCGATAATCCGCTTGTTGGCCTGATGGGGCACAAACCAGTCGATATCAGCCGATGTCAGGCCCGTGGCTGCATAGGCCGCTTCTATGACATCTGTAATCATGCCCACGGCATGTTTGAAAACTTCCTTGCCCTGCATGCGCAGCATGCCGACGGTCTTGGTGGAGGATGGTCCACCATCAACATAGAGCTTCTCGCGGTGACGGCCATCTGATCTCAGATGTGATGTCAGCACACCACGATCGCCGATAGTCCCTGTCCCTGTCTGCGCTTCCAGCACCACAGCCCCTGCCCCGTCGCCAAACAGCACACAGGTTGTGCGGTCTTCCCAATCGAGAATGCGCGAGAAGGTTTCAGCCCCGATAACAAGCGCCCGCTTGTGCATGCCCGACAGCAACATCGTGTTGGCGATGCTCAGGGCATAGACAAAGCCGGAGCAGACGGCCGCGATGTCAAAAGCTGCACCATGGGTGATGCCAAGGTTGAACTGCACCTGCGTTGCTGTGGAGGGAAAGGTGTAATCCGGCGTGGCGGTTGCCAGCACAATCAGATCAATATCACTGGCTGAAATGCCCGCGTGGGCTAAAGCTGCCTCGGCGGCCTTTGTGGCGAGAACAGAGGTTGTTTCCTCAAAACCGCAGGCAATATAGCGCTGGCGGATACCGGTGCGCTGCACAATCCACTCGTCGGATGTATCCAGCTTTTCAGCCAGATCAGCATTGGTCACGCATTTTGAAGGCAGGGCGCTGCCTGTGCCGATAACAACGGAACGAAGCATGCCTCAGTCCTCTGATGCCGCAGCGGCTGCAAGCGCCTCTGCATCAACGATTGGTGCTTTATGGTAGGCTTCCAGCGTGCTCAGGATTTTGGCCTGCAAATCATGGCGCACCATGTCGTAGCCCATATCAATGGCTGATGCGAAACCCAGCGCATCTGTGCCGCCGTGGCTCTTGATGACAATGCCATTAAGGCCAAGGAACACACCACCGTTGGAGCGGCGCGGGTCCATCTTTTCCTTGAGCGCAGCAAAGGCGCGGCGCGCAAAGAGATAGCCAATCTTTGCCATGATCGTGCGGCTCATGGCAGCTTTCAGGTATTCACCGATCTGCTTGGCAGTGCCTTCAGCGGTTTTCAGCGCGATATTGCCGGAGAAGCCTTCTGTCACCACGACATCAACCGTTCCCTTGCCGATGTCATCGCCTTCCACGAAACCGGCATAAGTGAGGCCGGGAACAGGGCGCTCGCGCAAAATCTTGCCCGCGGCCTTCACCTCTTCCACACCCTTGATTTCCTCAACACCGACATTGAGCAAGCCGACGCTTGGGCTTTCGATGTCAAAGACGATACGCGCCATGGCGGATCCCATGACGGCGATATCAATCAGTCGTTGAGCATCCGCACCGATGGAAGCGCCCACATCGAGCACGACGGATTCGCCACGAATGGTTGGCCAGAGGCCCGCAATGGCCGGGCGGTCAATGCTCGCCATGGTGCGCAGGCAGAAAGTGGCCATGGCCATCAGCGCGCCGGTGTTGCCAGCGGATACGCAGACATCAGCCTCGCCTTTCTTGACTGCCTCGATGGCCAGCCACATCGATGACTTCCAGCGCCCCTTGCGCAGGGCCTGGCTTGGCTTGTCATCCATCTGCACCACCACATCGCAGTGGTGGAAGGTGGAGTTGGCCTTCAGCTTGGGGTGCTTGTCCAGAACAGGCATAACCACCTGCTCCTGACCATAAATGACGAAATGGGCATCTGGGTGCCGCTCAAGGGCAGCGGCTGCACCGGGGATGATGACGGAGGGGCCGTGATCACCGCCCATAGCATCAATGGAAATCCGGACATTTTGCGTCATGGGCTAATACTACACCTTTTTCTTGTCGACTCTTGCCCGGAAGCACCGGCCAGATTTGACTGCAAATAGTACGATCCAAGAGCCTTACAACCCTGAATCAACAACCGCTACGGCCCCCACGGCGTTATCAACGCTGTTGATCATCACTTTTCAAGGCCCATTTTGAGGGCAGCCAGAGCCGCAAAGGGACTTTCCTTGGCTTGATCCCCTGAACTTTCGGGGATTTCCGCACCGATTTTTCGTGGATAGGGGTCCAGTGCGACAGAAAGATAATCAATCGCCAGCATCCACAGATCGATGTTGCCATCTTCAAGCGGCTCGGGAGGATCTTCGTCCTCAAGGGTGCGCTCCACCTCAGCCTTTGAGATGGGACCGAGCTTTTCAGGCGGGGCATAACGCACATCAATCTCTTCATCGATGTCTACAGGAAGCGGGTCCAGTGTCACGATGCAGGTCTGGTGCAGTGTCGCCCTCAACTGTCCTGTGACGTGCAAAACATCGCTGCGCGATGGTATGACAGTTAACTCAGCACTTACCGCCTCACAGGAGGCAAGATCAAGGTGAGCCGCAATCATCTCCCGATCTTCAGCTGTGGCAACCAAACGTACCGTTTTTCCCGCTTTTGGCACAGAGAGAGCCGGTAATTTGCGAGAGGGCAAGGTGTGTGGCGCGCTCATCCTGCGTGATCCTGTGTCAGGAAAAGGCGTCCGGACAAAATATCTGTCAGATCGTGGTTTGAAAGATGCGCCACCTGATGGCGGGTGTATTGCGCAAGGGCTGTTGCCAAACCCGGCTGATCGGCTTTTTCCAGAACATTGCGAGCCAGCGCCATTTCCAGAGCATCAGCAGCAGCTGTTTCATCCAGCGCATTGTTGTAGGCATCGGCACGGCCATAGAAAGCCTGCCCCAGCTTCTTGATTTTCTTGGGTACAGAAACATCACCAATGCCGATCTGGCGCAAGGAACCATCAAGATCGAGGAAAAAGCGATCAACCAGATCCTGCGCCAGAGAATCAGCCGGTGCAGGCAATTCACGCAGGCGTCGCAACACCAGAACAACGTGAAGCCCAAGTGATTCAAAGCGCCCCATCACAGTGTCAGGCACGCCACAATCACGATACAAGGCAGGTGTGCGCGATGCGGCCACGATATCGCCGTAAAGTCTCTCCACCGAAGGTTCGGCTTTTTTGCGCGAGAACAGTCCAAATACCATGCATTCTCCGATTCATTACACGCTTCACGCGCCTGTCAGCGTCGAGAGAGTTGCGTGTTTCGCTTGCGCGGGCTACCAACCAATTCCAGTCAGGCGTCATATAGGCGCTTGTGTGCGGCTCTCATAGGTCACTTTCCATGCAGTTTAACAATTTTGCTTCCCGTTGGCTCAGGACGTTGGGTCTGGTTATGGCCATGGGCTCCACCTTGGTATTGGCCGCCTGCGAGGGCGAGGTTATCAACCGCGGCTGGCAGGTTGATGATCGCGCGCTTGAGCAGATCAAGCCCGGTGCATCTGCCGAGCAGGTTCTGCTGGTGCTAGGCACCCCGTCCACTGTTTCAACCGTCGGCGGCAAGACCTACTACTATGTATCCCAGCGCCTGACACGGCGTTTCCAGTTCATGGGTGAGAGCCTGCAGGACCAGCGCGTTGTTGCTGTCTATATCGACCAGAAGAACAAGGTTTCCCGTGTTGCCAACTTCGGTTTGCAGGATGGTGTGATTTTTGACTTCATCAGCCGCACAACACCTTCGGGCGGCGAAGAGATCACAATTCTCAAACAGATCTTCCGCCTGAGCAACCTGCTTGGACCGCCTACTCAGTAAGCGTTGAAAACAGAACGCTGATGTCGCTTCTCCCCTCTGTTGTCAGAAGCAGGCTTGCAGCGTTGTCTGAAGGCGTGAAACGGTCTGATCTCGCTGTGAGATCAGGCAAGATCACGGACAATTACCTCAACAAGCGCAATTCAAGTGTGTCTATGCACAAGGCAGAGGACGCGCTTGCCTATGCGATTGCGCGCATGCCTGCCACGTTTGCGGCTACCCACAAAGCCATCGCAGCCATGTTGCAGGCAACAGATGCGCTGGCACCGAAAACCATCCTTGATGTTGGTTGCGGGCCGGGAACGGCGGCCATTGCTGCGCTTGAAGCATTTGCAAGCGCTGAAGCAATCACATTGATGGACCGGAACGGACCATTTCTGAAGCTTGCCGTCGATCTCGTCGGCACAATGCTCGTCAGCCAATCATTGTCATCTGTTGATTGTGACATACAGCGCCAGCCGGAATTTCCGAAAGCTGATCTGGTTCTGGCCAGTTATGTCATGGTGGAAATGGATGTTGCTGCTGCGACTGCTCTTGCAACCAAGCTTTGGTCCAGCACCGGACAGGCGCTGGTGCTTGTGGAGCCCGGCACGCCGGAAGGCTTCAAGCGTTTGCTGGAGATTCGCCAAACCTTGATTGGACAGGGCGCCAACGTTGCTGCCCCCTGCACCCACGAAAACATCTGCCCTATGCCAACTGCTGGCGATAACTGGTGTCGTTTCATGGCCCGCGTGCAGCGCAGCCGGGATCACCGGATGCTGAAAGAGGCGGCTCTGGCCTATGAGGACGAGCCATATGCTTACCTCGCCCTCTTACGCCCCCCTGTTGCAGGGCGAAAAAGCCACCGAATTGTAGGCCGCAATGCCATGACGAAGATTGGCGTTTCTTTGCCGGCTTGTGGAAAAGATGGCCTTGAAACGCTTTATGCAAGCAAACGTGAGGCGGAAAAACACAAATATTTCAAGAAACTGGACTGGAGTGATGCAGTTCAGAATCTGAGTCTTGACGCTCATCTTTCAGGTGAAGAAGCTTCCTGATCGGGCGGTATAACCGACAAAGGCAAACATCACTGCTTCTTGACTTTTCAGCTGGATTCAGGCATCCGACCCGAATGTTCAAGACAGCAATCCGAGCCCGACGTTTGATCACCTGCCATCCCGGCGTGTGAGCCTGCGTCTGTTCAATTGTTGAACACCGTCATGACCGCGCCACAGAGCGCGGTTTTTTATTGTCCCGCGCGAACACTTTCCGAAGGACCAGAGACATGAACCAGATGCCATCACCCAAGCAGTTCAAAATGCAGCAGACCACACCTGCGATCTTCATTGATGGAGAGGCTGGCACAACTGGCCTGCAGATTCGCGAGCGTCTGGAAGGCATGACCTCGGTCCGCCTGATCAGCATTGATCCGGCCAAGCGCAAGGATCCTGCGGCCCGCAAAGAGATGATGCGGCAGGCTGATCTGCTCATCCTTTGCCTGCATGATGACCATGCCCGTGAAGCTGTTGCCATGGCTGCAGAGTTGGGTGCCGATGCGCCGCGCATTCTGGATGCTTCAACCGCGCACCGGGTGGCGGCTGACTGGACCTACGGCTTTGCTGAACTGGCTCCTGGTATCGACAACGCCATCCGCAAGGCGACCAAAGTTTCCAACCCAGGTTGCTATCCCACCTGCGCTATCGCGCTGCTGCGGCCGCTGATTGATGCCGGTCTCATGCCTGCCAGCCAGCCTCTCGCTATTAACGCAGTCTCTGGCTATTCCGGAGGCGGGCGCGCGATGATCGAGGGCTACAAGGCAGGCACATCGCCCAGCTTCGAGCTTTATGGCCTGGGCCTTGAGCACAAGCACGTGCCGGAAATCATGCATTACACTGGCCTCACCACGCGCCCGATTTTCGTGCCGTCTGTCGGCAACTTCGAGCAAGGCATGCTTGTCAGCATTCCGCTGCATCTCGATACCCTCCCCGGCAAGCCAAGCGGTGCTGACCTTGAGAAGGCATTGATCAAGTACTACGCCGGATCAGAGTTTGTGAAGGTAATCGACGCAGCTGCGCAGAAAGCCGAAAGCGGAAAGCTGGAAGCGGAAAGCCTGAACGGCACCAACATGCTGGAATTGCGGGTTGTTGCCAACGAGGCGCGCCGCCATGCCGTGCTCATCGGCAAAGTGGACAATCTGGGCAAAGGCGCATCCGGTGCTGCTGTCCAGAACCTAAAACTGATGCTGGGAGTCTGAGATGCCTGCAGGAAACGTGACTGATCTGATTGCGCTGCAAAACGCGACACAGGCCTACCTTGATGCGCTGTATGAGGGTGACGCCGAAAAGATCGCGACGGTCTTTTTGCCGTCATCAGCCCTGACACAGGTTTTCGACAATGAATTGAAAATCACTCCGCGTGATGTCTGGCTGGATGCGGTGCGCAATCGCCCCTCTCCAAAAGCACAGGGATTATCCCGCCACGATCATATTCTGGCCATTGATCTGATCAGCGATACGCTGGCCCACGTGAAGGTGAAATGCGCCATTCCACCGCGCTTTTTCACAGACATCCTGTCCTTCGTGAAACTGGACGGCACATGGCGCGTGGCGCAAAAGGTGTTCACCACCGAAGTTCAGGAATAGCCTAAAGCTCCGGGTATTTTGCCAGCAGCCGTTCGGCCTCGGCGATATCATCCGGCGTATTGGCATTGAAGAACGGATCGCACGGCTCCATTGGCCACTCCACTGACGCAACGGTGTAGCGTGCAGTGAAAGCATCTATCTTGCGCAGGCCTTCCTCGACGAGAGCCTTGCGCAGATCATGCCGCAAGGAAACATCCCAAAGGGCAATGGTTGGCTGGGCAAAGCCACCGGAATGCGCAACTGCTACCCGAGCCTCGCGCAATGTTTGCACCGCAAGCAACCGCGGCACAATGTTACTGGGCAAGAACGGACAATCTGCAGCGACAGTGACAATGTGTTTTGCAGCCGTCATTTCCTCAGCATAGTCCATGCCAGCCAGAATGCCAGCCAAAGGGCCCGGATAATCAGGAAGATCATCCGCGATAACCGGAAGATCGTAGCTTTCAAAGCGCTCGGCATCACCATTGGCATTGATGATCAACCGCTCGACCTGCGGCCCGATGCGGCGAATAACGCGCAACAGAATAGGCACGCCGCCAACGGTTTTGAGAGACTTGTCACCCCCGCCCATGCGTGAGGCCAGACCGCCGGCCAGAATAACACCAGCAATCATGTTACTTTGCCATCTTCATAGATTGATTCAACGGGTTCATGCGTCGATTCCACTTCCTTTGCGGCGATTTTTATCTGATTCATCAGCGACATATGCCAGATCTTGATCAAATTGCATCCGCTCGGCACCAGCAAGGACAACAAAGCGTTTACCCTTGGCGCGACCAATCAGTGTCATGCCAATCTGCTGTGCGAGCTCAACGCCCCAGGCCGTGAAGCCGGAGCGGGATACCAGCACGGGAATACCCATACGAGCCGTCTTG
Organism: Beijerinckiaceae bacterium; assembly: GCA_051649305.1. GTDB lineage: Bacteria > Pseudomonadota > Alphaproteobacteria > Rhizobiales > Beijerinckiaceae > JADCCX01. The sequence continues at coordinate 101,444 of JBOFGV010000090.1, forward strand.
ATTACCATTTCTGATGTCAGGCGACCCGTGGTGTAAAAGACTTTGTTTCCTCCCGAAACACCATTGCGGAACATCCAGCCGGCGACCTTATCCACTGCGTTGTGGCGGCCAACGTCTTCCATGTAGACCAGAGGTTGGTCTTCCTGACACAGCACACAGCCGTGGATTGCGCCTGCCTCAAGGTAGAGCGACGGCGTCTGGTTGATGACCGAAGTGAGTCGGTAAAGCCAGGATGTGCGGAAGGGGTTTTGCGGAAGTTTGATCTTGTCGAGCTGCTCCATCAGATCACCAAAAGCGGTGCCCTGCGCACAGCCGGAGGTCAGCGTTTTCTTCCTGAGTTTCTCCTCAAAGTTGGTCTGCACCTCGGTGCGCACCACAATCACTTCGAGGTCTTCATCGTAGTCAACGCCGATGACCACATCGTCTGGCTTCAGCATGTTCTGGTTCAAGAGATAGCCGATGGCCAGTTCTTCCGGGTGATCACCAATCGTCATCATGGTGACAATTTCACGGGCGTTGAGATAGAGCGTCAGCGCGCGCTCCACAGTCACGCGCGAGGTTACAGCGGCTCCGGTGTGATCAATACCCGTGACTTCCCGCGTCAGGCGCTGATCATCTGGATCGGGCTTTACAAGATAACCGGCAGGGCTGTTTGGTTTTTCGCTCATGCACGCTATGTGTGATGCAACGCAGGATGAATACAAGTGCTTACGAAGAAAACACGATGACGCAGAATATCCTCGATCTCAAAGGCCTGAAGTGCCCCCTGCCCGCTTTGAAGACTCGCAAGGCCTTGACCAAGGTGGCAGCAGGCGACGCGCTAGAGGTGCTCTGCACTGATCCCATGGCTGCGATTGATATCCCCAATCTGATCCGTGAAACCGGCGATATGCTGGTTTCGCAAGGCACCGAAGAGGGCGTGATGCGGTTTATCATCCGGAAGGCAGCATGATCTTTTTGAAGAAAAGCGAAAAGAGCAGGCGCAGTTGCGCTCCCT
>JBOFGV010000091.1:0-23295 GCA_051649305.1 Beijerinckiaceae bacterium
GGTTCAGGGTGAGGGGACGCACAATGTTCAAGCGAACGGTCTGCTTTGAAAAGGGGTATCTGGCGGAAGCGAAATGCGTCCTTCGAGGCTTCGCTTCGCTCCGCACCTCAGGATGAGGAGATCGTCGATGGCAATAATGCAATTGATATGGCGTCCCCGCAATCGTAATTCCACCCTTATCGTAATGGAAGTGAACGAAAAAATACCATCCTAGTTAAGTCTCTAAATTTATCAACATAACCAAGAATATATAGATTGCAAAAAATGGATATAAAAAAACATGATAGAATCAATAGAACAAAAGCTGTAGAAAATATTATAAATATAAAGCCCAAAAAATTATTATATATTGAATAAATTGTTCCATCATATTTCAAATACGTTGGATATAATGCAAATAAAGATGCGTATAAAGCTAATTTTAAATTTGACCTTCTCATTATTATAATAAAACATAAGATAAATCTGTCTTTAAGGCCTTTAGAAATCTTCATGGACAATCTCACATTCAATTATTTCTGAATTGCCATTGTAATTTTGTTCCGTGAAATTACGGGGTGTCATGTTAATTGCAGAATCACGCATGCCCCTGCTTCACCTTTAGTCTACATATTTTAGCGTGATAATACAGCCAAGTTTGGGCCCACCAGTCATTGCAGACTTTACATTGCCTATGACCGTATATGCAAGACCACGAGGAAACAGCCCTCACGCCCTATCCAACCCATAAAGCGTGTGCAGCGTCCGCACCGCCAACTCCGTATAGGCCGCATCTATCAGCACCGCGAACTTGATCTCTGACGTCGTGATTGCCCGGATGTTGATGCCCTTGTCGGCCAGCGCCTTGAAGGCCATGGCGGCGACACCGGCGTGGCTGCGCATGCCTATGCCGATGGCGGAAATCTTGGCGACATCCTTTGCGCCTTCCAGCGTGGTGTAGCCGATGTTATCGCTGTTCTTCTTCAGCACATCCAGCACGCGGTCATATTCAGCGGCAGGTGCCGTGAAGGTGATGTCGGTGGTCTTGCCGTCCGCCGAGATGTTCTGGACGATCATGTCCACATTGACGGCGGCTTCGGCCAGAGGCGCAAAGACAGCGGCGGCAACGCCGGGCTTGTCTGCCACCTGACGCAGGGTGAATTGGGCTTCGTCCTTTGAAAAGGCAATGCCGGTGACGTGTTGCTGTTCCACGATATCTTCCTCGTCACAGATGAGGGTTCCAGGGGTAGGGTTACTGGGATCATCAAAGGATGATCTTACATAGGTTTTGACACGCTGTGCCATGGCGATCTCGACCGAGCGCACCTGCAGCACCTTGGAGCCGGCGGAGGCCATCTCCAGCATTTCTTCAAAGGACACCTTTTCCATGCGCTGGGCTTTCGCCACAACGCGCGGATCGGTGGTGTAGACGCCGTCCACATCGGTGTAGATATCGCAGCGGTCAGCCTTCAGGGCGGCGGCGATGCCGACAGCGGAGGTGTCCGAGCCGCCACGGCCAAGGGTCACGATGCGGCCAGTCTCTTTGTGGACACCCTGAAAGCCGGAGACTACGGCGATTTCGCGGTTGCGGTTGAAGGCTGCAATGATGTTCTCGCCCTCAATGCCTTCAATGCGGGCGGAGCTGTGCACATCGCTGCCATAGATCGGCACCTGCCAGCCTTGCCAGGAGCGCGCAGGCAGGCCCATCTCGTTCAGCACAATCGCCAGCAGACCGGACGTCACCTGCTCGCCCGAGGCGACGACAACGTCATACTCCTTGGCATCATAAAGCGCCGAAGCTTCCTTGCACCAGCCGACAAGCTCGTTGGTCTTGCCGGACATGGCGGAGACCACAACAGCGACATCGTGGCCTGCGTCCCACTCGCGTTTGACGTGCAGGGCGACGTTGCGGATGCGTTCAATGTTGGCGACGGAGGTTCCGCCGAATTTCAGCACAAGGCGGGCCATGGAAGAGCTTGGTCCGTAACAAGGGGTTGAACAGACCAGCGGCTAAATGGCCAGTGGTCCTGTTGGTTGCGCGGCGTTATGAAAGGCTGTGGCGTGTGTGTCAATTGCCACCGCCAAATCTGGAGAACGGGATGACAGGTCAAACAGCTGCCGGTGTAGATCAAGCCGAAGTCGAGAAGTTTGATCGTCTGGCAACGGAGTGGTGGGACCCCAAGGGCAAGATGAAGCCCCTGCACAAGTTCAACCCGGTCCGGATGGCCTATCTGCGTGATACGCTGGCGGCGGAGCTGGGGCGTGATCCGCGCAGTCTTGAGCCATTCAAGGGTCTGACCCTGCTGGATATCGGCTGTGGCGGCGGGTTGCTGTGCGAGCCACTGGCGCGTCTTGGTTTTGAGGTGACGGGCATTGATCCTGCCCGCAACAACGTGGATGTGGCGCGCGCTCACGCCGCCCGCACCGGCGTGTCCGTCACCTACCGCAAGGACACGGCTGAGGTGCTGCTCGATGAAACAGCGCGCTTTGACGTCGTGCTGGCGATGGAGGTTGTGGAGCATGTGCCGGATGTTCCAGCTTTTGTGCTGACAGCCACACAGCTTGTGAAACCGGGTGGGTTATTGGTGGCGGCCACCATCAACCGCACCAAGCGTGCCTTTGCGCTCGCCATCTTCGGGGCTGAATATGTGCTGCGCTGGCTGCCGGTGGGCACGCATTCCTGGGACAAGTTCGTGACGCCGGAAGAACTGGAAGACGCTATTTCTGTGGGCGGTATGGAGGTGTTTGACCGACAGGGCGTGGTGTTCAACCCGTTGTCAGACAAATGGTCGCTGTCGCGCGATATGGCGGTCAATTACATGCTGGCGGCCCGCAAGGCGGATTAAGCCTCAGGCAGCGGCCAGCTCGCCGTCCACCACGCGGGCTTGACCACTGTTGCCGGAACGCCGCCTGCCGTGATCGGCGTACCGGCGGCAACGGCATCAGCCGCACGGTCGAGGCGCAGCATGGCGAGGCCAATGCCTGCAGCGCAGGTGCCTGTCACGCCCAGCGTCTTGTCTCCTTCCACAACCGGCGCACCTTCCGCAACCGCAATGTGCTCCTCATATTGCAACTGCACGAGGCGGGTGCGGGCGGAGCCGCGGTGCTGCATGCGCGAGACAACTTCCTGCCCGACGTAGCAACCCTTCTGGAAATCGATGCCATGAAGCTGGTCCATGTTGATCTCGTGCGGGAAGGTATCGTTCAGCGGATAGTCAAACACCGGCTCACCCAGACACAGTCTGGCGCGGGCATTGTGATAGTGCTCAAGCTCCGCTGTCAGCGCTTCTGCGGCCTCAATGACATTCTCCTGCTGCGAATGATGCACAATCACCCGCTGGCCCATGGCCGCGAGGCGAGGGTCGGTGAAGCTCATGGCGAGATCAGCCACAGGTTCTCCACCCCAGATGGCCATGACAACGAGTTCGCTGGACATATCCTCGATCGTCACCTTGGCGCGCAGCTTGTATAATGTGAGGCGCTTCATGAGATCAGCGATGCTGACCAGCGGCACATCGCAATAAAAGCCACCACCATCCTCGGCATCGGCTTCTGTCACAAAGAAGTCAGCGATGATCTTGCCTTGCGGTGTGAGCAGCGCGGTATGGCAGGCAACATCCGGTTTCACACCAGCAAGGCTGTTGGTAACAAGGCCATCCAGGAAGCTGCGGGCGTCCTCTCCTGTGATGCGTAGAACACCCCGGTTGGGCAAGCCCACAGCTTTTCGCGTCTGTAACATGGAAAATTCAATCTCTGGCTTGAGCAAAGGATGGGTCTTACGTAAGCCTGCCGCAGCCTGATCACAACAGGCGATTGTGGGAGTGCGGCGATGGCGCAGACATTCGATACCATTTTCAAGGGCGGCATCGTTGTCAATCATGATGGTATTGGCCAGCGGGACATTGGCGTCATCAATGGCAAGATTGCGGCCATCGGCTCGCTGGGGCAGGCGCATGCCGGAGAAACCGTTGACTGCACGGGCCTGCACATCCTTCCCGGCTTCATCGACAGCCAGGTGCATTTTCGAGAACCGGGATTGACGCACAAGGAAGATCTGGAAACAGGCTCCCGCGCTGCTGTCATGGGCGGTGTCACGGCTGTGTTCGAAATGCCCAACACACAGCCACTGACCACATCAGAAGAAGCCTTGCAGGATAAGTTGAAGGCCGCCCACCACCGCATGCATTGCGATTTTGCCTTTTGGGTCGGTGGAACCCACGAGAACGCCAAGGATGTGGCGGAGCTTGAACGCTTGCCCGGCACACCCGGAATCAAGGTATTCATGGGGTCTTCCACAGGTTCACTGCTGGTAGAAGACGACGAGGGTGTTTTCGAGATTTTGAAGCGCACCCGCAGGCGTTCCGCTTTCCATTCAGAGGATGAGGCGCGGCTGCGTGAGCGCATGCATCTCAGAGTACCCGGCGATCCGTCCTCCCACCCTGTCTGGCGGGATGTGGAAACCGCCTTGCGCTGCACCAAGCGCCTGCTGGCTGTGGCGCAGCGGGCCAAGGCGAAGATCCATGTTCTGCATATATCCACCGCAGACGAGATGGCGCTGCTTCAGCACCACAAGGATATCGCCAGCTGTGAAGCCACACCGCATCACCTGACGCTGGTGGCCCCTGATTGCTATGAACGTCTGGGAGCTTATGCCCAGATGAACCCGCCGGTGCGCGATGCGGTGCATCAAAAGGGTATCTGGCAGGGGCTCTCTCAAGGCGTGGTGGATTGTCTGGGGTCAGACCACGCGCCCCATACCCATGAAGAGAAAAGCCATGCCTATCCCGCCACCCATTCCGGCATGACCGGGGTGCAGACGCTTGTTCCGATCATGCTGGATCATGTGCACCATGGCCGCCTGACCCTCGAACGGTTGGTTGACCTGACGAGTGCTGGACCCAAGCGCCTGTTTGGCATCGCCAACAAGGGCAGGATTGCAGCGGGCTATGATGCCGACCTGACAATCGTTGATCTGAAGCGCCGCGAGACCATCCGGAATGACTGGATTGCCTCCCGCTGTGGCTGGACGCCCTATGATGGTGTTTCCGTCACCGGCTGGCCAGTGGGAACGGTTGTCAGGGGGCAGCGGGTGATGTGGGAAGCTGCGGTTGTGGCGGCTTCAAAAGGCGAAGCTGTGAGGTTCGAATAGGTGAGACGGCTCTATTTTTTATCGATTTAGCCAGAATCCGTACCAAAGCCGCATTGGATATTTTTTTGACATAATCAGCGTCAATGCGCTTGACTCTGGTATCTTGTGCCGTTCAGTCGCCGAAGGGTAGCTTGCGCAGAGATTATTTATATATTTCAATATTTTAACGGGTAAGCGGTTTTCTGCTGCTGCGTTAACGCTTTCATATTTTTTTTCTGAAAATTCTTTTTTGAACTTGTTTCGCAGCCGAAATCTTTTGTCGACATTGGTTTTCTAAATCGGTTTTTACACAACATTTCATGGCTTTAACCTTTCATTAACATCCTGTGGAAAACTCCCTTCGTGACCGATGCTCAGGTCGGTCAATCAAGCCTGCCATAATTTATGTTGCTGGCTTTCGAGTGGGGTGTGTAGACACTTCTTACACCGCTTTCGGGCGGACCCAATCATCCCCAGAGCAAATGGTGGAGCGCAACGAGCCGTCGGTTCGCTGTGACTGGACTGTTATGTTCAAAATCACCAGGCGGCTGGTGATGAGCGGGCTGAAAAGCAGACTGAGGCAGAAAGGAACAGCACCGTGAAAAGGCCAGAAGAAGACTTTGTTGCGCTGATCGTGAGTGACTGCTGCTACCATCCTTTTGCCGGTTGCGCCTTGTAACAAGACGGCAACCATCGAGGCCTTTAGCCTTTTACTTCAATAAGAAAAAATGGATCGGACCCGGTGATTTGATCGCCGGAAACGACAACCTGAGAATTGAGGCCACTATGTATTCGAAGACCTATGAACCCGTTGGCGATACAGCTGCTTTTGCACAATCTGACACCAATGGACTCGTCGCAGTGAAGGAAAGTGCCGTGGACCGTCTCGAAGTGCTTGCCGGAATCTGGGGCCGCATCCGCCAGAGATTGCGGGCTGAACTGGGTGAAGACGTGTTCAACAGCTGGTTTGCCAGGATTGAACTGATCGACTGCGTGGATGAGCGCGCACACCTCAGTGTTCCGACCAAGTTTCTCAAGAGCTGGATTGGCGCTCATTATCAGGACAAGTTGCAGCGTCTTTTTGTAGAAAGTGACTGCGGTGTCTCGGATGTATCGCTTGTTGTGCGGGTTGCCGGACAGAGAGCTGTGGTACAGAAATCCCAGAAGTCGCCATCTTCCTCGCATTCTGCGCCACAATTCACGGAATCCGCCTTTCATGCGCCTGCTGAAACAGCTGCTGTTGCAGTTGCCCATGGCAAGGGCAGCGAGGCACTCGACGGCTCCCCGCTCGATCGTCGTTTGACCTTCCAGAGCTTTGTTGTGGGTCAGTCCAACGCCTTCGCTTTTTCTGCCATTCAACAGATTGGCCGGGCGCAGCCCGGTGAAAAGCCGATCTACAATCCGCTTTTTCTGCATTCAGCTGTTGGCCTTGGCAAAACCCATTTGTGCCAGTCGCTGGCGCAATCGCTTGAAGCGTCAGGCCGCCGGATTGTCTATCTCACAGCCGAGAAATTTATGTACGGCTTCGTGTCTGCCCTGAAATCCCAGACTGCGATTGCCTTCAAGGAAAAGTTGCGCGCCATTGATGTCCTTGTCATTGACGATGTGCAGTTTCTGACAGGCAAGGCCATCCAGCAGGAGTTCTGCCACACGCTCAACGCCCTGATTGATGCCGGAAAACAGGTGATTGTGGCGGCTGACCGTGCACCCTGCGATCTTGAAACCATCGAAGACCGCATGCGGTCACGCCTGCAGGCCGGTCTTGTGGTTGAAATGGGTGCGCTGGATGAAGAATTGCGCGTCAAGATCCTCGAATACCGCATCGCGGCAGCGCGCGCCCATCTGCCGACCTTTGAAGTGCGTCCGGAAGTCGTGGTCTGGCTTGCCCGTCAGCTCACCGCCAATGGCCGTGATCTGGAAGGGGCTGTGAACCGCATGCTGGCCCATGCCACACTGTCTGGAGCGCCGCTTGATCTGCCAACGGCAGAAACTGCGATCAAGGACCTTATTCGCACCCGCGAGCCCAAAAAGGTGAAGATCGAGGATATCCAGCGTCTGGTGGCCAACCACTACAACGTCAGCAAATCTGACATTCTGTCTTCGCGCCGCACAGCAACTGTGGTGCGCCCGCGTCAGATTGCCATGTATCTCTCCAAGGCGCTGACATTGCGTTCGCTTCCAGAGATTGGGCGGCGTTTTGGTGGCAGGGACCATACAACGGTGCTGCATGCCGTCCGCAAGATCGAAAGCCTGACAGGGGCTGATGCAGGACTTGCGGGAGAGATTGATCTCCTCAAGCGCATGCTGCAGGAATAGGTCGCGTTTATAGTGCGTGGTTGCAATTTTGTGTGGATGACAGGACATTGAACACCGCTAAACGCCTTGGGGCTGCAAGCGGGCACTTGAGTTTTGCGGTCAGCCGCTGCAACGTTGCCTCCCAGTAGAACGGGCAAGGTGGTTATTCACCTTGCGTCACCGCATCAAGGCCAGACCTGCTCCCATGAAAGTCACTGTTGAACAATCCGTGCTCTTGAAGTCTCTGGCGCATGTGCACCGTGTGGTGGAACGCCGGAACACCATTCCTATTCTGTCCAACATCCTGTTGCGTGCAGCGGGGGGAAGCCTGCAACTGAAGGCAACCGATCTGGATATCGAGGTTGTCGAAACCTTGTCCGCAGAAAGCGCCGTTGATGGCGCAATCACTGTGCCAGCCCACACTTTCTACGATATCGTGCGCAAACTGTCTGATGGTGCCCAGATATCTCTGGAAACCGGCATTGATTCAGCCCAGCTGAACATCAAGTCGGGCCGTTCGCGCTTCGCGCTTCAGGCCCTGCCGGAGCAGGATTTTCCCGATATGGCGGCGGGTGATCTGTCGCATCGCTTCACCATTGCCTCGAAAGAGCTGCAACGGCTGATCGAGAAGACGCAGTTTGCCATTTCAACGGAAGAAACACGTTACTATCTCAACGGCATCTACATGCACACGGTCGATACCGATGCGGGCGTGATGCTGCGGGCGGTCGCGACTGACGGTCACAGGTTGGCGCGTTCTGAGCTTCCGGCACCCGCCGGTGCCGCGGGCATGCCTGGCGTGATTGTGCCGCGCAAGACAGTTGCTGAAGCCCTGAAGCTTGTGGCTGAATTTGATGGCGATGTTTCTGTGGAGCTGTCCACGTCCAAAATCCGCTTTGTGGTCGGTGGTGTTGTGCTCACATCCAAGCTGATTGACGGCACTTTCCCTGACTACACACGGGTTATTCCGGTGGCCAACGACAAGCTTCTGATCGTGGAGCGGGCGGATTTCACCCGGTCGGTGGACCGTGTCTCGACCATCTCATCGGAGCGCGGACGCGCTGTGAAGCTGTCGCTTGGGGATGGCAAACTCACGCTGTCCGTCAACAATCCTGACGCAGGCAATGCGGTTGAGGAAATCGAGGTGGATTATGATGCGGGTGGAATCGATATCGGTTTCAACGCGCGCTATTTGCTCGATATTGCCAACCAGCTTGAGGGTGACACAACGCTCTTCAAGCTGGCTGATCCTTCCTCACCGACCCTCATTCTGGACCGTGAAGGCTCATCGACACTCTATGTCCTGATGCCCATGCGGGTGTAATGAGCGGGTGTGAGCCGCGTTCAACGTCTGATTCTGTCTGATTTTCGCAACTACCCGTCTCTTGATCTCAAGGTCGAGAGTGGCATGGTTGCGCTTGTTGGCGAGAATGGCGCAGGCAAGACCAATATTCTGGAGGCGCTTTCTCTTTTTGCGCCCGGTCGCGGCATGCGGCGCGCAGAGTTTTCAAGCATTTCCAGACAGGCCGGGCAGGGGTCGTTTGCAGTCTCTGTTGAAATGGATGGCGCTCTTGGCCTGGCGCAGCTTGGGGTAGGCTACAATCCGGCTGAAGAGAATGGCAGGCGCTGCCGCATCAACCGTGAACCCGTGGGATCAGCCACAGCCTTCTCCGATCATTGCCGTCTGATCTGGCTGATGCCTGATCACGACGGGTTGTTCCGCGCCTCGGCAGGCGAGCGTCGTCGCTTTCTTGACAGACTGGTGTTGGCGATAGACAGCGACCACGGCACACGGGTTTCAGCACTTGAAAAAGCCCTGCGCAGCCGCAACCGTCTGCTGGAGGGTGATCGGCCCGATCCTCTCTGGCTCGATGCAATAGAGAAAGAGCTGGCGGAAGTCGCCATGGCTGTTGTGGCGGCGCGGCGCGAAACCGTGCAGCGGCTTGCGGCCCTTGTGCTCGATGAAAAAGACCCTGAATCTCCTTTTCCCTATGCCGTGCTCAATCTGCAGGGCGATCTTGAAACGGCACTCGACAATGCCTCAGCTCTCGCGGTGGAGGAGTGGTACCGCCAGTCCCTCAAGAATAACCGCTGGCGTGACAAGGGAGCAGGCCGTACCTTGATTGGGCCCCATGCCTCTGATCTCGTCGTGCGTCATGGTCCCAAGGATATGCCCGCTGTGCTTTCCTCAACCGGGGAGCAAAAAGCGCTGCTTGTTGGGCTCATTCTGGCGCATGCTAAACTCGTGTCACAAATGTCCGGTATTGCTCCTCTGATTTTGCTGGATGAGATTGCCGCCCATCTTGATCCGGCACGCCGGAGTGCACTTTACAAAAGGTTGGCTGATTGTGGGGGGCAGGTCTGGATGACAGGAACAGATTTTGCCCTTTTTGATCAATTGCCGAAAGATGCTGTGTGTCTCTCTGTTGCCAAAAATCATATTTCTTAACTTTAAAGTCTGGAGACAAGAGTCTTAACCGGTTATTGACGGCAACTGTGTCATAACTAAATTTGATTCAAAGTTTTATGTTCGTGGGATTATTTTATTAATCCAACCGTTGTTGCTTTGGTATCGATTGATTTGAGATTTTGGGCGAGGCAACCAGATGGCAAGGCCAGGGCAGAAGACCAAACCGGCAACCGCTGAGCTGAAAAAGCTGAGCGGATCTTTCAGCGGCGTGGCCATTTTTTCAGGTTGCATCAACATCCTGATGCTGACTGGCTCGATCTATATGCTCCAGGTCTATGACCGCGTTCTGGCAAGCCGCAGCATCCCGACCCTGATTGGAATTTCGGCCATCGTGCTTTTGGCTTTTGTCGTGCAGGGAATTCTCGATTCCATTCGCTCGCGCATGCTTGCGCGCATTGGTGCGGAATTCGACCATAAGTTATCACCCACGGTGTTTGAGCTTATGCGTCAGCTGCCGTTGCGCGGTGCGCGCAGTGATCAGGCTTCACAGGGAACCCGCGATCTCGATACCGTGCGTGGCTTTCTTGGAAGCATGGGTCCAACGGCCTTTTTTGATATGCCTTTCATGCCGATTTTCTTCATCGGCTGCTTCCTCCTGCACCCTGTTCTGGGCGTCATGGCGCTTGTTGGTGGCTTGATCATCATTGGCCTGACGCTCTGGACGGAGAGCAAGACCAAGGAAGGCACACTTGCCATAACCCAGTCTGGCGCTGAGCGCGCCATGCTGGCTGAGGCCAGCAGACGCAATGCCGAGGCTATCCAGTCCATGGGCATGGGCAGGACATTCGGTGAGCGCTGGCGCGAAGTGAACGCACGCCATGTCGACGCCACATTGACCGTTACCAATGCAGCAGGTGGTGTGGGTGCGGCTGCCAAGGTCTTCCGCATGGCCTTCCAGTCTGCCGTTCTGGGAGTAGGTGCCTATCTTGTGATTATCCAGCAAATGACACCTGGCGCGATGATTGCAGCCTCGATCCTGACATCCCGTGCGCTTGCCCCGATTGAAACAGCTGTTGCACACTGGAAGGGCTTTGTGGCCAGTCGCCAGTCCTTTGCACGCTTGAATGAGCTTCTTGCCATTCACGCGGCTCAAAAAGAGAAGACACAATTGCCAGCTCCCAAGCTGGAATTTGCAGCTGATGAACTTGCAGTTGGGGTTCCTGGCCGCCAAAACCCGCTTGTGGTTGGTGCTAGCATCACACTCAAGGCTGGATCGGCGCTGCTGATCGTCGGGTTGAGCGGAAGTGGCAAATCCACCCTTGCCCGCGTGTTGGCTGGCGTCTGGCCACCGCTGCGCGGCACTGTGCGCATTGACGGAGCGACGCTGGACCAGTGGGATAGCGAGCAGCTTGGTGCGCATATGGGCTATATGCCTCAGGATGTTGAACTGTTTGACGGCACTGTCTCCCAGAATATTGCCCGCTTCCTGCCTGATGCCTCAGATGATGAAATCGTCAGTGCTGCGAAAGCAGCCGGTGCCCATGATATGATCCTCAAGCTTTCCGAGGGCTATGGAACCCGCATTGGTGAGGGTGGTGCTGTTCTTTCAGCCGGCCAGCGCCAGCGTGTTGGCCTCGCCCGCGCCCTTTTCCGCGATCCATTCCTGCTTGTGCTGGATGAGCCCAATTCCAATCTCGATGCCGAAGGCGAGATGGCATTGGCCCATGCGATTGAAGGCGCGCGCAAACGTGGGGGTATAGCCATCATCGTTTCGCACAAGACGTCCTTGCTTCAAGGCGTGGATTTTGTAGGCCGCGTCCACGAAGGCCGCTTCCAGATGATTACCCGGGATGAGTATCGCCAGAATATGATGCGGGCTGCGCAGCAGGCGCAAGGTGGCGCCAGCGGTGCACCCAATCAAGGCGGCGTTCACGCACAAGGCGTACGTCAGCAGGTCGCTATGTTGCGTAGCGCAGCCGGTGGCGGTGGAAACCCCGGCCCGTCAATTGCCAAAAAAGATGAAAACCCATGAGCGAAAAACAGCAATCATCTGAGCACAAACAGTCTATCCGCAAGTCACTGATTGCGGGTATCAGTGTCGTTGGTCTGTTCGGCGGGACGATCGGGTTGTGGGCCGCTACCTCGCCGCTTGCAGGTGCGGTTGTTGCCTCTGGCCAATTCGTCGTTGATTCCAACGTCAAGAAAATCCAGCACCAGCAAGGCGGTGTGGTTTCTGAATTGCCGGTGCGGGACGGCCAGCGTGTGAAGGCTGGCGATCTGTTGATTCATCTCGATGAGACGATTACCAAGGCCAATCTGCAGATTGTCGTCAAGCAGCTGGACGATTTGCTCAGCAGACTGGGCCGTCTTGAGGCCGAGCGCGATGCCCGCGATGAGATTACAGTGCCTGCTGCCCTTACGGCCCGTGCAGAACTGCCAGACGTTGCCAAGTCACTTGATGCCGAGCGTCGCATGATGGAAGTGCGTCGCTCCCAGCGCGATGGCCAGAAGTCGCAGCTCAGGAAGCGCGTTGAGCAGCTGAAGGAAGAGATTGGCGGCATTCAGGCGCAGACAACATCGCGCAACCGCCAGATGGAATTTATCGAACAGGAACTTGTCGGTGTGCGCGATCTTTACAAGCGCAACCTTGTGCCGATTACGCGCGTGATGCCGCTGGAGCGTGAGGCAGCCAACATGCTCGGCCAGCGTGGTCAGCTCATGGCAGGCAAGGCACAGGCCGAGGGCAAGATTGCTGAAATCGAGCTGCAGCTTTTGCAGATTGATATCGATCTGCAAACCGAGGTTTCCAAGGAATTGCGCGAAATTCAGGCAAAGACAGCAGAGTTGATGGAGCGCAAGATTGCGGCGGAAGACCAGTTGAAGCGTGTTGAAATTCGCTCACCTATCGATGGCTACGTGCATCAGCTTGCTGTGCATACCGTTGGCGGTGTGATTTCTCCGGCAGAACCGGCGATGCTGATTGTTCCCTTCAATGAGGACCTGCAGATCGAGGCGCGGGTGCAGCCGACAGATGTGGACCAGCTGTTCATCGGGCAAAAAGCTGTTATCAAGGTGCTTGCCGGCAACCAGCGGGTCACGCCGGAAATTGCTGGTAAAGTCTCGCGCATCTCCGCCGATGTGACGCGTGAGCAGCAGACGGGCCTTGTCTATTACACTGTGCGGATAACCACTGCTGAAAACGAGCGGGCCAAGCTCGGAGATTTGAAGATCATCTCAGGCATGCAGGCCGAGAGCTTTATCCAGACAACGGAGCGCACGCCGTTTGATTTCATGATCAAGCCGTTGAAAGACCAGTTTAACCGGGCTTTCCGCGAGCGCTGAAATCCTTCTCCGTTCCCGCAATAAAAAAGGCTCCGGTTTCCCGGAGCCTTTTTGTTTGTCAGCTCACCGCTGATCAGCGGAAGCGAACCTTGTCCTTGATGGCTGCTTCTGCATTGGCAGGAACAACATTCTTGGCAACGAAATCAGCCCAGTCCTTGTAGGGGCGCTTGGCAATGATCGCCTGTGCGCGTGCATCGCCAATCTGTGGCAGCTTGTCGAGCTCAGCGGCAGGCGCTGTGTTGAGGTTCACAAGCTGGTTGGCAGCAGGGCGCTGTGCAGCAGGCTGTGTTGTTGCAGGGGCGGCTGGTGTTGCAGCGCGTGGTGCAGCAGGCTGAGCAGGAGCAGCTGGCGCAGCAGGCGTTGTTGGACGCAAAGGATTGGCTGGTGCCGGAGCTGTTTGTGCAAATGCCATTGTTGAGGCAGCAACCGAGAGTACAAGCGCTGCAAATGTTGTCTTGATAGCCATGGGAATCTCCCTCTTGATAAAACCCTTGTTCAACGCGCCAACTGCCAAGGGTTCAGGGCAGCCAGTGACGTTGTCGATGAACATGCGACGACTCGGCATGATCTGCAAGAGACTCATATCCAAGGGCGTCATTTCAATGACAACATCTCTTTCATAGGGTTGGTTGACTGAATGGAATGCGAACGGCCTGTTGCCTGTCGTTCACAAAACAATCAGCCGTTGACCCAGTCTGCGCAGCGCAATGCTTCAACCGTCCCCCATGGCATGATGGGCACAGTGGAGGTGGAATTCTTTGGGCTGCCGTCAATCAGGCGGTCTGAGTAAACCATGTAGATCAGCACATTGCGCTTGGCATCACAGCCACGCACGATCTGCATGCGCTTGAAGAACAAGGATCGTGACTGGCGGAAAACGATGGCTCCCTGCTCGAACTTCTCTTTGAACTTCACAGGCCCAACCTGTCGGCAGGCGAGAGAAACATCGGAAACCTGTTCCGCTAGCCCCAGAGCGCCAGTCCAGCCGCCCTTTTCCGGCACGGTGAAGTGGCAGGCAACGCCGTCAACCGCAGGATCATCAATGCCGTAGGTGGCCAGTTTGTCGTCCGGCGACAGCAGTTTGAAGACCGTGGACTTGCGGAAGATCAGATCTGGGTCATTCGCAAGCGTCGCTGTAGGCAAGCATGCGAGCAAGGTTGCAGCGAGCAAGAGTGGTTTCATGTCATGTTCCTGCTGTCATAATAATGATCATTCAAATGGCGATGGATACGCTGAAACACAAGGCAGGAGGTTCAAGGGCTAACGCCCGCCACCCACCCGCAGATTGGCGCCGGTGACATAGCTGGCTTCATCCGACAGAAGATAAAGAACGGCATCGGCTATTTCGTCCGCTGTGCCAATGCGTCCCATCGGGATCATCGGCTTGTAGCGCTCAACGCGCGCTGCATCCTGGCTGCTCTTGTCGTGAATCTCAGTGTCAATCAGGCCGGGGGAAACTGCATTGACGCGGATACCATCGGCAGCAAGCTCCTTTGAGAGCCCGACGGTCAGCGAATCGATGGCACCTTTCGAGGCCGCATACCAGACATAGTCGCCGGAACTTCCCAGTGTCGCAGCAACGGAAGAGATGTTGACGATAGAGCCTCCCTGGCCGCCGCTTTTTGTCGACAGGCGCGCAATGGCTGCCTGCGCTACGAAGATGGCCCCGGTGACATTGATGTCGATACAGTCACGGATGACAGCGGCATTTGCGGCCTCAAGGCGGCTGCTCTTGCCTGTTATGCCCGCGTTGTTGACAAGATGTGTGATGCGCCCAAGCTCTTTGTCTATCGTGTTAAACATGGCCGCGACATCGGCTTCACTGGCGACATTGGCCCGAACGATCAGAGCCTTGCGCCCGGCGGCTCGCACATCGCGCGCCACGTTTTCTGCTGCTGCCTTGTCTGAAGCATAGTTGATGGCGACATCAAACCCGGCTTTTGCCGCCTTGCGGGCCACTGCTGCCCCAATGCCGCGACTGCCTCCAGTCACCAGCAGGATTCTTTGTAAGGATGACATCTCAGCGAAGCTCCGTGACATATTGCATATGGGCCGTGTTGCAGAGGCTGACACGCCACTCGACCGGGCGGCCATCAATGGCCGTTGCCACGCGGTCAATCAGCAGGAGCGGATGCCCTTGCGGCAGGCCAAGATCCTGGGCCTCTTTCTGCGTGGCAGCTGTTGCTTTCAAGGTTTCCACACCGCCACCAACGGTCACGCCGAAACGGCGGGCATAAGAGTCATAGAGATTGTTGGGAACATCACCCTGCTCAATGCCTTCAAACAGGGCGGCTGGCAGCACGATCATTTCGCTGATGCAGCGCTTGCCATCGAGTGACCGGACGCGGTGAATGCGTATCACCGGCTCGTTGAGAAACAGGCCAAGTTTGTCCGCCTCTTTCTGCGTCGCTGCATAGGTTTCAACGCCAAGCACTTCGCTTTCGGGAAAGATGCGTGCCCCACCATCAAGCTGCAGTTTGAAAAACTGGAAGAGGATGCGCGATTCGTCGTGGGTGGCCACAAAGGTGCCCCGCCCCTGTCTGCGCACCAGAAGATTGGCTGCTGTCATCTCGTCCAGTGCCTTGCGCACGGTGCCTTGGCTCACGCCAAGCTCTGCAGCAATCTGCATTTCGCTGGGGACCATGTTGCCCGCAATCCAGGTTCCATCCATGATACGCTGTGTCAGGCGCTCACGAACACGCTGGTAAAGAGGCTTGAAACCAAGATCTGCGGACATTTCCATAAGCGCTACGTTGGTGGGAGGCGGGCGAATCTGCAAGCAGAATTCCTGTTCAGATTCATCAACAGAAAGCCTGCTTCTTCTTGACCTTGGCAAGTCTTATATCTTATAGAAGACTTATCGTCCACTTATTGCAAGGATATGACATGAGCGCTCCGCACCTCCTGGTGCACGATCACAAGGACAACTGTGGTGTTGTCGTGATCGAGAACCTGAAAGCCGGAACTGATATGCTGGCTGTGATCACGCATGATAACTCCGATTTCCGCATCACTGCGAAAATGGATATTCCTATTGGCCATAAGGTCGCCCTGAAAGACCTGAAAAAAGGCGATACCGTCTGGAAGTATGGTGAGGATATCGGCATCGTGAAGGCCGATGTCAAAAAGGGCGAGCACCTGCACGTCCATAACGCCAAGACGAAGCGCTGGTAAGGAGAGAGATATGTCAGTCAGCCAAATGGTCGCCAACTACGAACTCTCCAAAGTTCCAACAAAAGTCATCAAGGGCCGCAAGATTGATGCCCCAAGCTTCAAGTCGCCCATCGCCCGCAAGGCCCTGAAAGCTGCCGTCAAGGACAGCTTCAACGGCTGGCGTCGTGAGAACGGTCGCGTGGGCGTGCGCAACCACGTGTTGCTTCTGCCGCTGGACGATCTGTCCAACGCCGCCTGCGAAGCGGTTGCCAACAACGTCAAGGGCGTGATGGCCATTCCGCATGCCTATGGCCGTCTGCAGTTTGGTCTGGATCTCGATTTGCATTTCCGCACCCTGATCGGCACAGGTGCCAACCCCAACGTTGCTGCTGTGATCGTCATCGGCATCGAGGACGGTTGGACGAAGATCGTGGTCGACGGCATTGCCAAGTCCGGCAAGCCTGTTGTTGGCTTCGGCATCGAAGGCCATGGCGACATCGCGACCATCGCGCGGGCATCCTATGTCGCGAAGGAATTCGTGCAGTGGTCGTCTGAACTCCAGCGCGAGAAGTGCTCGGTTTCAGAGCTCTGGATTTCCACGAAGTGCGGCGAGTCTGACACGACAACCGGTCTGTCTTCCTGCCCAACCGTCGGCAACATGTATGACAAGTGGCTGCCCAAGGGCATCTACGGTGTGTTCGGCGAAACATCTGAAATCACCGGTGCCGAGCACCTCTGCAAGGCGCGCGCTGCGACGCCTGAGGTGGGTGAGCGCTGGTACAAGATGTGGAAGGCCTATCAGCATGACGTGATTGAGGCGCACAAGACCTCCGATCTCTCTGACAGCCAGCCGACCAAGGGCAACATTGCTGGCGGTCTGACGACGATCGAGGAAAAGGCTCTCGGCAATCTTGAAAAGATTGGCCGTGAATCGAAGTACATCGATATTCTTGAACCTGCGGAAGCGCCTGCAAAGGGTCCCGGCCTCTACTTCATGGATTCGTCTTCGGCAGCCGCTGAATGCGTGACCCTGATGATGGCGGGCGGCTATGTGATCCACACATTCCCGACTGGCCAGGGCAACGTCATCGGCAACCCGATTGTGCCTGTCATCAAGATCACCGGCAACCCGAAGACCATGCGGACCATGCCGGAGCATATCGATGTGGACGTGTCTGGCATCCTGCGCCGCGACATGACCATCCCGGAAGCGGGTGACGCCTTGATCGAGAACATTGTGCGTACTGCCAATGGACGGTTGACGGCATCGGAGGCTTTGGGCCATCGTGAATATTCGATGACGAAACTTTATCGCAGCGCCTGAGGAGGTGCTGCAAACAATCCCGGCAAAAGCCGGCGACACCACCACGTCAGAAGGGTGGCAAAGGGTCGGATCAACCGGCTAAAGATGGGGAGGCAATTCCCGCTTCACCTGGGTCGAACAAAGAAGATCAACAATGATCGGCTCGACTTATCAAGCCCTGACTGTCAAAGCAGTCAGGGCTTTTCAGTGGCAAGAGGTTTTGAAAACAGTGGCTGCCATGTTCCCTTCATTTGATCCCAAAAAGTTTATGGCCACCAATGGCATGGGCATTGCCCTTTCTGCCGCCGTTGCAATTGCTGCTGTGGTTGCCGAACCGCTGATGAAGAAGCTCACGGGAGGCTTCAGCCTGCCTGCCATGGTCATCGCGCTGTTCATCGGCATTGCACTCAACAGCTTTGCCTCTGATGCGCGCTTTCAGCCCGGCATCACATGGTGCGTGAAGAAACTGCTGCGCATTGCCATTGCGCTCCTCGGCTTGCGCATTGCGCTGGGAGATATCCTGGGCCTTGGCCTAAGCACGCTTCTGCTGGTCATTATCTCCATGGCAGTGACGATTGTATCCGCTGTCTGGCTTGCCCGCATGCTGGGGCAGGTGGCGGGATACGGCGCACTGGCCGGTGCAGCGACCGCCGTTTGCGGGGCGTCAGCAACACTGGCAACCACCACTGTGGTTCCAAACTATCCCAACAAGGATGCTGATACGGCTTTCACGGTGGTCATGGCCAATGCCATTTCCACGCTTGTGATGCTGGCCTATCCGCCTCTTTGCATATGGCTGGGCCTGTCTGACCGCGAAACTGGCTTGATGCTGGGCATGACCATCCACGATATGGCGCAGGTGGTTGGTGCTGGCTATGCGGTGTCTGACAGCGTGGGCAATACGGCTGTTATCGTCAAACTGTTCCGCGTTTTCCTGCTGCTGCCGGTTGTGCTGATCATCGGCTGGTGGTTCATCCAGCGCGGCGAGCAGACGGGCACAGCGAAGGTGCCAGCCCCTGTTTTTGCGGTGGTCTTTCTGGTGCTTGCCTGTGTCAACACCGCTGCCATGGCGATGCCAGCCATTGCGCCGCTTTATCTCCCGATCAAAGGCATACTGAGTGAAGTATCGCGCTGGGGATTGCTGCTTGCCATTGCTGCTCTTGGACTGGGCACGTCGCTCAAAGCCATGCTGGCGGTTGGCTGGCGTCATGCCGCCGTATTCATGGGGGCAACTGTTGTTATTCTTGTCATTGCAACAGGCGGGCTTATGCTCCTGCGATAGGGCAGGCGACTAGGAAGGAGGCTGTCATGGCTGATATCGTCATCACGGAATTTCTGGATGAAGCCGCACTGGCCAAAGTGCCTTCCCATCTGACTGTCCTCTATGATCCCAAGCTGGTGGATCGCCCGGATGATCTCATGCGCGAGGCTGCCCAGTGTCGCGCGCTTGTGGTGCGCAATCGCACGCAGGTGCGGGGTGCCTTGCTGGCGGCCTGCACCAAGGTTCAGGTGATCGGGCGTCTGGGTGTTGGTCTCGATAACATCGATGTGGATGCTTGTGAGGCGCGCGGCATCAAGGTTTGCCCTGCCAGTGGTGCCAATGATCTCTCCGTTGCCGAATGGGTGATCTGCAATGCAATGATGCTGCTGCGCGGCGCTTATCATGCCACGCCAGATGTCATTTCCGGCTCATGGCCACGCAACCGGCTGATGGGTCGCGAGCTTTCCGGCAAGATCATGGGGCTTGTGGGATATGGTGCCATCGCCCGCGAGGTTGCAATGCGCGCCGGTGCACTTGGCATGAAGTGCATCGCCTTTGATCCCTACCTTGGGGATGATCACCCAGCCTGGCATATGGCCCAGCGGCAGGGCCTTGAGCCGCTGCTGAGGGATGCTGATGTCATCAGCCTGCATGTTCCGCTGAACGATAGCACCGCCAACCTGATTGATACCGTGCGGCTGAAGCGCATGAAAAAAGATGCCATTCTTCTCAATGCTGCGCGTGGGGGCGTTGTGGAGGAAGCGGCCCTTGCTGCTGCCCTCAAGGCAGGAGAGCTCGGTGGTGCAGCGCTTGATGTGTTTGAAGAAGAACCGCTGTCTGCCGCAAAGGCTTCCGTTTTTGCGGGTTGCCCCAACCTTATCCTGACACCGCATATTGCTGGCGTAACACAGGAATCCAATGTGCGGGTCAGCCACGTTACAATCGAGAATGTTCTGAAAGTTCTGGAAGGCTGAGATGCGCGACAAGACTCTGACACTGGATGCTGCCAACCGCTTTGTGGCGCAGGAATTTCGCAAGCGCGGTGCTTCCACTGCTGTCGCCAAATCTGTTGCGCAAGCACTTGTCGCGGCTGAGGCTGACGGGTTGAAGGGCCATGGCCTGCAACGCATCCCCACCTATCTCACCATGATGGTGGCTGGCAAAGCCAAGGGAGATGCGAAGCCCGTTGCAACGCGCCCCAGAGCCGGTGTGCTTGTGGTCGATGCTGCCGACGGCTTTGCCTATCCTGCCATTGATCTCGCGTTGAAGAAGCTGCCAGCCATTGCTGCCAAGCAGGGCATCGCTGCGGCTTCCATTACACGCTCCAACCATTGCGGTGTCGCGGGGCATCATGTCGAGAAGCTGGCGGAGCAGGGACTGGTCGCCATGCTGTTTGCCAACACGCCTGCTGCCATGGCGCCTGCTGGCGGCAAGACTGCGGTTTTTGGCACCAACCCTATTGCCTTTGCAGCACCTCTTGCGGGCCGTGCCCCTGTGGTGGTTGACCTCTCCCTGTCCAAGGTTGCACGTGGCAACCTCGTTGCAGCCAAGCAAAAGGGCGAGGCCATTCCGCTCGGCTGGGCGCTGGATCCTGATGGCAATCCGACAACGGATCCAGCAAAGGGAATCGCTGGCACAATGTTGCCACTGGGCGATGCCAAGGGTGCAGCGCTTGCGTTCATGGTGGAGGCGCTGGCCGCCGCCGTTGTCGGCACGCATTTCGCCTTTGAGGCCTCGTCCTTCCTTGATGCATCTGGGCCCGCGCCGCGCACCGGGCAGCTGATTCTCGCCATTGATCCCGCAGGCTTCGGCCATGGCCGCTTTGCGGAGAGAATGGCGACACTCGCCAAAGCGATCGAGGATCAGTCAGGCGCGCGCCTATCGGGCATGCGCCGCATGGCGATCAGGGCCAAGTCTGCTCAGACCGGTCTGGTTTTCCCCGGCCTGCTGCTGGAGCAGATCAAAGCCGTCTAGAACCCAAGTGGACGGCCAGCAATAGTCACCAGCATCTCGCCTTTGGCGAGCAGCCGCTTGGCCACACGTTGTGTGTCCTCCAGCGAAACAGCTGCAAAGAGATCGTTGCGGCGTGCAGGATAGTCAATGCCCATGTCTTCTACCTGCAACTGCAGCAGCTGCTTGGCAATCTTGGGTGAGGTGTCAAATCGCAAGGCATAGGAGCCGATCAGGTAGCGCTTGGCCTTGTCGAGTTCTTCCTCGGTCGGGCCGTCGCTTGCCATCTTGTCGATCTCGTCGCGGATGACATCCAGCGCTTCCTTGGCACGGTCGTTCTTTGTGGCAGTGCCGCCAAAGAACAATCCGCATTTGGCATAGGGATAAAGCCCAGTTGAAACCGAGTAGGCGAGGCCGCGCTTTTCGCGCACCTCCTGCCAAATACGCGAGGTGAAGGAGCCGCCACCCAGGATATGGTTCATCACAGACGCTGAAATGAAATCAGGGTCCTTCATAAGGAGCCCCGGCATTCCAAAGCGAATGGTCGACTGCGGGATATCGAGATCGATAATCTCAATCTCGCCCATGCCCTTGGGCGTTATCGCAGGAACATCAGCAATGCCGCTCTTGGCAGGAAGCGCGCCGAAAATCCGGTCCAGCTCTGCCGCGAGCGTTGATGCGCTGATCGCGCCCACAACCGCAATCTTCAGATGCTCGCGCGCCAGTGTCCGCTTGGCGATGGCGCGTATATCATCCGATGTGAGCGTCGCCAGTTCCTCAATCGTGCCCTGATCGGGGCTTGCATAGGCATGGCCAGCAAAGGCTTTGGCGCTCCAGGCCTTTGAGGAGAGCGAATTGGGGTCATTGAGGCTGCGTCGCAGACTGCCCTGAATTTGCGCCTTTACACGCTCCACACTGGGTGCATCGAAATGAGCATCGTTCAGCGCGGTTTTCAGAAGTTCAAAGGCTTTGTCGCTGTGCCGCACAAGGGTCTTCAGACTACCGCTGAGATCATCCCGCCCGCTGGAGAGATTGAGATGGATCGCGTATTCATCCAGCAGTTCGTGAAAGGCTACAGCGTTGTAGGGGCCTGCACCTTCATCAAACAAGCCAGACAGCAGGTGGCTTAATCCAGCCTTGCCTGCACCATTGTCAGATGAGCCGCCCTTGAACGAAAATTCCATGGCGATAAGCGGAACCGCATATTCCTCGATCAGCCATGCCTCTATGCCGAGAGGCGAAACAACCCGCTGGATTCGCGAGGCGGTCGCGGCACCTTGGCTCTGGCTCTCAGTCAACCGGCTCATGCTGCAAGCTCTTTCAAAAGATACCCCGTCACTGCAACCCGTGGCTTCAGATATGTCCGGGCTGCGGCCACAACCTCGTCCAGTGTTACGGCATCAATGTTGTCCGGCCAGGACTGCACATCCGCGATAGAGCTGCCTGTCGCAAGCGCTGCACCATAGATGCGGGCGAGGGTCGCCTGACTGTCCTGATCATAGACCGCCTCGGCAATCATGCCTGTTTTGGCGCGCGCCAGTTCCCGCTCGGTAAGCGTGTCCAGCATGTCAGCCACGAGGGCTTCTGTGGCTTTCTCGATTGTCTTGAGATCAACACCTTCGCGCGGCGTGGCGTAGATGGCAAAGCGGGTCGTATCGACCGATGTTCCCATGTACCAGCTGCCCGCATTGGTCGCGAGTTCCTGCTCCTGTACCAGTGAACGGAACAACCGGCTTGCATGTCCGCCACCCAGAATTTGCGCCAGAACCTCTAGCACAAACGCCTCGTTGCCTTTCGCGGTGCTGTAGGATGGGACAAGCCAATACCGCTGGAAGCTGGGCTGCTCCACCTTGGCATCAGAAAGTTCCACACGGCGTGCGGCCGGAATCGGCGGTTCCGCCTTGCGGGTGCGTTTGGGTGGCTCGCCCTGCGCCTTGATCTGCCCATAGGTTTTTTCGGCCAGCGGCTTCAGGTCTGCGGCGGAGATGTCACCTGCTACAACAAGAACGGCGTTTTCCGGCGTATAGAAACGGCGATAGTAGTTCAGGGCATCAGTACGATCGAGTGTCTCAATCTCGTGCTGCCAGCCGATGATTGGCTGGCCGTAGGGGTGATTGACATAGAGCGTTGCGGCCACACTCTCAGAAAGCTGCGCGCCGGGATCGCTGTCTGTGCGCATGCGGCGCTCTTCCAGCACAACGTCGCGCTCGGGCAGAACATCAGCATCAGCCAGCACCAGATTGGACATCCGGTCTGACTCGAATGTCATCATGGTTTCAAGATGTTCTTTGGCGACCTTCTGGTAGTAGGCGGTGTAATCATAGGAGGTGAAGGCATTCTCCTGCCCACCCAGTTCCGAAACAAGATTGGAAAAGGCCCCCTTAGGGTTCTTGTGCGTGCCTTTGAACATCAGGTGCTCCAGAAAATGGGCAATGCCTGATTTACCTTCGGGATCATCCGCCGAGCCATTCCGG
>JBOFGV010000092.1:0-5387 GCA_051649305.1 Beijerinckiaceae bacterium
ACGATGGAAATCCGAGGGCCTGGCACATGTCCTCCTGTGGCAAACGAAGCAGGCGGCCATCGGGAAGCCATTTGCGGTCAAACCGCTCGATCACCAGTGCTTTTGTTTCACCAAAAACATGGATCTCTGCTTTGCAAACATCAAGACCAAAGTGGTCAAGCAGCTTCAGACAAAAGAACTCATTTTCTACGCTGTTCGTCAGGTCTACACCGCCTGGCAGTTGGCCAATCTGCGTCTTGAAGATATGCGTGGTAGGCGTTGTCCCGGTTGGGCGCAGCCATTGGCCTTTGTGCCAAAGCAGCGCCGTTTTTTCCTGCGCGCCCGCCACTGAAATACGGAACCCATCATCCCGATCAAGGCCGAGAGGGGCGCGAGCAAGGCCTTTGAGAATACGCTCGATCTCCTCGTCACTGACCGGCTTACCTGTTATCGCTGTTGTTTCTGGTGGAGGCTCATCCTCCGGAAGGAACTGCATCGCCCCCACGCAGTCCCGCCCGATGATAGAGAGTAAGCTGAAAGCATCCGTGCCTGCGGCACCCATCTTCTCGGCGACCCGTCTGCGGATGCCATCCGAATCCGGCAATAGATTGTCGAAGACGGCGATGACGGCCTCGCCCTTGTAGGGCGTTGGCCGCATGGGCAGCGACAATGATACTGGCCAGGCATTGGGCCATTCCAGCCAGCTCTTGTCGTATGTAAAGCTGATGGCCCCGCTAGGCTCTTTCAGCAACACGCCAACAAGGCGGTTGTTCTGAAAAACCCGCAACGGGACATGCGTTTTACGGCGGGCCATTACAACATGTCCGCAAATTGCTCTATAGACCCCTTGGCGCGTCGAGTGATTGTGAGGTCAAGATCAAGGGCAGCAAGGATTGTCAGCAAGGTCTCCAGCTTGAGGCCGGAATGGCCTTTCTCAATCAAGGACAATGCCGACTGATGCATGCCGATTCGCGCGCCAAAGTCTGCTTGACTTTCGCCATTTGTCTTGCGTGCGGTTTGGATGATGGTTCCAAGCGTTCGGGAGTTTCTGACGAGCATGCTATTTCCTTACTTTATCAGGAAACTAATATAATTCAGTTTTATCATGAAATCAATATAACTCCTATTTATATGAAAAATCGTATAAATTTATTTTATATGATTTTCCTTATAAAGCACTTGTAACGCCACGCCTTCTCAGCTGTAGTCTATCGACAGGAGGAAGCCACTTTGCCAACCTTCACCACATCCCACCTCAAACCATCCGACCTTCCCCTCATGCGGACGTTGATGACCGTGTTCGGCGATGCTTTCGAGGACCCGGACACTTTCCGCAGGGCAAGGCCATCGGATGCCTATTTCGAGCGGCTGCTCGGGAAGGAAGATTTCATCGCCATTGCGGCCACAAAGGGTGGTGCGGTTGTCGGTGGCCTGACAGCCTATGTGCTGCACAAGTATGAGCAGGAGCGCAGCGAAATCTACGTCTATGATCTGGCGGTCCTGGAGGCGCATCGGCGCGAGGGTGTTGCTACGGCGTTGCTCAACCACCTGCGTGCCATAGGCCGCGAGCGCGGTGCATGGGTTGTGTTCGTCCAGGCTGACTATGGTGACGAGCCGGCCATCGCGCTCTACACCAAACTGGGTGAACGCGAGGATGTGATGCATTTCGATATTGCTGTTGCGGCTCGATAGGATTGCAGCACGCGGCACAATGAGCTGAGACCCCGCTTTCATGAGGTTGCGATCCAAGCAATGACCCTCTGGTTGTTTGCTCCACTAAACAATTTGAAAGGAGATAAGACTATCGTTCTGCTCTGCAGAATGCCGGAGTTTGGCGATGATTCTTGATTCAGTTTATTTCATTGGCGGTCTCTATCTCGAGTTTTTGACCAGCTACAAAACGGTGCTGATTTTCGGCTTTGTCGGCGGCTTCATCGCACTCGCCTTTTTTCTTGGCTTTAACCGATCAGTGCTTTCACGTGTCGCGATGATGAATACGCTCACAACCTTTGCGATCCTCGCGCTCAATGTGGCGCTGGTTCCGTTGATCTACATTGCTTCGAAAGCAATGACTGCGGCTTACCAAAGCCTGGGCGTTCCTTCTATTCCAGAGAGTTTCTGGAGTAACTGGCATTGGCTGCCAATGATGGTTCTGGCTTTCCTCGTGCGTGATTTGGCTGACTATTGGTGTCACAGGGCGATGCATACCAAGCTCGGATGGCCAATCCATGTGGTCCACCACTCCGATACCCACGTGAATGGGTTCACCGTGTTTCGAGTCCATGCCCTTGAAGTCATCTTGATGAAACTGTTCCACATAACTTTTCTGGCCAGTCTTGGAATTCCGGCTGAGACAGTGGCCGCAGTCCATATCGTTGCCTCGCTTCACAACGCCTATGTGCATTTCGAAGTTGATATTGATCATGGCTGGTTCAACTGGCTGCTCGCTTCACCGCGCTTTCATCGCTGGCATCATGCTGATTTTGAGCCCGCCTATGGCAAGAATCTCGCGAACACCATTCCGGCATGGGACATTCTGTTTGGCACCTATTATCAAGCCGGGCCCTGCAAGGAAAAGATGGGCGTAGAGAGCGAAGGTATTTCAGGCACGGACCCTGTCCGGCTCATGGTCATCCCGTTTGTGCTCTGGATCCGCATGGCGAAGAACGCATTGCTTCAGTTGATAGGCGGGAAAAACCCTGCGACAGGAACAATTCTTGAAGCGCAGACTGAGACAAAGAAATGAGCAAGAAAAGCGCTGATCCTTCCCGCGAACGCCGCATCAGGCGGGTTTGCACGCGTCTTGGCCTGCATTTCATGATTTGCCAGAAGCCAGACAAGAATGTGCTGGCCCACGGCGGCTATATGCTGCGTGACGGCAAGACCATGGCCTATGTCTTTGGCAACAAGGAATATCTCTTCTCGGCCACTCTCGATGAAGTCGAGGACTATCTCGATGCTCTGGACAGTGCCTGAGGATACAGACCCCGCCTTGCACAAATCCGCGTTCGGCGTACTCTCCCTTCATAGCTTCGCAACACAAGACGAAGCCATCCTTGGGAGGGGATCATGTTTTTATCGAGACGAATGGCTTTGGCCGCAGGATTTATGATGACCGCAACGGTCGCTTTCGCGCAGCAGGCGCCTAATTTTCCAACGCCGAAAGATGGCACGTACGTCGCGAAGGATTTCAAGTTCTCGACCGGTGAGGTTTTTCCGGAGTTGCGCATTGCCTACAAGACCATTGGTGATCCTGCCAATCCGCCCATCCTTATCCTGCATGGCACGGGTGGCTCGTCCAACAACATGCTGACGCCGGGCTTCGGGGGCGAGATGTTTGGCCCCGGCCAGCCGCTGGATGCCACGAAGTATTTTGTCATCATTCCGGATGCGCTGGGAACCGGCAAGACCACCAAGCCATCGGACGGCCTGAAAGCGAAGTTTCCGAACTACAACTATGATGACATGGTGGATGCGCAGCACCGGCTTGTGACCGAAGGCCTGAACATCAAGCGCCTGCGTTTGGTTATGGGCAATTCCATGGGTGGCATGCACACATGGATCTGGGGCACGCGCTATCCTGATATGATGGACGCACTGGTGCCCATGGCGTCGCAGCCAACCGAGATGTCGAGCCGCAACTGGATGATGCGTCGCTTGATGATCGAGACGGTCAAGGCTGATCCAGAATACATGGGTGGCAACTACACCACGCAGCCCAAGATGCTGCGCATCGCCAATGTGTTTTATGCCACCGGCACCAACGGTGGCGATCTTGCCTATCAGCGCATGGCTCCCAACCGGGCGGCGGCAGACAAACTGGTCGAGACACGTCTGGCTGCCAATCCACCGGCCGATGCCAACGACTTTCTCTATCAGTGGGCGTCGTCTGGGGATTACAACCCCGCACCAAAGCTCGGGGCTATCAAGGCGCATTTGCTGGCCATCAACTCGGCGGATGACGAGCGCAATCCTGTAGCCACCGGTTTGATGACGGAAAGCCTCAAACAGGTGAAAAACGGCAAGCTCTATCTCATACCCGCCAGCCCCACGACAGGTGGGCATGGCACAACCGGCGGCATGGCCAAGCTCTATGCCGAGCCGTTGCGGGAGTTCCTCGCTGCAGTCCCCAAAGGGCCATAGGATCAACAACCCTTGTAAAGATGGATGACAGGGCAGGGCCTGCTTGATAGATCAGGGGTCAATCTCAAAAAGGAATTGAGCTCTTGACCCTTCTTGTCCTTGGCCTTGTGCTGTTTCTCGGAGTGCATATCAGCAGCGTCAATCGCTCTGGCCGTGCGGCGCTCATTGCGCGGTTTGGAGCCAATGGCTACAAGGGGCTTTACACCCTT
The DNA here is from genome assembly GCA_051649305.1 of Beijerinckiaceae bacterium. Classification (GTDB taxonomy): domain Bacteria; phylum Pseudomonadota; class Alphaproteobacteria; order Rhizobiales; family Beijerinckiaceae; genus JADCCX01. The sequence goes on from JBOFGV010000092.1 coordinate 4,332, forward strand.
GTCTCGCTGGTGGGCCTTGGCCTCATTATCTGGGGTTTTTCCAGCTACCGCGCGGCCGGCATGATCCCCCTGTGGAACCCGCCGACATGGACGCGCCATCTGGTGGTCTTGTTGATGCTGCCGGTGCTGCCGCTGCTGTTTTCCGCCTATGCCGAGGGCTTCGTGAAGGCGCGGCTCAAGCACCCGATGATCCTTGCGGTCAAGCTCTGGGCCCTTGGGCATCTGCTCGCCAATGGTGATCTTGGCTCGATGCTGCTGTTTGGCGGATTTCTACTCTGGGCTGTCATCGGCTTTGCCAGCATGCGCCGCAGGCCCGTGGATGAAAGCAAGACCTTTGTGCCCAATCCCGGGCAGGATGCGGCGGCCATTCTGGGCGGCCTGATTGCTTACGGTTTGATGATTGGCTTCCTGCACCGCTGGCTGATCGGTGTGGGTGTGTTTGGCTAAATGCCCCACTACGTCACAAAACGCAGCCTTCGCCATTCGGCTGATCAGATGTTTGATCTGGTGGCCGATATCGAGCGCTATCCGGAATTTGTGCCGATGTGCGAGCGGCTTGTCGTGCGCCGCCGCACCACGGGTGTGAATGGCTCCGAGGTGGTGCTTGCTGATATGGCGATTGGCTACAAGCTCATCCGCGAGAGCTTCACCAGCCGCGTGGCGCTCGACCGCGAGAACCGCAAAATTCTGGTTGAGTATGTCGATGGCCCGTTCAGCCATCTGGAAAACCGCTGGAGCTTTGTGGAAACATCGACGGGCTGCGACGTGGTTTTTGATATCGATTACGCCTTCCGCTCCCGCACCTTCCAGATGCTGGTGGGTGTGGTGTTCGATACGGTTGTGCGCAAAATGGTGGAGGCGTTCGAGACGCGCGCTGACAAGGTTTACGGGTGAGATTTCGGGAGAAGGTACTTTTGGTCAACCTTCTCAGGGCTCTGTGCTGTCAACCCCCACCCTGACCCTCCCCCTTTCTGGGGGAGGGAAGCGCCGGAGCTGCAGAGTTAATAACAACACCAATCATCGTGATGTGCGTTCCCTCCCCCAGAAAGGGGGAGG
>JBOFGV010000093.1:0-14448 GCA_051649305.1 Beijerinckiaceae bacterium
TAAGCCATGGTGCGATACGATAGCGGACACCGCGAACGGACCCGAACCGCCATCATTGACGCGGCTTCCCTGCTGATGCGCGAAAATGGTTTTACTGAAGCAAGCGTTGGCAATGTCATGAAAGCTGTGGGGCTGACCCACGGTGGTTTCTACGCCCATTTCCCTGATAAGACCGCGATGCTGAAAGCCGCCATGGAGCGCGCTTTTGTGCAGAGCCCCAAGAACTTTTCCGCTTTGGCGGGTATGGCCAAAGCCAGCGGGGATGTCGGTGTTATTGCCAAACACTATCTTTCTGACAGTCGTGTCGCTGACCCTGCAACAGGCTGTCCGGCGGCGGCTCTTGTCAGTGAAATTCACCGTCAGGAGATGCCTCTGCAGGCGGTTTTTCAAGTTGGTTCTGTTCAAACCATGCTGGCCTTGGCGGAAGCGCCTGGGCTTTCCAATGACGATCAGGAGTTTGCCTGGGCGGCACTCTCCATGCTGGTCGGCGGTCTTTCCATGATGCGGGCAATGCCAGACGAAACCATGAAAATCACCATTCGTGAGCAGATCATTCAGGCTCTTAGAAAACTTGGCGAAACCGCGCCCGCCGCCTCATCAGAACAGGACAGCCAATCATGACACTTGATCAGATGCAGTATCTTTTCGTTGGTCTGTTTGGGCCATTGGCGATCTACATCATTTTGCGTGCGTTGCCCTTGCAGTCACCTGCGCGCTGGGTGCTTGGTGTTGTTCTGGCAGCATGGTTTGTGCTGACCGCGATCACGCCGCTGCGGCCAGTGGGACCATTTCCCGGTGCGCTGTTTGGCATTGCACTGCCGGTTGTTGTTGTCGGTCTCATTATGGGCTTCACGCCAACTGTCAGACACGTCATTGTCGGTATGAATGTACCGTTGCTTGTGGGGCTGCACAGCACACGTCTCATTGGCGGTTTTTTCGTGCTGCTGCATGCCGAAGGACGTTTGTCCAATCCCTTTGCCATGATCGCTGGCTGGGGAGATGTGCTGGCAGCCACTTTGGCTATTCCCGCCGCTATCATCGCCTGGAATGCAAAGCCGGGTTGGGAAAAATGGGTGCTTGCGTGGAGCGTCATCGGCTTCATCGATTTCATGTCAGCGGTGGGTCTTGGCATCACATCGCAACCGGGCTCACCCCTTCGTGTGTTCTTTGAGGCGCCGGGCACTGCGATTCTCGGTCAGTTACCATGGCGGTTCATTCCCAATTTCTTCGTGCCGCTTTACATCATGATCCATATCGCGCTTTTCATCCGGCTGGCACCGGCGGTGTTTGGAAGGAGGAGTGAGAGTCCTCCGGGTGCATTGGCAACGCATGGAGGTTGAGTGATCGCACCGTTGCTATGTTTGGTTGAGGCCACTTTCCAACACCCGGATTGACCGCTAGAACATGCCGCAATCGCCTTCAGTGAAAGGCAAGACACATAGCGGATGCCTGCCATCCGCCGGAGGATGCCTATGTTCAACCGTCGTTCGCTGCTGCTTGGCGCAGCTGCCACTCCCTTTGCCTTTGCTGCCTTTGCACAGAGCTTTCCTTCTAAACCCATTCGTCTCGTGGTGGCCTATCCCGCCGGCGGACCAACGGATGGTATCGCGCGCATTGTTGCACAGGATCTTTCGGCCAGCCTTGGCCAGAATGTCGTGGTGGAAAATGTGGGTGGCGCATCCGGATCTATCGGCACACGGCAGGTGGCCAAGGGTGATGCGGATGGTCATGTTATCACCTTCGGCAACAACCAGACACACGGCAACAACATGTTTCTGCTCAAAGAGGCAGGCTATGACGCTGTGAAAGATTTTGCACCTTTGGCGGGTGCAGGCGCTTTCGAGCATGTCTTCGTGGTCAAGAATGATCTGCCCGTAAAGTCCATTCAAGAGTTGGTGGCACTGGCAAAATCCAAGCCCGGCGAGTTGAACTATGGTTCCACCGGCATCGGCTCCGGCTCGCATCTTTCCACAGAGCTTTTCATGGTGCGCACCGGCATCAAGATGCAGCACGTGCCGTTCCGTGGTGCGGCCCCGCTGACCAACGAATTGGTTGCAAACCGCATCGATCTGGCAAACTCCACGCTCGCTTCTGTGCTGCAGCTAATCAAGGGTGGTCAGATGCGCGCCATCGCCATTGGCAGTGCAAAGCGCAACCCGCAATTGCCGGATGTGCCAACCTTGCGCGAACAGGGCATCAGCAATGCCGATGCCGAGAGCTGGACAGGCTTTTTTGCGCCTGCCGCCACACCGGCAGCTGTGCAGGATCAGCTCTCGAAAGCTGTGCTTGCCTCGCTTGCGAAGCCAGCCATCAAGGAAGCGATCGAGAAGCTTGGCTTCACGCTCAACCCGCGTGATCCTGCTGCTTTCCGCCCGTACCATGCGCAGGAAATGAAAACCTGGGCCGAGATTATTGCTGCAGCTGGCGTGAAGGCTGAATAAGAGGTGGCTAAAAAGGAAGGGAATATGACGGAATTGTCATGTTCCCTTCACCCCATGAGCAATGCTGATTGTGTCTTCTGCATTGATAACTTGGTAGGAGGCAGCCTTGAAAAATCCATTGATTCTAACAGTTGCATTCATTTGCGTGACTGGTCTGTTGATTACGAAGCCTGCCGCAGCACTTCCCTTCGCATCGGGGGAACTGATTGCGCCTTTGACAGCCCAGCAGGTTCAATATTCCCGGGAAGAATCCCGTGCCATAAGCCGCTGCATGCGCCGCAAATTCGGTGCACGCCACAGCCGCCGTTCTCCGCAACGGTTTTTCATGATGCAGGCGTGTACCTGAAAACTTGGCTATGAAAGACAATTGACTTCGCAGCCCGCTTTCCCATCTTTGGGTGATGGAGAGCATCATGCGGGTTCAGATTGTTTCAGGGCTTTTTCTGGTGGCAGGAATGCTTCCACCATTGCCTGCCGATGCGCAGGCCCAATCCCGCACATTCACCACAGAGCAGGCGACGGTAACGGTGGAAACCGTTACCAAAGGCCTCGAAAATCCTTGGGCTGTCGCCTTCCTGCCTGATGGCCGCATGCTGGTGACAGAACGTCCGGGCCGCGTGCGGATTATCGACAAGGATGGCAAGCTTTCAGCAGCCCTCACCGGCGTGCCGCAGGTGGCCGCGCGCGGGCAGGGCGGTCTGCTTGATATCGTGCTGGACCCCGCTTTTGAGAGCAACCGGCACGTCTTCATCAGCTATGCCGAGCCTCGCGCGGGTGGTTCGGCAACGGCAGTAGCCAAGTTGCGGCTGAACCCGGGTGCTACCGGCTTTGACCAGCAGACGGTCATCTTCCGGCAGGACCCGGTTGGCAGCGGTGGACAGCACTTCGGTTCACGCCTGATTTTTGACCGTACCGGCGCGCTGTTCATCACGCTGGGCGATCGCGGCAATCTGAAAGAGCAGGCACAGAGCCGCACCGGCACAATCGGCAAGGTGGTGCGTCTGATGCCGGATGGCTCCATCCCCGCTGACAACCCCGGCCTGAAGCGCGAGGGCTGGCTGACATCGATCTGGTCGATTGGCCACCGGAATGTGCAAGGCGCAGCACTCCATCCCGTCACCGGTAAGCTCTGGACAGCGGAGCATGGTGCAAGGGGCGGTGACGAGATCAACATTCCTGCTGCGGGCAAGAACTACGGCTGGCCGGTGATCACCTACGGGCGGGATTATTCCGGTGCCAGCATCGGCGAGGGTACGGCCAAACCCGGCCTGGAGCAGCCGGTGTTCTATTGGGACCCATCAATCGCACCGTCCGGGATGGCGTTCTACACGGGTGAGAGGTTTCCCAAGTGGAAGGGCAATGTGTTTGTGGGCGGCCTCGCCGGACGGCTTGTGGCGCGGCTTACGCTGGACGGCGAAAAGGTGGTCAGCGAGGAGCGTCTGTTCACGGAGCTCAACAAGCGCATCCGGGATGTGCGGCAGGGGCCGGATGGGGCGCTCTATCTCGTGGTGGATGCATCGGATGGGGAAGTGCTTCGGGTGAAGTGAGGGTGTGGTTTGTGAATTGATTTCTGTTGATTCAGTGCTGCCAACCCCCACCCTGCCCCTCCCCCTTGCTGGGGGAGGGAAGTGCCAGCATTACAGTTTTTGAAGCAACACCAATCATCGTGATGAGCGTTCCCTCCCCCAGCAAGGGGGAGGGTCAGGGTGGGGGTTGGTAGCTCTTAACAATCAAGAATTTGCACTGACAAGTTGCGTCCTTCGAGACGGCGCGTTGCGCCTCCTCAGGAAGAGGACGTTTGAGAATTGCACAGGCTTTGAGGGGCCTTTAGACCATCCCTCGATCTCCCTCATGCTGAGGAGCGGCGATAGCCGCGTCTCGAAGCACGCACTATTTTGGTGCAGTATATTTTTTTGGTGTATTGCGAATAAAAAATTGAATAAAGACAGCGAGCTGCAACAGCAAACAAAGTACGGCACAAAACAAGTTAAAGAAAATGTGGAAATTCAAAGTCGCCTTGCGTTGTACCAATTCCCAACCACTCCCGCGATGATAGACCATGCCCGTTTCGATAGCGGTCTGCGCATAATACATAAATAGAAGTGTGATTGGCGTAAGGAGCAAAAACGTCCATACCAACCGTGCGTTCGACGGCCCTTTCTTTTCTGGTTCTCCCTCACCCAAACCTGTTCCCCTTCGGAAAACCCTTGGGTGGCAGCTTACCCGCTTCCGCCCGCTTGCCAATCCACTCATCCAGCTCAGGCTTTGCCACGGTGTAGGTGCGCCCATCCGACGACTGCCAGGTCAGGCCATCAGCCATGTTGAACACCTTCACATCGGCCACGTTACCGTCCTTATACTTCTGCAGCCGCACGCCCTTGCCACGGCCCATTTCCGGCACTTCGGCAAGCGCATAAACTAACAGTTTGCGGTTCTCACCGATGATGGCGACGCTATCGCCACGCACGGTGACGGCCAACACGGCTTTCCACTTGTCATCGACATTGAGGACATTGCGGCCCTTCTTGGTGGTGGCGATGAGATCATCGGATGGCACGACAAAGCCGCGCACATCATTCTGACCGGTGGCCACCATCAGGAACTTGACGCCCGCCTGATGCGGCCAGAGCGTCACGATCTCTGCCCCCTCGTCGATGTCGGCCATCAGGCGCACAGGATCACCAAAGCCGCGCCCACCGGGCAGCTTGGAAGCGTCAATCGTGAATACTTTGCCGTTGGACACCAGCATCAGCAGTTTGGCGGTCGTCTCTGTGTGGAACCACTGGCTGAGTTTATCGTCGCCCTTGAACTGCAGGCTGGTCAGGTCTGTCACATGGCCCTTCAGCGCGCGGATCCAGCCCTTGTCCGAGAGCACAACCGTGATCGGCTCGCGCTCCACCAACGCCTCGCTCATGTCTATTGCGGCCATGCCGGTTGGCATATCGGCAAAGGTGGTGCGCCGCTTGCCGATCTTGGTTTCAGGCCCGAACTTCTTGCGTGTCTCGCGGATTTCCCAGGCAATGGTTTTCCACTGCTTGGCAACATCACCCAGCAAGCCTTCAATGCCCGCTTTCTCTTCGGTAAGCTCCTCGAACTCCTTGCGCAGCTGCATTTCTTCCAGCTTGCGCAACTGGCGCAGGCGGGTGTCGAGAATGGTTTCCGCCTGCAGGTCCGTCAGTTCAAAGCGCTTCATCAGCGCAGGCTTGGGTTCATCCTCCTCGCGGATGATGCGGATCACCTCATCCAGATTGAGGAAGGCGATGAGCAGGCCGCCGAGCCGCTCCAGCCGCCTCTCGATCTCGCCAAGGCGAAAGCGCGAGCGGCGCTGCAACACCACACGGCGGTGGTCGAGCCAGATCTGCAGCGCTTCCGCAAGGCCGATGACGCGCGGCACCATGCCGTCCACCAGCACGTTCATGTTCATCGAGAAGCGCGTTTCAAGCTCAGTCAGCTTGAACAGCGTTTCCATCAGAACGTGCTCGTCAACCGCGCGGGTTTTCGGCTCGATGACCAGCCGGATATCCTCGGCAGATTCATCGCGCACATCGGCGAGAATGGGCACTTTCTTCTCGTTGATCAGGTCAGCCAGCGCCTCAACCAGACGGCCCTTCTGCACCATGTAAGGAATTTCGGTGATGACGATGATGTAGGTTCCGCGACCCGTCTCTTCCTTGTGCCAGCGCGCCCGCAGGCGGAAGCCGCCACGGCCTGTTTTGTAGGTTTCGGCAATAGACGTCTTGCTTTCCACCAGAATGCCGCCGGTGGGAAAATCCGGCCCTGGCACAAATTCCATCAACTTGTCAGACGGGGTACCGGGATGCTCGATCAGGTAGAGCGCTGCATCACACAGCTCTGCCGCGTTATGGGGCGGAATGGAGGTCGCCATGCCCACCGCAATGCCGGTGGTGCCATTCGCCAGCATGTTGGGGAAGGCACCGGGCAGAACGATCGGCTCGTCATGCTCGTTGTTGTAGGTGGGGCGCAGGTCAACTGCGTCCTCGTCGATGCCCTGCAAAAGAAGAGCCGCGACTTCTGTCAGCTTGGCTTCTGTGTAGCGATAGGCAGCGGCATTGTCGCCGTCGATGGAGCCAAAGTTGCCCTGTCCATCCACCAGCATGTAGCGCTGGGCAAAGTCCTGCGCGAGGCGCACCATGGCGTCATAGATCGACTGGTCACCGTGGGGGTGGTACTTACCGATGACCTCACCTACCACTGAAGCGCATTTCTTGAACGCGCCGGCGGGGTCAAGCTTCAGCAACCGCATGGCATAGAGGATGCGACGTTGCACCGGCTTCAGGCCGTCACGCGCATCGGGCAGCGCGCGGTGCATGATTGTCGACAACGCATAGGCCAGATAGCGCTCTTCCAGCGCTGCCTTCAGGCTTACATTCTCGATGCTGCTGCCGTCACCTTTGTCCGGTCCACCTTTTGGTGGCTCGTTGTTGTCCGCCATATCCGCCTCAATTCTTGGCTCCTAGCGGTAGTCAAGCCAGTGAGTCGGAGCAAGGGGCGTGTTTGTGGGGAGGGTTATTCCATGCCCCGCAGCGCTGCTTCTACAAAAGCGGCACGCTGGTCTGTCAGCACAAGACCGCGCGGTTCAAACACATGCCGCTCCAGAAAGAACTGCGTCAACGCAAAGCCTTCCCGCAATGCATCGGGCGAAAGATTATGCCCCGCTCCGCCGCTGGCGAAAGCAGGCAGGGGCAGCAGCTTATCATGGTAGGGCTGGCCCGCGCCGCGGCTGACGGCACGGCCTGTTTTGGGCGAGACGTAGACCAGCTCGTCCCGCACGCCGGTGGCGGCGCATTCCTGCAGGTCAAGGCCAAAGCCAAGGGCAGCGAGAACTTCAATTTCAAATCGAACGACCAGCGGCGCTGCCACTTCCATGCGATCCATCTGCGTGAGAATAAGCTCCAGCCCCTCGTGCAGGCCATCGTGGGGATCACGCTCTGGCAGCAATCGCATCAGGCTGGCGAGATAACCCACGGCATAAAGGGCAGACGCGCTGCCGATGATCTGGGCAGCACGCATGCTCTGCGCTTCCACCGTGTAGTTGCCAAGCTGCTCCTCAATGCGGGCCTGCCATGTGGCCAACACTGTGTTTCCCGGTTGCAGCATGGGTGTGTAACGACGGCCTGCGCCCCCGCGCACGAGGCCGAAATGCCGCCCGTGGGTGGCCGTCATCAGTTCCAGCACCACACTGCTTTCGCCGTGCCGTCTGGTTCCCAGAACGATGCCTGAATCAGTCCATTGCATTCCGCGTTGATAGCAGAGTTTTTGAATGAGATGGAAAGTGGCTTGACAAGTTAGATATCATACCATTATAGTTAGATATCAAATCAAAGGAGATATCGATGTCAAACCTTCCTCTTGGTCTTTCACGCCGCTCGGCCATTTTCGCTGCAGGGGGTGCTGCCCTTGCGCTCGTCGGCGGGGGCGCGGCATGGCGTGTCATGCGGCTGCCCGAGTCAGCCTATCGCCCATGGGCAGAGACAGGAAAGGCGCGCGGTGATGTGCGGCTTGAGGTTCTGAGCTTTGCCATTCTCGCACCCAATCCCCACAACCGGCAGCCCTGGCAAATTCGCCTTGTCGGGTCAGACAAAGTCGAAATCAGCTGTGATCTTGATCGCCGCCTGCCCGAAACTGATCCCTTTGATAGGCAGATCACCATTGGCTTGGGCGGCTTTCTGGAACTTGCCCGCATGGCGGCAGCCGAGCGCGGCATCAGGCTGGACATTGCAGCCTTTCCAGATGGTGAGCCCGAGCTGCGCCTGGACAAGCGCCTGATCGCACGTCTGATATTCACGGCGGATTCGACAGTGCAGAAAGATCCACTGTTTGCGCAGGTGCTGAACCGGCGATCCAGCAAGGTGCCCTATGATATGATGCGGCCGGTTGCTGGCAATCAGCTTGAGCAGGTTGGGCGCGTGGCAGGCAATGGCACCGTGTTCAGTCACACGAATGCAACGGACAAGGTTGCTGCACTCAACAAGCTTGGAAAAGACGCAGCAACGCTTGAGTTCACCACGCCTCATACCTGGATGGAAACCGTACGCCTCATGCGTATTGGTGCATCAGAGGTAGATCAGACGCCGGATGGCGTTGGTATCTCCGGCCCCATAATTGAGGCCCTCAAAATGACCGGTCAGATCAGCCGCGAGCAAATGGCTGACCCATCCAGCACTGCTTACAAGACAGGTTTTGAGCGTTACCTGAAACGCTTCGATGCAACCCCGGCCTTCATCTGGCAGGTGACATCTTCCAACACGCGCAAGGACCAGATAGCGGCGGGCCGCGACTGGGTGCGGGCAAACCTGAAAGCCACAGAACTGGGGTTGAGTGTCAATCCGGTCAGCCAGGCTTTGCAGGAGTTCAAGGAGATGGCGACGCTGTTTAAAACGGCGCACACCATGCTCGGCGTCAACACCGGTGGTGGTATCAACGAACCCCGTGTGCAGATGCTTGGCCGTATCGGTTACGGCCCCGTCGTCAAGGCGACCCATCGCTGGCCGTTGGAAGCAAAGTTGACGAGGGCATGAACGTGACTGCATAGATCAGGGATGACCGACACCTCGATCCTGTTTCGCGTGTTCAATGAAATTGGCATCATCAACCAATTGTCCCAAACTCGCTTCGAGGCTGTCATGCCCGATGGCATGACAGTAGCGCAGTTCTCCGTGCTCAATCATCTCGTGCGGCTGGGCGGCAACAAAAGCCCGGTGAGATTGGCAAATGCCTTTCAGGTGACCAAGGCGACGATGTCCAGCACCCTGGGTAGGCTCGAGTCCAAGGGCCTGATCTCCGTTCTGCCAGACCCGGCTGACGGTCGTGCCAAGCTGGTTGATATCACCGGCGAAGGTGTTGCCATGCGCAATGCCTGTATTGATGCTGTTGCGCCGCACCTTGCCGAGGTCGCCGCGATAAAAGGCATGCCCGACCTTGCAGCGCTCCTGCCGCTGCTGTCAGCGATGCGCGAGGCGTTGGATAACAACCGAAAGATATAGGCTCAGGATTTCCGCCGCACAGGCGACAGGCCATCCTGTTCGAGAGCCGCCAAAATATCGCGGGTATGATCACGGCCCCGCGTTTCCACTGTCACATCCAGCGAAACACCCTTGGCTGGCACATCCAGCAGAAGCCGTTGGTGGCTGACCTCAAGGATGTTGGCACCAAGCTCGCCAAGGCGTGTGGCAACACGGCCCAGAAGCCCGGGCTGATCTACCGTGGTCATGCTGAAGGAGATCACGCGCTCCTCGCGCTCCAGCTCCCGCACCATGATGCTGGCCAGCAGGCGCGCATCGATGTTGCCGCCACATAAAATCAGACCAACGCGCTTGCCTTTGAACAATGCTGGTTGCGCCAGCATGGCAGCAAGACCTGCGGCTCCTGCCCCTTCCGCCATGGTGCGCTGGACCGTGGCATAGGCCGAAACAGCCCGCTCGATCTGCGTCTCATCGACCAGAATGATATCGGACACGAGATCGCGCACGATGGGCAGTGTTCGGTTGCCGACATTCTTCACCGCAATGCCTTCCGCCAATGTCGGCCCTCCGATGGCTTTGCTGTCGTTGCGGATGGCATTCCAGAACGAGGGATAGAGGGCGGCTTCTGCGCCAATGATGGTGATGTCTGGTTTAATGGCCTTGGCCGCAATGGCCATGCCGGAAACAAGCCCGCCGCCGCCCATGGGGATGACGAGCACATCAAGATCGGCTGCGTCTTCCAGCATCTCGATGGCGGCTGTGCCCTGACCAGCAATAATCGCGTCGTCATCATAGGGGTGGATGAGCACAAGATTTCGCTCGGATATGATCTGCTCAACTTTTACCTGCGATTCCGCCAGCGTTGCCCCGAACAGGATAACATCCGCGCCCAGAGCGCGGGTGTTATCTGCCTTTACATGCGGTGTTGCTTCCGGCATCACGATGGTGGCTGGCACGCCCAGGCGGCGCGCGTGCCAGGCCACGGCCTGCGCGTGGTTTCCGGCAGACATGGCAATGACGCCGCGCTGCTTCTCGCCTTTCGTCAGCTGCTGCATGCGGTAGCAGGCACCGCGCTCCTTGAACGAGCCTGTCACCTGCATGTTGTCATACTTGACAGTGACCTCGGCACCCGTCAGCGCCGACAGGCGCGGTGCGGGCAGAGTGGGTGTGCGGACAATCTCGCCCGCTATGGCACGCTGCGCTTTCAGGATATCATCATAGGTGATCATGATCATACACGGCGGGGTGTGCCGTCTCCAAAGCCCAGCAAGCCGCCGGGGCGCAATGTCAGAAGAAGAATGAGCACAGAGTAGACTGCAAGCTCGGCATATTCCAGCGGGAACAGGGCGGACCACAGCGCCTCGAAACCGCCAATCAGCAGCGCACCGAGCACTGCGCCACCAACCGAGCCAATGCCACCGGCTATGGCGGCGACAAGGGCTTTCAGTCCAATGGCGAGGCCGCCAGAGAAGCCGATGCCGCCGTAATGCGCTGTCATGATGAAACCGGCCAATCCCGCCAGCAGGCTGGTAATCATGAAAGCCTGCAACAACGTGGCTTTGGGATCAATGCCAAACAGCGAGGCCGCCAGCGGCTCCTCAGCGGTCGCCCGCCAGCGCCTGCCATAGGCGCTCCACTGCATCATCAGCACCAGCAAAATCGCAGCACTGAGCGAGAGCACAGTGGCTGCAATCGCTCCTTCAGTCATCGTCACCACAAAGTCGCCAATCCGACTGTCAGCGGATCGCGCCAGCATGACAGGCGCATTGAGCAGGGGTGGCGACCAGCGGTTGCCATCGCCCTGCGCCAATCGCACATACTCCATGACGCCGATGGCGCAACCGATGGAGGCGACGAGAACTGGCTGGCCGCCACTGCCAGCAAGACGCAGGAAGACACGGCGCGCCAGCAGTTCACCGTGCGTTGCCGCAGCTGCGAGCGCCAGCATGAAGCCGCCGATAAGCACAAGCGGTGGCGCGCCTGCTCCTGCCATCGCACCGGCAATGGCCCCGATCAAGGCTCCCTGACCACCAATGATGGCGAGTTCCCCAAAGGCCAGATTGATGCGCCCCGTCAGGCCATAGATCAGCGCATAGGCCGGAGCGAGCAAGGCATAGATCGCGATTTGCGGCAGGGCAGAGACAACGTGCTGCAAGGCCACAGCCCAGCCATGGGGGAGATGCGGCAGCGATTTGAGCTCGGCTTCAGACAAAGCGGGCGTTGCCAGTGTCGAGGCAGGGTCCTGCAACCAGAACCGTTTCAGCAATTGCAGCCGCGCCTCGCCAAAGCGATCACCATCCACGGTGAGTGCTGCGAGTTCCTGCCGCTGGCGCGAGAACCGCCCTCCGGCAAAGCCGCAGAGCACCTGATGCTTGGTCTCGCGTCCCTCCTCATTGGTGGCACGGTAGCGGATGTGGATGCTGTCGCTCTGCTTGCCTGAACCGAGCGAATCCACCGTGATAAGGGGATCGCCGGCATGCATCGCGGGCAGGACGAGGCGGCAAATCCTTGCCTGATCCGGATCAGTGAAAGCGCAGCCACCAAGCAGCAGAAAGAAAGGCAGAACAAGCAGATGCAGAAACCGCATCCATCTTATCTGCCATAAGCAAAGCATCTGCCCTGTCAGTTCGGAAGGCCGTTGGCGGCCACTATTGCCGCATGCAGGGAGGGATCGATATTCCCGCCGGAAACAACCACAACGACTGTTTTGCCCTTGATATCAACCTTGCCTGTCATGGCAGCAGCCAGCGCAACCGCGCCGCCGGGTTCAGCCGTGATCTTCAGCACGCGGGCTGCATAGGCCACGGCTTGCGCAGCCTCTGCATCGCTGACAGCAAGGCCGCCTTTGAGGTAGGCCTTGTTGATCGGGAAGGTGAGCTTGCCCGGTGTGGGCGTGACGATGGCATCGCAGATAGACATGGGGCCAGCGGCATTGCTGAGGTGATGGCCCGCTTCAAGCGAGCGCTTGGTGTCATCAAAATTCACCGGCTCAACGGCGTAAACCGCTGTTGCCGGCGACAGCTTGTTCAGCGCCGTGGCAATGCCGGACATCAAACCACCACCGCCGCAGCAGCACAGCAGAACATCGGGCGAAAGGCCCATCTCGGCCAGTTGCTCCACCACCTCGATGCCGATGGTGCCCTGTCCTGCCATGATGTTGGGGTCGTCATAAGGCGGCACCAGAATGGCACCGGTTTCAGCGGATACGCGCTGGCCAATGGCCTCGCGGTTCTCCCCAAAGCGATCGTAGAGAATGACATCCGCGCCGTAGCCGCGCGTGTTGTCGATCTTCAGCTTGGGGGAATCCTTGGGCATGATGATCGTCGCCTTCACGCCAAAGGTCCGGGCGGCATAGGCCACGCCTTGCGCATGGTTGCCGGAGGAATAGGCGACGACACCCAGTTTGCGCTGCTCGGCTGTCAATTGCGAGATGCGGTTGTAGGCCCCACGAAACTTGAACGAGCCGGTTTTTTGCAGAGGCTCCGCCTTCACAAACACGCGCGCACCGGTGAGTTGATCTAGGTCGGGCGAAGTCAGCAAGGGTGTGACAACCGCATGCCCCTTGATGCGCGCTCTTGCGGCAATAATGTCATCAAAGGTGATGGCGAAAGGGAGGGCGGCGGACATGGAAGACTCCTGCGGATTTCATCTGCATAAGACCAGTGTCAGCGCCTTGCCGTCAACCCAATCCGGTTTGTGGGAAGGATCAGATAAATTGACGGGTTGGGGTGTGAGGGAGATGGGAGGGGTTGGCTGGAATCGTGCCAAACCAACGACCTTCCAAAAGTATGCAATTCAAACGCGCTTACTGCACGGGTATTCCGAGCCTCTCTGCCAGCGCTTTCCGGTTCTTGTATTCGCTTGCATAGAAGGTGCCCCATTCCTCAGCTGTGCCGCTTGCCGCGACCGCGCCGAAGGTCTCGAGGACCTTTGCGAAGGCTGGCTGCCTGACGATATCAGCAATCTCTTTGTGCAGGCGCGCAGCGATCTCTTTGGGTGTGTCTGCATGAATAGCGATGCCAAACCATTGTGATGCATCGATCTGAGGGAAGCCGAGCTCTGCGAAGGTTGGAACGTCCGGCAGTTGTGGCAGTCGTTGTTTTGTCGAGATGGCATAGACGCGAAGAGTCTTCGCTTCCACCTGCTGGATAACTGGACCCGCGCCAACAATGATGAGGGGTACTGAACCGGCCAACGCGTCATTCATCGCAGCTCCGCCGCCGCGATAAGGCACATGCAGCATTTTGGTTCCGGCAAGCTCATTGATCTCCTCGCCCAGCAGATGATGCGAAGAGGCAATGCCGGCCGTTGCATAGCTCCAGTCTTCAGGTTTTGCTTTCATCGCCGCTACAAGCGCTGCGAAATCCTTCACGTCACGCTTGGTCGTGCCGGCCAGAACCATAGGCTGCAATGCCAGACGGATGATGGGTGCCAACTCCTTGCCGATGTCGGGCACAGGCGTGGCGTACAGCGTCGGACCCGCGACGGTGATCAGCGTATAGCCATCAGCCGGGGCTCTTGCGATCTCGCCTCGTGCAATCGACTGATTTGCGCCCGGCTTATGCTCGATGACGATGGACTGTCCGATGCGGCGCGATAACTCGCTGGTGACAGCGCGCGTGATAGGATCGGCAGTGCCACCAGGCGGTACGCCGATTAGCCACTTGATCGGTTTCTCTGTCGGCCATGCCACCGGCTGTGCAATCGCTTTCGAGCCGTTGACCACAAGCATGAGCGCAATCAGCGCTAGGAATGGTTTGAGTGAAGGCGCACGAAGAAGAAAGTTCATTGGAAGTCCTCCTATTTTTTTTGTTGCCAGCTCAGATAGATATCAGCAGGTCGGACACAAAGCGCTGCGGATCGGTCAGCATCACATTGTGATGCCCGGCTATTTCCCTGTAGGTGAAGCGGCTGTCCGCCTTCACCTTTTCCGCTGTCGCCCTGAACCCTGGGTTGGGATTATCCCGGCACTTGATGTACGTCAGTTTGACAAGGGCTTCAAACGGATCAGAAGGCACGGTCTC
>JBOFGV010000094.1:0-30419 GCA_051649305.1 Beijerinckiaceae bacterium
CCCTTTCTGGGGGAGGGAACGCACATCACAGTGTTTAGTGTTGTTGCAATCTTTGCAATTCAAACACTTCCCTCCCCCAGAAAGGGGGAGGGTCAGGGTGGGGGTTGACCAGCGCTGAGATTAACAACTTTACACACAAGGCCCCATGTCCCGCATCTCGGAAAACCAGCGCAAAGCAGCCGATCCGCACAACTCCGTGTGGGTCAGCGCCAATGCAGGTTCCGGCAAGACATCCGTGCTCACCAGCCGCGTGGTGCGCCTGCTGCTGAACGGGGCTGATCCGGCGCGCATTCTCTGCGTCACCTTCACCAAGGCAGCGGCTGCAAACATGCAAAACCGCATCTTTGAAAAGCTCGGCGAATGGGTGGCGATGGATGATGCCAGTCTCGCTGTTGCTATCACCGATATGGACGGCGCTGTTCCCGGCCCTGCCCGGCTGAAGGTGGCGCGCCGCCTTTTTGCACGCGCTGTGGAAACACCGGGTGGATTGAAAATCCAGACCATCCACGGCTTTTGCGAGCGGGTGCTGCATCTCTTCCCGTTTGAAGCGGCTGTGCCCGCCCGCTTTCAGGTGATGGAAGACGTGGAGCAGGAGCGGATGACGGAAGCCGCGATAACCGCCACGCTGCGCACCGCCCTGCAAGATGCCAATGCGCCGATGGGCAAGGCGCTGGTGCGCGCCACAACCGATGTGGGCGAAGGCGCGTTTGGCGAGGCACTGCGCGCGTTCATGAGGCACAGGCGGAATGTGGCTGCCCCGGCGTACGAAACCAAGTTTGCCCACACCGCCGTGCACAGCGCGCTTGATGTTGCGCCAGGTGAGACGGAAGAGGCGGTTACCCACGATATCCTGAACAACGGTCTTTACAGTCTGAACTGGCAGGAAATTGCGGGATGGCTGGAAGGCGGCAAGGACACTGACAAGAAAAAAGCCGCGCTTTTGCGTAAAGCGAGACAGGTGCAGGGCGAGGAAAACATTGCGCAGTATCTTTCGATCTTTCTGACAGCACAGGAAAAACCGCTGAAATCCCTTGCCACCAAGGCCATTGCTGAAGCGCGGCCTGATTTGCTGGAAGTGATGCAGGATGAGCAGGAGCGTGTTCTGAAGCTGAACCAGAAGCGCAAGGCTGCCCTGACAGCCGAGCGCACCGAAGCCATCACCCTGCTGGCAGATGCCGTGCTTGAACTGTACCGCACCGAAAAACGCCGGATGGGGCGGCTCGATTTTCCTGATCTCATCAGCAAGGTCGTGACCCTGCTGAGCGCGGACAGCGCCTGCTGGGTGTTGTTCAAGCTCGATCAAGGCCTTGACCATGTGCTGGTGGATGAGGCGCAGGACACAAGCCCGGAGCAATGGGCTATCGTCAAGGCGCTGTCGGATGATTTCTTTGCCGGAGAAAACGCCCGGCCTGCATCTGCCCGCACCATCTTTGCTGTGGGTGATGAAAAGCAGTCGATCTTCGGCTTTCAGGGCGCAAGGCCGGAGGAGTTTGAAAAGGCGCGCAGGCATTTTGATCAGCAGATCAAAGCTTTCAACGCGGAAAGCCTGAAGCCACACCCGTTTGAAAAAATTGCCCTGCAAACCTCCTATCGCACCGTGGGAGATGTGTTGACAGCTGTCGACCAGGTGTTCTCGCAGGAGCAGAACTTCCGCGGTCTGGACAGCAACAACGAACGCACGGTGCATGAAAGCAACCGGCAGGGTGAACCGGGGCTGGTGGAACTCTGGCCAGAAATCGTGGGCGAAAAACAGGGAGATGTTGACCCCACAGCGCCAGTCGACTCTGTGCTGGCCAGCGCACCAGCCGCCCTTCTCGCCGAGCGCATCGCCACCCGTATTGCGCATTGGACCAGCACCGGCGCGCGTTTTGAGGATGACGGCAAGCCGATTTCGCCCGGCGATATCCTTATTCTTGTGCGCAACCGCGGCCCTATTTTTGACTGCGTACTGAAGGCGCTGAAAGCCAAGGCCGTTCCTGTTGCAGGTGCAGACCGCATGAAGCTCAATCAGCAGATTGCGGTGCTGGATCTTCTGGCGCTGGGGCGGTTCGTGCTGCTCAACGAAGATGATCTCACCCTTGCCGCACTGCTGAAATCTCCCCTGCTTGGCATGAGCGAGGACGAGTTGCTGGAGGTGGCCAATGGGCGCGGAAAAACCAGCCTCTGGGCCGCGCTGCAAGCCAAAGCCAGCAATGTGCGCTTTGCAGAGATGGTGCGAAAGCTGATGCACTGGCAGGCGCTGGCGCAGCGGTCCGATCCTTTCAATTTCTACAGCGACGTGCTTTCTGTGGGTGGCGGCAGGCGACAATTGCTGGCGCGTCTTGGGCAGGATTCCGCTGAAGCCATTGATGTCTTCATGGCGCGTCTGCGGCAGTGGCAGGCGTCCAACCCGCCTTCCCTTCTGGCTTTCATCGAGGAACTCAGCGCCAGCGATACCGACGTGAAACGCGACATGGAAGAAGCCCATGGCCGCGTGCGGGTGATGACCGTGCATGGTTCCAAAGGTCTGGAAGCGCGCATCGTCATCCTCGCTGACGTCTTCAACAGCAGCAAGGGTGCCAGCAAGACGCCGCGCCTTGTGGAGCTTGAGGAGTACAAGCCGGATACGGCTGTCTGGTCCGTGAAAGGTGGGGATGATCCGCAGTCGGTCAAAGATGCCAAGGAACGACTGGACGAAGTGGCGCTCGCCGAGCACCGCCGCCTGCTCTATGTTGCGCTAACAAGGGCACGCGATAGGCTGTATATTACCGGGGCGCGGGGAATCACGAAACCACCAACAGACAGCTGGCAGTTGATGATTGATGCTGCGCTTCAAGGCCATGAGAAACTGGTTGAGGTGCCCGATGAATCTGGCCCCGACAGTGTGATGCAATGGCGCACCACGCCCAAAAGGGCGGTTCCTGATTTCGAAGCAAAAGCCACTGAAACTGCTCCCGAACCGCCGGATTGGCTGCACACCCCTGCACCGAATGATTTGCCAAAGCCGCCGCCGCTGCGCCCGTCTCGCCTTGTGGATGCAGCTGAAGCCCCTGCCTCACGTGAGCAGATGACGCCGCAGAACGAGGCGCGCCAGCGAGGTCAGTTGATCCACCACCTGCTTCAAC
This sequence comes from Beijerinckiaceae bacterium, assembly GCA_051649305.1. Taxonomy (GTDB): domain Bacteria; phylum Pseudomonadota; class Alphaproteobacteria; order Rhizobiales; family Beijerinckiaceae; genus JADCCX01. The sequence continues at coordinate 3,105 of JBOFGV010000094.1, forward strand.
ATGTGCCGGGCATCGAGCCAGAACGGCGGGAATCCGTTGCCAACCGTCTGACCAAGGCGCGCTACGGCGGGCTTGGCGAGGAAACCCGTGCCGGTGCTGTGAAAGCCACGTTGAGCCTCATCAGCGATCCACGCTTTGCAACTCTGTTTGATCAGAACGCCCGCGCGGAAGTGGATATTGCCGGTAAGATCGAAATCAATGGCCAGACGCGGGATGTCGCGGGCCGCATGGACCGGCTTTCCGTTACCGCAACTGAGGTTGTGCTGGTTGATTTCAAAACCGGGCGACCTCCGAAGGATATCACGCAGGTTCCGGGCAATCATTTGCAGCAGCTTGCGGTCTATCATGCGCTGCTATCTGATATCTATCCCGACAGGACAGTGACGGCAGCCGTGATCTGGACCACCTTGCCGGATATTGTCGTGCTGTCTGATGCGCAGCTGAAAACGGCACTTGGCAACATCAAGCTTCAGTGAACCTGTCGGGTTATCCTTGACGTAAGCGGGTGTCGTTCCTAGCTTGAGCGTTCAATTCCGAATCTGTAGAACTGAAAAGAGAACCGCCATGGGCGACGCCACGATCAAAGTTACCGATGCTTCGTTTGAAGCCGATGTCCTGAAATCCGATCTGCCGGTTGTGCTGGATTTCTGGGCGGAATGGTGCGGCCCTTGCCGCATGATCGGCCCGCATCTGGAAGCACTGGCTGGCGAAATGGCCGGCAAGGTGAAGATCGCCAAGATCAACGTGGACGAGAACCCCGGTATTGCCGGTCAGGTTGGCATCCGTTCCATTCCCACGCTCATGGTCTACAAGGGCGGCAAGCACGTCAACACCAAGGTGGGCGCTGGCTCCAAGGGTGATCTGCAGAAGTGGATCGAAAGCTCGATTTGAGCTTTCGTGCTTAGCGTCGGCTTTCAACGGCCATCTTGACGGCCAGTCCTGCAAGCACGGTTCCCATCAGCCAACGCTGAGCCTTGGCCCATGTGGGTCTGGTGGTCAGAAACACAGCGATTGAACCTGCAGCCAGCGCAATCATCATGTTCACTGTAACGCTGATGATAATCTGGGTTGAGCCCAGCACCAGTGATTGCATCAGGATGCTTCCCGCTTTTGGATCTATGAATTGCGGGAGCAAAGACAGGTAGAGCATTGCAATCTTGGGGTTGAGAAGATTGGTCAAAAAGCCCATCGCAAACAGCTTGCGGGGGCTATCAACCGGAAGCGCTTTCACCTCGAAAGGCGAGCGCCCGCCGGGTTTCACAGCCTGCCAGGCGAGATAAAGCAGGTAAGCTGCACCAACCAAACGCAACGCATCGTAGGCATAGGGCACAGCAAACACGAGCGCTGTAATGCCGAATGCGGCGGCCAGCATATAGAAGACAAATCCGAGCGCCACGCCACCAACCGAGATGATGCCTGCCAGCGGCCCTTGCGTAATTGACCGGGAAATCACGTAAATCATGTTGGGCCCCGGCGTCAGGACCATGCCGAGCGCTACCAGAGCAAAGCCTGCAAGATTTGAGAGTTCAGGCATGATCTTATTTTTCCTCAGCTTGAAAACAGGCAACTATCATCAGCCTTGCAGCAGGCCTTTGAACAACAAGATTTTTTGATTGGTCGCATTCATCAATGCGCTGCATCCCAGTTGTCCGCTGCCCGCGCATCCACCTGCAGCGGCACAGCGAGTTGAACCGCTGGCATGGGTGAATCGATCATGACTTTCGTGATGACGGGCAGCGAGGCATCCACTTCCGATTCCGGCACCTCGAAGATCAGCTCGTCATGCACCTGCAGCAGCATCTTGGCGGAAAGCTTCGCACTGGCCAAAGCCGGTTCCATGCGCACCATGGCACGGCGGATGACATCAGCCGCTGACCCTTGAATGGGCGCATTGATCGCGGCCCGCTCCAGAAAGGCGCGTTCAGACGGGTTCTTCGTTGTGATCTGCGGATAGTGGCACTTGCGGCCAAAGATGGTGGAGACAAAACCATCGCGGTGCACGGCTTTCTTGGTCGCTTCCATGTAGTCCTTGATGCCGGGAAAGCGCTCGAAATAGGTGCGGATATAGGCACCCGCTTCCTCGCGGCTGATGCTGAGCTGGTTCGCCAGACCGAAGGCTGAGATCCCATAGATGATGCCGAAGTTGATGGCTTTCGCCCGGCGGCGCACCTCGGATGGCATATCCTTGATTGGCACGCCAAACATCTCGGAGGCGGTCATGGCGTGGATATCGAGGCCATCGGCAAAGGCTTTGGTCAATTGCGGGATATCCGCCATGTGGGCCAGCACGCGCAACTCGATCTGGCTGTAGTCAGCCGAAATCAGTTTGTTGCCAGGCGTTGCCACAAAGGCCGTGCGGATCTTGCGGCCCTGCTCGTTGCGCACGGGGATGTTCTGGATATTGGGATCAGACGACGACAGGCGTCCTGTGGTGGTTGCCGCCAGCGCAAAGGACGTATGCACACGCTTTGTCTGCGGGTTGACGAAGCCCGGCAAGGCGTCGGTGTAGGTGGATTTCAATTTGGCGAGCTGCCGCCAGTCGAGAATGCGCGCGGGCAGTTCATGGCCCTGCTCTGCAAGGTCTTCGAGCGCCTGCGCGCCGGTCGCCCACTGCCCCGTGGCAGTTTTCTTGCCGCCCGGCAAGTTCATCTTGCCAAAGAGAATATCGCCCAACTGCTTGGGTGAGCCAAGGTTGAAGGGCTCGCCCACCATGGTCTGGATTTCATCTTCAAGGCCCGCCATGCGCTGCGCAAACTCGCCCGATAGCCGCGAGAGGATTTGCCTGTCGATGGCAATGCCGCGCTGCTCCATGCGCATCAACACGGATACCAGTGGACGCTCCAGTGTCTCGTAAACCGTGGTCATGCTTTCAGCCGCAAGTCGCGGTTTGAGCACACGCCAGAGGCGCAGTGTTACATCCGCATCTTCCGCCGCATAGGCCGTCGCCTTGTCGATGGGCACGCGGTCAAAGGTGACCCGGTTTTTGCCGGTGCCCGTCACGGAATCATAGCTGATCGGTGTGTGGTTGAGCCAGCGCGTGGAGAGCGAATCCATGCCGTGACCGCCGCTGCCTGCACCGCCATCCAGCGCGTATGACATCAGCATCGTGTCATCGATGTTCTGAACCATGATGCCATGCTGGGCAAAGACCATGGCATCGAACTTCATGTTCTGACCGATTTTCAGCACGGCTTGATCTTCAAGCAATGGTTTCAACCGCGCGATGGCGGCCTTGCTGTCCATCTGGCCGGCGAGCAAATTGCCGCCACCAAACAGATCACCCGTGCCTTCACCCTTGTGAAGAAGCGGCGCGTAGCAGGCTTGGCCGGGCGCAACTGCCAGGCTGAACCCCACCATATTGGCCTGCATCGCGTCCAGACTGTCCGTCTCGGTGTCGATGGCGACAACGCCAGTGTTTCTGATCATCGCTATCCAGCGATCGAGCTGATCAAGCGTGGTCAGGGTTTCGTAAGTTGATGTGTCAATCTTGGTGGCTTCGCCTTCGGTCTTGCGAGCGGCAGCGAGATTGGCAGGTGCGTTTGTGCTTCTCCCTGTGGGAGAAGCTGGCGCGCGGAGCGCGGCTGATGAGGGCGAACCTCCATCAGTTCGTGGCTCTCCCTCATCCGTCCTGCTTTGCAGGCCACCTTCTCCCAAGGGAGAAGGAGACACGCTGCCCGCCTTCGGGCCATAATTGCCCACCTTCAAACGCTCTTCCGGTTCCACCTCATTCACATCAACATCAGCCTTGTCGGCGATGCGTTTGGTGATGGTGGTGAACTCCATGGCCTTGAGAAAAGCGATCAGCGGCCGCGCTTCGAAGGTTGGCAGGGTCAGATCATCAATCGGCGTCAGCAACGGCACGTCCCGCACCAGACTGACGAGCTTTTGCGATATCCGCACCTTCTCGATCACAGCAGGGTCAGTCAAAGTCTCGCGCTTTTTGGGCTGCTTGATTTCACCGGCCCGCGCGAGCAATGCATCAAGATCACCGTACTCCTGGATCATCTGCGCCGCTGTCTTGATGCCGATGCCTGGAGCACCCGGCACGTTGTCGGTGGAATCGCCCGCCAGCGACTGCACATCGACAACCCTTTCCGGCGGCACACCGAAATACTCGATCACCTCATCGCGGCCAATCTTGCGTTCTTCCCGCGCGCCCTTGGCACCCGCCTGCCCTGATGCGGGATCATACATTGCAACACCCGGCTCGATCAGCTGCATCAGATCCTTGTCAGCGGAAATGATCAGAACCTCCGCACCAGCAGCCACGCCTTGCTTTGCGTATGTGGCAATCAGGTCATCCGCCTCGTAAGTGTCCTGCTCAACAGGAATCAAACCAAAGGCCTTCACCGTTTCGCGCATCAATGGAAACTGCGGCACCAAATCTTCGGGCGGAGCAGAACGGTTGGCCTTGTATTCGGGATAAAGCGCCTTGCGAAACGAATTCTCGGACTTGTCAAAGATGATTGCGAGATGCGTTGGCATAACACCCAATGCGCCCTCGGTGGCAAATTGCAGCATCTTAACCGCAAACAGACGCACAGCACCGGTTGGCAAACCGTCTGACCGGTAGAGGTAGCGGCGGTCCTGATTCATTGACTGGAAATAGGCACGGAAGATGAAGTTCGAGCCATCCACCAGAAAAATCCGGTCTCCCTTCTGGATTGGTCGCGCGGCCATGGCTCTCTCCTTCTCTTGCCATACGGCTTGCCTTCTTGGGCTTCGTTTTGCAAGCTACGGATGAGGGAGCACACAAGCATGGGCCTTGCCGCATTTCATCCACTGGATTTCAGGCGCAAAAGCGAAGCAGAAATGCTCGCTGCGGCAGAAACTTTTCGCGCCGAGATGACCCGTCGGCGCACTGTGCGTGACTATGCGCCTGATCCTGTGCCCCGCGCAATCATTGAGCATGCGATCATGACAGCTGGCACAGCTCCCTCAGGTGCCAACCAGCAGCCATGGAGTTTTGCAGCGATTTCATCGCCGGACATCAAGAAACGCATTCGCGAGGCGGCAGAGGAGGAAGAAAAACAGTTCTATGCCGGACGCGCAGGCGGAGACTGGCTCGATGCCCTTTCGCATCTTGGCACAGATTGGGAAAAACCGTTTCTCGAGGAAGCGCCCTGGCTCATCGCCATCTTTGCACAGCGCTGGGGCGAAGCTGATGGCAAGAAAGTGAAGCACTATTATGTGCCGGAATCTGTCGGCATCGCCACAGGCTTTCTGATTGCAGCGTTGCATCAGGCCGGACTTGCCACGTTGACGCACACGCCATCCCCCATGGGATTTCTCAATGAGATTTGCGGCAGGCCCGAGAGCGAGAAAGCGGTTATTTTGCTTATTGTTGGCTACCCAAAAGAAGGGTGTCAGGTGCCAAAGATCAGCAAGAAGACGCTGGATGAGATGACTGTTTGGTTGTGAGGGTCAAGACCCAAATACATGCTGTTACAATCAGTCCGGAATGGCGGTGATTATTCTCCCTTCCCCCTTGCGGGGAAGGGCCGGGGATGGGGGTGATTCCGGATGTAGTACTGAAGGACCCCCACCCGTCACGCTTCGCGTGCCACCCTCCCCGCAAGGGGGAGGGATGACAACCTGCACTACCTCGGCGCCAACCGGATTGCGCCATCAAGGCGGATGGTTTCGCCGTTTAGGTAATCATTCTCGATAATGAAGGCGATGGTGCGGGCGTATTCCTCGGGGTTGCCGAGACGCGACGGGAACGGCACTCCGGCAGCCAGCGTCTTCTTGAAGGCGTCGTCCAGACCATCGAACATAGGCGTCTGGAAGATGCCGGGCAGGATGGTGCAAATGCGAATACCGTATTGCGCCAGATCACGCGCCACGGGCAGGGTCATGCCCTTCACACCAGCCTTTGAAGCGGCATAGGCCGCCTGCCCTACCTGACCGTCCTCAGCAGCAACAGACGCCGTGCAGACAATCACCCCACGTTGACCGTCAGCATCAACCGGCGCGAGGGACGCCATGCCGACGGCAGATTTAGCAGTCACAAGGAATGTGCCGATGAGATTGACGTTCACGACCTTAACGAAATGCGCGAGATCATGCGCCATCAAGGCACCGGTTTCCTTATTCTTGGAAATCATTCGCTTGCCCGGCGCGATGCCGGCGCAGTTCGCCAGAATACGCTCCTGACCATTGACCGCACGGGCCGCAGCAAGGGCTGCATCCACAGAAGCTTCATCCGTGACATTGCAGAGATGGAACGACGCGCCGATGGCGGCCGCCGTCGCCTTGCCGCGCTCTTCCTGCATATCCAGAATAGCAACCTTTGCACCAAGTGAACGCAGATGACGCGCGGTAGTTTCGCCAAGGCCTGATGCACCGCCTGTTACCACGGCTGAAACTGTCTGATCGATTTTCATGGTTGTCCTCGTGTTCTCACTAAAAGGCCTTCAACTTCAATCTTCTCGAAACTGCTTGCGATAGAGCTGGGCATAGATGCCATCCTTCGCCAGCAACGCATCGTGGTTGCCCTGCTCCACCACTTTGCCCTGATCCATCACGACGATGGTCTGGGCATCCCGCACTGTGGAGAAACGATGGGCAATGACAATGCTTGTGCGCCCCGCCATCAATTTCTCAAGAGCCTGTTGCACCAGCGCTTCCGCTTCCGCGTCAAGCGCTGATGTCGCTTCGTCGAGCAACAGGATGGGGGCATTGCGCAGGAAAGCGCGCGCCAGCGCAATGCGCTGTCTTTCGCCCCCCGACAAACGCCCGCCCCGGTCGCCAACTTGTGTGAGATAACCATCGGGCTGTGACAGAATGAAGTCATGGGCAGCAGCCGCCTGCGCTGCTGCAACAATCTCGGCGTCGGTTGCATCCTGACGTCCAAAGGCGATGTTGGCGCGGATGGTATCATCAAAAAGCACGATATCCTGACTGACGACGGATATGTTCTGGCGCAGGGAATTCAAGGTGATGTCGCGCACATCTGTGCCATCGATTTGCACTGAGCCTGAACTCACGTCCATCAGGCGGGGCACAAGTGACAACAAGGTTGATTTGCCGGAGCCGGAGCGGCCGACAAGAGCTGTGGTCTTGCCACCAGCAGCCACAAAGCTGACACCGGACAGCGCTTCAGTTCCCTCGCCGTAGCTGAAACTAATGTTATCGAAAGCCACAGTTCCGATGGACAGCGAGATAGGCTTTGCACCGGCCTTTTCCTGCACGGCAGGCTTTTCGTCCATGACGGCGAAATAGCGCGTGAGCGCTGCGAGCGCTTCCTGCACAATGGCATTGAGATTACCAAGCGTGCGCACGGGCTGCGCTGCCATGATAAGCGCGCCGCTGTAGGCCGCGAAATCACCCAGTGTTGTTGCCCCGCTTTGCAACCGCCAGCCGACAAAAATGATGACCAGCGCGATGGCGAAGCCTGCGCCGATTTCAAGGATCGGGTCCATGCGGGCGCGGGCATTGGCCGCCTTCATCTTGAGGGCGCGGATATCATCAAAGGTCGTGGTGGCGCGGTTTTTGAGATAGTCTTCAAGCTGATAAGTTTTGGCAACACGTGCGCCGGCCAGACTTTCAGAAACATTGGCAGCCATGGTGCCCACCTGCTCCTGTGTGGCGGTGGCCACACGGCGCAGTTTTTTGCCTATGCGGGCAATCGGCGGCACGATGAAAGGGGCCACAACAGCGGCAACCAGCGTGCTCCATGGGTCGATGTAAAGCAGCACAGCCACAAGCGAGATCAACATTGCGAGATCGCGGAAGAACACCGTGAACAGCCTTGTCAGGGCCTCCTTGATAAAGGCAAAATCTGTGGTGAAACGCTGGGTGAGAGAAGCCGGACTTTCGCGGGAAAGCCGCGCCATATCGGCGTCGATCAGATGGCCATAGAGCGCCGCCTGCATATCTGCCTCCACCCGCGTGACGAAGCGGTTGGTGAGGATGTTCTGCCCCCAGAGCGCCAAACCCTTGGTGCTTGTGACTGCAATGACAATGAGCGGTGCCCATTTCAGCGTCTCGAAATCCTTCTTTTCCAGAAGATCAAATGCACCCTTCACCAGCAGTGGATAAAGCGCGTTTGCGGCTGCCGCGAGTGCAATCAGCGCCAGCACGATCATGATCGTGCTGCGGTGCGGGCGCACCCATTCGCGCCAAAGGCGCTTCAGCAAAGGCAGGGTATCAGTGGAAAGCGGTTTGGCCATGGTTCTCCGGCAGTCAGTCTGCCTGCGGTTCGGCGCATTCCTTACCTGTGTATGGGTGTTGAGCCAAGGGGCCATTGAAGAGGCCATTGCCGGGAGATAACCCATGCAATTCACCGTGATGGGCTTTCCCCTGCGCGGAAACGGGGTATGAGTTGATGAAACACTCAATCTTGGGAATCAGGGTCATCATGTTTCCATATGCTGTTGCCGTTGCCATCATCTCTGGCCTGTCGATTGTTTCAGGTGCTGCAAGTGGTGATAAACTTCCCCTTGCCCTTGGCGCTATTGGCTTGCTTCTGGCGATGGCCACATGGCGTTCATCAGCCATTTCAGCCTTCCTGCGGCTATTCATCACGATCTTTGCGATTGAGTTTGTGGTCACTGGTGCAGCCTATCTGCTGGGGCAAAACGGCTGGTGGCCGGCCTCGCTTGCAGCGATCAAGATACCATCTGAACTTCCGCTGACCGTCGGCCTGTTCGGCCTGCTGGTTTACGCAATCTCGTTCATTCCGGTCATCCGGACCATCACGGGATTGGCTGATCCTTACTTTGATGCCAGCAATACAAAGTTGGCGAATATTCCGCTTTTGGGGCAGGTACGCGAGCGGTCATTGGCATGGGCGTTGGTTATTGCACTAATTGTCATCAACCAATTGCAGGTTGGCATCAATGTGCGGCTGAGCTTCTTCAACCGCGACATGTTCAACTCCCTGCAGAACAAGGATGCTGCAACATTCTGGACATTGCTCTACACCGTGTTTTTCTTCTGGGCGATGATCTCGGTGGTCAGCAACCTGATCGAGTATTTCTTCGAGAACGTCTTGAAAATCCGCTGGCGGGAGTATCTGGTAGAGCGCTATGGCAACAAATGGCTGAGTAATGGATCGCATTACCGCATGGGCTTTGGTGCTGGTGCTGATAACCCGGACCAGCGTATTGCGGAAGATGTGAAAAATTACATCAACAGCAGCTATGCCTTCTCAATCAGCCTGCTGTCGACCATCAGCAATCTGGTGTCCTTCTCGATCATTCTCTGGGCTATTCCCGTCCAATTCCCCATTCCGGGAACAGATATCATCGTCCCCGGCCTGCCTTTCTGGGTCGCGCTGATCTATTCGCTACTCGGCACATGGATCACACATTTGATTGGCCGCCCGCTGATCAAACTGGACTTCAAGCAGGAAAAGTATGAGGCCGATTTCCGCTACTCCCTTGCCCGTCTGCGCGAGTACGGTGAGCAAATTGCCCTTTTGAGAGGCGAAGGCGCAGAGCGTCAGCACGTCGGAAAGCGGTTCTCAGCCATTGTTGGCAACTATTTTGCGCTGGTGCGACAGAACCTCAAGCTCAACACTTTCGTTGCATCGTATTTTCAAGCCAGTGCCATCGTACCCTACATCATCATGGCGCCGTCGTATTTTGCAGGCAAACTGACATTGGGCCAGCTCACGCAAACAGCGGGTGCATTCGGGCGTGTTGAAGCATCAATGCAGTGGTTCATCGCACGCTACCAGTCAATCGCGGCCTATAAAGCGGTAGTCGATCGTCTCACAACCTTTCAGGATGCCATCAAGGGTGCAGAAAACCTGCAGTCCCAAAGCGGCATTAGCCTGCCCTCGCAGGCGGGCAATGACATCAGCATTCCGGCACTGTCTCTTGCTATTCCATCGGGCGAGACCATTGTCCGCCTGAAGGACCTGACCCTGCGCAAGGGCGAGACAACGCTGGTCACAGGGCCGTCGGGATCAGGCAAATCCACGCTGTTTCGCGCTGTTGCGGGCATCTGGCCGTTTGGGCAGGGCGCTATCAATGTTCCTGATGGCAAGAGCGTCATGCTGCTGCCCCAGAGGCCTTATCTGCCGATGGGAACACTGCGCGAAGCCGTGCAGTATCCAGGCCTTGCAGGTGACCATGACGATGCCACCATGAATGCCGCACTGCTGGCCGCCCGCCTGCCCAAGCTGGTCAACCGGTTGGATGAGGAAGCGATGTGGGCGCAGGTTCTTTCGCTGGGAGAACAACAGCGTCTGGCCGTTGCACGCGCGCTGATCACGCGGCCGGACTGGCTGTTTCTGGATGAAGCGACGGCGGCGCTTGATGAGCAAACAGAAGCCGCGATTTATGCTGTTCTGGCCAAAGAACTGCCCAACACCACGGTTGTTTCCATCGGCCATCGCTCGACACTGATTGCCATGCACAAGCGGCGGATTGACCTTCAGATTGGTGATGAAGGTGTGTTCAGCACGGTTGATCTGTCTGCGGTGAAGGCGAAGGCAAGCAGCAAAACAGCTGCAAAGGAAGTGGTTGCTGACAAAACACCTGCCAAAGCCAAAGCGCCTGCGAAACCACGCATAAAGAGCAAGTTTGTGTTTAAGTAGGAAGCGGGACAAACAGGTTTGATACCATCCCTCCCCCTTACGGGGAGGGTCGATTGCTTTAGCAATCGGGGTGGGGGTCCATCAGTGTTTTATCCAGAACGCCCCCCATCCCCTACCCCTTCCCCGCAAGGGGGAAGGGATGAAGAAGACCTTGCAGTGAAGCAATTTCCTACCGGCTTTCCATAATCCCGGAATCAATCAGTCTCCGGTGAAAAGACAGGATCGCTCCCTCGTTGGCGCAGGTGTGATAGCGCCCCTGACATTCCTGCATCAGCCGCTTGCGCTCCTGAAACGCGCCGGACAATGGCAGACGTGCTGCCTCCAAGAGGGCGAGGCCAATGTATGGCACATCAAGCACCGGCACATCCGGCATCTTTGGCGCACGCCAGTTCTGTGTTTCGATGGAGTAGTAGCTCATGAAGCCGGGGCCATCGGCTTTCAGCTTCAAGTCTTCCACTTCGCTGTCTTCCTTCTGCCCCAGCAGCATGCGCGTTGCCATGGGCTGATGGTCGCCGTAGTTGAGGATCACGAAACTCTCGTTGGGGAAACGCCGCTTGAGTTCCGATTTCAGCCATTTGTAATCACACGCAGCTATGGACACGCGGCGCAGATATTCGTGGATTTCCGGATGTGCGCCGGGACCACCGCCAGCCGCCTCAACCTCCGGAAAATATTTCACATCGTAGGGCCAGTGGCCAGACATGGTCTGGATGAAGGTGAACAGCGGCTTTTGTGATGCGCCGATGTGGTTGCCGATCTCATCAAGAGCATTTGCGTAATAGAACCGGTCCCGCTCTGTTGTGGACTTTGCCCCCTGGCTCTTCATGTCGAAGATTTCCTTGAGGCCAATTGACTCGTAGAACCGCGCGTTGGAAACGAAGTTCTTCATCATGGGATAGAACAGCACGTTCCTGTAGCCGCAGTCTTCCAGCACCTGCGGGATGGTTTCCTTGACCTTGCCTTCCATGAAAGCCTGCACAAACTGGCGCATGGAACCGAAGGAATAGGTTGAAACACCGGCCAGCACCGAGAACTCGGTCAGCCAGGACGCGCCACCATAGGTCTCCACCCGCATCTTGTGCAGCTTGCCATCATGCGACTGGAAGAACGGCATGACTGCCTTGTTGAAGGCCAGCTCCGGGAACAGCGACGGCGGCACCATGCTTTCCTGGTGGATCATGATGATATGCGGCTTCTTGTGGTCCGTTGCGCAACGGCCAATGCCCGCGAAAGGCGCACCCGATGGCGTCGCGGCAGCCTCGATCAACTGGCCGCGCCACAGCGTGTTGATCGTCTCCGGCCATGAGCCGTAATAGGTCGAGAGGAAGCGCTGGTTGTAGTAGAGGTGCATGTGGCGGCGCGGACCAGCCTGCTCCAGCGCCGCAACGCCAGCAGCACTCAAAAGCAGACAGGCAACAGCTGCGTGCCACCGCTTCACAACGGCACCGTCCAGACGATAGATCAGCCAGCCAAAACCAATGGCGACCATGAAGGATGCCATCAGGCCAAGGGTGTAGACGGGGTATGATCCCGCCAGAAAGGTGATGGTCGAGAACGACTGGAAATAGAAAAACAAATCATAGGCATGCACCAGCATGTCCATCATTTTCAGTTTCACCGTTGCCGCGACACAAACGATGATCACCTGCGCAGCAGCCAGCCAGACTGCGAACAAAACACGGCGTGTGAGTAGGGCGACGAAGGCCGCAATGGCCCCTGTGATCGTGATGGAAAACACCGCGTTGGCTGTTGGCCATTCATTGCGGATGAAGAACAGGCACATCAGTGCAAAAGCACCGATGGCCAGCGCCCAGGACACCCGCGCAGAAAAGCCACCTGCCCTTCCATTGGATGGAAGCGGTACAACAATTTCACGCGTGGTAATGTCCACCAAGGCGCGCCCCCATAGCCAAAATTGGCCTTACTGGCGTCAGTATCGCTTAGCCGCCTGAACAATCAGTGAAGCAAGTTGTCGGCTAAATGCAAGTTTTATCGAATCACGCGCTTCGGAGCGCTTCCACGGGATCAAGACGGCTGGCGCGCCAGGCGGGGTAAAAGCCCGAAACAATGCCAATCAGGCCAGAAACCACAACAGCCAGAATGATCGCGTTGATATCAACGTAAAGCGGCCACCCGGCAAAACGCGACACAACCGTTGCGGCAACACCGCCCAGACCAATGCCTGCAAGACCACCAATCAAGGCAAGCGTTGTGGCCTCAATCAGAAACTGGCCCATCACATCCCTTGGCCGTGCGCCCACAGCCATGCGCACGCCAATCTCGCGGGTGCGCTCTGTCACGCTGACCAGCATGATGTTCATGATGCCAATGCCGCCAACCAGCAGTGACACGGCAGCCACAGCAGCAAGGCCAACCGACAGCACGCGGGCGGAGGCCTCCACCGTTGCCAGAATATCCGAGAGATTGCGCAGGGTGAAATCGTCATCGTCCCCTTCTCGCAGGCGATGGCGCTGGCGCAGCAGCGATTTGATTTCGCCCTCAGCCTCGCTCATTTCCTCGCCTTCGCGCACCTTGACCATGATGGAGCCAACGGATCGGTTCTTGGCGCGGCTTGTGCCGATCACGCGCTGGCGAGCGCTTTGGAGCGGCAGGAAGATAGCGTCATCCTGATCCTGCCCCTGCGCGCTCTGGCCCTTGCGCTGCAACACGCCAATCACTTCGAAAGGCACGTTCTTGACGCGGATGGTCTGCCCCATCGGGTCATCCATGCCAAAAAGCTGGTTCTTGACTGTCAGGCCGAGGATAGCGACCTGCCCTCCGCGCTGGTTTTCCTCGCCCGTGAAAAGTCGCCCGGCTTCAATGTCCCATTCCCGGGCCTCGAAATAGTTATTCTCGACACCAAAAACGCTCGTGCCCCAGTTGGTGCCGCCGAACACCACCTGCGCACCACCGCGCATCATGGGGGCGGCCACCTGCACCTGCTGCACTTCCTTTTCAATGGCCTTGGCATCATCATCATTCAGCGAAGCGGACTGGCCAGTGCCAAGCCGCACACCGCCTTGGGTGACATTGCCGGGCAGAACGATGATCAGGTTTGCACCCAGTGACTTGATGCGTCCAACAACCTCTTCACGCGCACCGCCGCCAATCGACACGGTTGCAATAACCGCAGCCACACCAATCACTATACCGAGCATCGTCAACACAGAACGCAGCTTGTGCGCCCTTAAAGCATCAAAGGCAGAGCCGAGAGAATCTCTGAGGTTCATGCCGCTGCTTTCTGGGTGAGATCATGCTCAGCCAAAGCAGCGGCTGCATCGCGGGGTGTCTGGGTAATGTCTGAAATCACCGATCCGTCGCGAAAGCGCACGACACGCTTGGCAAACTCGGCAACATCCTGCTCGTGCGTTACCACCAGCACAGTCATGCCCTCGCGGTTGAGTTCCTGGAACAATGCCATGATATCAAGCGAAGTGCGGCTGTCGAGCGCACCTGTGGGTTCATCCGCCAGCAGAATGCTGGGGCTGTTCACCAGTGCGCGCGCAATTGCTACTCGCTGCTGTTGCCCGCCAGACAATTGCAAAGGCGTGTGATGCAACCGCTCTCCAAGGCCAACCCGGGTTAGTGCGGCTTCTGCTTTCATACGGCGAAGCTTGCGATCAGACGAGGCATAGATCATCGGCAGGGCCACATTGGCTACGGCATCCGAACGCTCCAGCAGGTTGAATTGCTGAAAGACAAAGCCAATGCGGCGGCTGCGCACTCCTGCCAGCGCATCCGGAGTGAACGCCGATACCTCCTCCTGCGCCAGATGGTATGAGCCGCTGTTGGGCCTATCAAGACAGCCAACAATGTTCATGAAAGTGGATTTGCCAGAACCTGAAGGGCCCATGACCGCGACAAACTCACCCTCGGCAATATCCAGTGAAACACCGGCAAGAGCCGTGACGGTTTCATCGCCCATGCGGTAGGTGCGCCTGAGGTTTTGAACTTTTATGAGGCTGGATGGATTTGTCACCTAGAACAGCCTTGGTCCGCCGGTGGTTGCTGGTTTGCCACGCACAGCACCGCCAATGATGGGTCGTACACCTTGCGTGGTGCCTGACAAAACCTCGGTGAAGGTGCCATCCGTCGCGCCAAGGCGAACGTTAACCGCCTTCGGCTGACCATCCTCACCGACCACGAAAATGCGCCCCGGCACGCCGTTGCTGCTGGCAGCACGCGCGCCCTCACGCTCGGCTCTCCAGGCATCAAGACGCTCCTGCTGCTCTGGTCTCAACACAGCTTTGAGATTGTCGGCAATTTCAACCATAACAGCGCGGGCGCGCTCCCGCCTTGCGGCAGGTGTGTCGACTGGACCCTGCCCCTGTGCTTTCTGGCGGGCGGCACGGGCAATCTCTTCAAGGCTCTTTTTCTGGGCATCATCCAGCTTCAGTTCCGCGCCCAGACGCTCAAGCATCTGGCGTTGCTGGTTCTGGCCACCGGCCTGCCCCTGTCCACCGGCAGCTCCAGAACCTGGAGGAGAAGAAAACGGATTTGGCAAAGCTGCGTTCGCAGGTTGTGCATTGGCAGCTGGCGGTTGCTCCCCAGCCGGTCGCCAGCGAAGGGCGGCGTTTGAAACGCGGATGATGTTTTCACGCCGCTCGGTGAAGATGCGCAGGGTTGCGGTCATGCCCGGCCTCAGCGCCAGATCGCTATTCTGAACTTCCACCACCGCAGTGTAAATCACGACGTTCTGCACTGTTGTGGAGCCAAGCCGGACCGTTTTGACACGACCTGAAAACTCCCGTGCAGGAAAGGCGGTGACACTGAAGGTCACCTCCTGCCCAGTAAGAACGCGACCAACATCGGCTTCGTCAACGTTGGCGTAAATCTCGATTTTGGACAGGTCCTGCGCCACCAGAAACAGCGTTGGCGCCTGCAGCGAAGCTGCTACGCTCTGTCCTAATTCGATGTTGCGCTGGATGACAACGCCATCCACCGGAGAGCGGATTTCGCTGTTGCGGATGTCCACCTCAATCTGGCGCACAACTGCTTCACGCTGCGCTATCTGAGCCGCAGAAGACAGAACCTGCGTTTCCGCCACCTTCAATTCGGCTGCCAGTGCCAGCGCCTGTGCTGCTACCGAGCGGACCTGCGCCACGGATTGATCGCGGTTGGCGCGCTGGGTTTCTGTGGCAATGCGGGCCTGCTGCAACACGACCTCGCTGGCAATGCCGCGGCTCTTCAACTCAACCTGCCGCGCCAGTGTGCGCTCGGCATCTGCGAGAATGGCATCCGCCTTGCGGCCATTGGCCAAAGCGTCAGCACGGGTTGCGCCTGCACGCTCGATATCGGCCTTCACTTTCTCGATCTGCGCTGTCTGGATCTGGTTCAGGGCGACGGACTGCGCCAGATCAGCCCTTGCGGCATCAAGCTTGGCGCGGATTTGCTCGGCATTCAGCCTCGCCAGCACATCTCCCGCTTTCACATTGCTGTTGTAGTCAGCCAGAATTTCCAGCACCTGACCGGAAACCTGTGAGCCAACGATGGCTGTAGCCGTCGGATTTATGGTGCCGGTTGCATTCACTGCTGCGATGATCGAGCCCTGATCAACCACAGCCGTGCGCCAGGTAGGTTCAGTGGCTGCACGGCTGCGCGATGTGCTCAAGGCGTACCAGCCAGCGCCCCCCAGCACCACCACCGTCATAGTCGCCCAAAGCCATCGGCGCATTCTGTGAGACTTCTCGTTATTTTACAGAAGGATGTTGTATCATCTCAAAATTGTAAGGTCACCAGCGCCAAGGTTACAAGCGTCTGCAATGGCATGAAATTTTTGTCATGTTTTCCGGCTGACATTGAAGTCGAGCAAGGCGGACAGCGTTGCTCCCTTGTCCCCAAAATCCCGAATGGCAGCCTTGCCTTCAGCTGTGACGGTCATCAGACGCTGACGCGCCCCTTCAACGCCGTACAGGCTGACAAAGGTGGCCTTGCCTGCCGCCGCATCCTTGCCGGTTGCCTTGCCAACGGTCGATGCATCGCTTTCGACATCGAGAAGATCATCCTTGATCTGGAACGCCAGACCAAGTGCCGAGCCATAGGCATCGATTGCCTGCTTCTGCTTGACCGATGCGCCTGCAAGGACAGCACCCAACTGGCAACCAGCCATAATCAGCGCGCCGGTTTTCATGGACTGGATGAGCACAACAGCTGCTTCGGCGTTGGCGGGAGCCATTCGGTCCCTGTAGCGCCCTTCTGCAGCCAGATCGAGCAACTGACCACCGACCATGCCGCCCTGCCCCGCGCCGCGTGCCAGTATGCGCACAAGTGCGGTTTGAACCGAAGCTTTGGAAGAGGTGCGCTTGTCAGCCACAACATCGAAGGCGAGCGTCAGCAGGGCATCGCCTACCAGAACCGCCATGGCATCATCATAGGCCTTGTGCACAGTGGGTTTGCCACGGCGAAGATCATCGTTGTCCATTGCAGGCAGATCATCGTGCACAAGGCTGTAGCAATGGATGAGCTCGAGCGCTGCACCCGCGCGCAAAGGACCGTCTGTTTCCAGCCCCAGCATCCGGGCGGTTTCCACCACCAGAAACGGGCGGATGCGCTTGCCTCCTCCAAGCACGGTGTAGCGCATCGCTTCGAGCAACAACGGCGGACGCATGCGCTCGCCTGCAGATGGTGCGTCAACAAGAATACTCTCAAGTTGCTGCTCGGTCCTGTCAGCCACGATGGACAGTCGCGCCTTAAGCAAATCGAGGGACTTTTCTGAAGGTATGATATTGGCCATAGCACCCCGTGTGCACGGAGATGCGAAAGGGTCAAGACTATGTGCAGATTCACACTAGCCTTTCTTGCAAGTTTCGATTATTGGACCGCATCCAGAATTCCGATACGCGATACAAGATCGCTTCGGTTCGCCGAAGCAGGAGATAGACAATGGCCGTTCCAAAACGCAAAACTTCCCGTATGAAGCGCGGTTTCCGCCGCTCGCATGATGCTCTTTCTGCCCCGACATACGTTGAGGACAAGAACTCGGGCGAACTGCGCCGTCCACACCACATCGACCTGAAGACCGGCATGTACCGTGGCCGTCAGGTGCTGAAGGTCAAGACAGAAGCCTGATTTCAGCTTCCAGAATTACAAAAAGCCGGTCTTTTGACCGGCTTTTTTGTTTGAAAAATACACTTTAAGATCATGCAGCCCGTTTGATTGCGACCGGCACTGACCGTTGCCCTGTGGCGGCAGCGTAGGCCGTGATGGCCTCTGCAGGCGTAGCGCGACGCTTCACACGCATGGCAGGGGCATCCAGTTTGACAGCCAGCAAATGTGCCACAAAATTGCTGTCCGAGCGGTAGGCACGCAAAGAGGGGCTTGCAGCAGCAGAATCAATCCGCTCTGAAGCACCTGTTTCAATCAGGGCCAGGCTTTTCGAAAGAGCAATGGGTTGGTACGCTGAAGCCATCAAATCTGTTCCATTATGAGACATCATCATCTCTCTTATGGAAGATTTGCAAGCACCATGCCGGAAATTCAGCGTTCTTTTACCATTCCAGCGCATTCAGGAAGGTGGCTTTACGGCGATTCAGGCGAATATCGTCGGCTTGACACAAGAGTGGTGTGATGAACTTTCAGACAGATCCTGCCGATGGCCCGGCTTTTGCGGAATCAGGATCCGTTGCAGTAACACGCGCTCCAGCCGTTCCGCTTGATCCAAACTCCATTCTTTCGTCCCTTGGCGATGCGGTTTACGACTGGGATATCGCATCGGACAAACTGTCCTGGGGCAGCAATGCCGTCAGTCTGTTTGATTTATCCGGAAGCGACCGCATCTCGACAGGAACAGCATTCAACACGCTGCTGGACCCATTGAGTCCCTCAACACGCTCTGAAACCATTCTTTTGGGAGAAACCAAGGACAACGGTTCAGGCGTGCCTTACAGACTGATGTTTGCCATCCAGCAAGCGGGCTCAACCCTCAAATGGTTTGAGGATACAGGACGCTGGTTTGCTGGTGCCGATGGCCGTGCGGTCTCTGCCCGCGGTGTCGTTCGCCGTATGGACGCATTGAGCGATGCTGATCGCAAGGAAGTGGCGGCCAGCAAGCTCGATGATCTGACAGGGGCCTATCTCAGAACGCCGTTCCTGCGCCTGATGGGCAACGACCTGCAGAATACATTTGCCAAAAAACACCGCAGCGCTTTCCTGCTGGTTTCCATTCACGACATGCCTTCCATCAACCGGAACTACGGTTATGAAGCCGCCGACGAAGTCATCGCTGCTGTTGCACGCAACCTCAAAAAGGCCATCCGTGGCAAAGACCGCATGGTCCGTTATTCCGGCAACAAGATCGGCATCCTGTTGGCAACCTATATCGGAGATGATCTTTCAGATGCAGCGTCACGGATCATGTCCGTGGCGACCGGCATGCCAATCCAGACAAGTGCCGGACCTATCGCAGTCAATCTTCATATCGGCGGTGTGGTTGCACCAACAGACGGGCGCGAACCAATTGAACTGATGCGCAAGGCCGAAGAAGCATTGGCTGATGCACGCGCAGAGGATGGTGCCCGTTTTGTCGCCTATCGCCATGACAGCAACAAGCTTGAATCCCAGCGCCGCAATTTGACGGTTTCTGACGATGTTCTGAAGGCTTTGAACGAACGCCGCATCATCGTTGCATACGAACCGGTTTTGTCTGCCAGATCGCGCATTCCACAATTTTATGAAGTACTGGTGCGCGTGCGGGCAGAAGATGGCGGCATTCTGGGAGCCGGAGCCATCATTCCGCCAGCCGAGCGGTTTGGTCTCGTGCGCTTCGTTGATACACGGGTTCTTGAGATTGCCGCCGAGCGATTGACTGCAAGGCCCAGAGAGCGCCTGTCGGTCAATGTTTCCATGCGCACAGCAGTGACAGCTGAATGGCTGGCGGCCCTGACCGCCCATGTCACTCTCGCACCTTGCATGGCGGATCGGTTGATCATTGAAATCACCGAAACAGCCGCTATGGCGGATCTCGATGCAACCAAGCGAACAGTCGAGGCCATCAAGGATCTTGGTGTGCGGGTTGCGATTGATGATTTTGGCTCAGGCCATACATCGTTCAAGAGCCTGCGCGCCCTGCCTGTCGATATCCTGAAAATCGACGGCGTCTTTATTCAAAATCTCGCGCGCTCGACCGACGATCGTTTCTTTGTGCGCACGCTTGTTGATCTCGCCCGCAATCTGGGCGTGCAAACCGTGGCTGAGTGGGTGCAGGATGTTGAAACAGCCAATATGCTGGCTGAATGGGGCGTTGACTTCCTGCAGGGAGAATATTGCGGACTGGCGACAGTGGATGGTCAGGCCGTTGCTCATGAGCCTCAGCAAGCTGAACTCTTACGCGCCGCTGGCTGAAAAATCTCAAGATCGAGACATAAAAAAAAGCCCCGGTTTCCCGGGGCTTTTTCGTTTGACTGTTTCCAGACTTATTCGCGGTTGCCGAACAGCGACAGCAGCATCTGGAACATGTTGATGAAGTTGAGGTAGAGCGACAGGGCACCGGCGATTGAAGCACGGGCGATCATGGTCGCGTCACCAGCAATTTCATAATAGTCGTTCTTGAGGCGCTGTGTATCGTAGGCTGTGAGGCCAGCGAACACCAGAACACCGATCACGTTGATCGCGAACTGCAAGGCAGAAGCCTGCATGAAGATGTTCACGATGCTGGCGATCATCAGGCCGATCAGACCCATCATCAGGAACTTGCCCATGCCGGACAGGTCTTTCTTGGTGGTGTAGCCGATGAGGCTGAGACCAGCGAAGGAAGCCGCCGTGATGAAGAACACCTGAGCGATGGAGCCAAGCTTATAGATCAGGAAGATCGACCCCATCGAGATGCCCATGACGGCTGCGAAGGCCCAGAATGTACCCATGAGAGCAGGCACGCTCATGCGGTCAAAGCGCCATGACAGCACCAGGATGAAGGCGAGAGGTGCCAGCATAACAACCCACTTCAGTGGTGTTGCAAACAGCATGTAGCCGAACTGTGTGAGGAAGCGACCGCCACCCAGTGTGATTGCAGCGCCAGCTGCGTTCTTGGCGGCACCGGCAGGGTTGCCTGTGATGGCCATCATGGAAACGCCGATAGCAACCAGAGCCGTAATGGCAAGGCCGATAACCATGTGGTTGTAAATGCCCAGCATGTAGGACCGCAGGCCCTGATCGATTGCAGCCTGATCAACACGGGCGACGCCAGCGCCATACTGGCCGTAGGCATTGGGATCATAATTCGACATCGGAAAACCTCTCCTTAAGGTTCAACCATTGAAAGCGCTTCAATGCATTTCACATTGAATAGTGGAGAATATGGGGCAAAGCGCCCTTTTGCACAAGGGGCCGCTGCGGCTTCTGCTCAAATAAAAATTACGCGCGCCGCAAACCACAAGTAGCTTATGTGTATTTAATTCGCCGCCTTAAAATATCATTGCAAACAATATTAAAGTTCTCTTAGATAAAAAGCAGGTTTTTGGCCAAGTATGCGCCACGTTCCTGCAAGTCCAATAACAACAGTGACAAGAAGAGCCACACAAATTGAGGTTATAGTTGTGAACCAATCCATCTGGAATGGAAGTTTCATGATCTGTGAGACGATGCCGTAGCCAGCAGCCGAGCCCGCAACGAGCCCGAAAACAGCTGTGATGATGCCAAGCAGCGCATATTCAATGGCATAGGCTTTCAGCAGCTGCCGGCGTGTGGCCCCCAGTGTTTTCAGAACAACGGCATCCTTGATTCGCGCGGCCCTGCCTGCTGCCAATGCGCCAGCCAGCACCAGAATGCTGGACAACAGCGCAATACCGCTTGCGCCCCTGATGGCAGCAGCCAGTTGTGCAAAAAGGTCGCCCAAGGCCTGAAGCGCGTCTTTCACCCGCACAGCTGACACGGAGGGAAAGGCAACCGCAATTTCGCGAGCCAGAACTGATTCCTTTTGCGCATCAACGGTCTGGTTGAAGGCAAGCGTTGCAAGATGCGTATGGGGTGCACCGGCAAATGTGTTGGGCGAAAAGACCATGACAAAGTTGATGGCGCCGCTCCGCCATTCGACATTCCGAATGCTGCTGATCCTCGCAGTGATATTTCTGCCAAGCACATTGACTGTGATTTCATCGCCGATATCGAGCTTGAGGCCTTCCGCAATTTCTCGCGTCATCGACACAAGCGGACGCCCGCGATAATCCTTTGGCCACCATTCGCCTTTGATCACGCGGCTGTTGACTGGAATCTGATCTGAGTAGGTGATGCCGCGGTCGCCTTCCAGCGCCCAGGCCGCGTTCTCGCCTGCCTTGTAGGTTTCAGCTGAAACACCTTTGACGGCCACAATACGCCCTCGCATCATGGGCACGCGGTCAATGGAAACATCCCCAGCTTTTTCTTTCAGGAAAGCATCAAAGCGCGTGGCTTCAGCATTGGGAATGTCGAGGAAAAAGAAGCTTGGTGATTTTTCGGGTAATGATGACACCAGCTGCCTGCGCAGGTTGGAATCGATCAGTCCTAAGGCGACCAGCAATGTCAGTCCAAGCCCAAGGGACAGCGTGACTGATGGAGTCAATGCGCCCGGCCTGTGTAGATTGGACACAGCCATGCGTGCCTCCGTGGAGCGAGGCCGTGGCAGGCGGCGGGCAAGCGCCATGACGCCCAAGCCTACGCCACGCAAAAGGACAAAAGCGCCAGCTGCAGCCGCGACATAGACCATGGCAATGCGCCGGTCCCAGGCGAAGAAGATGGCCAAACCGACCAACAGCGCTGCAGCCACTGCCATAAGCGCCAGATAGCGCAAGCGCGGCCAGCGCCTGTCGCGGTCAACCGCATCGCGAAACAAGGCGGAAACCGGCACATCATGCGCCTTGCCGAGCGGCCACACCGAGAACGTCAGTGCTGTCAGCAAGCCATAGGCCATGCCTCGCACGAGTTCAGAAGGGTAAACCGAGGCGGATACTGGCAAGGGCAGCAGATGGCCAAGGAAAGTGGTCAGCAGAAACGGAATGGCAGAACCAATCAGCAATCCCAGTGCGGACCCGGCTGCGGCCAGAGCCAGCACCTCAAGCAGCGACAATCCGAAAACAAAGCCGCCAGTCGCGCCAAGGCTTTTCAGTGTCGCGAGATCAGGCCTTTTGCGATCGACAAAGCCCTGCGTGGCATTGGCCACGCCTACACCGCCCACCATGAGCGCAGTAAGGCCAATCAGTGTGAGGAACTGCGTGAAGCGATCCACCTGTCGCGCAAACTGAGGCGAGGCGTTCATACGACTGCGCACCTCCCAGCCCGCTTCGGGAAAAGCCGCTTTGGTGTCGGCAATCAGTCTTTCAACCTCTGCTTCAAGCGGGTTGCCCGGCAGCGTCGTGCGGTAGCTCCAGCGCATCAGGCTGCCCGGTTGCAGCAGGCCAGAGGCCCGCAAACCAGCTTCTGACAAGAGCAGACGCGGACCGAACCCCACGCCACCCGCCAGCTTGTCAGGCTCGCTGGTCAGTTCAGCACGCAACTGGAAACGGCGCTCGCCGATTGTAATGGTATCGCCGACTTTCAGGTTTAGACGCGTGAACAGCAGGGGATCGGCGACAACACCAAAGACGCCATTTGTTTCAGCCAGAAACGCGGCCATATTGCCTTGCGGTACAGTGACGGCCTTGCCGTGCACAGGCCAGTTGGCATCCACCGCCTTGGCCTCTACGAGAGCTGAAGCACCATCGGCAGCCCGCGCCATGGCACGCATGTAGGCCACGGGAGACACCTGCCCTTTTGATTTCAGCCATGTCAATTCTTCCGCTGTCGCTTCGCGTTGGATCGTGACGAAAGAAGCGTCTGCACCCAGAATAACGCGACCCTCGCGCGCCAGACCATCGGTCAAGCCACGCGAAACGGCTGCCACCGCCGTGATGGCTGCCACGCCAATGGCGATACAGGCGATAAAAATGCCAAAGCCGCGAATGCCGCCGCGCATATCCCGCAGGGCAAATCGGCTTGCCAGGTGAACGGCACGCGAAAGAGAAAGCGGTTGTGTCACGGGTTATGCCTCAACCGGATCAGAAACAATCACGCCGGAACGGATGCGCACCATGCGGTCGCACTTGCGTGCAAGGTTCAGATCATGCGTCACCAGCACCAGCGTGGCTCCACGCTCGTTCTTCAGTTTGAACAGGAGGTCCACGATGTTGCCGCCGGTCTCCTCATCGAGATTGCCGGTTGGTTCGTCAGCCACCAGAATGGCAGGGTCAGGCGCCAGCGCCCGCGCAAGAGCGACCCGCTGCTGCTCTCCGCCCGAGAGCTGGCCCGGATAATGCGACAGGCGATGGCCGAGGCCAACGGCTTCCAACTCGATCTGTGCGCGCGAGAATGCATCGGCGCGGCCACTCAGTTCCAGCGGCACAGCCACGTTCTCAAGCGCCGTCATGGTGGGAATGAGATGGAAAGACTGGAATACGATGCCGATGCGCCGCCCGCGAAACTGCGCCAGCGCGTCTTCATCCAGACCACCAAGATTTTGGCCGTCAATCAGGATATCGCCGCTGTTGGCACGCTCAAGGCCTGCCATGGCCATCAGCAGGGTGGATTTACCCGATCCCGATGGGCCAACAAGACCAACGGCCTGCCCTGCATCGATAGACAGCGAGACACCTTTGAGGATGTGAACGCGCGATGGCCCCTGCCCCAGGCTCAGGTGAACATTATCAAGGTGGATAGCAGGAATGTGAATACGATCTAACATGGGGCCCTTGCGGAAGCGATGATTGAGGCCGAGATAAGGCTTCCATGAGCAAAATCAAACTCACAAGACGTTTTTGTCTGATTATTCCCGCATTGATGATGAGTCATTCATTGTCTGTCCCTTCAACCATGGCGCAAAGCAGAGCCGTGCGCATCGTGGCGCTGGGTGATAGCCTGTCTGCTGGATACAACCTGCCGGCCTCCGCAGCCTTCCCGGTTGTGTTGGAAAAAGCGCTGAAAGCGAAGGGCTTGAACGTTGCCGTCGAAAACGCTGGTGTATCCGGCGACACAGCTTCTGGTGGGCGTGATCGGCTTGATTGGTCAGTTGCCGATGGCACGGACCTTGTGATTGTCGAGCTTGGTGCCAACGATGCGCTGCGCGGCGTTGACCCCAAAATCACGGAAGCGGCGCTTGATGAGATCATCACAAGACTGAAAGCCCGCAAGATCAATGTGCTGCTGGCAGGCATGCTGGCTCCACCCAACAATGGGCCGGATTATGCGCGCGCCTTCAACGGCCTTTATGGGCGTTTGGCTGCCAAGCACAATGTGCCGCTCTATCCGTTCTTTCTGGACGGCGTTGCGGGAGACCCGAAGCTAAACCTGCCTGATGGTATTCACCCCACTGCGGCGGGTGTGGATGAGATCGTGAAGCGGATTTTGCCTATGGTGGAAGAGGCTGTACGGGCAGTTGGCAAGTAAGAGATTCAAACAAATTCATGTTTAGCGCAAATGGGGCGTAACTTTCTTGTTGAGCAAATCAACGAGTTGCGGATCCATGAATTCGTATTCATCAGGGATATCAAGGCAAATGACTCTGGCTTTCCGCAAGTACCGTTGAAAGCGCTTTTGCAGTTTTTGACGGTGGCTTTTTTCCATAACGAAAATGATATCAGCTTCTTCAATCATCTCACCCGTTACTGGATTGTCCGCGTCGCTGTTGATGCCAGCGGACGAAACCTCGAAGCCTCTCAAGTGGCTGAAAATATTCTCTGCAGTAGGGCTGCGAAGACGGTTTCTGGCGCAAAGAAACAGGACTGATTTCATTTATTCACGGCATAAGCCGCATCCAACGCTTCAAGAACCTTAAGGCCACGCTCCGCATTGCCCCTCGCAGCTGCAAGCCGAAACCGAGACTCAACATCGAATTCTGTCGTCGCACGAATACTGAATTCTTCAATAAGCTTGTTGACGCTTATGCCGCGGGCCTTGGCCAGCAGCTTCAGGCGATCATGCTGCTCATCAGGAAGACGAATGGTCATCGTGGCCATTGTTAACTCCTTTCATTGAGAAACTCTCCTGCTGTCATAATTCTCAGGTCAGGAAACAATAATTCGCCAAAATCAAGGTCACGCTTGTTGGCAGAAATGATGATTTCTGCGCCACCTGCAACAGCCAATTCGATCAAGTGATTGTCAGCTTCGTCGCGCAAATTGGGGCGCCAAAGAAAGTGTACTTTCACCCACTCAGTCACACTGAAAAGCGCATCAAGCAAGGCATCACGTTCTTCTCTCTGAACTGGACACTTTGCAAAAAGCACATCCCTTGCCATCACATCATTATATTCTGCAAACAAAGCTGAGCCTATCAATGGCTTCAGTTTCTTGGTCAAACAAAGTCTCAGAACCTGCCGTGGCGCAGTTGATGGACTCATCAAAGCAGACACAATGATGTTTGTATCAACAACCACACGCATGCAGATTTGATAGCATATATGCTGTCAAAAAATCAAGCCGCTTGTTGTTGCGTCAAAAAGCTTCCCGCTGACCAACTTAACCGCTATCCAGAACCTACCTCCCTGAACCTTCCCGGATACTCCCATGAAATACCGCAAACTCGGCCGCACTGACCTCGATGTCAGCCTCATTTGTCTTGGCACGATGACATGGGGGCAGCAGAACACTGAGGCCGAGGGCCATGAGCAGATGGATTATGCGCTGGCGCAAGGCGTGAACTTCTGGGACACGGCTGAGCTTTATTCCATTCCGCCTGCGCGCGAGACACAAGGTTCAACAGAGCGGATTATTGGCAGCTGGTTCAAGTCACGCGGCAAGCGGGACAAGGTGATACTGGCCTCCAAGGTTGTCGGGCGCACGGAGAATGACTGGTTTCGTGATGGCGGCGTTCCCGGTCGCCTGACACGCGCCCATATCATTGAAGCCTGTGACAAGAGTCTGGCGCGTATGGGCACGGATTACATCGATCTCTATCAGCTGCACTGGCCAGACCGGCCGATGATCTGGGGATCCAATCCAACGGTCTATCAGCACTTACCATCGCAAGATGATGTGCCGATCGAAGAAACGCTTCGCGCTCTTGAAACCCTCGTAAAGGCAGGCAAAATCCGCCACATCGGCCTCTCAAACGAGAGTGCATGGGGAACAATGACCTTCCTAAAGCACGCTGAAATGCAGGGCCTGCCGCGCATTGCTTCTGTGCAAAATGCCTACAACCTCATTAATCGGACCAATGAAACCGCCCTTGCGGAAATCTTCATGCGCGAGAATGTCGACCTTTTGGCCTACTCGCCATTGGCGCAAGGCTTTCTGACGGGCAAGTATCTCGATGGGGCCCGGCCTGCTGGTACGCGCACGACTCTGTTCAACCGCTCACAGCGATACCAGAAGCCGGGATCAGAAGAGGCTGTCCGTGCCTATGTGTCCTTGGCAAAAGAATTTTCGATGGACCCGGCGCAGATGGCACTGGCTTTCGTCAACAGCCGGTCTTTCCTGGGGGCCAACATCATTGGCGCCACAAGCATGGCGCAGCTTAAAACCAACATAGCCTCCATTGATGTAACTATAACGCCAGAGCTCGAGGATCGCATCAATGCGATTCATCAGGTTCACATGAACCCGGCTCCGTAAGAATCTGATATCAGACAACAAAAAACCGCCCGATTGGGCGGTTTTTTTATTACTATTGAAACGTCAGATTAGCGAACAATAACCTTCGCGCCAATCTTTGTGCGCTCGTGCAGATCGATCACATCGACATTGTGCATACGGATGCAACCCAGCGACACGTTCTGGCCGATGTACTCAGGCTCGTTGGTGCCGTGAATGCGGATGTAGGTATCCTTG